>NZ_DAINRG010000042.1:0-21730 GCF_036741995.1 Flavobacterium sp. | reverse complement strand
GTTTTGTTTGATTTTGACAGATCTAAAAACCCACTCAATTGAGTGGGTTTTTTAGTTATTCTATTATTTCAAACTTCCGACCATTTCTTCTGGTTTTACCCAAGCATCAAAGTCTTCAGCAGTAACGTAGCCCAAACGAACGGCTTCTTCTTTCAGAGTAGTTCCATTTTTGTGAGCGGTTTGCGCAATTTCAGCGGCTTTATAGTACCCGATTTTAGTATTTAAAGCGGTAACCAGCATCAGCGAATTATCCACTAATTCTTTAATACGCTTGTGATTTGGTTCAATGCCTTGAGCACAGTGTTCGTCAAATGAAATACAAGCATCTCCAATTAATCTGGCCGATTGTAAAAAGTTAGCCGCCATAACCGGTTTGAAAACATTCAATTCATAATGACCCTGCATGCCGCCAACAGCGATAGCCACATCATTACCCATAACCTGAGCACAAACCATCGTTAAGGCTTCGCATTGTGTTGGGTTAACTTTACCCGGCATGATAGAAGAACCCGGTTCGTTTTCAGGAATTAAGATTTCGCCGATTCCGGAACGTGGTCCTGAAGCTAACATACGGATATCGTTGGCAATTTTATTTAAAGAAACGGCTAATTGTTTCAAAGCGCCATGACTTTCTACTATAGCATCGTGCGAAGCTAAAGCTTCAAATTTGTTAGGAGCCGTTACAAAAGGATGTCCGGTAAACTTAGCAATATATTCAGCCACTTTTACATCATAACCCGCCGGAGTGTTTAAGCCAGTTCCGACAGCTGTACCACCAAGCGCAACTTCTGAAAGATGGGCTAAGGTGTTTTTCAACGCTTTAATGCCGTAATTCAATTGAGCCACATAACCTGAAAGTTCTTGTCCTAAGGTTAAAGGAGTAGCATCCATCAAATGGGTTCTTCCTATTTTAACTACGGTCATGTACTCTTTTGATTTTGCTGCTAAAGTATCACGAAGTTTTTCCACTCCGGGAATAGTAATTTCTACAGCGGCTTTGTAACAGGCAATGTGCATTCCTGTTGGGAACGTATCATTAGACGATTGTGATTTGTTAACATCATCATTGGCTTTTACTACAGCTTCGCCTTCGCCAATTTTAAACCCGGCAAGTACCTGAGCCCGATTGGCAATTACTTCGTTTACGTTCATGTTGCTTTGGGTACCCGAACCGGTTTGCCAAATGACCAATGGAAACTCATCCACTAATTTCCCGGCAAGGATTTCATCGCAAACGGCTGCAATAGCATCACGTTTTTCGGTGGAAAGAACGCCTAAATCACAATTAGCGTATGCGGCGGCTTTTTTTAGGTAAGCAAATCCTTCTACGATTTCTTTGGGCATGGATGCCGAAGGACCGATTTTAAAATTATTTCTCGAACGCTCCGTTTGGGCTCCCCAGTACTTATCGGCAGGCACTTTTACTTCGCCCATGGTATCTTTTTCTATTCTGTATTCCATTGTGTATTATTTGTTTATGGTTTGTTGTTTATGGTTTTGAATTTAGCCCCGATTCTAGCTGGCTACCATGTAGCGCGGAAAGCGGGAAACAGCTCCTAAAAAGCATTGCAAAATTAGTGATAAAAACTATTTAATAAAAATTGATTTTGTTTTTTGGATAGCTTAAATATTCCGCTTACATTTGCGTATAATTCAAAAAATTCCGGAAAACATGTTTGAATTTTCACAGTATTTAGGTTTCTTAGCGTTCTTAACCATTTTAACCATTGGTTTTTGGTTGATGATGTTCTTAATCACTTTCATCGTTCCTTATTGGATTTATGGCGGTACTAAAGAATTATTACAAGAAAGAAAAGCTAAAAGAGAAGCCGAGCAAACAGCATAGTTTTAAACTATTTGTTTACAAAAAAGTCCCGCAATAGCGGGACTTTTTTTATGTTGATTAGCCTGGGAAATCGCCGTTATCATTGTTGTCTTGGTTTCCTTTTGGTTTTTTGTCTTTGTCCTTATCCGTTTTTACATTGTTGAATCGGTAGGTGAAAGAAAGATTGATTTGACGTTGTCTCCATTGTTGTTCACTGTATGAATTCAGTGTTTCCAAGCTGGTTTCGCTGATTCTTTTTCTGGAATTAAACAAATCATTTACATTTAGAGCAACGGTGGCTTTGTCTTTTAATACATCTTTACTAAAGGCCAAATTCACACCATAAGTTCCCAAACTTCTCCCTTGTGCATTGTTTTGTGGCGCGTTGTAAGTGGCATTGGTTTGCCAATCAATTTTATAAGGCAGTGTTATTTTGGAAGATACTCGGGTGAACCAACTGGCGGCAGTTTTATTAAAATCTTCATGGACAACTTCGCCTGTATTTTCTATGGTATAAGAATAATTTCCGGTGGTTTTACTTTGGAAGAAGTTGAAATTTCCATTCAGTTTCCACCATTTGTATGGCGTATAATTCACATTGAATTCAAATCCGAAGCGCTGTTCTTTGGCCAAGTTGATTGGTGTGGATAGAATAACCGGAGTCACAACCGTTTCCCCGTCAACTATAGTCGTAACGTATTCTCCGTTTGGTCTTTTGATGAATTGGAAAACGTCTTTTGTCGTATTGTAATACATCGAAGTACTGAACGTAACTTTGTTCCATTTGTTCATATACCCGATATCAAAAGCATCGGTTAAGGACGGATTAATGTCCGGATTTCCCTGAAAGATATTCACGTTGCTTGAATAATTCGAAAACGGGTTGATGAATCTGGAACGCGGTCTGGAGATTCTTCGGCTGTAATTTAACGAAATGGTGCTTTGCTCTTTCAATTGGTAAGTCAAGAAAGCGCTCGGGAAAAAGTTATGGTATTTTTTATTATTAAAATCATTGGTGGTCAACAGATTGATATCAATATTGGAATCCTCATATCGCAAACCGAGCAAATAGGAAAACTTATTGATTTTGGAACCAAACTGAGTATACAAGGCATTGATTCTTTCTTTGTAATCGAGCTTGTTGGTATAGTTTAAGTTTGGCGTATAATTCCCATTATTATCAACATCTCCCACTCGGTAATCCGTAACTAATTCGTTGAAATCCCCTTTGTAACCGGCTTCAAACTGACTGTTTTTGCCTAATGGTAACACATAATCTGATTGGAATAAATTTCTTTTTTGGGTTTGATAATTTATGGTTGATTCTTTGGTTGCCAAATTTTCTTCTCCAAGAACAAAATCGGTTATCATAGAAGCATCATTGTCTAAATCATTCGAAAACGACCCGTCAAAGGTTAATTTGTGCCCTTCTTTTTTGAATTTCTTGGTAAAATTGAAAGCGTATTCCAAGTCTCTGGTGTTGGTGAATTGGTCGTTGTAACGGTTGCGAACATAAGTGTTATTAGGTTCATAATTATACAAAAACACATTATCGGGATTGGAACCGTCATTTTTTCTATAGTTGAAAGAGTTGGTCCAAGTCCAAGTTTTGTCTAAATACCAATCCAAACCAACGGTGTAGTTGAATCCTTTTCGGCCTCTTTCTCTGGTACTTCTTTCGTTAATGGTTTTTTGAATCGTCCCGTCCGGATTCAGATAATCAGTATCTGTCAACGATTTCCCCGGCGATTTACTGTCATTATATCCTATGGAAGAAAACAGATTAAAGTTTTCGCTTTTGAAATTGATATTGGATACCAATCCGTAATTTCTGGGATTACCGACCGTTCCAATTATAGTTCCGTTGATTCCTTGATTTTTTCCTTTTTTCAATACAATGTTAATGATTCCGCCGCCGCCTTCCGCATCATAACGAGCTGATGGATTGGTGATTACTTCAATTTTGTCTAAAGCATCTGCCGAAATGGTTTTCAGGGCGTCGGCAATATTAATGGCATTCGATGGTCTTCCGTCGATAAGAATTTTTACGTTGTCATTACCGCGTAATGCTACATTACCATCAGGATCAACCGTTACCGAAGGGACATTATCCAACACATCACTGGCAGTTCCGCCTTTTACAATCATGTCTTGGCCTACGTTGTATACTTTTTTATCGAGTTTAATTTCTACGGTAGTTTTTTCGGCACGAACCACCACTTCATTTAATTGTGTAGCGTCTTCTTCTAAACCAATTGTTCCCAAACTACTAGTTTCAGTCAATTGTTTTTGTTTGATAACAGTAGGTTTAAACGAAATAAATTCTAACGTTATATCGTAGGTGCCGGGTGTGATTTCAACAGAGTAATCTCCTTTATTATCGGTAATGCCACCAAAAATAAGTTTTGGGTTTTTGCTGTTTTTTAAAGTAATCGTAGCATACTCCAAAGGAAGCTGGCTGGTTTTTTCGATTACTTTCCCGGTAATGGTAATTTTGGGGCGTTCTTGTTTTTGTTGCGAAAAGGCTGTGAATGCACTGCATAATAACAATAGGAAAGAGAGAATCTGAAACTTTTTCATCTGTATTTTTCTAGCTTAGAACTGCAAAAATACGTTTTGGTTTAAGCCCGATTTCACAAATCTTTGTTAAATAACGAATGTTCAGGTTAAATGAAACCTTCTAATTTGTCAATTTCTCTGCCAATAATTGCCTTATCACCATCAATGACAATAGGTCTTTCCATAAGAATGGGATGTTTGGCTAATGCAGTTATAACTGCTTCATCGGATAACGTTTTCCCTTTATAGTTTTCAATCCAAACGGCTTCTTTTTGCCTAACCAATGCTATCGGTTTGATATTGAGTTTTTTAATCAGGACTTTTAATTCTGCTACCGAAAGTGGGTTTTCTAAGTAGTTGATAATTTCAAATTCCTTATCGGAATCGTTTAGGAAAGCCAAACAGTTTCTCGACTTTCCGCATCTTGGATTATGAAGGACTTGCAACATCTTTTTTTCTGCAAAGTAATTGATATTAATAGAAAAAAGTTAATTTAGACAAAACAAAATTGCATCCTTATGTTCATAGAAAATGGGTTCTTGCCCGAAAATAAATTTTGGAAATACCTAATAGGTTCTGCCTTAATTATTTTAGCTTCCACAATTGGCCAAGTGCCATTATTAATCGCAATCGCCTTTAAGTCATTCACAACAGGAAAGACATTTCCAACTAAAGATAGTGAGGTAATGACTTTTTTGTCACCAAACCTTACGTTGTTTTTTATTTTATTATCCTTTGTATTTGGTTTTGCCGCTATAATTTTGGTCGTAAAATATTTTCACAAACAAACATTCCTATCTCTAACCACCTCGAGAGCAAAAGTCGATTGGGGCAGGATCTTTTTCTCTTTTTCCTTATGGGGAATATTTACGGCAGGTTCTACTTTAGTCATGTATTATCAGAGCCCACAGGATTTCATTTATAATTTTAAACCAATACCTTTTCTGATTTTAGCGATAATTGGCATTTTGATGATTCCCATTCAAACCAGTACCGAGGAATATGTTTTCAGAGGGTATTTGATGCAGGGCTTTGCGCTTTTAGCGAAGAATCGTTGGTTTCCTTTAGTAATGACTTCTCTTATTTTCGGAACCATGCACATTGCTAATCCCGAAGTGGAAAAAATGGGATATATCATTTTAGTCTATTACATAGGTACTGGTTTTTTTCTCGGAATCATCACACTTATGGATGAAGGAATGGAGTTGTCACTTGGTTTTCACGCCGCTAATAACTTGGTAGGAGCGTTGTTAATTACTTCCGATTGGTCGGCTTTTCAAACGAATTCTATTTTTAAAGACAACTCAACACCATCGGTTGGTTTTGAAATTTTGGCACCGGTTCTTATTATTTTTCCAATACTATTATTTATCTTTAGTAAAAAATACAACTGGGCCAATTGGAAAGAAAAACTAACCGGAACCATTGTAATTCATCCAATCGAATCCACTCAAAACGTTGAAAATCATGAATAGTCCAACTTACGAAAACGTACACAATCAGTTCAAATTGAATGGCTTTCATCTCAATAGAGAAGATTTGTGTCGTGTGGCATACAGCTTTATTAAAGAAGGCGAAGAATTTGAAAAACCCGTTGGCGATTTTCTTTTGGACTGGTTTGATAGTAAAGATTTTATCGAAATGCAAACATCGGGAACCACCGGAGCCCCCAAAACGATAACTGTCAGCAAACAAGCTATGGTGCATTCCGCTTTGGCTACCGGCGATTTCTTTGATTTACAACCGGGGAATAAAGCACTTCATTGTTTGCCTGTGAAATACGTAGCGGGAAAAATGATGCTGGTTCGCGCCATGATTCTGGGTTTTGATTTAGAGTTTGTAGCACCAAGTTCGCATCCGTTACGGAGTAATGAACTTGAGTTTGATTTTGTAGCTATGGTGCCTTTGCAAGCGCAGAATTCATTACCCGAATTAAAAAAAGTAAAGAAAATGATTGTGGGTGGTGCTGCTGTCAGTAAAGCATTGGAAAAACAATTACTAAAACTGCCCACTCAAGTCTATGAAACTTATGGTATGACCGAAACCATCACCCATATTGCCGCCAGAAAACTGGGAGAGAAAGCCTTTACGGTTTTACCCGATGTCACCATTTCGTATGATGACCGTAACTGTTTGGTGATCCATGCGCCAAGAATTTCTGATGATGTGATTGTGACTAATGATATAGTAGAATTGGTTAATGAAAATCAGTTTATATTCCTGGGAAGGATGGATAATGTCATCAATAGTGGTGGTATCAAATTAATTCCGGAACAGATAGAGCATAAGTTGGCCAATAAAATACAACAACGCTTTTTTATTGCTTCCAAACCGGATGCCGAATTAGGCGAAAAGGTAATCTTAGTTATTGAAGGCAATAAGCAAAGTTTTGAGGATACTCTTTATGAAGACTTAGACAAATACGAAAAACCAAAAGAGATACTCTTTGTTCCGAAATTCAAAGAAACTACCACCGGAAAGATTTTGAGGAAAGAAAGTTTAACCTAATCAAAAACGCACTAAAATATAAACCTTAGTGCGTTTTTTTTGTTGCGTTTGGGATCATGCAACTTTATTTTTCCATTTTGAAATAGTAATCGGCTGAATGTTTTCCACCACCGTAGAAGGAATAAAATAAACTGATTCCAAATATTACAGTCGCTAAAACTAAATTTCCTACATGCATTTCGCCAAAGAAATTAATCAGGATGGCACCCAATAAAATAGGAAGTTGAGCAATAATAGCCCAACGGGTCAGCAGTCCGAAAATAATCATAATGCCTCCCATGATGTGTGCCGCTGCTATGTAATGAAACGTTAGCATTCCTCCCATAAAGTTACTGACGGGCGAAATTAAATCTTCAAAATCTCGATTGTTGGTAATAAAATGCGCGCCTTTGTAAATGAAGAAAACGCCAAGAGCAATACGAAGCCCGTCTAACCAATAATTTGTGTGAGCATTTGCCCATTTGTTCAAACCTTTTACTGAAGTATCCATACTAATAAAGTTTAAAATTTAGTCTAAGTTACTAATTTTTAATTAAGTATGAATTTGTTTTAACAAAATATATTCACTGTTTAATCAACATTAATAAAGAAATCAGTAGTCAAAACTTCGACTTCAGTAATGTTTTTGATTTTAAATTTAGATGTTTTCCAATCGGTGGTAGGTTGTAGTCTGATTTTCTCACCTTTGATTTTGATATCAACAGGCATGTTGAAATGGTCGGCTTGGGCAATCCATCGGTATTCCAATTTCTTTTTGGTGATTCGATATTCTAATTTTGGAATGGCTGTATATCTCAGGTACTGATTGAAAACCGAAGTTAAATCCATACCGGTTTCGGTATTGAAAAATTGGACAACCGTTTCGGTGTCTATGATTTGATGGCGATAAGTTTCAGAATATTTTAAAATGATTTTCCACCATTTGGCTTCATCGTTGATGATGTGCCGAATTGTATTGAGCATTAAAGCACCTTTATAGTACATATCCGTCGAACCTTCTTTGTTAACGCCATAAGGGGCAATGATAGGTTTGTCGTTATAGACATTGCGTTTCATTCCGTTGATATAGGTTTGTGCTTTGTCGTATCCATATTGGCATTCGGCATAAACCACTTCGCTGTACATTGTAAATCCTTCGTGTATCCACATATCGGCGATATCTTTTGATGTAATGCTGTTGCCAAACCATTCGTGACCGCTTTCATGAATGATAACATAATCAAACAATTTCCCGATGCCCGTACCGGATAAATCCTTGCCGAGATAACCTTTCATATAATGATTGCCATACGACACAGCGCTTTGATGTTCCATCCCTAAAAAGGGAGTTTCCACCAGCTTATAGCCATCTTCAGGGAAAGGATAGTTTCCGAATTTGCTTTGAAAACAATCCAGCATGGGTTTTACTTCTTCAAATTGAGCTCGCGCTTTTGCTTCATTTTCGCGTAACACATAGTAATCTAAATCCAAGCCTTTGTAGTTGTCATGAATGTGCGCAAAGTCGGCAATAGTAACATTAATGTCATAATTGTTGATTGGATTTTTTACTTCCCAATCCCAACGGGTATAGCCATTTTTTAAATCCTCACTACCGGTTAGCCTGCCATTGGCAACAGCCATTACATCATTAGGAACTGCTACTTTAATGGTGGCGCCATAATCAGGTTCATCGCTTTGGGAATCTTTTACCGGATACCACAAACTGGCTCCGGTACCTTGACAGGCCACACTAATCCAAGGTTTTCCCTGTGGGTCTTTGGTAAATACAAAACCACCGTCCCATGGTGCATTTTTGGCAATGATGGGATTTCCTGAATAATAAACTCTAATTGTTTGCTCAGGCATATCCTTTTGTAACGGTTTTTGGAAATAAATAAAAACGGCGTTATATTCTAATACACTTACGACCTTTTTTTTGTTATAAACAATACTGTCAATTTTCATATTTTTAAACAAATCCAATTGTATTGCTTTTGTGTTTTCAATAACCTTGAATCGGATGTCGTTATATCCTACAATTGATCTTTCTTCAGGATTAATTTTAATATTCAAATCATAACGCAATACATCAAAACTGGTGCGTTCAGGACGCAATCCGCCTTGCAACGAATCTTTTCGGGTAAAGGTTTCTTGGGCAGAGAGGATGGAGCTCGAACCCAATAGGATGAAACAAAGCAGTAGGATTTTGTTCATATCAGAAATAATTTTTTAATAAAAATTCAAGCGATGCATATTTGTTTTTCATTTCGTGGATTTGACTTTTCAATTCCTCGCTTTTTTGTCTGGAATGAATATGAGAGCTCAAAGCCCCGGCAGTTAACAGCAATGCAACTAACAACAAGAATTTAATCATGATAGATTCTTCTGTTGTTTTATTTGGATTTAATTTTGGAATGCTACGAATATGACTGACAATGAATTCATCTGTTACATGCAGCAGTAAATAATTATTGATTTCTTTTGAATATTTTTCCAAATCCTGATACTGACCAAGCACATCTTTGGAAGCAATGATTCTCTCGCATTGCATCTGAATATCGGTAACTTGCCTTAAGACATTATTACTGTTCATCATACCTGAATCACCCCCAAATTAAATTTCTTTTCGATAGGAGCGTGGTTCGCCGCTTCAATTCCCATAGACAACCATGTTCGGGTTTCTAACGGGTCGATGATGGCATCAGTCCATAATCGGGCTGCGGCATAGTATGGAGAAACCTGAGCGTCGTAACGGGCTTTGATTTTGTCGAATAATTCCAGTTCGGTTTTTTCATCTACCACTTCACCTTTAGATTTTAACGAGGCAGCTTCTATTTGTGCCAATACTTTGGCGGCTTGCGTGCCACCCATCACAGCGAGTTCCGCACTTGGCCAGGCAAAGATTAATCGAGGATCATAGGCTTTGCCACACATGGCGTAGTTTCCGGCACCATAGGAATTCCCAACAATCACGGTAAATTTTGGCACCACCGAATTGGAAACCGCATTCACCATTTTGGCTCCGTCTTTAATAATACCACCGTGTTCTGATTTACTTCCTACCATGAATCCGGTAACGTCTTGTATAAATACTAACGGAATTTTCTTTTGATTACAATTGGCAATAAAACGGGTTGCTTTATCGGCAGAATCGGAATAAATCACACCGCCAAACTGAATTTCCCCTTTCTTGGTTTTGGAAACGGTACGTTGATTGGCCACGATTCCCACGGCCCAACCGTCAATGCGGGCGTAGCAGGTAATGATAGATTTTCCGTAATCGGGTTTGTACATGTCCATTTCAGAATTATCGACTAAGCGTTTGATGATTTCCATCATGTCGTATTGGTCGCTTCTTGATTTTGGAATAATACCATAAATATCTTCTTCTTTCTCGGCTGGCTTTTGAGGAGTTTCTCTGTTGAAACCGGCTTTCTCATAATCACCAATTTTCCCGACGATACTTTTAATTCTATCTAAAGCGTCTTTATCGTCTTTGGCTTTATAATCCGTAACGCCTGAGATTTCGCAGTGGGTGGTAGCTCCGCCCAGGGTTTCATTATCAATGTTTTCACCAATGGCCGCTTTTACCAAATAGCTTCCGGCCAGGAAAATACTTCCGGTTTTATCCACTATCATCGCTTCGTCACTCATAATCGGAAGATAAGCGCCACCCGCTACACAACTGCCCATTACGGCGGCAATTTGCGTAATGCCCATACTGCTCATGACGGCGTTGTTTCTGAAGATACGACCAAAATGTTCTTTATCGGGGAAAATCTCGTCCTGCATTGGTAAATAAACTCCGGCAGAATCGACAAGATATATAATAGGTAAGCGGTTTTCAATGGCGATTTCCTGAGCGCGAAGATTCTTTTTGGCTGTGATTGGAAACCAGGCACCAGCTTTTACGGTAGCATCATTGGCTACGACGATGCATTGTTTTCCTTTGATATATCCCATTTTCACCACAACGCCACCCGATGGACAGCCACCGTGTTCGGCATACATACCATCGCCAACAAAGGCGCCAATTTCGATGCTTTTGGCTTTGGCATCTAATAAATAATCAATGCGTTCGCGAGCGGTCATTTTGCCTTCGGCGTGGAGTTTTTCGATGCGTTTGGTACCGCCACCTACTTTTACTTTGGCAAAGTGTTGCTTTAATTCGGTTAATAAAAGTTTGTTATGATCTTCGTTTTTATTGAAGTTGATGTCCATGGCTGTAAATAGTATGTTATATTTGTGTTGTTTGGATTGCGTGCTAAAATACGAAAACGTTTTCAAAGAATCTGAAACTGTTTTCGGAAGAATCAATGTTAAGAAATTGTAAACTCTCCAAAGGTTTTAAATTCATATGTTAATATTGAGTTAACATAAGATAAATACCTTTGCGGCATCAAAAAATAAACAAAATGACTTTAAACAGTATTTTCCAATTTTTAGTTCCGAAGGATAAAAAATTCTTTCCTTTATTTGAACAAGCCTCTGCTAATTTAATTCTATTAGCTGAAACATTGCACGAAGCGGTAAACGCTCCAAAATCTGAAAGAGAAGAATATTACCGAAAAGTAGAAGAACTTGAAGCTACTATAGAAGAGATTACTCATAAAACCCACTTAGAATTAAGCCGCAATTTTATCACGCCGTTTGACCGTGAAGACATTCACTCGTTAATCAAAGCGATTGATAACGTGGCTGATAACATGCACGGTGCCGCTAGTAGAATGCGTTTGTACCAAATTGAAAAAATCACTAAATCCATCCGAAAATTAACGGAAATTAACTTAGAAGCCTGTCAGCTAATCGGAGTTGGAATCAAAGAATTAAAAGATTTAAAGAATCCGAAAGCAATTAAAGATACTTGTAAAAAAATCAACAAACTGGAAAGCAAAGCGGATTCAGTATTTGATAAAGCCGTAGCCGATATCTTTGAAAACGAAACCGATGCTAAAAACATTATCAAATACAAAGAAGTATTGTCCGCCTTGGAAATGGCTTCGGATAAATGCAAAAGCGTTTCTAACGTAATGGAACAAATTTCTGTTAAACACTCATAAATTATAACCAATTAGGAAATTATGACATTACTAATTGTAATTATAGTACTCGCCCTGATATTTGATTATATCAACGGTTTCCATGATGCGGCCAATTCCATTGCCACTATTGTTGCCACTAAGGTACTAACACCATTTCAGGCGGTGCTTTGGGCGGCTTTCTTTAACTTCTTAGCCTATTGGGTTTTTGGATTTGGAGTTGCCGATACGGTGGCAAAAACGGCCAATACCGCGAGTATTGACTTGGTGGTTATTTTAGCCGGAATCATTGCAGCTATCATTTGGAATTTATTCACTTGGTGGAAAGGAATTCCATCATCATCCTCACACACACTTATCGGAGGTTTTGCCGGAGCTGCTATTGCACACGGTTTCCGTGGTGTGACCGATCCGGAGCATTTTGGTTTTAAAATCGTTAACTGGTACAAAGCGGCCAAAGAAGGGGAGTTATTGCCTTCCGGAGTTTTTATCATCATTTTGTTTATTGTTTTCGCTCCTTTATTAGGAATGATTATCTCGTATTTTATCTCTTTATGGTTAATGTATTCTTCCAAAAAGAATGTCTATCCTAAAATCTTAACCGTAGTATTAATGGGATTGGTTTTCTGGTTTATGTCTTCTGTAATGGTAGGCTATGATGATATAAAAAAACCAAGATTTGATAGTCATTTATGGAGTGTACTGTTTGAGCCGTCTAATATCAAATGGTTTTTGGTAGCGGTTATCTTTTACAGTTTAGCTATTTTCAATCTTTTCTTCAGTACTTTTTCAACAGCCAAAGCAGAGAAAGTTTTGAAACGAATGCAGTTATTATCCTCAGCCGCTTTCAGTTTAGGCCACGGTGGAAATGATTCACAAAAAGTAATGGGTATCATTGCAGCTGCGGTAGCGGTGTTTTTGAAAACACATCCTCATTTTGACATGTCGGCAGGCTGGCTGGATCTTAATGTGATTTTGCCCGATGAAGATAAAGGAATTAAGTCCAATATGCCGGGCTGGATTCCGCTGACGTGTTATACCGTAATTGCTTTAGGAACATTAAGTGGTGGTTGGAAAATTGTTAAAACCATGGGGTCTAAAATTACAAAAGTAACCGCTTTTGAAGGCGTAGTTGCTGAATCAGCCGGAGCTTTGACTTTGTTTACTACAGAGCATTTTAAAATTCCCGTATCAACAACGCATACTATTACAGGATCTATCATCGGAGTAGGCGTTACCAAAAGGGTTTCAGCTGTGCGCTGGGGAGTGACAGTTAAATTATTATGGGCTTGGATTTTGACCATACCGGTATCAGCTGTTTTGGCAGCCTTAGTCTATTATTTCCTTAGATTATTTTTATAAACTTTTTACATATTGAAAAGCCAACGGTACTGTTGGCTTTTTTTATAAGCTATTTTTATTTGTTAAAAAATCATTTGCTAAACATCAATTTATTGTTAAAACAACATCAACTACTTCATACAACACTACAATATGAAAAAAACTCTGCAACTATTACTATTGCTATTCTCGGTTTCTCTGTATTCCCAGATTATTCAAACCACCAAGAGTAACGATATAAAACTATCAACACTGCCTTATTATAGTTTCAAAAAAGGTATTGGTATTACAACTCCGGATAGTTTGTTTCAACTGAACATTCGCTTCCGAATTCAAAACAGGGTTACTTATATCAAGAATGAAGATGAAAATGGCGGCTATGACGGGCAAGTGCGTCGTTTGCGTTTGCGTTTTGACGGTTTTGTAATGAATCCAAAATTTCAATTTGCCCTGCAATTATCATTTGCTCCCGGCGATGTTGGCGTAACTAAAGATGGTCAAAATCTAAATGTAATTCGAGATGCGGTTGTGTATTATAAACCTAATAAACATTGGAGTCTGAGTTTCGGACAAACCAAACTGCCGGGCAACAGACAAACCGTAAATTCCTCCGGAGCACTACAACTGACAGACCGTTCTATCAACAATACCAAGTTCACCATTGACCGAGATTTTGGTTTCCAGATTCATAATTTTAATGAGTTTGAGAATAAATTCTCGTATAATTTCAAAGCGGCTTTGTCCGGTGGTGAAGGTAGAAATCAAACCGGTAAAGCAGATGATGGTGTGGCCGTTACCGGGAAAATTGAAGTGTTGCCTTTTGGTGCTTTTACCAAAGACGGAACGTATTTTGAAGGGGATATTCAACGGGAAAAAAAACCAAAACTGATGCTTTCCGGAGCCTTTCAACAGAATAACCATGCCAGAAGAGCTATGGGAGAAACCGGCATTGATTTATTTGAAACAAGAACGATGAAATCGGTATTATTGGATGCTATGTTTAAGTACCGAGGTTGGGCTGCCATGGCCAGTTATATGTCGAGAACCACTACCGATACTGCCATCACTGTCAATCCAGTAAATGCTGCCGAAATTAATTATGCCTATGTTGGTAGCGGATTTGATTATCAGTTAAGTTATTTATTGCGATCTAATTATGAAGTAATCGGAAGGTTTTCTACACAAAAAGCCGGGGACGATATCAAAGCACTGACTCCTGATACAAACGAATACAGTTTGGGAGTGACCAAATATCTTTGGGAACATACTTTTAAATTGCAAAGCGAATTGACCTTTGACAAGTTAACCTTCGATACAGGTGAAACCAAAAACAACTGGTACCTTCGCTTTCAGGTGGAAATTGGCATCTAATTTATTTTTAAGGCACAATTAACAATTGTTTTGCATCCTATTTCTTAAATTTATAAGCTAAAACTTTATTACTTATGAAAACCAAATTTCTAATGCTTGTTCTAATGATACAAAGTGCCGGAGCTGTTTTTTCACAATCCAAAACTGTCGAATATAGTGACAGTGGCCAAACTCTAATAGGCATCAGTGTTAAACCCGTCAAACCTTTGAAGAGCAAAGCAGGTGTATTAATTCTGCCAGCCTGGATGGGAATTGATGATCATGCTAAAGATACGGCCAATCGCTTAGCTGCTTTGGGGTATACAACTTTTGTAGCCGATATTTATGGCAAAGACCAGCGTCCAACCAATTTTAATGAAGCCGGAGCAAAAGCAGGCTATTACAAAAAAAACATTAAGGAATATCAAACCCGAATTAAATTAGCGTTAGCTGAATTAATAAAACAAGGAGCTAATCCGGATGACATTGTTGTCTTGGGTTATTGTTTTGGTGGAACCGGAGCTATTGAAGCAGCCAGAACCAATATGAAAGTAAAAGGAATTGTATCGTTTCACGGCGGCTTGGGAAGAGATGAAAACAGAGATATTCTTAAGATCACTTCCAAAGTATTAGTACTTCACGGTGCGGATGATCCTTATGAATCACAAGCTGAAATTGAGGCTTTTCAAAATGAAATGCGCAAAGCGGAAGCCGATTGGCAAATTGTATATTATGCCAATGCAGTACATTCCTTTACCGATAAAAATGCCGGAACGGATAATTCAAAAGGAGCAGCCTATAACGAAAAGGCAGACAAACGCTCCTGGCAAGCCATGCTGAATTTCTTAAAAGAAGTTTTATAATTTTCAATACTTTTTTAATTCAAAAGCCCAAAACAGTTAACTGCTTTGGGCTTTTGCTTAGGTATATAAAATACAAAAGTCGATCTGGAGCGATCGACTATTGCGGTGAGGTGTAACTTCCTTTCGGAATCCTCGGTGCAAATATAGTGTCTTTTATGGAATAAAAAACTATTTATTAGAATCTCTTACTAATCTTTTTAAAATGGCCCATTGTTTCAAGGCATCACGAGCATCAATCGCCGGATAACCTAATACCGTTTTTCCTGCTTCAATATCACCGGCTACTCCGGAACCTGCGCCAACTATAGCGCCATCGCCAATAGTAGTATGGTCTTTTATAGAAGCGCTTCCACCAATAATGACTCCGTTTCCTAAGGTTACTGAACCAGCCAAACCTGAATTTCCTGCCATAATACAGAATTTTCCAAGCTTAGAATTATGTCCGATTTGAACTAAGTTATCAATTTTACAGCCATCACCAAGTATAGTCGAGCTGAATTTACCTCGGTCAACACAAGAGTTAGCCCCAATTTCGACACCATTTCCAATGATGACATTTCCGATTTGTGGAATTTTGACTAAACCTTTTTCCGGACAAGGGCGGAAACCAAAACCATCCGCACCGATAGTACAATTCGGATGCAAAATGCAATAGGCACCCACATGACAACGTTCGCGGATTACCGTTCCAGACCAAATGGTAGTGTTTTTCCCAATAGAACATTCGTCAAGAATAGTAACATTAGGGTAAATAGTAACGTTTTCGGCCAGAACCACATTCGGACCAATGTAACATCCAGCACCAATTTTAACGCCATTTCCAATGGAAACAGTATCATCAATTACCGCTGTTGGGTGAATGTCAACTTTAAAAACAGGAGTGCTGGGAGCAAATAAATTTAAGACCTGCGACATCGCCAAATCGGCATTTTTCACTTTGATAAACGCGCGATTTTCTCCGGGCTCTATCGCAATGTCTTGATTGACAACTGCTACACAAGCCTTAGAACCTTCCCAAAATTTTTCATATTTTTTATTCCCAATAAAAGAAATTTCAGTTTCGGTTGCGGTTTCTAATTGTTCGGGAGCCGTAATTTTTTTGGAAATACAGCCTACAATTTCGCCACATAATACGTCGTTAATTTCCTGAATGGTGAATGAGTTCATAGTTGGTTTGATTTGGAATAAGTTTCAAATAAAGGGAAATGAATTCTAATTTCCTAAAAACGATTGTTAAACTATTCTTCTCTTTGTCCCATCATCATCAGGTAGGCTTTCAAAAAAGCATCAATATTGCCATTCATGACGCTATCCACATCGCTGGTTTCAAAGCCTGTACGCACGTCTTTCACAAGTTTATAAGGCTGCATCACATAGTTCCGAATTTGAGAACCCCATTCGATTTTCATTTTCCCGGCTTCGATATCGGCGCGTTGTGCCTGTTGTTTTTTTAATTCAATTTCGTACAATTGTGACCGAAGCATTTGCATGGCTCTTTGTCGGTTGTCCTGCTGCGAACGCGTTTCCGAACATTGAATCTGGATTCCGGTTGGTTTGTGAACCAACTGTACTTTGGTTTCCACCTTGTTTACGTTCTGTCCACCGGCACCGCTCGAGCGCGAAGTAGTAATTTCAATATCGGCCGGATTGATATCAATTTCGATACTGTCATCTACCAACGGATACACATATACGGAAGCAAAAGAAGTGTGGCGCTTAGCATTACTGTCAAAAGGGGAGATGCGCACCAAACGATGCACGCCGTTTTCGCCTTTTAAATACCCAAAGGAATAATCGCCTTCAAATTCTAAAGTGACCGTTTTGATTCCAGCAACCTCACCTTCCTGAAAGTTCAATTCTTTGATTTTATAGCCTTCTTTTTCGCCCCACATCATATACATACGCATCAGCATGGAAGCCCAATCACAACTTTCGGTACCACCGGCACCGGCTGTAATTTGCAACACGGCACTCAAACTGTCGCCTTCATCCGAAAGCATGTTTCGGAATTCCAGGTTTTCGATATGGGCATTGGTGATTTCGTATTGAGAGTCGAGTTCTTCTTCTGTGGCATCACCATCTTTGAAAAATTCGTAGATAATCTGAAGTTCTTCGGCCATAGCATTGCCTTTTTCAAAATCTTCCACCCATTTCTTTTTGGAACGGAGGTTTTTGACAATAACTTCGGCTTCTTTGGCGTTATTCCAAAAATCGGGCGCGAAGGTTTTTTCTTCTTCGTTGGTAATTTCTATAAGCTTGGCATCAATGTCAAAGATACCTCCTCAACGCACCAAGGCGTTCTACAATACCTTTAATTTGTTCGGTATTTGTCATAAATAATGTAGTTTTGTATCGCAAAAGTAAGCTATCTCTACAGAATATGGAAATTAATTTAATCAGTGATACAGTAACCAAGCCAAGTCCGGAAATGTTGCAAGCCATGTTCAACGCCAAAGTAGGCGATGACGTTTTCAAACAGGATCCAACAGTAAATGCCTTTGAAAAAATGGTAGCCGATTTGTTTGGTAAGGAAGCGGCGTTGTTTTTTCCTTCGGGAACGATGGCCAATCAAACGGCGATTAAGTTGAATACCAATCCGGGCGATCAGATTATTTGCGATAAATGGTCGCACATTCACTTGTATGAAGCCGGTGGCGCTTCGTTTAACAGTGGTGTGAATTTCAATTTATTGGATGGCAATCGCGGGATGATTACCGCTGACCAAGTTAAAGCCGGAATTAATGATCCTGAGTTTTATCATGCTCCTTTGTCTAAAATGGTGGGAATAGAAAATACCACGAATAAAGGCGGTGGTGCTTGTTATGATTTAGAGGAATTAAAAAAGATAAAGCAAGTTTGTACCGATAACAATTTGAAATACCATTTGGATGGCGCGCGTTTGTGGAATGCCATAGTGGCCAAAAAGCAACATCCAAAGCAATTTGGAGAATTATTTGATACCATTTCGGTTTGCTTTTCGAAAGGATTGGGTGCGCCCATAGGTTCGGTTTTGGTTTCTGATGGCGAAACGATGCATCGAGCATTACGCGTTCGAAAAATATTTGGAGGTAACTTACGCCAATCGGGTTATTTGGCGGCAGCCGGAATTTACGCTTTGCACAATAATATTAACAGGCTCGAAGACGACCACCGAAGAGCTAAAGAATTGGGTCAAAAACTAGCCTCTCTTTCTTGGGTTGCCAAAGTAGAACCTGTAGAAACCAACATCATAGTGTTTTCGGTGCAATCGCAAATCGATGACAAACAAGTCATGGACAAGCTGAAACAAAAAGGAATCGCCATAAGTTTATTGGGCAAAGGAGCGCTTCGAATGGTAACTCATTTGGATTATCGCCAGGTGATGCACGATTATGTAATGGAGACTTTGGAGAAAATTAGCTTTTAGGCACTATTTTTTCTTAGCTATAATAATCAAATGAATGGATGTTGTTCCGTCAGACTTTTGATATTTTTTCCGGATTAAATCAATGACTTCCATGTTGTTTTCTTTAAAACTTTCCAGCAAATAATCGGTTTGGTGGTAATACACAAACATTTTCACCTGCCCGTCACTGCTGGTTTCATAATCGGATAAGTCGTAATTTCCTTCGATAGCACTGCCATAGAATACACCATCTACTTCCAATAAATCGGAGCTGTCTTTTATCAGTTTGAGGCAATCTTCTTTTGACAAATACGGCATGCAAAAACCACACATAATACCGTTGAATTTGGAATTCAAGGCATCAATTTTCCTTGCATCCATCACCATGAACTTTGCCGTTGGATTATTTTGCTGAGCCAAGACAATCATGCTGGGCGCCACATCAGTAGCGAGAATATTAAAATCGGGTCTTTTGGCCAGCAGGTATTTAGTGATGTTTCCCGAGCCACAACCGATTTCAAAAATAGTGGCATTTGGTTTTTTAATTAATTGACAAAATAAATCATAGGTGTCATCATACAAATCCAAATCCATGAATTTCTCCTGATACTGTGAAGCCAGTTTATCCCAAGACTGAAAGGTTGCCAAATACTTGTCCATAACTATAGCGTTGTTAAGCTAAAATAGCAATTATAAATAAACTTGTTAATTTTTAAGTGCATAACTTCTTAGCCATCTAAAATCTCATGGCTTTAGATTGGTTATTTTTGCCTTAGACAATTTATCCTTTCATGCCAGAAACACTACTACTTCCGCCAAAAGCAACAATAATTCCACATACTTTGGAAAAGCACGGTCATGTTCGTACCGATAATTATTATTGGTTAAACCAAAGAGAAAAACCGGAAGTGATTGACTACCTCAATCAGGAAAATGAATACTATCAACAAGCTACCGCGCATACCAAGAAGTTTCAAACCGATTTGTTTGAGGAAATGAAGTCCCGCATTAAAGAAGATGACGAATCAGTTCCTTATTTCTACAATGGCTATTATTATATCACTCGCTTTGAAAAAGGCAAGGATTATCCCATCCATTCCCGTAAAAAAGGTTCATTGGATGCTAAGGAAGAAATCTTGTTTGATTGCAATGCGATGGCCAAAGGATTTACCTATTTTAATTTGGCAGGATTAAGTGTGAGCGAAGATAATATTTGGGTAAGTTTTGGCGTAGATACGGTTTCCAGAAGACAGTATACGATTCAAATAAAAAACTTGATAACGGGAGAAATACTTCCTGTAAAACTTGAAAACACTACTGGCGGAGCCACTTGGGCCAGTGATAATAAGACTTTGTTTTATTCGCGTAAAGACGAACAAACTTTGCGTGCGGATAAAATTTACAAGCACAAAATCGGAACCACTTCGGATAAAGACAAGTTGGTTTATTTTGAAAAGGATGAGACTTTTGATGTGTCGGTCTATAAATCGAAATCAAAAAAATACATTATTATCAACTCCAGCAGTACATTAACCACTGAATACCAAACGGTTTTATCTGTTACACCAGATGCTAAATTCAAAGTTTTTCAGAAAAGAACCCGAGGCTTGGAATATTCGATGTCGCATTTTGGAGATCATTTTTATATAGTGACCAATAAAGATAACGCCACCAATTTTAAGTTAATGAAAACACCGGAAAGTGCTACCTCAAAAGAAAATTGGGTTGATGTCATTGGCCACAGAGAAGAAGTATTATTGGAAGATATTGATATTTTCAAAGAGTATTTAGTCGTTTCTGAACGCTTCAATGGTTTGAATAACATTCGCATTATGCCGTGGAGTGGGACAGGAGAGTACTATTTGCCGTTTGACAGTGAAACATACACCGCATATACTACAACGAATCTCGATTTCGATACCGAAATGCTTCGTTATAGTTTTCAATCCCTTGCCACACCTTCGTCGGCCATTGATTTTAATATGCGTACCAAAGAAAAAACGATACTCAAAGAACAAGAAGTGCTTGGAGGAAAGTTTGATAAAAAGAATTATCAGGAAGAGCGCCATTGGGCTACAGCCAAAGACGGGACTAAAATCCCGATTTCGATGGTATATCGAAAAGGGTTGGAAAAAAACGGAAAAAATCCTTTGTTGCTATATGCATACGGCTCGTATGGTGTTACTATGGATTGTTATTTTTCATCGGTTCGCTTGTCATTGTTAGACAGAGGCTTTATTTATGCCATTGCGCACATTCGGGGCGGAGAGGATTTGGGCAGACAATGGTATGAAGACGGAAAATTATTGAAAAAGAAAAATACGTTTACAGATTTCATCGATTGCTCCCAATTTGTTATTGATGAAAAGTTTACTGCTGCTACTCATTTATATGCTGAAGGAGGTTCAGCTGGTGGGCTTTTGATGGGTGCGATTATAAATATGGCACCAAATTTGTACCATGGGGTAGTCGCTCAGGTACCGTTTGTAGATGTTGTAACAACAATGTTAGACGAAACGATACCATTAACGACAGGAGAATATGACGAATGGGGTAATCCCAACGTGAAAAAATATTATAATTATATGCTTTCTTATTCGCCTTATGATAATGTAACGGCACAAGAGTATCCGAACCTGTATATTTCAACCGGTTTGCATGATTCTCAGGTACAGTACTGGGAACCAGCTAAATGGGTGGCAAAATTGCGGGTTTTGAAAACCAATGATAATCAATTATATTTGGATACCAACATGGAAGCTGGACATGGAGGAGCCTCGGGAAGGTTTGAAGCCCTTAAAGAAATAGCCAAAGAATACAGTTTTTTATTAGATTTAGAAGGAATAAAAAGATAGTTAAAAATATTTTATTAAATTTGCAA
>NZ_DAINRG010000041.1:0-22869 GCF_036741995.1 Flavobacterium sp. | reverse complement strand
CTATTCTCAAAACCTTAAATATATCTTAAATATCAATTTATATTAATTCTAAATAGCATTTCCCCTTTTGTTTAATTTATTAAGTTTTACATTTGTATAAAAATCAAACCTTTATGAACCATTTCACCAAAACAAAACTTGTTTTACTCCCATTTTTAGCGCTTTTTTTATCGCAAAAAACCTTAGCACAAGACGGAAAAGTTACCGTAAGTCAGGACCCAAAGTTTGAACAATTGCTTAATGAGAAAAGAAAAATAAACAGTTCCATCACTATAAACGACCGCTATAAAATTCAAATATTCAACGGAGACAGCGAAAACTCAAAAAAGACCTTGCTGGATTTCAAAAAAGAAAACAAAGACATGGATGCTACAATCGTTTTCAGCACGCCACTGTATAAAGTTTGGGTAGGCAATTTTAAAACGCGAATCGAAGCCGAGAAGAACCTAAATACTTTGAAAAAGAAATATCCGAATGCGTTTTTAATTAAACCTAATAAATAAAAAAGTCCCGATTAAATCGGGACTTTTTGTTTGGTATTATTTCAACTTTTTCTTTACTTCCACTTCCTGGAAAGCTTCGATTAAATCGAGTTGTTCAATATCGTTGTAGTTCTTAATTTGAATACCACAATCGTATCCTTTAGCTACTTCTTTTACATCGTCTTTGAAACGTTTCAACGTAGCTAATTCACCTGTGTAAATGACAACACCTTCACGGATTAAGCGGATTTTAGAGTTTCTGAAGATTTTACCATCCGTAACCATACATCCAGCGATTGACCCTACTTTAGACACTTTGAATATCTCACGAATTTCTGCTGTACCGGTAACTTCTTCTTTCATTTCCGGTGACAACATGCCTTCCATCGCATCTTTCAAATCGTTAATCGCATCGTAGATGATTGAATAACTTCTGATATCGATTTCTTCTTTTTGCGCCAATTGACGGGCATTTCCGGCAGGACGAACGTTAAATCCGATGATGATAGCATCAGATGCCGAAGCCAACATTACGTCAGTTTCTGTAATCGCTCCAACTCCTTTATGAATAATATTGATTTGAATTTCTTCTGTAGATAGTTTAGAGAACTCACTTGACAAGGCTTCAACAGAACCATCCACATCACCTTTTAGGATAATGTTCAATTCTTTAAATTGTCCTAAAGCAATACGACGACCAATTTCCGCTAAGGTAATATGACGTTGTGTTCTAACCGATTGTTCACGCATCAACTGCGTACGTTTAGCTGCAATCTGCTTGGCCTCTCTTTCGTCTTCAAAGACGTTGAATTTATCTCCGGCAGTAGACGCACCGTCCAAACCTAAAATAGAGATTGGTGTTGATGGCCCGGCTTCTTTTACACTATGTCCTCTTTCATCGTGCATGGCTTTCACCTTACCGTGATTTTTTCCGGCCAAAACATAATCCCCTACTTTTAAAGTTCCTGATTGTACCAATATCGTTGATACATATCCTCTTCCTTTGTCCAATTGTGCTTCCACAACGGTTCCTACGGCTGGTTTATTTGGATTTGCTTTTAAGTCTAAAATTTCAGCTTCCAGCAATACTTTTTCTAATAATTCTTTAACACCGGTTCCTTTTTTGGCTGAGATATCGTGGGATTGGTATTTGCCACCCCAATCTTCTACCAATAAATTCATGGCCGCTAATTTCTCTTTGATTTTTTCCGGATTGGCACCTTGTTTATCAATTTTGTTGATAGCAAATATCATCGGAACTCCGGCAGCTTGTGCGTGACTAATCGCCTCTTTGGTTTGTGGCATAATGTCATCATCGGCCGCTACCACAATAATAGCAATATCAGTAACCTGAGCTCCACGAGCACGCATAGCGGTAAACGCTTCGTGACCCGGTGTATCCAAGAACGTAATTCTTTGACCGCCTTCTAAAGTCACCGCATAAGCACCGATGTGTTGTGTGATTCCTCCCGATTCTCCGGCAATTACGTTTTCATTACGGATATAATCCAGTAACGATGTTTTACCGTGATCTACGTGACCCATTACCGTTACGATTGGCGCACGTGTCACTAAATCTTCCGGTCTGTCTTCAACCACTTCTAAGGTTTCTTCAATATCGGTTGTAATGAATTCTACTTCATAACCAAACTCATCTGCCACGATAGAAAGTGTTTCCGCATCCAAACGTTGGTTCATGGTTACCATGATTCCTAATGACATACAGGTTCCGATAACTTTGGTAATCGGCACATCCATCATGGTTGCAATTTCACCAACGGTAACAAACTCGGTCACTTTGATGGTTTTGCTTCCTTCTTCCAGCGCTTGCATTTCATCTTCATTTCTCTGACGATGCGTATCACGCTTATCTCTTCTGTATTTGGCTGCTTTAGATTTGTTTCCTTTTCCTTGAAGACGCTCTAAAGTTTCCTTAATTTGATTTTTTACTTCTTCTTCGGTAGGCTCTACTTTTTGAACTATCGCAGGACGGGCTCCTTTTTGGAATCCACCCGGTTTACCTCCAAATTTATTAGCCCCACCGCCACCTTGCGTATTATTTCCACCGCTGGTGATGGCTGGTTTCCCTCCTTCTCCTGGTTTCCCTGGAATTCTTTTTCTTTTGTTTTTATTAGCGGCATTTTGAGCTGCTTGTGCAGCAGTTTGCCCGGTAGCAGGAGTTGCAGGTTTATTGGCGTCTTTTTTGAACTCCTCTTTTTTCTTTTTAGGTTTGTTGAATTGTGACAAATCAATTACTTGACCTGTTAAAGTAGCTCCCGATAATTTTTGGTATTGAGTTGTGATGGTTTCATCCACCGGAGCTTCTGTAGCTGCAACTTGTTGTTCCGCTGCTTTTGGCGCTTTTTCTTTTGGAGCCGCCACCGGAGCTGCAGGTGCAACCTCTTCTTTCTTGGTTACCCCTTCTGGTTTTTCCGCTGCAATTTTTGGAGTTTCTGTGGCTGGAGTCGGAGCAGTAGTGGTTTTTGGTTCTAAATCAATTTTCCCTACTTGTTTTGGACCGGTAACCACAGCTTTTGCTTTGATTAACTCTAATCTTTGACGCTCTTCATCTGCTTTGCGCTTGTCTTCAATTTCTTTTTCTCTTTCTAATCGAAGCGCTTCTTTTTCTTTTTTGATTTCTTCACTTACGCCTTTAGAAGCTTCTTTGTTTCCTTTGTCTCCGGCAAATTGACCACAAAGAATATTATACACATCATCGGAAATTTTTGTGTTGGGACTTGCTTCAATAGCAATGCCCTTATCCTTAAGATAATCCACAGCTCTTTCCAAAGAAATATTTAATTCCCTTAAAACTTTATTAATTCTAATATTTCCTTCAGACATAAAATCTTTTTAATGTTATCTAATTTTGGGCGAAAGAATTAGTCTTCAAACTCTTCTTTCAATATTTTTATTACTTCTAAAATAGTTTCTTCTTCTAAATCGGTTCTTCTTACTAAATCGGCTACATCTTGATTTAAAATACTTCTCGCAGTATCCAATCCGATTTTAGCAAATTCGTCGATTACCCATCCGTCGATTTCATCTGAGAACTCTGTTAATTCAACGTCATCTTCTTCGATAGCGCTTCCTTCTCTGATGACATCTAATTCGTAACCGGTTAACAAACCAGCCAATTTGATGTTGTGTCCGCCACGACCAATCGCTTTAGAAACTTCTTCTAATTTCAGGAATACTTCGGCTCTTTTTTTCTCTTCGTCAATTTTCACTGAAGATACTTTGGCAGGGCTTAACGCTCTTGTGATGTACAACTGTAAGTTACTGGTGTAATTGATTACGTCAATATTTTCGTTTCCTAACTCACGAACGATACCGTGAATACGCGAACCTTTCATACCAACGCAAGCACCAACCGGATCAATTCTGTCATCATAAGAATCCACCGCTACTTTTGCTTTTTCACCTGGTATTCTCACTACTTTTTTAATCATAATCAAACCATCAAAAACTTCCGGAATTTCCTGTTCGAATAATTTTTCCAAAAATTTATCTGCCGTTCTCGACATGATGATTTGTGGTTTATTCCCTTTCAATTCCACGCTTTCAATGATACCGCGAACGTTATCTCCTTTACGGAAAAAGTCAGACGGGATTTGTTTTTCTTTTGGCAACACGATTTCGTTTCCTTCATCATCAACCAAAATTACAACTCTTGGGCGAACGTGGTGTACTTCGGCCGTGTAAATTTCGCCAATTAAATCTTTAAATTGTTTGTAAAGATTCGTGTTATCATGCTCATGGATTTTAGAAATCAAGTTCTGACGCAACGCCAAAATCGCTCTTCTTCCTAAATCTATCAATTTCACTTCTTCAGAAACCTCTTCACCGATTTCAAAATCAGGCTCAATTTTTCGGGCATCTGTCAAGGTGATTTCTTCGTTTTCCAAATCTAAATCGTCATCGGCAACAACAATTCGTCTTCTCCAAATCTCCATATCACCTTTATCAGGATTGATAATGATGTCAAAATTATCATCAGAACCGTATTTCTTTTTTAATGCGTTTCTAAATACATCCTCCAAAATCGCCATAAGCGTTACTCGATCAATAAGTTTATCATCTTTAAACTCTGAAAATGACTCGATTAATGCAATATTTTCCATGCCAAATTTTAATTAAATATTATAATAACAATTGCTTCTTTTATATCTGAATACGGAATCTCGCGTTTGTGCTCAACCGTTTCTTTTCCTTTTCCTATTTTTTTTGGTTCTCTTGCCGTCCATGACAGTGTAATACTATCATCTGTTGCTGCTTCCAGCTTTGCTTCTATCGTTTCGGTAGCCGTTTTTACTTTCAACGTTCTGCCCACATTCTTTTTGTATTGTCTTACCAATTTTAAGGGTGTTGAAACGCCAGCCGAAGCTACTTCTAAAGAATAATCCTGTTCTTCACGATCTAAATTAGTTTCGATTACCCGACTCACATCGATACAATCCTGCAAATTTACACCCGTATCACCGTCCAAAGTTACGGTAATTTTGTAACTCTCTGAAATGCTTAAATCTACAAGAAACAAGGAAGGTTTCTCTTGTAATCCTTCTTCCAATAAATTCGTAACTTTCTCTTTAAATGTCATAGCTGTATAAAAAGAGGGAAGCATTGCTTCCCTCATTATTTAGTTTTGAATGGTAAATAACGGTGCAAATATAGTTATTTTTTTATAAATCAAAATGATTGTCGAATCAAAAAAAAATAATACCTTTATTGTGTTAATAAATTTACAATCCAAAATTTACGTTTTTATTATGAAAAAAATCTTAGTCCCAACAGACTTTTCAGAACATGCCGGATACGCATTAAAAATTGCCGCACAAATAGCCCGAAAAAATGACGGAGAAATATTTCTGCTTCACATGTTGGAATTACCTCATCAAGGCAGTGACGCTGTAGGAACCGGACATGATTTACCTGAAATCATGCTTTTTAAAAATGCCGCCATTAACAAATTGGAAGATTTAATGGATGACGAAAGTCTTGAAGGTTTAAAAGTTTCAGAAATCATTCAGTTTGAATTAGCCTTTAATGGTATTATGAATATCAGCAAAAAAAATGACGTTGATTTAATTGTAATGGGCTCACATGGCGCCAGCGGATTTAAAGAAATGTTTATTGGTTCCAATGCCGAAAAAGTAGTTCGCTTTTCAGAAACTCCGGTACTTGTAGTTAAAAAAGACGAAGGCAACTTTAACATTGACAAATTTGTATTTGCTTCCGATTTCTCAGATGAAATCAAAAGTCCTTTTAGAAAAGTAGTGGAATTTGCCAATAAATTAGACGCAGAACTACATTTGGTTATGATTAACACGCCTAGTAGCTTTAAGCCAACACATGTTGCCAAAGAGATTATGAGCAATTTTGTTTCCAATTTTACTATCAACAAATACTCAACACACATCTATAATGATGTAAACGTGGAAAGCGGCATCTTGAATTTTGCTAATAATATAGATGCGGATTTAATCGGAATGAGCACTCACGGCAGAAAAGGTCTTTCTCACTTCTTCAACGGAAGCATCAGCGAAGATTTGGTAAACCATGCTGTTCGTCCGGTAGTCACTTTTAAGATTTAAAAACGAAACAATCCATAAAACAAAAAAGCCTCTCAAATTTGAGAGGCTTTTTCTGTTGGTCTACAAGGACTCGAACCTTGAAAGACTGCACCAAAAACAGTTGTGTTACCATTACACCATAGACCAGCTTTGCTTAACGCGAGTGCAAATTTAGAACAAATTTTATTTTACACAAACAATTACGGCAAAAAATTAAAACTTCTCTTGAAATCTTTCCCTTTGGAGCCTTTAATAAACTTGTTTTTAATTCGTTATCTATTTGAGAAAAATTTGTTAATGCGCGTTTAATTGCGTTAAAAAAAATAGTTTCTTTGTAGCATCAAAATAAAAACCTTCATTTCATACTTATATGATGAATTTTAACTTCAATAAATGGAACACCATCGTAGGATGGTCAGCATTTACAATTGCCCTAATCACTTTTTCGTTAACCGTAGAGCCTACCATGAGTTTTTGGGATTGCGGCGAATACATTCCAACCGCAGCCAAATTAGAAGTAGGACATCCTCCGGGAGCGCCATTATTTCAAATTTTGGGAGCTTTCTTCTCGCTTTTTGCTTTTGGCAATGACAAATTAGTGGCTTTGATGGTGAATATGATGTCGGTATTCTCAAGTGCCTTCACCATACTATTTATGTTTTGGTCATCATCCATCTTATTAAAAAAAATCATCTCTTCTTATACCGAATTTGACAAAAACAAAGCCATCGTTGTTTTGGGGAGTTCTTTTGTAGGCTCATTAGTCTTTACTTTTTCCGACAGCTTTTGGTTTAATGCCGTAGAAGCCGAAGTGTATGCCATGGCAACGCTATTCATTGCGCTGTTATTTTGGTTGGGATTACGCTGGGAACAAGACATGCACACCCCAAGAGGAAATCGTTGGTTGTTGCTAATCTCTTTGGTGGTTGGCCTTTCCTTCGGTGTTCACTTCATGGCATTATTGACTATACCGGCGATTGGATTTTTATATTTCTTCAAAAATTACAAAACTGTTACCGTTAAGAACTTCATTTTAGCCAACATCATAATCGTGGCTGTTCTATTATTCATCTTCAAATTATTATTGCCATACACCTTGGCTTTCTTTGGAAAAATGGAGATTTTCATGGTCAATAGTTTCGGATTGCCTTTTAATTCAGGCTCAATCTTCTCGGCATTATTGATTGTTGCTTTTTTCTATTTCGGATTAAAATATACTCGCGAAAAAGGACATCCGTTTTACAACACTGTTATCTTGTGTATCCTTTTTGTTTTGATAGGTTTTTCTACTTGGATGATGCTACCTATTCGTGCCAATGCCAATGTGGTTATCAACGAAAACAAACCTTCTGATGCCGCCGAGGTTTTAGCCTACTACAACCGGGAACAATACGGGGTGAATCCCTTGTTCTATGGCCCACAATACACCGACACTTTCGCTGGCTTGGATAAAGACCAACCTTATTTAGACAAAGCCCCTAACTACGAAAGAGATTATAAAACCGGTAAATATGTGATTGTAAACAATTATAAAAATGCCGAACAAAATACCGCTGATGATCAAAAAGCCATCCTTCCGCGTCTTTGGAGTACCGATCATATAGAGAATTATATTCAGTTTACCGGAGTTCCGAAATTTAAACTCAATCAGGACTATCCTTATGAAGATGATTTGGCTCAATACGGCGTCAACATTGACAGTCTTAGCGAAGAGCAAGTCGCTCAAGCTGTTGGACAGTTGAAAGGCGAAATGCAAAAAAACATTAACGAATTCCAAACCGCTTACAATCAGAAAAAAATTGACAACGAAGATTATGTTTCGTTTCTGAAAAAATACAGCGACTACATAACCGTTGAAAAGCCATCTGCCTGGGACAATCTCAGCTTTATGGTTGAATATCAATTTGGCTATATGTACGGAAGGTATTTGCTTTGGAACTTTGTTGGAAGACAAAACGACATCCAAGGAAAATACGACAATCTAGACGGCAATTGGTTGAGCGGGATAAAATTCATTGACCAAGTCCATCTGGGCAAAGGAACGCAGGAAAATCTCCCGGATGATGTCAAAAACAACAAAGGTCGAAATGTGTATTATTTCCTGCCGTTCATCATTGGAATCATTGGTCTTTTGTATCATGCACAACGAGACTTAAAAAGCTTCTATGTGTTATTGGCACTATTTTTATTCACTGGTTTAGCACTGAAGATTTACTTAAACGAAAGACCTTTTGAGCCTCGAGAAAGAGATTATGCTTTAGTAGGTTCCTTCTATGTTTTTGCCATTTGGGTCGGATTTGGTGTCTTCGCTATTTATGAAATTGTAGCCGAATATGTGAAATCCAAACTAGTTGGCCCAATTGTTATCGCAGCTTGTCTTCTGGCAGCACCAATTGTAATGGCTTCCCAAAACTGGGATGATCACAGTCGCGCCAAAAGATATACCGCTATCGCCATGGCAAAAAATTACCTTGAATCGTGCGAACCTAATGCCATTCTGTTTACGATTGGTGACAACGACACCTTCCCGCTTTGGTATGCTCAGGAAATTGAAAAAGTCAGAACCGATATCAAAATCGTAAACACCAGCCTGTTCATGACGGATTGGTATATCGACCAAATGAAGTTCAAAACCTATAAAGCCGATGGCTTACCAATATCATTTACCCACGACGAATATGTGGGTGATAAATTAGATTATGTAGTACACAATCCAAAAACAAATGCCCGTTGGGATATCAAAGCTTTTATCGATTTTATTAAAAATCCGAAATCGACTATTGATTTGCAAAACGGTCAGACACTGCATTTTTATCCAACCAACAAAATCAGAATTCCGATTGATAAAAATGCTATAATCGCCAATAAAGTAGTGAATCCAATGTACAACGATTCGATTGTTCCTTATATCGATGTGGATATTAAAGGAAGTGCGATGTACAAAAATCGTTTGATGATGCTGGATGTAATGGCCAACAACAATTGGAAACGCCCAATCTACTTTACCGGAGGTAGCTTTGGTGATGATGATTATTTATGGATGAAAGACTATCTTCAATTGGATGGTTTAGTCTATAAATTAGTACCGTTAAAAACGCCTATCGATAAGGAAAACCCATACGACATGGGTCAGATTGACAGCGATAAGATGTATGATTTGGTGATGAAATGGGATTGGGGCAATGGTGATTTAACTACCATTTACCACGATCCGGAAACCCGCAAAAACAGTATTTCTTACCGCACTAACATGGCGCGTTTAATGGAACAATTAATCAACGAAGGCAAGAAAGACAAAGCCAAAAAAATCATTGATTTAGCACTAACCAAAATGCCAATGGATTATTATGGTTATTACACCATGGTAGAACCATTCGCTGGCGGTTATTACGAAGTAGGCGAAAAAGCAAAAGCCCGTCAGTTATTGGAAAGATTAATGACCAAATACAAACAAAATCTAACCTATTATTCCGGAATTCAACCATCAATTCAAAATGGTATTGCTACGGATATTATTACCGATATTGAGCGTTACAGAAGTTTGTTAATGGTCATGAAAGACCGAGGCGATGTCGAATTCTACAACAAAAACAAACCAACTTTCAACTCATTTGTAGAGCGCTTTGGCCGCTTTGGAAGAGAAAAGGAATAACAAATTATAAAATTTGAAGATGTGCCAATTTGAAAATTCTTATTGGCACATTTTTTTTATATTTAACCTATGAGTTTCTGGGTAAAAACAAACCGATTCGTTAAGCTGCTTTTTCCAAAGTATGTTTGGGACATTCCCAATCAGGAGAACAAAGTATTCCTGACCTTTGATGATGGTCCAACACCGGAAATCACGGAATGGGTTTTAGACCAGCTCAAACAATACAATGCCAAAGCTAGCTTCTTCTGTATTGGTAACAATATTGAAAAGCATCCTGCTATCTTTCAAAAAGTAATCGCCGAAGGACACGCCATTGGCAATCACACTTTCAATCATGTTAAAGGCTGGAAAACGCCTGATAAGGAATACATTGAAAACGTAAAACTTTGCCAATCAGCTATAGGCAATCAATCATCAGCACACAGCCATCTGTTTCGTCCGCCTTATGGTAAAATCAAACCTTCGCAATCAAGGATTTTACGAAAGCTCGGTTACAAAATAATCATGTGGGATGTTATCAGCATGGATTTTGACAAAACTATCACTCCGGAACAATGTTTAGAAAATGTGCTGAGAAACGTAAGCTTGGGAAGTATTATCGTTTTTCACGATAGTATAAAAGCAGAACGGAATCTTAGCTATACTTTACCTAAAACTTTGGCATTCTTAAAAGAAAAGGGATTTGTTTGTGATAGAATGGACTAAAGTTGTTCCTGTACCAAACCAATAATTGTATTGGCATCCAATTCGCCGGATTGTCTCCACACCATTTGGCCTTCTTTGTAAATCATCAGCGTTGGCAATCCTTTAATGCGCAAGGCATCAGCCAATTCCTGATTTTTATCTACATCAATTTTTATCACTTTTGCTCTATCACCAAGCGCGGCGGCTACATCTCTGATAACAGGATGCATAGAAACGGAAGATTCGTTCCACTCTGTGTAAAAATCAATTAACACAGGCACTTGAGCATTGATTAATTCTCCAAATTTTGACATAAAACCAAAACGTTTTTACTTTCTTTTTATAGCGTAAAAGAAACATTAAAGCACAAATGTAGCATTTTTAACTAATTATGCTACAATATTCCCTTTTTTTAGTTCGAAAACCGAAATTTCAGGCCAAATCCCTACTCTGCCGGGATAAGCATGAAATCCGAAACCGCGATTCACATACACATACCTACCGAATTCCTGATACAAACCAGCCCATTGTTTGTAAATATACTGCACCGGACTCCATTTGATAACGCCCGGAATTTCAATACCAAACTGGAACCCGTGAGTGTGTCCAGAAAGCGTCAGTTGGAAATTCTTCGGGTGTTTTTTTACTTCATATTCCCAATGACTCGGATCGTGGCTCATCAGAATTTTGAAATCTTCGGGTTTTAAATTGGCCGAAGCTTTATTGATATCGCCGGCTTGTTTGAAATTATGTCCCCAATTTTCAACACCTACCAAAACAATTTCATCATTTCCTTTTTTGATTTTTACGTTTTCATTCAATAGTAACTGAAAACCAATTTGGCCGTACAAGTCTTTGATGGCTTTGAAATTTTCATCTTTGGCTTGCTGGGTGGGCCAACTCACATATTCTCCATAATCATGATTTCCCAAAACTGAATATTTGCCGTATTGATGGGCGTCAATTCGGTTGAACGTATCCAGCCATGGATGCATTTCTTTGGCATGGGTATTCACGATATCACCGGTAAACAAAATCATATCGGTTTTTTGTTGGTTCACCAAGTCGATAGCATAATTTATCTTTTCAGGATTGTCAAAGCTACCGCTGTGTACATCAGAAATCTGAGTGATTTTAAATCCGTCAAAAGCATCTGGTAAGTCTGGAAAAAATAGTGTTTGATGAATCACTTTGTAATTGTATTTCCCTTTGGTCATTCCGTAAATCAACGACATAAAAGGAACGGCTGCTATCCCTAAGGCAATTTGACTGACAAACTTTCTCCTTTCGGGCAAAAAATTACTATTGCCCTGATCTCTCATAAAGTAAGCCACAGCGCCCGAAAAAACTCTGACAACATCTTCCAACAACAGGAAAAAAGTAAGGATGATTTTTGGAATCAAAATCAACAATAACAACCCAAGGGTGATGAGGGTTTGCTTGGTTTGCCCAACACTTCTGTCAAATTGAGTGAATTGATACCCAATAAAAACAATAACAGCCAATGACAGTAGTTGATACAGATACAATATCCACTTTACTTTGGTAACCGTTCGAAAAGCCTGAAAAGCATAAAACTCTATTATAGAGATAATTATTATGAAGATAATCCAGCGAATCATTGATTTTAATTTTTAACAAATTAACGAAGAAAGCAGAACCCAAATCGCGCTTTTAGATAATTTTAACTTTAGTCTAAATAAAAAGGCCGATAAATTGCTTTATCGGCCTTTTCGATGAATAACATTTTGCTTGACTACTTTTTTTTATAAAAAAGATTTTGTTATTTTTTTGCTGGCGCAGCAGGTGTAGCAGCTTCAACTTTTTTAGCCGGAGCAGCTTTTTTAGTTGCTTTTTTAGTTGCTTTTACTTCTTTAGCTGGTGCAGCTTTAGCGTCTTTTGCAGGAGCAGTTTGAGCGTTTACCATTGCAGTAGTTCCTAAAACCAAAGCAGCTAACATAAATACTTTTTTCATGATGTTTAAATTTTAATTATTAATTATTTACAAGACAAATGTAGTATCGCTAAATGAAGATTAAATGAAGATTTGTGGCAGTTTAAAATTTTAACATTTAATTAATCTTTTTGTTTCTGGCGAAAGCTAAAGCAAATGAGCTTCCTTTTTTAAGCTCCGAAGTAACTGCAATTTCAATTTGATGGAAGTTGGCAATGCTTTTTACAATAGCCAGACCCAAACCTTGTCCTTCCTTGTGCAGGTTTAGACGTGTAAAGCGATTGAAGATTTCATCTAACTGCTCCTGAGCCATGCCACAACCATTATCTTTTATAGTAATGATGTATTGTGAATTAGTTTTAGAATCTTTTATAGCTATGCTGCCATTGGGTTCGGTAAATTTTATAGCATTCACAATCACATTGTAAAACATGATGTGAATTAAAGTCTTGTTCCCCATGAAATGATAGTTCTCTGTCAATTCAATTGTTAGGGCAATCTCTTTTTCTTCTATCCTGTCCTGAAGTTGTTCCTTTATATCTTCCAACAAACTTTTACAATCGATGGCTTCATCGGTCATGTACTGATTGTTTTCAATTCTGGATATGAGCAATAGGTTGTTGATGATTTTCTTCAATAGATCCAAGGTTTTGAGCGAGCTCACAATTTTGTTGACTGCTTCATCATCCAGCGATTCGTTTTGAATCAGGTTTTCAAAGCGGTTTTTCAACAAAGCAATCGGCGAAAGCAATTCATGAGACACATTGGCAATAAATTGTTTTTCGATGCTGAACAATTCCTGAATGCGCTTCATCATTTGATTCAACACCTCGTCCAATTCCTGAAAATCGGTAGAATGTGATTTTATTGTAGTGTAATTGAATTTTTCCGGTTCGTTGACATGTCGTATTTTTTGATTGATAATTTGATGAAACGGCTTTAGTAAATATTCAATAAAAAAGGCATCTACCAAAAAAGTAAAAACAATAACAATACTCAATACTATCAAAATAAACACCCGTATCGCAAAAGTCAGGTCTTTAATTTCACTCAAACTGCTCCCGATTTCGAGTTTGTAATTAGTGCTTTCATAATCAAAATCGTAATACAGCACTCGGTAATCACTTTGTTCTCCTTCTATAATTCGGGGCTCGTTTTTAAAGTAAGAGGGTTGTTTTTCGGAAACATCTTTAGACTGATACAATTGCAAAAACTCATTGTGCAATGTAGAGAAACTCGAATAAGTTTCGGTAGCATCATTTCGATTCAAAAAATCATTGATTTCAATTTTATCTAGATGTTCGATGAATTTTTTCTTCTTTTCCAAAAGCGTATCATCAATCCTTTTATAAACTACTTTTTCAATAAGAATAGGCAACGACAACCAAATCACCAAAATGATTAAAAAACGTGTCAGGGCATTGAAAATGGTGAGTTGATGTTTGATTCTCATATTACATATTTATTCGGTAGCCCACATTTCTGACGGTTTCAAACCAATCGATTTTGGCAAATTTCTCCAGTTTCTTTCTCAGATTCCGAACGTGAACATCAATAAAATTGGAATCCGAATTCAATTCCAATATATCGCCCCAAATGTGCTCTGTCAATTGCAATCGGGTAATCACCCGGTTTTTATTCAACACCAAATACTGAAAAATATCAAATTCCTTTTTGGTCAAATTGATGATTTCTTCTTCAAATGTAACGCGGTAATCCTGCAGCTGAATTTTAAAATTATGAATCTCAATTTCGTTGGTAGAAATGCCATGGGTTCTTCGGATGACAGCAAATAATCGAGCCCCCAGTTCCGTCAAGGCGAAAGGTTTGGTCAAATAATCATCGGCTCCCAGTTGCAAACCGTCAATTTTATCGTTCAGTTCTCCTCTGGCCGTGATGACAATAACTGCCGTTTTTAATTTCTTTTTCCGAATGGATTTCAAAATATCAAAGCCGTCACCATCGGGCAAACCCAAATCCAACAGCATCACATCATACTCATTGACGCTTATTTCTTCCAAAGCCTCTTCCTGGCTCGAAACCCATTTGCACAAATAGCCGTTTTTAGACAAAAAATCAACTATTTCATTGGCCAATTCCTGATAATCTTCAACAATTAATACGTTCATAAGCATTTGTAAAACCTAAAGTAAATGTAAGCAAAAAGCCGGCAAATCCCTTCGCCGACTTTTCAAAATTAACAATCAATAAAAACCAAACCTATTTATTTTTCTGAACCATTTCTAAAAAAACTCCCTCTTTGGTAAAAACTGCATCACTCAACTTTCCGTTGATTTCAATTCCAATTTCATAGGTTATTTTATTGCTGTTATCCATGACTTTTGTAGTCGCTATTATTTTATTCTGAGGATAATTTTTCTTTAAATACCGCATCGCCTTGGCCGGAACATCAGAGGTTGCAACCTCATATTGCAGCACTTTAAAAACACCAAGCGCTGTATAAATTGCCGTCATATGAATACTATTCATTACAAAATCAGCATCATAATTCAACTCCGAATCGTCTTCTCCTCTGTATTCTTTTCGCCAAGTGGGTGTAATCTTCGGAAACTCTTTTTGAAAAGCTTTCTCAACTTCCAACGGGGGCAGAATTTCTTTCCCGACTTCATGATTTTGAGCTATAGCTGAGACGCCTACTAACACAAGAATGAGTAAAAGTGCTTTTTTCATAACTATCAACTTTTAAACGGGCATTGACTAAGAAAGTGACTCAAAATTACCGCTGCAAAATGAAGACAAAATGAAGAAAATGCTCAAAATTTCGGTTTAACTAATCTTTAACGCTAACGGTATTTTGGAACATAAAAAAGCCGATAAAACTATCGGCTTTAAAAAAACAATCTAACTATAACCATTTTCATTAAGACTATTTTTGAACGGCAGCAACCGGTTTGGCAGTTTCTGCTTTTTTGGCTGCTTTTTTGGCTCTTTTGTGTTTTCTGACAGCAGTAGCTTTTACTTCTTTAGTAGTAGCTTTTTTTGTGATAGTGTTGGCATTTACCATAACACTGGTGCCCAAAAGCACAGCCAATAACATTACAACTTTTTTCATGATTTCTAAATTTTTTGAATTAATAATTTATTTTTAATGAGGTAAAATTACACCTGTCAAATGAAGCCAAAATGAAGAAACTGCCCTTTTAAAAAGTTTAACTTTCCTTTATGATTTTGCCAATTGGTAAGCTTCAAATTCCTATTTTTACATGCTATATAAAAATTGATTTCATGTCACAAAAACGCCTTTTCCTTTTAGATGCTTACGCTTTAATTTTTCGCGGCTATTACGCTTTTATCAAAAATCCAAGAATTAACTCCAAAGGCATGGACACTTCCGCCATTATGGGATTTATGAATTCACTGATGGATGTCATCAAACGCGAAAAACCCGATCATTTAGCGGTAGCTTTTGACAAAGGTGGCAGCGATTACCGTTATGAAATGTATCAGGAATACAAAGCGCATCGAGACGAAACGCCCGAAGCCATCAAAATTGCCGTTCCTTATATCCAGGAATTACTCAAGGCGATGCACATTCCCATTATGGAAAAAGCCGGTTTTGAAGCCGATGATTTAATAGGCACCTTGGCCAAACAAGCCGAAAAAGAAGGCTATCAAGTATTCATGGTGACGCCCGATAAGGATTTTGCCCAATTGGTTTCCGAAAACATTTTCATGTACAAACCGGCCCGTATGGGGAACGATATAGAGATTTGGGGGATTCCCGAAGTCTTGGCCAAATTTGAAATCGAAGACCCTTTGCAGGTAATTGACTATTTAGGAATGATGGGCGACTCTGCCGATAACATTCCCGGATTTCCGGGCGTGGGTGAAGTAACCGCTAAAAAGCTGCTAAAGGAATTTGGCTCGATGGAAAACCTTTTGGAAAACACCGACAAACTCAAAGGTGCTTTAAAAGATAAAATTGAAAACAACAAAGAACTGGGCATTTTGTCCAAAAAACTGGCGCGAATCCTTTTAGATTGCCCGGTAACATTCAATGCTGATGATTTCGAATTATCCAAACCCGATGTTGAAAAAACGGATGCTTTATTTCAGGAACTGGAATTCCGTCAAATGAAAGCACAGTTCGACAAACTCTTCGGCACCGGAAAAGAATATGACGAGATTGACAACAATGGTAATGGTACAGAAAGTGAAGCCGCTCCGGCTACTAAGAAAGCTCCGGCAAAGAAAAGCAATCAGGACCAATTCGATTTATTTGGTTTTTCCGATGAGGAAAATGAAGAACCTAAGCATCATTCGTATTACGCTACTTTAGAAACTACCGACCATAATTATACTATCATTCAAGGCGATTTAGGCACCAAATTGTTTTTGCAAAACCTGATGAATCAAACTTCGGTGTGTTTTGACACGGAAACTACCGGAATCGATACACTTCATGCAGAATTAGTTGGCATGTCATTTTCTTATGAAAAAGGGAAAGCCTTCTACGTTCCGTTTCCGGAAAACAGAGAAGAAGCGCAAACTTTGGCTGATAAATTCAAACCGTTTTTTGAAAGCGAAACCATTGAAAAAATTGGACAAAACATTAAATACGATTTGAAAATCCTGTCGAATTATGGAATTGCTGTAAAAGGAAAGTTGTTCGACACCATGATTGCGCATTATTTGATTAATCCGGATATGCGTCATAATATGGATGTGTTGAGTGAAACGTATTTGAAATATTCGCCAAAATCTATCGAGACCTTAATTGGTAAAAAAGGCAAAAATCAATTATCGATGCGCGATGTGCCGTTAGAAGACATCAAAGAATACGCCGCCGAAGATGCCGATATTACATTACAATTGAAGGACGTGTTCAGTCCAATTTTAGACAAAGCCGAAACCAAAAAACTGTTTGACGAAATCGAAATCCCATTGATATCCGTTTTAGCAGCCATGGAAACCGAAGGCATCCGTTTGGATGTTGATTTCCTAAAAGCCATGTCAGTCGATATGCAAAAAGAAATTAATTTGTTCGAACAAAAAATATACGAAACGGCCGGCGAGAAATTCAATTTGGCTTCGCCAAAACAACTCGGTGACATTTTATTTGACAAACTGAAAATTGGCGGTGCCAAACAAAAGAAAACCAAAACCGGTCAGTACGCTACTGGTGAAGAAGTGTTGAGTTACTTAGTGAACGAACATCAAATCGTAAAAGATATTTTGGATTGGCGTCAAATGGTAAAACTCCAAAGCACTTATATTGATGCTTTACCAAATCAGGTCGATAAAAAAACCCAACGCGTTCACACCGATTACATGCAAACTGTTGCCGCTACAGGTCGTTTGAGTTCCAACAATCCGAATTTGCAAAACATTCCTATTCGTACGGAACGCGGACGATTAATCCGAAAAGCCTTCATCGCCCGTGATGAAAACTACACCCTACTTTCGGCCGATTATTCTCAAATTGAATTGAGAATCATTGCCGCTTTAAGTGGCGAAGAGAATATGATTAAAGCCTTCCAAAACCACGAAGACATTCACCGAAGCACAGCTGCTAAAGTGTTCAATGTGCCATTAGAAGAAGTCACCAAAGAACAACGTAGCAATGCCAAAACGGTCAACTTCGGAATTATTTATGGCGTTTCGGCTTTTGGTTTGAGCAATCAAACGTCGTTATCCAGAAGCGAAAGTGCGGCGTTGATTAATGCTTACTACAAAACCTATCCAAAACTGAAATCCTATATGTCGGAACAAGTTGATTTTGCCCGACACAACGGTTATGTGCAAACTGTTTTAGGAAGACGTCGTTATTTAAAAGACATCAATTCAGCCAATGCTGTCGTAAGAAGCGGCGCGGAACGAAATGCGGTCAATGCTCCCATCCAAGGAAGCGCTGCCGACATTATCAAAATTGCCATGATTAACATTCACAAGAAGCTAACTTCGGAAAACTGGCAGTCCAAAATGCTGTTGCAAGTGCATGACGAACTTGTCTTTGACGTGCACAACTCGGAAGTAGAGAAAATAAAACCAATGATTAAGCACGAAATGGAAAATGCTTTTAAACTGGCTGTGCCGTTGGAAGTTGAGTTAGGAATAGGCAAAGATTGGCTGGAAGCGCATTAGAATTTTAGGTGTACAAATGGTAAACATCGTTACAAACGTAGGGTGGGTTCAAAATTAATTGTTACTTTTAAATACCGAAAAGCTATGAATTTTGGAAACACTAAAAACCATTCTTTATTTTTCTATTTTCAGGTATCCGTTAAAAATTGACGAAATACATAGTTACACCAACTATGAATCCCTCTCAGATACTGAAAAAGAATTACACCATTTGATAGAGGAAAAAATTCTAATCAAAGTGGATGAGTTTTACGTGTATGGCAGCGATTTGGATAGTGTTACCAAAAGACTACGCGGCAATCTTCAAGCCAAAAAAGCATTGCTGAAAGCACAGGAGCGATCCAAATTTATTTCAAAATTTCCTTATGTGGAAGCCGTTGGTATTTCGGGCTCTCTATCCAAAGGCTATTTTGACCTCGATAGTGATATTGACTTTTTTATCATTACAAAACCCGATAAATTGTGGATCTGCAGAACGCTGTTGATGCTTTACAAAAAAGTATTCCTGTTCAATTCCCGCAAATACTTTTGCATCAACTATTTTGTTTCGGCAAACCAGTTAGAAATTGAAGAAAAGAATCGATTCACTGCTACTGAAATGAAAACGTTACTGCCAATGCAAGGCAAAGCAGCTTTTGAAGATTTCTATCAAAAAAACAATTGGGTTTTAGACTATTTCACAAAGTTCACACCTGATTTAGCTTCTGTTCCAACTATTGAAAAACCCAGAACCAGAAAAGCAATTGAGTTCTTATTTGACAACAATCTTGGGGAAATTATAGACAACGGCTTCAAAAAAATCACACTCAAAACCTGGAAATTTAAATTCCGATTGATGAGTGAAGAAGACTTTAAAATTGCCTTGAAATCCACCAAAAACATTTCGAAACACCATCCTTCTCATTTTCAAAAGAAAGTTATACTGGCTTTGAATAGTAAAATTGAAGAAGTTAGCGATAATTTCAACATCAATTTACTGAAAGAACATGTCTGACATTCTTTTTTCACACTCGTATTACTACCAACTCGATCCGAAACAATGGAAAAACAAAACTCCTTTTCCACCTTTGGGAACCTTGTATGCAGCCGCTTTAATGCGGAAAAATGGTTTTGAAGTTTCCCTTTTCGACACCAATTTATTAGACAGTCCCAAAGCAATAGAACAACTTTTAATCATCAAAAAACCCGATTATTTGGTGATTTATGATGACGGCTTCAATTACCTGACCAAAATGTGCCTTACCAATATGCGCGAGGCCTGTTTTGAAATGATTGAATTGGGTAAAAAACACCATTGTACCGTAATTGTTTGCAGTTCCGATTCAACGGACCACTATGAAGATTATATTGAAAAAGGAGCCGATTTCATCCTTCAGGGCGAAGGCGAAATCAGTCTGCTGGAACTTACAAAAGCATTAGAAACCAAACAAAACATTGATGATTTGGAGGGGATTGTTTTTAGAAAAGACAGCAAAATTCAAGTCAACAAAAAAAGAGATGTCCTCCAACAATTAGATGATTTACCACTACCCGCTTGGGATTTGGTAGACATGGAAAGCTATCAGGCCATCTGGAAACAAAGTGGACAACCCTTCACATTGAACATTGCCACCACGCGCGGCTGTCCTTACAAATGCAATTGGTGCGCCAAACCCATTTATGGCAATCGCTACAACGCGCATTCTCCTGACTATATTGTCAACGAAATACAGTTCTTAAAAGAAAATTTTGGCGTAACTCGTTTTTGGATGTGTGATGATATTTTTGGCTTAAAGCCCAATTGGGTACAGGATTTCAAAGCAAAACTCAAACAACAAAACCTAAAAATTAGCTATTACATTCAAAGCCGAGTTGATTTATTGTTAAAAGAAGATACTATTGATTGCCTTGCCGAATCCGGGTTGGAAGAAGTTTGGGTAGGTGCCGAAAGCGCTTCCCAAAAAATCCTGGATGCTATGGATAAAGGCACAACCGTAGAACAGATTTACCAAGCAACCCAACTTTTGAAAGCCAGAAAAATAAGAGTGGCCTTCTTTCTGCAATTTGGCTATTTAACCGAAAATCAGGAAGACATTGCTCAAACGATTGCCATGGTCAAAGAATTGATGCCTGACAATATCGGTATTTCAGTTTCTTATCCATTGCCGGGCACCAAGTTTTATGACAAAGTGAAAGACGATTTAAAAAACAAAGCCAACTGGACAGATTCCGATGATTTTGAAATGCTGTTTCAGGGCTCATATAAATCGAATTATTATCGAAAATTGCAGCGTTTTGTCCACAAAGAATTCCGGAAACAACAAGGATTTCATAATTTAAAACAACTGCTTTCCAACCCAACGTCTTGTACTGTGGCTCATTTGAAATCGATTTTGAAATTGGGCTACTATGTTCCGAGTGCTTTTTGGGATACTATTTTGCTAAAAAAATTAGAACATGGCCACTAGTTTTGACAAAGCCGCTGAAAACTACGACGAAACATTTACTCATACTCAAATTGGGAAAATGCAACGCGATTTGGTTTACACCGAACTTTCCAAACACTTAACGGCTGTTCAAAACCTACTCGAAATCAACTGCGGTACGGGTGAAGACGCCATTTGGCTGGCCCAACAAAACGTTACGGTAACCGCTACTGACATTTCGCCAAAAATGATTGAAGTAGCTAAAGCCAAAGGAAACTTCCGCAACCTCAACTTCAAAACGGCGGACATCAATTTGCTGGCAACAATTTTTGAAGCCGAGACATTTGATTTAGTCTTTTCCAACTTTGGTGGTTTGAATTGTTTGTCAAAATCGGAATTGGAAAAATTTTTCGAAAATGCTCAGGATCTACTTTCCGAAAACGGCAAATTGATTTTAGTTATTATGCCAAAAAACACGCTTTGGGAACAATTTTATTTTTTGGCGAAAGCCAAATTCTCAACTGTTTTCAGACGAAAAAGAGAACGTGTCATCGCTACTGTGGATGGAGAAAATGTGACCACATACTACTATAACCCGAAAGATATCGTAAATTTAGCCAAAGCTAATTTTGAAACGATAACTGTAAAACCTATTGGTTTTTTTGTCCCACCCTCTTATTTAGAGCCATTTTTCAAAAACAAAAAAGGACTTTTAGGGTTTTTAAACCAACTGGAACAAAGGATTAAAAGCAGTACTTCGCTTTCAAAATACGCTGATCATTACATCATAGTATTGCAAAAACGATGAGTTTACTGTTCACACATGCTTATTATTTATCCGATGATCCCAAGGAACAAAAGATAATGAAACCCTATCCGCCATTGGGGTTGTTGTATGTTTCCGCTTATCTCAAAAATAAAAATGTAGCCAACACCGTTTTTGACACGACGTTTGCTTCGCCAAAAGAACAGCTCGATTTCATACTAAAAGAGAGACCCAAGGTCATTTGCATTTATACCAATTTGATGACCAAAATCGAGGTTATCAAACTGATTAAAATTTTAAAAACAGAACCATTTGGCTTCCCAAAAATAGTGCTGGGCGGTCCGGATGTAACGTATAATGTAGCAAATTATTTGAAAGCTGGCGCTGATTTTTTAGTCATAGGCGAAGGCGAAGAAACCACATTTGAATTGTATAATGCTATTGTCAATCCCGGTGATTTTCATCAAATAAATGGCATCGCTTTTTTGGAAAACAATAAAATCATTCAAACCAAAGCCCGAACCAAATTCAAAGAACTGGACGAATTGCCGTTACCCAACAGGGAAGCCATCAACATGTATAATTATCTCGAAACCTGGAAAACCAATCACGGTCAAAGTTCGATGACAATTTCCACGCAGCGCGGGTGTCCTTATACCTGCAAATGGTGCAGCACTGCGGTTTACGGGCAAAGTTATCGTCGTCGTCCTGCCATTCAAGTGGCGGAAGAAATGAAAATGCTGAAAGAAAAATACAATCCCGATGCGCTTTGGTTTGTGGATGACGTTTTTACTGTGAGTCATAAGTGGCTGATTGCTTTTCGGGAAGAAGTGGTAAAACAAGATGCTATCATTCCGTTTGAATGCATTACCAGAGCAGAGAGATTGAACGACGAGATTTTGCAGTTGCTAAAAGAAATTGGGTGCTTCCGAATTTGGATTGGCGCCGAAAGCGGTTCACAAACGATTATTGATGCGATGGATCGACGAGTGGATGTTAACCAAGTCAAAAAAGTGATTCAAGACACAAATGCTCTTGGCATTGAAACCGGAACCTTTATCATGCTGGGATATCCGGGAGAAACCGAAAAAGACATTACCGAAACAATCCAGTACCTGAAAGACGCTAATCCGACTTTGTATACCATTACCGTTGCTTATCCGATAAAAGGAACGAGTTTGTATGACGAAATTGAACACAAAATCACTCAGCAACCCGAGTGGGAAAGCTCCACTGACAGAGACATTG
>NZ_DAINRG010000040.1:0-22910 GCF_036741995.1 Flavobacterium sp. | reverse complement strand
TGTAATTCTACAAACGATGCTTTTCCCATGTCTCTGTCACTCATCACACGACCGGCCAATATTACTTTCTTTCCTTCTTCGAAGTTTTCCTTAGCCTGTTTTGAAGTATGGTTCACGGGAAATAAATTTGCCGGATAAGGGTTGATTCCTAATTCTCTTAGAGCATTTAGTTTCTCTCTTCTAATGATTTCTTGTTCGGAAAGTTGCATATTGTATTGTATTTTAGCGTGCAAAGATAGGGATAATTTGAAAATGTGCTAATGTGAGAATTTGAAAATGTTTTGGTGTTTTCGGAGCGAGTGGTTTGGGCTTTATTGGGTTTCCGTTTTCCTGCTTTCCATTACAATCTCTTCGAGGATTTTCATTGCAATCAGGGCTAAAGATTAACGTTGAGTTAACTGGTAAACTTTGTAACTTTGCATTTTGCAACACAACAGATGAACAAACAGATACAACTTCAGGATTTAGGACACAAAGACTATAAAGACACTTGGGATTACCAAGAGGTACTTTTCAAAGAAATTGTTGATTTAAAAATTCAGAAAAGAAATCAGCCCGAAATCATCACTCCCAATTATTTTCTTTTTGTAGAACATCCACATGTCTATACTTTGGGCAAGAGCGGCGATATGTCTAATTTATTGCTTTCTGAAAAACAATTGGAAGCTAAAGGGGCAACTTTTTATAAAATCAATCGAGGCGGAGATATTACCTATCATGGCCCGGGGCAAATCGTAGGGTATCCCATTTTGGATTTGGAAAATTTCTTCACTGATATTCATAAATACTTACGCTTTCTGGAAGAAGTTATCATACTGACTTTAGCAGAATATGGATTAAACGGCACCAGAAGTGAAGGCGAAACAGGAGTTTGGCTCGATGTAGGAACTCCATTTGCCAGAAAAATTTGTGCGATGGGGGTTCGTGCTAGCCGATGGGTAACGATGCATGGTTTTGCGTTGAATGTGAATGCCAACCTTGGCTATTTTGACAATATTATTCCATGTGGTATCAAAGGAAAAGCGGTAACTTCACTGCATGTCGAACTTGGGAAAGAGGTCGATGAAGAAGAAGTAAAGGCCAAAATTATACAACACTTCGAAACCCTTTTTGAAGCGGAATTTATCCCTTCTGAAATCATTTCGCAACACTTATAAATCAAGCTTTAGTTGTTCCGGCAATAAACGGAATGACATTCGGTGGTATTTGGTTACGCCATATTTTCTGATGGCCTCCCGATGTTCCATAGTGGGATAACCTTTGTTTTTTTTCCAGTTGTACATGGGAAATTCTTCGTGAATTGCATTCATGTATTCATCCCGATACGTTTTTGCCAAAACAGAAGCAGCAGCAATACTTAGGTATTTGCTGTCGCCTTTCACAATGGTTGAAAAAGGAATGTTGTGGATTGGTTTGAACCGGTTTCCGTCAACAATAATATAGTTGGGCGTAGGGTTTAGCTTAATAATGCATTCCTGCATAGCCTTAATTGAGGCATTTAAAATGTTAATGTCATCAATAATCGTATGGTCAATATGCGACACGGCAAAGGAAATTGCTTTCTCTTCTATGATTGGTTTTAATTTTTCTCTGATTTTTTCGGAAAGTTGTTTGGAATCGTTGAGTAAGTCTAATTCAAAATCATGAGGCAGCAATATGGCTGCTGCGGTTACTGGCCCAGCTAAACAGCCTCTTCCGGCTTCATCGGTGCCTGCTTCGAATTGAAAATCTGAGAATTTAAGAGTGAGCATGTGAATTATTTTTGATAAAAATAAAAAGAAAGACGCAACTTTTTATTTTTAATTGTATCCTAGTAAAAAGTAAAATTTTATTTAACATGAGTGTTGTCTATAATTAGTTGTTAATATTTGGTTAATTAATAAATAATTAAGAAGTTTGCAAAATAACTAACTCAAATAAAATTAATATGAGATCGAAGTTCAAATGGATTTTTACGCTTTTATTAGCGTTTACAATGCAGTTTTCGTTTGCACAAGAGAAAACTGTTACAGGTACTGTTTCAGATAAGTCTGGACCACTTCCTGGTGCGAATGTTGTCGTTAAAGGCACCAATCGTAGTGCACAAGCAGATTTTGATGGAAAATATAGCATCAAAGCCAAAACGGGTGAAGTTTTGCTCTTTTCATTTACAGGTTACAATAATTCAACTGTAACGGTAGGTGCTGCTAATACTTATAATGTTACCCTTTCAGACGGAATTAAACTGGAAGAAGTGGTTCTTTTGGGGTATGATAAAAAATCTACCAAAGCAAAATCGACAGCTGCTTCTACTACAGTAACTTCTGAGACATTTGAAAACAGACCGAACGTAACCCTATTGCAATCCTTGCAAGGTGCGGCACCAGGTTTGACGGTTTCAACGTCTTCGGGTTCACCAGGTTCTGCCAAAATTGATTTATTGATTAGAGGTTTGGCTACATTAAGTGCGGATACTCAGCCTTTGTATGTGGTTGATGGAGTTCCTACTAACGCAGTAGTATTCAGAAATATTAACCCAGAAGATATTGAGTCGGCATCGGTATTGAGAGATGCAATTGCTACTTCTATCTATGGTAACAGAGGAGCTAATGGTGTTATTGTAATTAAAACCAAAGCTGGTAAATATGAATCCGGATTGAAGTTCACTTATTCGAGTTCAACCGCTTTCTCTACTTTGCCAAAAGAACATTATAATATTGCTAATTCACAAGAAGCTTTAAGAATAGAAAGAGCTAGTGGTTATGGTGTTGGTAATGGAGATTCAACTCCTTTTATCACTAATACAGGTCTTCCGTTAACTAATGCTCAAATAGAATCTTTTGGGACTACTAATTGGCAAAAAGAATTCTTTAGAACAGGAGTATCACAGAATCATAACTTCAGTATGTCTGTTGGAGGTAAAAACTTAACTAACTTCACCTCCTTAAGTTATACTAATCAACAAGGTATTGTTCCTACGACTGATTTTCAAAGATTTACATTTAGAACTAATACCAATGGTAAAAGTGCTAATGAAAAATTCACATATGGTTCTAGTTTTACTGCAGCTTATTCAAAAAGACATCAGTTAGACCAAGAGTCTAGTACTACTATCAATAACAATACGGTTCAAAACCCTTTATTAGGAGCTTTGACTGCTTTGCCTTATTTAACTCCGGATATGTATCCTGGTAGCGGGCAAGGGCTTTATGATGCTATTGGTACTCAATTTGACCACGGTAATACTACTTTCGTATTGAGAGATATCTTGACAGAAGGTAATATTCCAAACCGATATGACGAGGTTAAGTTATTAGGAAACATCAATGCTACTTATAATTTAACAGATGCGTTTTCGGTTTCTACTAAATTTGGAGTAGATTACAACGTAACCGACAGAACTTTTGCCAGAGCACCATGGTCTTATCTTGCTATTGCTGTTAGAGAATCAAGCTCCTTGCCTTATGGTGGTTTAGAGCGTAGAAACAACGATAAAGATTTCGGATTCAATATCGTTAACAATATTAACTATCACAAAACCTTTAAAGAAAAACATGTTTTGGATTTAGGGTTGTATATGGAATATATTAAAGATCAAAGAAGAGTTGGTCAATTGCAACAAAACGGTTTGGATTTGCTAACGTATTCGTTTGGAGCAGGTACAGGATGGACTAACGTTGGAGCTACTTATGCTTCGCTTAGACCAACTGTTTCAGCTGTTAAATATGATGCAGGTTCGTTTTCTTATTTTGGAACCGCCAGTTATGAATATGATGAAAAGTTTGCTATTGATGCTATCGTAAGAAGAGATGCCAGTTACCGATTCGTTCAGGATTATAAATGGGGAACTTTTTGGTCTGTTGGTGGACGATGGAATATTGATAAAGAAAGCTTTATGAATAATTCAGTTATCAACAAATTGAAACTAAGAGTTTCTTATGGTACTCAAGGGAATCAGAACTTAGTAGCTGTTGCTGCCGGAGTAAATCCTATCTATTTTGGGAATAACTATGTTAGAGATTTAGTTAGTACTGGAACAGGATATGGTAATACAGGGTCTTATTTTCCAAGCCAAATAGCGAATACTTCTTTGCGTTGGGAAAAACAAACGATGACTAATATTGGTTTGGATTTCGAAGTTTGGAAAAGCAGATTGTCCGGTAATGTAGATGTTTACAACAGACAAACTACCGATTTATTTAATACCATCAATACTTCAGCTACTGTAGGATTGCATAATATCAATGGAAATAGCGGAGGTATTAATAATAAAGGTATTGAAGTATCTTTGCGTTATAAAATCATCAAAGATTCTAAAGACTTTAAATTGTCTGTATTTGCCAATGGTTCTTACAACAAAAACAAAATGACGGATATTGAAAGAACAGTAGACGGAGACCGAATCCTTGAAAATGGTTCTTTGGTTTACGAATTTTACACTGTTCCTTACTTAGGAGTGAATCCAGCTGATGGTAATTTATTATTCATGGATATCAACGGTAACCCAACCGAAAGCCCATCTGATTCAGACAGAAGAAGAACCGGTAAGAGTGATACGCCAGTATACCAAGGAGGTTTTGGATTTAACGCTGATTACAAAGGGTTTTTCTTAGACAGTCAATTCTCTTTTGCTAAAGAAGTATGGCGATACGATTATGGTTTGTTATGGTTAAACACTCCAAGTTATGTTGGGGATAACAACGTAAGTGCTGATTTATTAAACGCTTGGACGCCTACCAATACTAGTACTAATATTCCATCTTTGACTGCTTCTAACTTTACATCTGGTGGTGATTATTCAGACATGTGGTTGAAAGACGCTTCTTATTTGAGATTGAAAAATATTTCTATCGGATATAACTTTAGTGCTAAAACGTTAAAAGGCACCTTTATTACCGGTTTAAAAGTGTATGCTCAAGGAGAGAATTTATATACTTGGACCAAATGGAGAGGATTTGATCCTGAAAGTACTGATGATACGAATCTTGGGAAGTTCCCTTCGCCAAAGACTATTTCTTTTGGTTTAAATGTTCAATTTTAAAAATATTAACAATGAATAAATTTAAATTATTTTTACTTTCCATTTTTGTTTTTGGAATGATTACATCTTGTGAAGATGCCTACAACATAGTTCAGGATGGAGAGTTAAATGATGATGTAGCCATCACTACGGTTGCTAGTATGCAGTCTTATCTTAATGGTGTTTATGCTACTTTAGATACTTCTACGGAAGTTGCCTTTACCGCTATTTTTTCGGATGAAACCGGTACGGGTAAAGGTTCGGGAGGTCAAAATTTTGACACTCACCGTTTCCAGTTGACTTCTGCTAATGCTTATGCAGATGGTATGTGGTATGGTCATTATTTAACTATTAACAGAGCTAACCGATTGTTAAGAGCTGCTGCTTTAATAGTGCCTAATCCTGATGATGCTACTGAAATTGCCGCGTATAACAATATTATTGCACAAACTAAGGCCATCAGAGCTTTTTGTCACTTCCAATTATTGACATATTTTTCAACGGATTTAACAGATGATAATGCCCTTGGTGTAATTTTATTGGATAGAGTACCAGCGATTAATGAAGATTTACCAAGAAATACTAATGGTGAAGTTTTTGCACTTATCGAGTCTGACTTAGATTTTGCTTACAACAACATTGATCCTGCTCAAACCTATAAATTTGTTACTACAAGAATGATTAATGCTTTGAGAGCAAGAATGTACTTGTACCGCGGAAATTACACTTTAGCACAACAATACGCTCAAGATGTTATTGCCAGTGCTGGTGCTAACGGTTTGGTTAATCCTACTCCGGTTCCTGCCAATGCTCCAACGAACCCTAACATCCAATTGCCTCCAACCGGTCCTTGGAATACAGCGTTTTACGGAAACGCATCTACGAATCCTTACCGAAAAATGTTTAACGATACCGCTCAAGGTGAAGTTATTTTTGCTTTAGACAGACCAGCTGCCGGTACTTGGGATAATATTGCCGGTAACTTTTCTACAAATACAACCAATCTTACAGGTTCACCATTTTTTGAAGTGGGTAGAAACTTGTTTAATTTGTTGAGAGCGGTTCCTGGTGATGTTAGAAGATATGCAAATGTTGATCCATCTTCAGTGGTGAATCCTAATTATGACCAACCGAATGTTGATTATATTGCTACAGACGTTTTGATTATTGATAAATATCCTGGTAAGACCATCAGTGGTTTCCCATTAAGAAATGATATTAAAGTTTTCAGATTGTCTGAAATGTATTTCATCTTAGCAGAATGTTATGCGCGTACTGGTGCTATCAATGGAGCTTCTAATTCAGTTGCCTCTATTCTTAAATTGATTAGAGATAAAAGAAATTTCTTGTCAGCACAACCTTTACCAAATTATGCTGATGCTACAGAAGCTTTAAAAGATATCTTATTAGAGAGAAGAAAAGAACTTTGCTTCGAAGGATTCCGATACACTGATTTGAAAAGACTTGGTGCTGAATTGAACGTATCGATTGACAGAAATCCAACCGATGATGAAATTGCAGGTTTACCTGTAACTATCCCTAATACGGATTATAGATTTACTATGCCGATACCAACAGCTGAGCTAAATGCCAATGGCAATATCCAGCAAAACCCGGGTTACGGTTCTAACTAATTTAAAAACCTTTCACTTTAAGTGAAAGGTTTTTTTTAATTACTTTAATTTATGAAAGTTTTATTTTTTTTGATTTTCTCCCCTTTATTTGTTTTTAGCCAATCCATAGCTGAAAGAAAGAAAATAGCTGACAGTTATGACAGCACACAGAGTTTAAAATTAAAAGCTGAAGCTAAAGAATTTTTTGCAAATCAAAAAAAACTGATTGCTGATTACAAAGCCAATCACCCTTATGTAGAAAGTGACTCCTTGTCTTTACAAAGGATAGAAAACGGTACTCTTCCTATATTTTATACCATCTATAATCAAGGTTCTTCAGTAACTATTTCTACCAACAAATTGTATCCTGGTGGTTCATTGGGGTTAAGTGTTAGTGGTGATGGGATGACGGCTGGTGTTTGGGATGGCGGAAAAGTTAGAAACACGCATGTTGAATTTGCTACCAATAAAGTGACTTATGGCGATGCTTCTACAGCATCTTTGAGCCCCCATTCTACTCACGTGACCGGTACTATCATAGCCAAAGGCATCAGTGCTTTAAGAAAAGGGATTGCTTACAATGCTTCTGCCATAACCTCTGATTGGGATACTGATTATGATGAAATGTTAAATTTCGGGAGTGCTGGTTATCTTGTTTCCAATCATTCCTATGGTTATGTTGCCAGTTCTTTGCCATCAGCTAAGTTTGGTGCTTATGATATTTCTTCTATAGAGGATGATAACGTTGCTAATGCTTATCCCTATTACCAAGTGGTAAAAGCCGCTGGAAATGATAGAGATGATTTTACCCTAACACAGGTTGGTAATAAAGCAGGATATGATTTGTTAACTGGCTCTGCCTGCTCTAAAAATGACATCGTTGTTGCGGCTGTTGAAGAGGTGCCAAGTTATGTTGATGAGAATAGTGTTGTCATGAGTTCTTTTAGCAATTACGGCCCGACAGATGACGGCAGAATCAAACCGGATATTTCAGCCAAAGGGGTAGATGTAAGTTCAACAACCAGTTCTTCCAATACAGCTTATCAGACTATGAGTGGTACTTCTATGGCTACGCCGGCTATTACGGGGATGATTTTGTTGTTGCAAAAACATTACAACAATTTAAATCCATCTACCTTTATGAGAGCTTCAACCGTTCGTGGTTTAATTTGTCATTCAGCAAAAGAAGCCGGTTATAATCCCGGACCTGATTATGAATTCGGTTGGGGATTGGCTGATGCAGCAGCAGCAGCAACTATTATTTCAAACCGAAATGTATCGACTGTTTTAGAAGAAAATAATTTAACCAGTGGGCAAACTTTCACTAAGCAAATTTCAATTGCCAGCGCTCAAAAGCTTTCGGCTACCATTTGTTGGACAGATCCAACAGGTGCCGGAAATATTTCAAGCGATGAGGATAATAGAACGCCCAGATTGAAAAATAATTTAGACTTAAAAATTTTAAAGGACGGAAATATATACTATCCATGGAAATTATCATATGATGATCCAAGTGCAGGCGCTACCAATATTGCTGATAATGATGTTGATAATATTGAAAAAGTAGAAATACCAAATGCAGAACCGGGTGTTTACACCATTCAGGTAACTCACAAAGGAAACTTAACCGGTGGAGCTCAAGTGTTTTCATTGATTGCCAGTGCCGCCAATGGATTGAGCTTAAATACCAGAGATTACGCTTATGATAATAGTATCTTTATTTATCCAAACCCTGCCAAGAATGTTTTAAACTACAGTGTTAAAAACAATGTGGTAATTGCTGAGACAGTGATTAATGACATCTCAGGAAAAGAAGTGTTTAGAAATGATAATGCAGCAGCTACTACACAAATTGATATTTCAAATTTATCATCGGGAGTGTATTTTGTAACTTTCAAATCGGATAAAAATACCATTACCAAGAAATTCATAAAAGAATAATTCTTGAAACCCTATTCTAAAAACCACCTTCGGGTGGTTTTTTTATGATTTTATTACAAATAGTTTTGTGTATTTTTGCTTCGAAATATTTTAAGATGAAACACTTATTAATCGGTATCCTTTTATTGGCTTTCTCTCTTGGCTTTTCTCAAAGTAAAACAACTGAGAAACCTAAAGAAACCGCAGGCAAAGATGCAGCTCCCAAAAAAGCGCCCAAAGCCGCTTTCAATCAATACCGAATTATTACTTTACAAAGAGACACCACCTATGTGGATACTTCTTTAACCATCAAAAAAGAATACGAATACAATTACTTGCGAAAAGACATTTTTGGTCTTTTGCCTTTTGCCAACGAAGGGCAAACGTACACGGTGCTAGATTATGGTTTAAAACATTTCAACGCTTTCCCCGAAATAGGCTTCTCCGGAAAACAATTCAATTACATGGGCGTGAATGATATTAAGTATTATTCTGTTGCTACACCGGTCACAGAGCTGTATTTTAAGACCGTAATGGAGCAAGGGCAGTCGTTAGACGCTTTGATTACTTTAAATACGTCAGAACGCTTTAATATGTCTATTGCGTTCAAAGGATTGCGCTCGCTCGGGAAATATATTAATCAGCTATCGAGTACCGGGAATTTCCGATTTACATCGAGTTACAATACAAAAAACAAAAGATATTATCTCAATTTTCATTTTACCGGTCAGGATTTCCTAAACGGCGAAAACGGAGGAATAACGACTATCGAAAATTTTGAAAGCGAAGATCCGGCTTACGACAACAGAGCCCGTTTGGAAGTCTATTTAAAAGATGCCAAAACGTTTATGAAAGGCAAAAGAATCTTCTTTGATCACAACTTCAGAATCAACGGCACGAAAGGCAATAACAATTTGTACCTGACACATCAATTCAATTACGAAAATAAATTTTTCGAATACAACCAGGCTACCGTAGCTTCCACTCTGGAGAGCGGAAAAATTTACCGCTTCGGCGATTCGTATGTGTTGGCCAACATAATCGACCAAACACGCTACAACCGAATGTACAACAAAGTCGGGGCCATTTATGAAAACTCACTTTTGGGGAAGTTTCAGTTTTTTACAGAAGATTTCCGTTATAACTATTATTACAACAAGGTTCTAATTCTCGATACCGGAGTGGTGCCAAGTTCGCTCAATGATCAAATCCAAACCGTAGGCGGTCAATACGATTATCGAAAAAACAAATGGAACGGCACTTTCATGTATTCGAATTCCATTTCCAATCAATCCTTATCCAATTTTGACGCCAAGCTGAAATACCAGCTCAACGACAAAAACGAGTTTACGTTCCAATACCAAATGCTGAATAAAATCCCGGATCATACTTATAATCTGTTCCAAAGCAGTTTTGTAAATTACAATTGGCACCACAATTTCAAAAACGAAAAAATAAACAATTTCGAAGCCACTGCCAAAACCCAATGGCTCGAAGCTTCGTTGCAAGTCACTTCGCTCAACGACCATTTGTATTTTAGCAATGACACTACGACCGTTTCCCAACAACAACTCATAACACCCAAACAATACGACAAAGCCATCAATTATTTGTCGGTTAAAGTGGGGCGCGAATTCAAATGGTGGAAACTGGCTTTAGACAACACCATCCTGTATCAGCAGGTTGACCAAAACGATGCCATTCTCAACGTGCCAAAAATTGTGACCAGAAACTCCTTGTACTTCACCAATTATTTTTTCAAAAAAGCCATGTTCCTGCAAACCGGTTTCACGCTGAACTATTTCACCAAGTTCTATGTCAACGATTACAACCCGGTAACGACAGAAGCATTTGTGCAAAACGAGAAAAAAGTCGGCGACTTCCCGTTGGTCGATTTCTTTATCAATGCCCGCATCCGTCAAACGAGAATCTTCTTGAAAGCCGAGCATTTCAATTCCAAAATGACCGGTAACAATTTCTACACCGCGCCCAATTATCCGTATCGCGACTTCATGATTCGCTTTGGGTTGGTATGGAATTTCTTCCAGTAAAAACGAATCGTTCGGGCAGTGTCAGTTGGCGCAATTCCCGCTGTCCGCGCTACACGGTAGCCACTCCCATCGGGGTTACAGGATTATCGATTTGAATTTTTGAAAACGTTCAGATAATCTATACCTTTGTTGCAAAATTTATAAAAATAAGCTGTCCTCATAATGAAATACGCAAAAAACATATTAGAAACCATAGGGAACACCCCATTAGTAAAATTGAACAAAGTCGTGGAAGGAATCGACGCTTTGGTATTGGCCAAAGTGGAGACGTTCAATCCGGGTAACTCTACCAAAGACCGAATGGCACTCAAAATGGTAGAAGATGCGGAAGCTGACGGAAGATTAAAACCGGGCGGCACCATCATCGAAGGAACCTCAGGAAACACCGGAATGGGATTGGCTCTGGCTGCCATCGTAAAAGGGTACAAATGTATTTTTGTAATCACCGACAAACAGTCCAAAGAAAAAATGGACATTCTTCGTGCCGTGGGTGCTAAAGTAATTGTTTGCCCAACCGATGTAGAACCAACCGACCCACGTTCATATTATTCGGTTTCCAAAAGATTAGGAACTGAAATTCCAAACTCTTGGTATGTTAATCAATATGACAATCCAAGTAATGCGCTGGCACACTACGAACAAACCGGCCCGGAAATTTGGGAACAAACCGACGGAAAAATTACGCATTTCGTGGTTGGAGTTGGAACGGGCGGCACCATTTCCGGCATTGGAAAATATTTGAAAGAGAAAAACCCGAACATCAAAATTTGGGGTATTGATACATATGGTTCTGTTTTCAAAAAATACCACGAAACCGGCATCTTTGACGAAAACGAAATCTACTCTTATATCACTGAAGGAATTGGGGAAGACATCCTGCCAAAGAATGTTGACTTCTCTATCATTGATGGCTTTACCAAAGTAACCGATAAAGATGCTGCGGTTTACACCAGAAAGATTGCACTTGAAGAAGGAATTTTTGTTGGGAATTCAGCGGGTTCTTGCGTTAAAGGCTTGCACCAACTAAAAGAACACTTCACAAAGGATGATGTAGTAGTAGTGTTATTCCACGACAGCGGAAGCCGTTATGTGGGTAAAATGTTCAATGACGACTGGATGCGCGAAAGAGGTTTCTTAGAGGAAGACATTACCAAAGCCGAAGACGTGATCAAAGATCACAAAGACAAACCATTGGTAATCGTGAGAACGGAAGAGTTAGTGTCACACGCTATCGAGCGTTTGAAAAAATACAACATCTCTCAAATCCCGGTCATTGATACTACTGGTTTTGTGGGTAGTTTAGACGAAACCGATTTGTTCCGAAGTTATGTAGAAGACCGAAACATAGCCGAAAAACCAATTCGGGAAATTATGGGCAAACCTTACCCAATTGTACAAGTCAATACACCGATTGAAGAAATCTCGAAATTATTTACTAAAGACAATCAAGCCGTTTTGGTCGATTTAGGAAACAACAAATTCCACATCATTACCAAACACGACATCATCAGTTCGATTCAATAAAACGAAAGCCAGCAATTAGCTGGCTTTTTTTATTCTCCTATCAAAACACCCGAAACATTCCAGGAACTGAAACTGGAACCTTCAGGAGCGCCTTGCGGAATTTTTATTTGTATGGAATGCGTTCCCACTTCCAAATCGCCTAAGTCAATAAAGATTGGATTCGTGACTGTTCCCGGACACCAATTGGCCCTGCTGTAATCAGAAGAAGATAAGCCATTCGGGAAATTCCCAGAAGCCGGATTGGACAAGCGATACGAACCGCAATCTTGTCGCCAGGGCGTAAAGCTGAAAGTGGCTTTTCCGTCTAAGAAAATCGAATTCTTTTTGGGTACAAATTCATCGCCGTTTTCCCAGCCGCCGTGACCGGTAGTGATGTAGCGCAGTTTGCCGTTTTTCATCGGTTTATCCAATTGGAAAGTTACTTCCAAACCTTTGTCGTTGTTGAACATCGTGCCATATTCCTGACCGGCCATTTCCATAATGTTATTGGTGCAAAACAACGGGATGATTTGTGTGGCTGAGGCTTTAGACTCTTCTTCCTCGTGAATGGTAATATTGGCTGAAACTTTATGACCACCCTTGTCATAGTTGCCAATGGTAATACCAATCCAAACTTCTTTACCGCTAATCATAGTTCTTAACTCAGAAACATCCTGGCGGTAGAGTACATTATCTGCCCAAGTCTTATCTTTCAATTGGAGAGTGTTGTATTGTTTGACTCCAAAAGGTGTGTAAAAGCGCATCAATTCCACCACCGGATTGTAGGTTTCGGTGGCTACTACGCCTTGATAGTCTTTGCCATTGCCGTTGGTGTAAATCGGTAACGATTTGACGCCATTTTGCAATCCGTCTAAAAAGGAATTGGCTTTGTCTGTTGGAATGATAAAAAAGGAACCGGTTCTATCATAAGCATCACCATTGGATTGCTCCGTCACATCCACAAATATCTGACTGCCGGGTTTGATTTCGGGAATCCTGATTTTTCGAACGGCAATCGTACCATTGGCAAAACGAAGAATAGTGTCATTTGATTTAGCTTCGCCTGAAAAATTAATGATTTGGTCTTTGAAAACGCGAATGGTGGTAAAGCGACTTTTCCATAGCAAATCTTTATAAGTTAGGGCATCTACCATTTTTTTAACAGTTGAGACTATTGGAAATGCTTTTACTTTTTCCACTTTGGTAGCGGCAATCACAAAGTTTCCGTTGCGCACCATTTCGAGTACCAACCCTAAATTTTGTCCCAATACCGCTGGTGAGCCTTTGACTTTTAATTGGTCAGTGTACCAAAATTCGATGGTGTTGGAGTTGACTACCGTTTTGGCTTTTTTGCATTCGTAACCCAATATTTTTTTGGTGTCATTTAGCAACTCGAAAGTTTGTTTGCCAAGCGAAGTGCTGTCTTTGGTAGCAATTGTTGCTGTTGCATTCAAAACGGCAAACTGACTAAAGGAATTGTCACTTCGGTTAACGCTGGTTTGCTCAAAAGGGAAGGCTGCTTTTTGATTCAAAATACTTTCGGTGGTCAGTAGCGTTTGATTGTTATTGGTGAAAATCAAAACTGCGTCTTGATTCTCCAGTAAGGTTCCATTAGAGCTTTTTAAGTAAGTGATCTTATAGTTTTGGGAAAAAACACTTCCGAAAATCAACAGCAAAACAGGAATAAGTAATTTTTTCATTACAAATAGTTTAATATAAAAGTAATTTTCTTACTTTAGTGGTGAAATTAAAAATCATGAAAGAGGAGTTTCTTCATTATGTATGGCAATATAAGAAGTTTGACTTTTCCAACCTAACAACGGTTTCAGGAGAGTTGTTGACTATTGCCCATAGCGGAGACTATCTGAAGCAATCCGGACCTGATTTTTTTAATGCCCAAATTACCATTGGCAATCAAAAATGGGCAGGCAATGTAGAAATCCATGGGAAATCTTCCGATTGGTATTTGCACCATCATGAATTGGACGTCCATTATGACAATGTCATTCTTCATGTAGTATGGGAACATGACGCTCCGGTTTTCAGAAAAGACAATTCAGAGGTTCCGGTTTTGGAATTGAAACCGTACGTCTCTAAAGAGATTTTAGAGAGTTATCAAAAATTAACGGCTCCAAAATCATGGATTTATTGTGAAAATCAAATAAAGACGATTGATGAGTTTGTTTTAGTGCATTGGCAGGAACGTTTGTTTTTTGAGCGTTTAGAGCGCAAATCGATTCCTATTGAGCAGTTTTTGAAGCAAACCGAAAATGATTGGGAAGCCGTTTTGTTTTCTATGATGGCTAAGAATTTTGGTTTAAATACCAATGGGGATACTTTTTTAAAAGTGGCTCAATCCCTTCCGTTTTCCTTAATCAGAAAAGAAAGTTTTGAAGTGGAAAATCTGGAAGCCTTGTTGTTTGGTCAGGCTGATTTATTGCCGTTGGAAGCAGAAGACGTATACGCCAAAGAGTTGAAAAAACGATTTGATTATCTTTCTCAGAAATACCAATTGCAAAAGGCAGCAATCGAACCGGTTCAGTTTTTCAAGCATCGGCCTGATAATTTTCCGACAGTTCGTTTGGCTCAATTGGCTCAATTGTATCACCAGCAGCAACATTTATTTTCCAAAATCATTGCTGCTAAAACCGTTCCGGATTTTTATGATTTGTTTGCTGTTGCTGTTTCAACTTATTGGCAAACACATTACCAATTTGACAAAGAAAGCCCGAAGAAACAAAAGTCTCTTTCCAAATCGTTTATCGATTTGTTGCTTGTTAATACCATAGTGCCGTTTCAATTTGCTTACGCGAAAAGTCAAGGCAAAGAAATTACGGAAACGCTACTAGAACTGATGCAAACTATTGCACCCGAAAAGAACAGCATCATTGAAAAGTTTGCTACTTTTGGAGTCAGAGCCCAAAATGCTTTTGCAACACAATCGCTTTTGCAATTGAAAAATGATTATTGTAATCCAAGTCAGTGTTTGCAATGTGCTATTGGAATCCAACTTTTAAAATCATAACCTATGTCACCAGTCATACAATTAAAATATTTCTTCGAAAAACATGGTTTTCACGTTTCATCAAGATTGGCAGATAAGCTGGGGATGCGCGCTTCGAATGTGCGGTTGTTTTTTATTTATATCACTTTTGTGACGGCTGGTTTGTGGTTTGGTGTTTATTTAACGTTGGCCTTTTGGATCAAGTTGAAAGATTTGATTCGAGGCAAACGCACTTCTGTATTTGATTTGTAACAATTGGGCGCAGCGCATTCCATAGGGCAATCGGTTTTAAACTATTCGAAAAGTCAGCGAATAGGAATCATTTTGTTTTTTGGAATTGTAATGGTGTTGCAGGGCATTTATTTTTTCTGTGACTTTCAGTCTTCTGATAAAAAAGATAAAGCAGCAGTTACTTGGTTGGCCAATCAAAATGCTATTGACAGTTTAAAACTTCAGAATAAAAATTTCAAAGCTACCATTTATCCATTCAATCCGAATTTCATAACCGATTTCAAAGGCTACAAACTAGGGATGTCTGTAGCAGAAATCGATAGATTATTAGCGTATAGAAAACAAAATAAATTTGTCAACTCGGCTGCCGAATTTCAGGCAGTGACCAAAGTTTCCGATTCGTTGCTGAAAGTGATTTCACCATATTTTAAATTTCCGGATTGGGTTACCAACAAAAAAGAGTTCACTTCTACTTATGTCAAAACTGAATTTCCGAAGAAAGAAAAGCTAGTCATTCTCGATATTAATCTAGCTACCAAAGAAGACTTGATGAAAGTGTATGGCATTGGCGATAAAATTTCGGACAGGATTTTGGAACAAAGAACCAAACTCGGAAGTTTCGTTTCGATGGAGCAAATGCAGGATGTTTGGGGATTGTCACCCGAGGTGATTGAAAAACTAAATACTTCTTTTGTGGTAAAATCGACCCCTAATCTCCATAAAATCAATATCAATACTGCTTCGGTTAAAGAGCTTTCGCAGTTTCCTTTTTTCAGATATGCTTTAGCCAAAGAAATCGTTATTTATCGGACCATGCATAGCGATATCAAAATTGAGGATTTGTCAAAAATTAAAGGATTTCCCGTTGAAAAAATTAAAATAATTGCCTTATATTTGGAATTCTAAAAAAACAGCTTAAAAACAGCCTTAATTATATGAATTCAACCTATTTTACAGAAGAACACGAATTGTTTAGAAAAAGTTTGCAGGATTTCTTAAAAAAAGAAGTAGTGCCACATATTGAAAAATGGGAAAAGACAGGCACTATAGAGCGCTTTATTTGGAAAAAATTTGGAGAAATGGGCTTTTTTGGATTGGTTTATCCGGAGGCTTATGGCGGATTGAATTTGGATTTGTTTTATACGGTGATATTTTTAGAAGAACTTCAAAAAATAAAATCTTCCGGTTTTGCCGCTGCCATGTGGGCACATGCCTACTTAGCCATGACGCATTTAAATGCTGAAGGTGACGAAAGAATTAAGCAGGATTATTTGACGGCCAGTATAGCTGGAGATAAAATAGGTGCTTTGTGTCTGACAGAACCTTTTGGAGGCAGCGATGTGGCAGGAATGCGAACAACGGCTGTGAAAAAAGGAGACAACTATGTTATTAACGGCTCGAAAACCTTTATAACCAACGGCGTTTATGCAGATTATTATGTAGTGGCTGCCAAAACAAGTCCGGATCTTGGCAATAAAGGAATCAGTATGTTTCTTGTGGATACCAATTTAAAGGGAATCACAGCTACCAAGTTGGATAAGTTAGGTTGGAGAGCTTCAGATACCGCTGAGATTTCCTTTGATAATGTTGAAATTCCGGCAGAAAATTTAATGGGTGAAGAAGGAAAAGGGTTTCCTTATATCATGCAGCATTTTGCTTTAGAGCGATTGATTATGGCAATCAATGCCCATGCAAGAGCCGAGTATGCTATCGAATATACGATTGATTATATGTCACAACGAGAAGCCTTTGGGACTACTATCAATAAGTTTCAGGCTTTGCGTCATACCATGGTGGATCATGCTACTGATGTTGCGCACTGTAAATTATTTAATTATGCTGCTGTTGCCCGCTTAAATCAGGGAGAATATGTAGTTAAAGAAGCTACTATGGCTAAATTAAAATCGACCAAAGTTGCCGATGAAACCATTTACAGTTGCTTGCAAATGCTAGGTGGGTACGGTTATATGGAAGAATATCCATTGGCGCGTTTGTTAAGAGACAGTCGTTTGGGGCCTATAGGAGGTGGAACTTCAGAAATTCTCAGAGAGATTTTATCTAAAATGATTATTGACAAGCAAAACTATCAGCCAGCGGTAAAAAACCAAAAACACTAGTGTTTTTAAAAGATAAAAGAAGTAAGAGCCAAGATGCAGGAAATTGTGTTTTGGCTTTTTTGTTTTCAGGGAAAAGCCTTTTTCTCTTTCATCTTTGTTGTTTTTTCTTTGGTAATTCAAAAATAGTATTACTTTTGCACCCACTAAATGAGAGGAGGTGTCTAAATTATGTTGATTATACCAATTAAAGACGGAGAAAACATTGATAGAGCATTAAAGCGCTACAAGAGAAAATTTGATAAAACCGGAACTGTAAGACAACTTAGAGCGCGTCAGGCGTTTACTAAGCCATCTGTAGTTAGGAGAGCACAAGTTCAAAAAGCTGCTTACATTCAAAACTTAAGAGACAATATCGAAGGATAGTTAAATTCCTGATAAGATATGACCGCTGATGATTAAAGTTTCCTAACTTTGATGTCAGCGGTTTTTTTATGGAAAATTTTAAAAATAAGTTTCAGGATTATTTGTTGTTGGAGAAAAACTATTCTCAACACACTGTGACCGCTTATAGTCATGATATTGCATTTTTCGAATCTTTTTTGTCGAGTCAATTTGATGATAATAATCTGATTTCGGTAAATTACAATCAAATCCGCGCTTGGATTGTTTCGCTTTCGGATGACGGTATTTCCAATACTTCGATTAATCGAAAAATCTCTTCTTTAAAATCATTCTACAAGTTTTTGCTCAAGACAAAACAAATAGAGGCGAGTCCGCTTTTAAAACACAAGGCGTTGAAAGCTCCCAAAAAACTTCAAATTCCCTTTTCGGAAAAAGAACTCGATTTGGTCTTGAATCAATTGAATTATTCGGAAGACTATGAAGGAGTACGCGATAAGTTGATCATTGATTTGTTTTACACTACGGGTATTCGTAGAGCAGAATTGGTCAATTTGAAAATCCATAATGTTGATTTGTCGAACCTTACAATGAAAGTTTTAGGGAAACGGAATAAAGAACGAATTATTCCGATTTTGCCAATAATTGCTGAAGAATTAAAAAAATATTTATCAGAAAGAGCACGTTTACAAAGCGTTACTGATAGCGCGTATTTTTTTCTGTTGTCCAATGGCGTTAAATTGAACGATTCGTTTGTGTATCGACTAATAAATTATTACTTTAGTAATGTCTCCGAGAAGGTAAAAAAGAGCCCGCATATATTAAGGCATACATTCGCGACACACCTACTCAACAATGGGGCAGACATAAATTCAGTCAAAGAATTATTAGGACATTCTAGTTTAGCTTCGACGCAAGTTTATACACATAACAGTTTAGCAGAGCTAAAAAAAGTGTATGCCAATGCTCATCCTAGGAATAAAAAATAATTCTAAAATGTTTAATCAATAAAATATTTAATTATGAAGGTAAATGTTCATGCAGTTAACTTTACTGTTGACAGAAAGCTAGTGGATTTTATTCAAGAGAGATTAGGAAAACTTGAAAAATTTTATGATAAAGTGGTTTCGTCTGACGTTTTTTTGAAAGTTGAAAAAACAAGTGAGAAAGAAAACAAAGTAGTTGAGGTTAAAATTCACGTTCCCGGAGATGATTTTATGGTCAAAAAACAATGCAAAACTTTTGAAGAAGCTATAGAGAATTCAGCAGAATCATTAGAAAGATTATTGCTTAAAAGAAAAGAAAAAATAAGAACACATATTTAATACAAATTTTTTTCAAAAAATGTTTTGATTAAAAGATAAAATCTTTACATTTGCAGTCCGTTAGAAATAGCGGACTTTTTTTATTGAGTACGCCAGCGTAGCTCAGTTGGCTAGAGCAGCTGATTTGTAATCAGCAGGTCGTGGGTTCGAGTCCCTCCGCCGGCTCAGGTTTTTAAACGGTTTAAAGATAAAAAAAGTAGGGGAGATACTCAAGCGGCCAACGAGGGCAGACTGTAAATCTGCTGTGAGAACTTCGCAGGTTCGAATCCTGCTCTCCCCACCAAAAAAAGGAATTTAGAAATATGAATTTAGGGAAATTTCTGAATTCTAAATCTAACTTCTGAACTAGGCATAAGCCGACTTAGCTCAGGGGTAGAGTGCTTCCTTGGTAAGGAAGAGGTCACGGGTTCAATTCCCGTAGTTGGCTCAAAATTGTAAAATTTGAACACTAATATATAAACTAAGATTAAAAATTAAGTAAAATGGCAAAGGAAAATTTTAACCGTAACAAGCCCCACTTAAACATAGGAACAATTGGGCACGTAGATCACGGAAAAACAACTTTAACTGCAGCAATCACAAAAGTATTGTCTGATGCAGGTTTCTGTCAAGCGAAATCATTTGATCAAATTGATAACGCTCCTGAAGAAAAAGAAAGAGGTATTACTATTAATACGTCACACGTTGAGTATGAAACTGCTAACCGTCACTACGCGCACGTTGACTGTCCAGGTCACGCGGATTACGTGAAAAACATGGTTACTGGTGCTGCTCAAATGGATGGTGCTATTTTAGTAGTTGCTGCCACTGACGGACCAATGCCACAAACTCGTGAGCACATCCTTTTAGGACGTCAAGTTGGTATTCCAAGAATCGTTGTATTCATGAACAAAGTGGATATGGTTGATGATGCGGAATTATTAGAATTAGTTGAAATGGAAATCAGAGACTTATTATCATTCTATGATTATGATGGTGATAACAGCCCTGTTATTCAAGGTTCAGCTTTAGGTGGATTAAACAATGATCCAGCTTGGACTCCAAAAATTCTTGAATTGATGGAAGCTGTTGATAACTGGATTCAAGAGCCAGAAAGAGATGTGAACAAACCATTTTTGATGCCAGTTGAGGATGTATTTACAATTACAGGTCGTGGAACTGTTGCTACAGGTCGTATCGAAACAGGTATTTGTAATACAGGAGATCCAGTTGAGATCATCGGTATGGGTGCTGAGAAATTAACTTCTACAGTAACTGGTATTGAGATGTTCCGTCAAATCCTTGATAGAGGTGAGGCTGGAGATAATGCAGGTATCTTGTTAAGAGGTGTTGCAAAAGAAGATATCAAAAGAGGAATGGTTATTTGTAAGCCAGGTTCTGTAAAACCACACGCTAAATTTAAAGCTGAGGTTTATATCTTGAAAAAAGAAGAAGGTGGTCGTCACACACCATTCCACAATAACTACCGTCCACAGTTCTACGTACGTACAACTGACGTAACAGGAGTTATTTCTTTACCAGCAGGTGTAGAGATGGTAATGCCAGGTGATAACTTAACTATTGAAGTAAGCTTGTTAAGCCCAATTGCATTAAACGTAGGTTTACGCTTCGCTATCCGTGAAGGTGGTAGAACAGTTGGTGCTGGTCAGGTAACTGAGATTTTAGACTAATTATCTATTTAAATAAATATTCCAGCAGAGAGCCTTTTGGTTGCTCTGCTGGTTTTTAATGATACGGGCGTAGTTCAAGGGTAGAATAGCGGTCTCCAAAACCGTTGATGGTGGTTCGAATCCTCCCGCCCGTGCAAAAACAATAGTACAATGACAAAAATTGTTAATTATATATCAGAGGCATTTGAAGAATTAAAAACAAATGTTACTTGGCCAGAATGGGCTGAAGTTCAAAAGTTCACGATTATCGTGGCTGTGTTTTCAGTAGTTTGTGCTCTAGCAACATGGGGAGTAGATGAAGCTTGTGCTAAAGCTATTGCTGGGATTTTTAATTTAATAAAATCATAATTTCACAAAGGATGGCTGATAATAATGTGAAAAAATGGTATGTGGTTAGAGCTGTAAGCGGACAAGAAAATAAAGTCAAAGCTTATATCGAAACTGAAATCAACCGATTAGGAATGTCTGATTACATTTCTCAAGTACTGGTACCTACAGAGAAAGTGGTGCAGGTTAGAGACGGTAAAAAGATTGCCAAGGATAAAGTTTACTTTCCTGGGTATGTAATGATAGAAGCTAATTTGGTTGGAGAGATACCACATATTATTAAATCTATTACGGGTGTAATTGGTTTTTTAGGCGAAGTTAAAGGTGGAGATCCTGTGCCTTTACGCTTGTCTGAAGTAAACAGAATGTTAGGAAAAGTAGATGAGTTGGCAGTGAATACCGATACTCAAAACATTCCTTTCAACCTTGGAGAAACGATTAAAGTAGTAGATGGTCCTTTCAATGGTTTCAACGGAACTATCGAAAAGATAAATGAAGAAAAGCGTAAACTGGAAGTAATGGTGAAAATTTTCGGAAGAAAAACACCTTTAGAGTTGAGTTTTATGCAAGTTGAAAAAGTATAATTCGTTACACTATTATAAACCGCAAACGTCTGCTTCCACAGACCGCTGCAAATTTTTTAAAAACAATGGCTAAAGAGATTAGTAAAGTAGTTAAACTACAAGTTAAGGGAGGTGCTGCGAACCCGTCGCCACCGGTTGGACCTGCTCTGGGAGCTGCTGGTGTTAACATCATGGAATTCTGTAAGCAGTTCAATGCTAGAACCCAAGATCAACCTGGCAAAGTGTTACCGGTACAAATTACCGTGTACAAAGACAAATCGTTTGATTTTGTTGTAAAAACTCCACCTGCTGCAATTCAGTTATTGGATGCTGCTAAATTAAAATCCGGTTCAGGTGAACCTAATCGTCGTAAAGTTGGTAATGTAACTTGGGATCAGATTAAGGCTATCGCTGAAGACAAGATGACTGATTTAAATGCGTTTACAATTGAGTCTGCTATGAGCATGGTTGCTGGAACAGCTAGATCTATGGGTATAACTGTAACTGGAGATTCTCCTCTAAAACAAGCGTAAGACATGGCAAAATTGACAAAAAAACAAAAAGAGGCTGCTGCAAAAATTGAGAAAAACAAACTATATTCTTTAAAAGACGCTTCGTCTTTATTGAAAGTAGTTGCTTCTGCAAAATTTGACGAGTCAGTTGATATTGCTGTTCGTTTAGGAGTAGATCCAAGAAAAGCAAATCAAATGGTAAGAGGTGTTGTAACCCTTCCTCATGGAACTGGAAAAGACACTAAAGTATTAGCTTTAGTAACTCCGGATAAAGAAGCAGAAGCGAAAGCTGCTGGTGCTGACTATGTAGGATTGGATGATTACCTTCAGAAAATTAAAGATGGTTGGACCGATGTTGATGTAATCATCACGATGCCGGCTATCATGGGTAAATTAGGTCCATTAGGACGTGTATTAGGTCCAAGAGGTTTAATGCCAAACCCAAAAACAGGAACAGTAACTATGGAAATTGGTAAAGCTGTTGCTGAAGTAAAAGCGGGTAAAATCGACTTTAAAGTGGATAAAACTGGAATCGTTCACGCTGGTATCGGAAGAATTTCTTTCGAGGCTGATAAGATTGTAGATAACGCTCACGAGATCATTCAAACATTACTTAAATTAAAACCAACTGCAGCTAAAGGAACATACATCAAGAGTATTCACATCTCTTCTACTATGAGCCCTGCTATCGCTTTAGATCCTAAAGCAGTATAATTGGTAGTTAAACACATTTTAT
>NZ_DAINRG010000039.1:0-22931 GCF_036741995.1 Flavobacterium sp. | reverse complement strand
GACATGGTGAAATGGTGCCTATAGCTTCTTTGGTAAAAATGATCCCGATTAACGGTTCGGAAACGGCTTCGCGATACAATCTGTTTAATTCTATTGGAGTTAATGCCATTGCCAAACCTGGATTTAGTTCCGGTGCCGCCATTAAAGCTGTTCAGGAAGTAGCCGAAACCAAATTGCCAAAAGGCTACACCATCGAATTCTCGGGCTTGACCAATGAAGAAATCACCTCTTCAGGACAATCAGCCATGATATTCGGATTGAGTTTGTTGTTTGTGTTTTTCTTATTGGCTGCCCAATATGAAAGTTACATCCTCCCGATGGCAGTATTATTGTCAATACCAACGGGAATTTTCGGAGTCTTTGCCGCTATTGGTTTAACCGGAATTGAAAACAATATCTATGTGCAGGTTGCCTTAATCATGCTTATCGGATTGCTGGCCAAAAATGCCATCCTGATTGTGGAATATGCCGTGCAAAGAAGAAAAGCAGGTAAATCATTGTTGGCTTCAGCTTTAGAAGCGGCCAAATTACGTTTGCGACCAATCATCATGACCTCCTTTGCTTTTGTTGTGGGGCTTACGCCAATGATGCGCGCCACAGGACCGTCAGCTTTGGGGAACCATTCGATTAGTATTGGAGCCGCCGGCGGAATGATTTCGGGAGTGCTGTTAGGCATCTTTATCATTCCGGTGCTTTTCATCGTGTTCCAATTTTTACAGGAAAAAGTAACCGGGAAACCGTTGGCTGTTTTGAATAACGAAAAAAGAGCCGAAGTATAATTTTAAATAAAATCAGAGTATGATACACTATATAAAAACGAGTTTGGTGATGTTAGCGATACTAACAGGCTTCACCACTATGGCTCAGGAAAAAACAAAGGCTGAGGTACCGGGAAATTACAGAAATGATACGACCTCCGACACCACCAACATAGCCGATATCAAATGGAAATCGTTCTTTGAAGAAGCTGATTTGGTTAGTTTAATCGATGTGGCTTTGGCCAAAAATAACGATTTGCAGATTGCGGATAAAAACCTGGCTATTGCCAACTTGCGTTTCAAACAAACGAAATGGGGAAATGTGCCTCAGGTCAATGCATTTGCTAACGCTACTAGCACCCGACTTTCAGAAAACAGTCTGAACGGAATCAACATTGCCCAATCATTGAATCAAAACCATGTAGAAGATTATTCCGCCGGATTGAATCTTTCCTGGGAAGCCGACATTTGGGGCAAAATCAGAAACCAGAAAAGAGCGGCTCAAGCGGTATATATGCAAACAGCTGAAGCTAGAAAAGCATTGCAAACGACCATTGTGGCTACAGTTTCCAAAGGCTTTTATGATTTACTAATGCTGGATGCGCAGTTGGATATTGCTAAGAAAACCTTAGCCTTAAACGACAGCACATTGTTCGTTGTCAATTTAGAATATGAAGCAGGGCAAGTGACTTTGTTAGCCAAACAACAAACCGAAGCGCAACGTCTTATTGCTGCGCAATTGATACCGGAACTGGAAAAGAATATTCAGCTTCAGGAAAATGCATTGAGTGTGCTATCAGGAACGTTTCCGGAAGCTAAGGAAAGAGCCAGCAAACTGGAAGCCATTGTGGTAAAAGAGAATCTTTCGCCCGGAATTCCATCGCAATTACTCAGCAAACGCCCCGATGTGAAAAGCGCAGAATTAGCAGTAAAAGCGGCCAATGCCAAAGTGGGTATTACCAGAGCCAGCTTGTATCCATCGCTCACTATTACGGCAGCCAGTGGTGTGAATTCGTTTGAACTGAACAATTGGTTCAACATTCCGGCTTCCTTATTTGGTTCGGTTGCCGGTGGTCTTACGGCGCCTTTGTTAAACAGTAAAAAACTGCGAACCCAATATAATATCGCTAAAGTTGAACAGGAACAAGCAGTATTGCAATTTAAACAAACGGTTTTGGTGGCGGTCAGCGAAGTTTCGAATGCCTTGGCCAAAATTGACAAACAAGCGCAAGAATATACTATTGCCAATCAACGAGTGGAAACGCTTCAAAAAGCTGTCGACAACGCCAATTTACTTTTCAAAAGCGGCATGGCTACTTATTTGGAAGTCATCATTAGCCAAGGCAATCTGTTGCAGGCCGAATTGGAATTAGTCACTTTGAAAAAAGAACGATTGGCATCCAATGTGGAATTGTATCGTGCGCTAGGCGGAGGATGGGAATAATCTAAACTATAAATCAAACTACTATAAAAATGAAAACGATATCTTTTTTTGACACTATGAAATGTGTCGCCAATCATGAAATGGATGGTGCAAAAAACTATAAAACCGAAATCCAAAAGGAAGAAATTCAAAAAGAAACGGGAAACCAAAAGACAGATTTCAAATTAGATTTCCAATTGTTTAACATAGACGAGGTGTTTGCCAATTGATATTTTAACCAATAACATTAAAAATAAACGACCAATGATTGCCTTGCTGTTGTACCCGATTTCACTGATTCCGTTAAGAATATTATATTTCTTTTCCGATGGATGTGCTTACTTACTCTATAATGTTTTCAAGTACCGCCGTAAAGTGGTTCAGGAAAATGTTGCCAAATCATTTCCTCATCTGGAGGCTAAGGAGCGGACTGCTATTGAGAAAAAATTCTATACCAATTTTTGCGATCACTTTATCGAAACCATAAAATTGCTATCGATGACCGAAAAAGAATTGCAAACTCACATAACAGCAGATTATACTGAGCTTGAAAAAATACTGGCCAATCATCAAAATTGCCATGTGTATTTAGGACATCAATTCAATTGGGAATGGGCCAATGCGCATATTGCTTCGGTACTGAAAAGTACCAATATAGTGGTGGCTTATAAACCGTTGACCAGTAAACCGTTCAACGATTTGATGTTTAAAATAAGAAGCCGGTTTGGTTCCAAAATGGTCTCTTCCAAAAATATGAAAAGAGAAATGGAAGCCTTTGCGGATAAGCAACATGTTTTGATATTGGTAGCGGATCAAAATCCGAATGTGCCTAAAAAAAGCTTCTGGACTTCCTTTTTATCGCAGCGAACAGCCTTTATTAGCGGAACAGAATTATACACGGCAGCTCATAAGACACCCACTCTTTTTGCCGAAATGATACACGAGGGAAGAGGACAGTACAAGTTCGTAGTAACACCGGTTTTTGATTTTACAAGCCAATATAAAACAGGAATCATTACCACCATTTTTACTGAGAAATTGGAAAAAACCATCAAAAGCAATCCGGAAAACTATCTCTGGAGTCACAAACGATGGAAGCATGCTTATAAAAACGAATACAGCAAACGATTTTTTGACAAAGCAATGCTATTGCAATAAAACAAAGCGCATCATCCAAAAAGAGAGTGTACCGCGGGTTAGGTAGCGGAGGAGAGTGATGGATGAGAATTGGTTATTGTTGGAGTCCCGAGGTGATGCTCGGGACTTTTTTTAATTAAAATAACGCGACCTGCGATTAGAGTTTGTAGGCTAGCTGTTCAATAAGGGTATCAATTTTTTTTTCAAATTCCTGCACCTTGGCACTAAATGATATACTGATTAGGATACCCAATAGTAGTACTATTTTCTTCATAGGATTATTTTAGTGGTGGTTTGTTTTCAATTATGGGTAAGAGTCGAGAGTCTTCCAATGCTGCAGTTCGATGTCCAATGCCTTTCATATAATCTTGGTTGGATTCAAAGGCCAGAAAACTATCAACACTGTTCTGTCGAATTAACAAAACAGCATCCCAATGTTCATTGGCAGGACCTATCAAAAAAGCGCCGCCTTCCCCCATAAATAAAATTTCTCCGCCTGATTTTGTCAAGAAAGGTAAAGTATGGTCAATGTATAAATCGTAGGCTTGTTTGCCGCTTATTGGTTCGTTCGGCATCAGCTCCGGAGTAGCGGAATAGTCAGCTATGTCACGAAAACGAATCATATTGAGCATAACAACACTGCCTTGAATTTGCTTCATGACAAAGTCTCGCCCTGCTTCTTGTGTCGGCATTAGATATTTTTTGTTCATAGAGTACGTTTTTTTAAGAATAAAGAGTAGGTCAGCATTAGGATACAAAATACAAACATAGCCTTTATTGAACCAACATTACTGTTTATAGCCTGTTCCGATATAAAAGCAAAAACTACATCAAAAGTAAAACCGGCAAAAGCCCATTCTTTCAGCCGTTTTGCATTAGGTACTACCAAGACAATGGCACCACAAATTTTTGAAATACCAAGCGTTAGTATAAAATAGGGAGGATACCCCATTAGCAGCGTTTTGGGATAAGTGGATGGGTTTTTCGTGATTTCCATAAAACCACTTATGGCAAAGAAGAGGGCTAATAGGATTAAAAGCGTCCAATATAAATAAGTAGTTTTTTTGTTTTTTGCTTCCATGATTTTTAGGGATTAAATTTCTGCAAACCTACCACCCTAAAATTGGAATAAAATTGATAAATGATAAGAAATTAAATTTGCTTTTTTATCCGACTCAGAGATTCCTGGGTTATGCCCAAATAAGCCGCTATTATCTTATTAGGCAATTGTTGAACGATGACAGGATTCTTTTTCATCAGAGTTTCAAACCGGAATTTAGCATCCATGGTTAAAAAACTCTCCACTCGGGAAGCATAGTTTATGCAAAGCATTTCAAGCGCTTTTTGATAAGCATTCCTGAAATTGACGCTTTTGTCATTTAAAAGGTCAAAGTTTTTTTTACTCATAATTAGTATCTCCGAATTGCATAAAGCCTCAATGCTTTCATTGGTCGGTTGTTGACTCAGAAAACTGGGGATTGCCCAGCAAAAAGACTTTTCCATGGCCAGGCATCGGATAAATTCTGTACCATTATCGGTAATATAAGTAGTCCCTAAACAGCCCTTATTGACAAAATAAAAATTAGAAACTTCGCCTAAAGCCAAAACAGTTTCCCCCTTTTTTACCGTTTTCACCTTAATGATTTTGGTCATTAACTCTAATTCCCTAGGCTCAAATGAGCCAATAGACTGCATATAGTCAAGGAAATCTTGAACCGTGTCTCGCGGGGATGATTTTGTTTTGGGCATAGGCAAAGTTAACTAAAAGCAGTCTCGGTATCCCTAAAAACAGTCTCGAATAGAATAACCTAGGGATTAGGGCAATGAAGATGATTTTTTTGATTTTGATTTCCCCATGGCACCTTGGGGGATGATTGAAACGAATTCGTAAAAACGCAGGTCATTACCATTGCCAATAATGACCTACGAATACTATCGCGTTGGCGATTAAGGAGTGATTACATGTCCGGTTACTTTGCCAAATACACTTTTGCGAAACATAAATTCCAATTGACGCATAGTGGTTGGAATTTCTCCCGGAAAGTAAGGAAAGTAGTGTGGAGAATCTTCGATAACAGTAGGGCTTACGGCATTAATACGAATGCCATTTTCCAGTTCGATAGCCGCAGCACGAACAAATCCTTCCACAGCACCGTTGGCCGCTGAGGCATTGGCAAAGTTTACTTGTGGCTCATGGGTTAAAGCACCAGTGATTAAAGTAAAGGATCCTTTTGGATTAATATAATGCTGACCAATCAGGACTAAGTTGATTTGGCCCATCATTTTGCCTTCTACCCCTTTTCGGAAGGTTGCGTCATTCAATTTATTCCACGGGCCTACAAAGGTTGGCCCTGCAGTTGAGATTAAGGCGTCAAATGGTCCCACTTGTTTAAACATATTCTCTATCGATTCCGTAGCAGTAATATCGGTTGGAATGTCTCCGCCGTTGGAAGCGATTTTAATGATTTCGTGTTCTTTTTCCAAAACATTTACTAAGTGCGTTCCCATGGTGCCTGTAGCACCGACAATAATGATTTTCATGTTGTTCTGATTTAAAATTTGTATTGATTTTTTGATGATTAAAACTGTTCTAAGATCAATTTTTTACTGGCTGCTATACCTGCTGTGGTTCCCATGGCAATAGCATTGGCAACAGTCCTTATGCGGGAAGCATTGTCGCCACAGGCATAAATGCCTGCCAGGGTTGTTTCCTGAAAAGGAGTAACCTTGAGGTGGCCTTCTTCGGTTAACTCGCAGCCCAGGGTTTCCGGAAGGGAGCAATGTTGTGTAAACGGGCGAGGCGCATACAGCACTTTCAGCGATAACTCTGAGCCGTCATTGAAAACTATGGCGTTGAGGTAACCATCCCGATGCTCCAAGCTTGCTATTTCTTTTTCGATTAGGGTAATCTGGTGCTTTGCCAGTTGTTTTGTTTGCTCGACTGTTAAAGTTGATTTGCCATTGGTGAACAACGTTAAATTCCCGGTCCAGTTGGAAATAAGCTGGATGAATTCATAACCGCTGTCGCCGTTGCCCAATATGCCTGTGGGCTGCTGTCTCACTTCATAGCCGTGGCAATAAGGACAGTGAATAATGGATTTGCCCCAGCAAGCTGAAAACCCGTCAATGTTAGGCATGTTATCGGTAATACCGGTGGCGAAAATTAGTTTCGTACCTTGATACCTCTCTCCGGAAGCCAGTTGAATTTCAAAACCATTCCCAGTCTTTTCCCCTGAAGTGACTAAACCGTTTAAGAAAGTTATGGTATCATACTGTTGCACTTGTTGTTTGCCAAGTGCGGCAATCGCTGAAGGCGTTTGACCATCCTGCGTAAGGAAGTTATGCGAATAAGGTGTTGCGGCATTGCAGGGTTTTCCGCTGTCAATCAGCAATACTTTTTTGAGGGCTCTGCCCAATGCCATAGCGGCTGCCAATCCTGAATAGCTTCCGCCAATGATGATTACGTCAAATAGTTGTTTTTTTGTCATTTTGTTATTTTCTTTAAAAGGAAATGGTAAAACAAAGGCCAGTAAAGCCAATCCACTTTGTGTGATGAACTCCCGTCTGGAAGAGGGCAGTACGGTTTCCTTACCAATTTTCATAAAGGTTTATTTTGCATTCTTTTTTGCTGAAAGCTGACGCAGCATAAAATCGACCAAAGGCAGTCCGATAAAAACGATTAAAGGAACCAGTCCTATGGTTAAGAGTAATGTTCTTTGGTACAATGGAAATAGTGCTAAAGGTTTGCCAAAAAGGTACAGGAAAGCAGTAATTGACGGATAAATAACGACCCAGATTTTTAAGGAAGTTAACAGTTTCATTTTTGTTTTCATACGGATTACTTTTAGAATTAATGGATGAGACAAAAGTAATTCGCGCCTTAGGTTGCCGGTTAGGACAAAAATGAAGTTGAATAGGACTTATTTGGAGTTCTGCCGAAAGCTTTCAGGAGTTTGCCCTGTATGTTTTTTAAAAAACCGAATAAAGTACGAAACATCATCATAACCCAAATGATAAGCTATTTGACTAACCTGATTTGAAGTGGCCAACAACTGTCGCTTGGCCTCTAAAATAAGGTAGTCGGTTATGATTTCGGAAGGCTTTTTATCAAGTAAAGCTTTGGTAATAGCGTTGAGTTGGTAGGAAGAAAGATGTAACAAATCGGCATAGTGTGCCACTTGTTTGTATTGAATAGCATTTGTTTCCACCAGGCTTAAAAACGCCTCCAGTTTTTCCTGAGCATAGGAATTGTTTTGCGAAGCGGGCGTTGTGATGCTTTGCCGTTGTCTGAGAAGTTCGATGAGAAAAATGCTAAGATTGGCTTTTAGTATTTCTTGGTAACCTTTGGCTTTGGTAGCATATTCTTTTAAAGCTTCCGCCAAAATAGAGTCTATCTTTTTAAATCCTTCCGGCTCAAGACTGTAAAAATTGTGCTGGCATACTTTGTTCAAATGATTTTGAGAAGCACTGTTGTGAACATACAGAAAATCAGTTTTAAACTGAAGCAAATAACCGGTACTTCCTGCTTTCAAGGCAAGCTGATGCACTTGCCCCGGGCGCATTATGAAAATAGAATAATTCTCTATGGTATAGGTGGTAAAGTCTATTTCATGAGTGCCGGCTCCTTTTGGCAAGACCAAAATATAATAAAAATCATGACGGTGCAGTTCCTGTACCATGTCTTTTCCCTGCAGCAGTTCTTCAACAGCTCTTATGCTAAAGCTGCCCGACAAATTGGGTTCCTTTTGGATTTCGCTACTATGTCTTATCGGAATGTTTTCCATGGTATTTTGGTGCTCAGAATTCTTTCAAAGATACTCAAGTTTTAGGGCAGGAGAGATGTGAAAAAAGATAAAGTTATGGCACAATAGTCATTCCATTAATAATTCAAACTAGCTCCAATACCAAACCCCATATCACTGTCGTAATGGGTTCTGACACTCAAATTTCTTTTGATAATATATCTTGCATCCAACATATACTCTTTATCGGTATTAATCATAAAACCCATTCTGAGGCGTTTGGATATAGGAATGTCTTCCCGCATTAGCTGCAGACGCAGTTGGCCATCCATGAAAAATTCAGATTGAAATATGACCAACATTGGTAAAGTATAATTTACCCCAACAGTAAGCACAGCTCTTTCATCTTTTGTGTTGGATTGCCCAAAGAGGTTTTCTTCTTCCTCATCAATCCCCATCTTTCGATACCTCCAATCAAATCCTACGAAAGGCATCAGCCATTGCATTTTCCCAATATACCTGCCGATATGCGTTTCGGTTTCATACCCATGCATGTCACTATATCCTAATCGCCATTCTGTACCGATACTCCAACGGGTATTGGCGACCATAAAAGCCCCGTCATTGCCGTTATTGGCAAAATCATTTTCCACCATGATATGAAATTCTCTGTCATCGGCAAAAAGTTTGCGTTGTGCTAATTTGGGATTCGGAATTAACGGATTGGCGGCTTGGTTTTCATAGGTAAAAACCCTTCCCATTCCGGCCATCATGTGGTATAAGATATGACAATGAAAAAACCAATCACCTTCCACATTGGCATTGAATTCAATAGTATCGGTCTCCATGGGCATAATGTCTACTATGTTTTTAAGCGGTGCATAATCGCCTTGACCATTGAGTACTCTAAAATCGTGTCCGTGCAAGTGCATAGGGTGTCGCATCATCGAACCATTGTAAAGGGTAATTCGAACATTCTCTCCTTTCCTGATTAAGATTTTGTCGGTTTCAGAAACTACTTTGTTGTTCAAACTCCAAACATAACGGTTCATGTTTCCCGACAGTTCAAATTTTAATTCTTTTACCGGTGCGTCTTTGGGAAGATTGGTTTTAGTAGGTGATTTTAACATGGCGTAATTTAACGTAACTATGTCGGATAACTTGTTGCTGTCATAATCGCTTTCCGTCATTTTCATGGTGTCAGTAGCCTCTTTTGGCTTCGTATTTCCTGTAATTTCGGGATACATGACCACATTCATATCCATTTGGTTTAATGACATTTGCATACCCATATCATCCAAATCTCCATTCATTTTCATCATGCCATTCATCATTTTCATGCCTTCAAAGTATTTCAGTTTTGGTAGAGGAGTAGCTAATTGCTTAATTCCACCGCCAATATATAATGAGGTAGACTTTGTTCGGTCTTCGGGAGTGGCTAAAAGTTCATATCCTGTATTATCGGCCGGAACGGTCACAATGATATCATAGGTTTCGGAAACCGCTACAATTAATCGATCCACTTCTACCGGTACTACATCGTTCCCATCATTGGCCACCACCGTAATTTTTCCACCGGCATAGGTCAACCAAAAATAAGTCGAAGCGCCACCATTGGAAATCCTTAAACGGACTTTATCACCTCCTTTAAATTGGGATAACTGACTCTCGTTTTTACCGTTGATTAAAAATCGATCATAATACACATCGCTCACATCCATAGCATTCATGCGTTTCCATTCATTGGCCACTTTGGTTTTGAAATAGCCTTGTTTGATGGCTTCCGCATAACTTTGAGTGGTTCCTTTTTTAATGGCAAACCAATCGGTGGCATTGTGGAGCATTCGGTGTACGTTTTCCGGTTTGATATCGGTCCATTCACTCAGGATAATAGGAACGGTAGGTAAATCATCAATACCTTTTCTAAAGGTGGGGTCGTCTGTTTTTTTATTCATAATAAACGAACCATACATTCCGATTTGTTCTTGTAATTCGGTATGACTGTGGTACCAATGGGTTCCGTGTTGGATAATAGGGAAGGTATATTTATGCGTAGTGTGTGGTTTGATGGGCATTTGCGTCAAGTTAGGAACGCCATCTTCTTTGTTAGGTAAAAATAAGCCGTGCCAGTGCATCGAAGTCTCTTCCTCTAACTCATTGTGTACATAAATTTCGGCTATATCTCCTTCCGTGAAGGTAAGGGTTGGCATCGGAATTTGACCGTTTACAGCGATAGCTCTTTTCTCTTTACCCGAAAAATTGACAATAGTATCCCGAACGTACAAATCGTAACGAACTATTTTTTGAGCCGTAGCCACTAACACAAAAGGGAGCAGTATAGCCGTAAAGAGAATCTTCTTCATAGATTAATTTATTTAGGAGTTATGGTTGCGTTTACGGAGCCACAGCTAAGCATGGCTTTTCCATAATAGGGATTCGCTACTTCATTGGTTGAACTTATCCAGTTAGCTTCTTTCATGGGGCAATAAACCACATAGAGTTTGTCTTCCCATAGATTGTTGTCTTTGGATAGCGCAATAAGACTATTGGATAGTTTACTGAATTGAGTTCTGTAGCCTTCCAAAGAATTGGATTGTAACGAAGCATTTATAGCCGCTTGCATTCCTTGTACTTGTTTAGAAGTTCCCTTCGAAACTTTAGCTTTAGTCAAAGGAGCCATCGCTTTGGAAAGTTCGGTTAGTTTAACGGCAGCTGTTTTGCTGTCGCTGGCTACCAATGCTTTTTCCAGTTCAAAGTATTTTTGGACTACTGGTTTCCATGGATTGGTTTGTGACTTTATCAATTGCGTGCTTAGCAGCATAGTCAGTAAAATAATTATAGTTTTCATCTTAAAATAATTTTTAGTTAATGGCTTCAATTTGAAACCCTGCCTTTTGTACTTGCTCCAGTAAGGCTGCTGTATCAATGTTTTCTGCAGGTACCGTTAATATTTTTTGCTTATCCCGGATATTTACCTCCCATTGGTTTTCGCCTACCACTTCGTTTAATATCGGAGTAGCTTTGGTTATACATCCTAGGCAATTGATGTTGGTTTTAAACTGTTTCGTTTTCATTATTGATGATTTTAAAATTATAATTTAAAGCTCGTTTTGTTAAAAAAAACGGTGTGCTTTTTTGATTTTTTTACTTGAGAAGTCAATTTAGTAATGATAGTAAAGTCCAAAGCGAATACTTCCGTTGGGGGAGTACTTTCAATAATGCTGTTGTCCTCCAAAATGACCTCTTCTATTGTTCTTCCATTAGTTGATGAGGTGTTACTTTCGATTTTACTTTCAATGATTTGGTTGTCTTCGGCAATTACTTCTTCTATTGTTTTTTCAGCATTAATGGTCATTGTTAAAAAAGCAACGGATAACTCCATATCAGATTCTAAATCTGGTTTTTTCAATGTAGTAGAATTGGATGCTGACCCTAATTCCATAGCAGCGGAATCACTTTCTTTGTTGGCCAAACTATTGGCAAAAGAAGCATTGCTGTAAAGGGCTACTAAAAGTACTAAATAAATAAATGTTGATTTCATGATTGATTATTTTTTTAAATTATGATGAGGCAAAGTTCTTAGGTTTTCCACTAAAAAATATTGCGCTATTTTGGTTGTGATTTGTAACTTTTACAGTTTACTTTTTTAATTTCAACCAAAGACTGTTGCTTACTACACTAACAGAACTCAATGCCATAGCGGCACCGGCGATCATTGGATTTAACAGAAACCCATTAAACGGATACAGTATACCGGCTGCGATTGGAATGCCAATGATATTATAAATGAAAGCCCAAAAGAGGTTTTGGTGTAGTGTAGCTACCGTTTGTTGGGATATCAAAATGGCTTGAGGTACTTTGGTCAAATCGGAATTGATAATAGTCATGTGTGCAACATCCATAGCAATATCGGAACCTTTCCCCATGGCAATACTTACATTGGCCTGGGCTAAAGCAGCACTGTCGTTAATTCCGTCACCTACCATGGCTACCAGCTTCCCTTTTTCCTGCCAGGCTTTAACCACCTTGAGTTTATCTTCCGGCAGCGCACCCGATTGATAATGGGTAATGCCAACGGCAGCTGCCACAGCTTTGGCAGTCGCTTCAGTATCGCCGGTTAGCATCATGGTTTCAATTCCCATAGCGTGTAATTGGGCAATAGCAGCTACCGATGTAGTTTTGATTTTATCGGCTACAGCCAATACAGCCAGCACTTGCTTTGCATCAGAAAAAAAGAGTAGGGTATGGGCTTGGGAAGCGTGTTGCCGGGTAAAGTTTTCTATAGCTTCACTATAAGTGATGTTATTGGTTTCCATTAATTTTTGGTTTCCAATAAAATAGGTGGCTCCATGTACTTTAGCACGAACCCCAAAACCGGTAAGTTCCTGAAATTCGGTAACCGTCTGCATGGTAGCTTTGGAATAATTCATCACGACAGCGTGAGCCAACGGGTGCTGTGATTGCGATTCAATACTAAACAAAACTTCTTGCAAGACTGGGGCATCGTTTTCCCAATATTGGTCAATCAATGATGGTTTGCCTTCGGTAATGGTTCCTGTTTTATCAAAAATAACCACATTGGTTTTTTGGGCTAATTCCAAACTTTCGGCATCTTTGATTAGGATGCCTTGTTCGGCACCTTTGCCAACACCTACCATAATAGCCGTTGGTGTGGCTAATCCAAGGGCACACGGACAAGCAATAACCAAGACGGTCACCATCGCTAATAATCCTTGTGTAAATCCGTTTTCGCCACCCAATAGCATCCAGGTTATAAGAGTGAGTACTGCAATACCTATTACGATGGGTACAAATATCCCGGCTATTTTATCTACCAGTTTCTGAACCGGAGCTTTACTTCCTTGGGCATTTTGCACCATGGTTATGATTTGGGCTAACAAGGTATCGCTGCCTATTTTTTCGGCACTATACTGCAAGGCTCCTTTTTGGTTAATGGTACCGGCAAATACCGTTTCGCCCTGATGTTTAACTACCGGAACCGGTTCTCCCGAAATCATGCTTTCATCTACATAGGAATTGCCTTCGGCTACCTTACCATCAACGGCAATTTTTTCGCCGGGTTTGGCCAGTAGTAAATCTCCAACTAGTACCTCTGCAATTGGGATTTCACTTTGACTTTTATCCTCAGCAATCCGAATAACGGTTTTAGGTTGTAATCCTATAAGTTTCTGGATGGCTGCTGCTGTATTGCCTTTGGCTTTTTCTTCTAACACTTTTCCTAAAAGAATAAAAGTAATCACTACGGCTGCGGCTTCAAAATACACATGTCCATGCAATCCTCTGGCATGCCAAAAATGGGGGTTAAGCGTATTAAAGACACTAAAGAGATAGGCAATACCGGTGCTCAAAGCCACGAGCGTATCCATATTAGCCGAACGATGTTTGGTTTGTTTCCAGGCATTGGTAAAGAAACTACTGCCGTAATACCCTAAAACAGGAGTGGTTAAAACCCACATAATATAATTGGCATAAGGAATGTCCATAAAAAACATCCCGATGACTAAAACCGGAATACTTAACAAAGCCGCTCCCAGGGTTCGTTTTTTTAAGTGTTGGTAGTGATTGTCTTTCTGGGTGGCTACTTCTTGTTGGATATCGATGGTATCATCAATGAGTATATCATACCCAATGCTTTGAATGGCTCTTTTGAAGTTTTCGGGTGTTGCAATAGTGGGAAGGTATTCTACAGTAGCCGTTCCATTAGCATAATTGACCGCCGCCTTGATTACCCCAGGCTCATAAGATAAAATACTCTCTACACTAACGGCACAAGAAGCACAGGTCATTCCGGTAATGGGGAAGTTTTTTTTGATAGTGGTTACCCCGTATCCTAAATCCTGTATAGTGGTCACTAAGTTGGGATACTTAAATTGGGATTCATCTACTTCAAGTTTAGCCAAGCTGTTGTTTAGTTCTACATGGTGTTGGGCAACACCATCTAAATGGCTAATGGCTTTATCTATTAGCAAGGCACAATGTTCGCTGTGCACTTGCTCTAATCCGATAGAAATAGTTTTCATAATTTTTATAATTTGATAAGGCAAAGTTCTATCAAAATACAAATCCGGATATTACACTATTACAAGGTGAAAATTGTAACTTTTACAGTTGGTCCAGAGGCTTTCTTTTTTCGTCTCTGATTTTTTTAAAATGCGAAGGAGTTAATCCGGTGACTTTTTTAAACTGATTGCTCAAGTAAGCTACGCTGCTATATCCTAATTGATCTGCTATTTGTTGTACGGACAATTCATCATAGACGATGAGTTCTTTCACTTTTTCAATTTTTTGGGCAATCACATATTTTTCAATTGTGGTGCCCTCTATTTCAGAAAAAACATTGCTAATGTAATTGTATTCAAAAGGAATTTCATGACTGAGAAACTCCGACATATTGTACTTCTGCAGCTCAGGATCGTGATGAATATAGGTAATAATAAGCCCCTTAATCTTTTCAATGAGTTGCTTTTTTTTATCATCCAGCAATTCAAAGCCAATAGCGTCGAGTTTGTCTGCCAATAAGGCAATGGTTTCCGGGGGCAAGGCTGAAGTAGTGACTTCCCCAAGCGTGACCTGATACTCCGGAATAGCTAGAGATGATAGTATAGATTCTACGGCCATCACACAACGCTGACAGACCATATTTTTGATATAGAGTTTCATAGTAAACAGTTTACAATCCTGATCCAAAATTAGAAATTAGCCGCTTTATTCTTTTTTCTCCGGAACAGGTTCGGTTAATTTCATGCCGCATTTAGAGCATTTATCATTCAATTTTCCTTGTACTTCTGGATGCATAGGACAGGCATACAGTTTGGCATCATGATCCATCATTTTAGTTTTATCCTTCGTCATGGTGCTGTCATGATCCATCATGGTACTGTCTTTTCCCATCATATGGGAATGATCTGTGGTTGTTTCTTTGTTTTTTTGGTTACAAGAAATCAATACGGAAGCCATTATTAAGGCCGGAAAGAGTATTTTTTTCATTGGATTTTATTTTTAAAATTGTTGTTTTCTTATTGACATAAATTGCAGTTTTCGGGCAAGCATTATTTGATGGTTTCTACTGTTTTGCCGCAAGTCAACATTTGGGAACCATAATAAGGGTTTTTTACTGCATTTTCTTTGCTTAACCAATTCGCATCCTGCATAGGGCAGTATTGATAATACACTGCTTCGGTAGGTTTGGCTACTTTTAGCAATTGATAAATATTTTTAGATAATGACTTGAATAAATTCCGCTGTTTTGTGATGTCTTTTGTTTCTGAAATGCCTTTAGCATCAGCCGTTATATCTTTCCAAACGCTCATCCAAACTTGGTGAACTTCCATTTTCAAAGCCTCCATTTTTACAGTAGTAAGGGCTGTAAGCAGTTCTTTTGATTGGCTCCCCGCTGTTTTACTGTCTGTTTTTACCAAGGCGTCTTTTACTGAAAAATAATCATCATAGACAGCTTGGAGCGGGTTGACTTCCTGCTGTTCTGAAGTTGACTCGGTTTTTGTCCTATCAGGAGCTGTTGTTTTGGGCACTGCTTTTACAGGAATTTTAGCATCACGAGTATAGCGACAACCGTCAGGAAGGTTGGAATAAGCACTGTCAGGAGCCAGAAATTTTTCATTGTCATAACCCGCTAAGGCAATCCGTTTTAGTATTTCATCCGGATTGGTTTTCTTTTGGTCATAAGTGAGCGTAGCCATGCCGGTGTCTTTATTCCAAGTTACTTTGGCTACATTTTTTAGATTTCCGGCCTTTTCTATGGCGACTTTACTCACCATACAATTCCCATATATTTTCACTGTTTGGGTAATGGCATTTTTGATTCTGGCACTAGCTATGGTTACCGTTAACAAAACCACTATGGCAATCACTATTTTTTTTACGGAATTCATCATTAAAACTAAAGTTAGTACTCTATTAGAAAAACGAGTTTTGAAAAGCTTAAAAGTAACGGAGAACCTATATTTCCTTATTCTTTAAAACAAAGTTAATTAAACTCTACCATAAGTATGGCAAAGTTTAATTACTTTATGATGATTGATGATTGAAACTTACGATAGCTTTTTCAACGGGAGCCGACCCATAATTAATTGTAATCCAACAACAGTTTTGTGATGTTTTCAAACTTAGGGCCGTATTGTTCTTTAATCCTTTGCAGACATTCATTGATGATATAGTTTTTGTCAACCAAAGGATATTTTATGATAGGTGTTCCTTTAAACGTTTCAGCCTCAGCTTTTGAAAGGTTCTCGGGCATCAGGACGTGAATTTCATCCCATTCTACATCTTTCAAAGTAGTGGTAGGGATTATTGTTAAACCGTATTTGGAGGTTACCGAAACACCATTAGTCATAACAGTTTCCAGGGCAGAAGGGAAGGTTCTGGCATAAGTGTCTAGTACAGCAGCTAAAGCAAGTTCATTAACGCCTTCTTGCAGGAGAACCCCAACTTTTCTGTTTTTCCTAAAGACTAATTTGTTGGCAATCGTAAACTTATGACCTGTTTCAACGGCAAAACTTTTATGTTCCACTTTAATGTCGGCATAAGGATACTGAACATCCTGCATTACTTTTTGCAGCGTTGCTTTTCCGAATAGTTCTTTTATAATAGTTAAACTTCCTTCCACTGCATTGGAAACCCCAGCCGTGCTGTATAAATTATCACTTTGAGTTACCGAAAGGTTTTGAACCCAATGCGGGTTTTTGAACAATGCTTTACTGTCCTCAAACATTGAGGCATGTGTGGTAATGGGTTTACCATCATATAATCCGGTGGCTGATGCTACTAAGGAACCGGCACAAACGGAAAGGATTTTGGTATCGGTACTGTTCTTTTCTTGAATCCATCGGATGACAGGCGATTTTGGGTCTTGGAAAACACTTACCATAGCCGGAATTACAATAACATCGGGTTTGATGTGTAATGTCTCTAACTCGGCAAAGGTGGCATTCGGATAAATAAACAAGCCTTTAAGTAATACGATTGGGTTTTTCTTTTCAGCGACTACATACACATTGGCTTGTTCCGTGGCGTTGAATAGATAGTAAGGTGCCATCAAATCGAAAATTTCAGTACCGGCATTGTTGGCGACTATGACCACCGTTTTTTTGGATTTGTCATAGGTTAAGGGCTTTTGGTTTTGAGTAACGACACCTTCATACACCGGAACTCTTTTGAATTCGCGATACGGCTGGCAACTCGTATATAACACTACAGACAAAATTAATGTTGGAATGATTACCCAGAATTTCTTTTTATTTCTCATTTTCATTTCTTTGTTTTTTGTGGAAACCACGATTAAATTATTGTTTTGAACACTACAAATTTATAGCAGTCATTTTGTTTGCTACTGCCAACAAAGCGTCAAAAAAGGACAGTTAAGTATTTGATTTATTGTTTGTTGAAAAGGCAATAGAAGACAAGGTCTCAGTGTTGAGGCCTGTCCTTTGTATGTTAAAAGGAAGGAGATAGAATTCCCGTTCGGTTAGATGCTTTTTTGAGTTTTTAAAATCCGTTGCAACTGTCGAGCCGATTTGAAACCACATTGGGAAGCTATATACTCAATAGTGTATTCGGGATTATTGACCAAGGTTTTGGCAAACTCTATTCTTAAAAGCGTTAGGTATTCAATGATAGTGGTTCCTGTTTTTTCTTTAAAAACTCGACTTAGGTTTCTCGGACTCATAGCGACAAGATCGGCTAATTCTTCTACACTATTAGCTGCAGATAAATTGTTAATCATATAATCCTGTACTTCGTGTATTTTAGGATTGATGTGATTTCTATAATCCAGATAAATGCTTTTTTGGGTATGATTGTCGTTTCTTCGATAATATACTACTAAGCCTCTGGCTACTTTATGAGTAAAGAAAGCGCCTTTTAGTTCTTCGAGTATGAACAAGGCTAAATCAATACCCGAACTGATTCCGGCACTGGTGTAAATGTTATTGCTCTTTTTGAAAAGCACATCGGTTAGCACTTTTGCTTTCGGAAACTTGGCTTTTAATTCATCTATTCTTCTCCAATGCGTGGTACATTCCGTATCATTCAGCAAACCGGCTTCCGCCAAAGCAAAAGCACCATTGCATACCGAACAAACCAATACTTTCTGGGTTGACATTTCTTTTAACCATCTGAAAAAATCTTTTTCTGCCCTAAAGGCAATAGAATCTACATAGTCAAAACTCATTCCAGGCATAAAGATATAATCGCCTTCTTTTAAATTGGCTTCGGTATAATGAGCTACATTACCAAAGGCTAAGCCTGAATTACTGATAGTTTCAGAAGTATAGGCGTAAAACTCAAGGGCAATGTCAAACCCATAAAATTTAGCTTCAGTAAACACCTGAAGAGGACCCGCCAAATCTAAAATTTCAACAGTGGGCGGAATGATAAAAGCTATTTTTTTCATATAAATGGTTCAAATTATACTGCAAAAGTAATGGTTCTCTTGAAGCACTACCGGACAGTTTAGCGTCAGAAACTGACAAGTGAATAAGGATTTTTTGGGGCAAAACAGTTTTATTTCTACTTCTGTCTGTGCTAGTTACAGTGTATTAAATTTATAAAATAAACCCGGATATCAGTCAAGAATTTCACAATAGTATCCCAGTTGTTGCATATAGTGCTGGATGTATTGGTTCTTGGAGGAATTGGTTCCGGCTATTCGGAGGATTTTGTCACAGTCTTCCAAATCAAAATTTATTTTAGCGTTGACTAATTTCTTTTCCAGACTGTCCACTATTTGCAGGGCATCCATCTGAAATTGCACATTGGTTTTAAATATCGCTATCATCGTTTTACTATTTAAGTTGTAAGCTGATTTATTCGTTTTTGTTTAATCACCTTTAAAACAAGGTAGATACCTACTGTAAAGTCAAGAGAAGAACAAAACCAATCATAATGAGGAGGAATTAAGGCAGCATCAAACCAAAAGGTATAAACGATGTCCCACAGACCATGTAAAAAATAACCGGCTGCCAGGATATAGGGATTTTTGACCAGTCCATAGTAGGCAATTAGTACAAAAACAATGGCTTGAATCGCTGTAACAATTACCGTTGTTGTATCAGTCCAGGTATAACCAACATACAGAAAGCCAATGCCTGAGAGCGTGAGCGCATAGATAGCGTCTTTTTTAAATTGTTTTAAAAATTCAAATACTAGTATTTGCAATAGTGCAGTTGTAATTCCAATTACTATAGGTACCATTTTTTTATGTTTTAATGAATATTGATTTAGTTATTTAGTCGCGACGCGTTCAAAAATTTCAGTACGTCCAAAAAGCGGAATGCCGACATAGCCTCTTACCTTCAGTTGGTTTCCGTTCAAGTTCATGTTGCAGTTGTAGGTTTTGCCGCTTTCCGGATCATAGATTAAACCGTTGGTATATTCACCGTCAGTATATTTGAAGTTGGTCAGTAGTTCGATGCCGAGTACTTCTCTGCTTCGCAATGTTTTATTAGGATTTTTGCAGTCCATTCTAGGTGTGGCAACCCAAATGGATTTCCCATAGTAGTTGGTACCTTTTTTATAAATTTCAATTTTTGCGTCTTTTTTGGGTGACCAAAATACGCCCAAAATTTTGTCTCCCTCATGGGAACCTGTTTGTGCTACGGCATTGGTTAGTTGTAAAATAAAAGCAGCCAGTACTGCCAGTAAAGATAGTTTCATGTTGATTGTTTTTTGATTTAATATTCTTTTGTTGAGGCAAAGATAGGTTGACCTTTACGTCACCAAAACGACAACGGTGCGTCATATCAGGACAAACGAAAATACCAGTTGTAAATGAACTTTGTAATTGGTTACCAGTAGTTTAAATTTAGTAAAAAAGTTGCTTGTTATGGAAAAGACTATTTAATAATTCCTTCGAGTTTTTTGACTGTATTGGAATGATTATAAAAAAACCGCCTTGGTTTTTCAAGACGGTTTTTTTTAATAGTTAGTAGTATCCTTAAAAATGGCATAGGGCTTCATCACCTTTTGCATCAAATGCCAAACCCATATTGACAAAGTTTGCGATAATCTTTTTCAGTCTAAAAAAATCATAAGGTTTGTTGATAAAGGCATTAGCCCCTTCCGAAAATATCATAGTAGTATCGCGCAAGTGTGAATTAGAATCATAAACCACAAGGGAACAGTCCCTGAATTTTTCCGCCTCTTTAATTTTTCGGACTTCTATACTGCAATCCTGAGCACTATTATTGGTGTCAAGAAAAATAATATCCGGCCTTGCCGCTTGTGATAAATCGAGATTAGTAACGGCTTTATCCAAACAATAGTAATCATCAATATGACAAAACCGATCCAATTTTGATATTGCGTTTTTGAATACGATTCGCGTTTCAATATTTTCACCTATCAGAAGCACATTTAATTTATTCTTATTTTCCATCATAGCAGTCTTTGTTTAAGCAAATCTATGGTGCTCTTACAGTTAAAAAAATGATGTTGGTCAACAATGCTGTTTTTTAGAATGATATCAAATTCTTACTTTCTGTCATTTTTTGATTAAATAAATTTAATTGCCTATTTTTGGTATCCAATCAAAAATGAGCGCCCTTACCAATGAAAAATTCTGAATTATTACAGGCGATTGTACAAAATGCCATTGACGGAATCATTACCATTGATGCCAAAGGATTGATTGAACATGTAAACCCATCGGCTTGCCAACTTTTTGGATACCAACCCGAAGAAATGCTGGGGAGAAACATTTCAATGCTCATGCCGCCACCGGATAGCTTACAACACGATCAGTACCTGCATCGCTATGATGTTACCCACAAGCCAAGAATAATTGGGATAGGAAGAGAAGTAACGGGTCTTAGGAAGGATGGCTCCAAATTTCCAATGAAACTGGGGGTTAGCGAAGTGAGTTATACGGAAAATATTTTTTATGTTGGTTTTATCCATGACCTTACTCAGCAGAAAGATGATACCGAAAGGCTAAAAGAGTATGCATTACATTTAGAAGAACTGGTCGAAATGCGAACGCAGTCCCTCAATGATACCATTCAGGAATTGGAAACGGCCCAAGAGCAAATCAGTATTTCCCTTGAAAATGAAAAGGAACTCAATCGGCTGAAAAGCAGATTCCTTTCGATGGCTTCGCATGAGTTTCGTACTCCTTTAAGTGCGGTGCTTTTATCAGCATCACTAATTGATAAGTATGCCGAACCCTTTAACAGTAATGACATCAATAAACATGTAGCGAAAATAAAGAGTTCTGTAGCCGGACTGACTTTCATACTCAATAATTTCCTGCAGCTCGAAAAACTTGAAAGCGGTAAAATAGCGGCCACGATTGCGGCCTTTGATCTTAAAGAACTTGCTGAAGAAATTACCGAAGAAATGCAATTGTTAGTCAAAGGTTCCCAAATTATTACCTACCAACATAACGGTGTAGAAACTGAGGTTAGTCTCGATAAAAATTTGCTAAAAAATTCCATTGTCAACTTGATTACCAATGCTGTAAAATATTCGGGAGAAAAAGCCAAGATTGAGTTCACTACAGAAATCAACGCCAATACAATCTCAATAATGGTCAAAGACAATGGTATCGGTATCCCGAAGGAAGACCAGAAATATCTTTTCGATGCTTTTTTCAGAGCACACAATACAGGCAGTATACCGGGAACCGGACTCGGACTCAATATCGTAGCGCGTCACGTTTCGTTGATGGGAGGAAAAATAACATTCAACAGTAACGTAAACAAAGGAACTTTATTCACACTTTTATTTGATAAAATATGACCAAAGTAGTAATCATTGAAGACAACAACGATATTAGAGAAAATGTTGTTGAAATCCTGAGACTATCAGGATATGAAGTTTTTGAGGCAGACAATGGGAAAAAAGGAGCTGAACTGGCTTTGGAAATTCAGCCGGATATAGTGCTGTGTGACATCATGATGCCCGGAATGGATGGATATGGTGTGTTTGAAATACTCCATTCTGAGGAAGCAACTAAAACTATTCCTTTCATTTTTATCACGGCCAAATCAGAAAGAATCGATATTCGAAAAGGAATGGAAATGGGGGCTGACGATTACCTTACCAAACCGTTTGACGATACTGAACTCATCAGTGCCATTGAAACAAGGCTCAAAAAAAAACAAATACAGCAGGAATTCTACAGTAAATCATTTGAAAAGATTAAAGAACTCATTTCAAAAAAAGATGGACTGGGAGTGCTCAAAGAAGCTTTGGAGGAACGCAAAGTGATGATAGTCAAGAAAAAACAGACGATATATGATGAGGGTGACCGTGTTAATGGTATATGGCTGTTGCTTTCCGGCAAAGTCAAAACGACAAAACTGACAGAAGACGGGCGTGAGTTACTTACGGGTATTTTTGAGGCCGATGATTTTTTGGCAACCAACGCCTTGTTTTCGGAAGGAGTTTATCTTGACAGCGCGGTTACACTCGAAGAAACACATTTGGTGTTGTTTCCTAAGTTGCAATTTGAAGAATTCATTAGCCTCTATCCTGATGTAGCCGAAAAATTCATCAGAATCTTATCCAGCCAGGTTCGGGAAAAGGAGGAACACTTGATGAGACTGGCTTATAATTCGGTGCGAAAAAGAGTGGCAGAAGCTTTATTAAAGTTTTACCGCCAACAAGAAAACAAGGATAATACCGTAGCGGTGAGTCGCAATAATTTGGCTGCAATGACCGGTACAGCTCAGGAAACCGTGAGCCGAACGCTGAGTGATTTTTGCGACGAAGGACTAATTGAAAAGCGAGGTACCGTGATAATTATTCTTAATGAACAGAAACTCGAAAACCTAAAAAATTAGAGTTATATTTTTTTGACCAAAAGCAGTCTGCTTTCCATTTCCGTTACCCCGG
>NZ_DAINRG010000038.1:0-23505 GCF_036741995.1 Flavobacterium sp. | reverse complement strand
TGGGGGCTTGCGTGAAGCATTAGTTCAAAAGAAGAATGCTACTCAAAAGGATTATTCCACCATGTTTTGGCTCAACATTGGTATTTCTTTTCTTTTATATTTTTTTCTGTTTCTTATTGCTCCTTATATTGAATCATTTTACAAATTTGAAAATTTAAGTTTTTATATCAGATTACAATCATTAGTTTTAATTATTGAATCGATTGGATTAATTCAGATTGTAAAAGCTGTAAAAGATTTAAACCTAAAAAAGGTGACCACAGCCAGAATACCGGCTACTATCATTAGTTTTTTTGTTGGTATTATTATGGCTTATTCCGGTTTTGGAGTACTATCGCTAATCGTACAGCAATTAGTTAATGAAGTTGTTTATCTAACTTTATTAGTATATAATGTGAGGTATAAGCCGGAAATGGTCTTTAGTAAAGCATCCTTGAAGTCTTTATATGGTTTTGGTTTAAAAATGTTTGCCTTAAGTTATATTAATAGAATTTATGCACAATCTTTAAACCTTATTTATGCTAATTTTTATAATGTGAGAGAATTGGGTTTGAATGTTAAATCGAATGGACTTCAAGGTGTACCAATTGATATTATAAACAGTGCTTTTGCAAAAGGATTGTATCCGACAATGGTTCGAATTCAAATTCACAATAAACTTTTAAAGAAAATGTTTTTATTAAATGTAAAAAAGATAACTTTTTTAATGGTTTTTATAAATTTCGTCTTCTTTTTTAATGCGTTAGAAATAATTCGGTTTTTATTAGGTGAAAAATGGATAAATATGGTTGATTATATGCAGATTGCCTCTATTGGAAGTTTATTTTTGCCTATTAATACTCAGGTTATTAGCGTTTTTAAAGTAAAAAAACAACCGAATTTGCTGTTAAAAATAGAAATGGTGTGGAAAATATTTGCTTTAGTAATGGTATTAGTTTTATCGGTATTAACTAATTTTATTACTGTTTTATGGTCGATTGCCCTTTTAAACGGATTTATGGGACTTTTGTATTTGTATATAGGTAGTAAGTTGTTGCGTTTTTCTTTTCGCGAAGAAAGTCTTAAATTAATGGGATTAATTAGTTATTGTTTTATATCCGGTTTTATCTTAAAAAAAGCAATTGTTTATTTTCTTTTTGAATTTCATGGTTTGATTAAGATATGTTGTTTTTCTACACTTTTTTTAGTAATGATTATACCCTTCGGGTATTTCGTAACAGATTATAAAATTAAAAATTTAATAAAAAGTTAAATGAATATATTATTACCTATCGAGACAATAAACAGAGAACTAGATTATAAATTGATATTGGGTAACTTGTTGGCCAAAAAAGGGGTTGCTGTTTATATAGGGCAGCATGATTTTTTAATCAATGTTGCTAAGCATTTATATGGCGGAGTGTACTTAGGGAAAACTATGTTTAAATCACATTTTCCAGCAGATCTAACAACCTATAGATTTCTGAAACAGAAAGGCTTTGATATGATTCATTTAGATGAAGAAGGCGCTTTTTTTCTTGGACTTGAAGCCGAATGGAATAAGACATTATCTTTAAGACTTGATCCAAATGTTTTGGATTCCAATGATGTAATCTGTACATGGGGTAATTATCAGGCAGCTTATTATAAATCAAAATTAGATTCTTCTGCTAAAGATGCAATAAGAATCATTTCTACGGGTAACCCGCGTTTTGAAGTTTACGATAATAACTGGAATTCAATTTATTTAGATGAAATTGATCAAATTAAAGGTAAATATGGGAATTATATTTTGGTAAATACTAATTTATCTATTGCAAACAATAATTTTGGTTTATCGGATATTTTTTCACCCCGTTTTGGTTACAATTATGACCATTCAGAATCATCGAGATTAATAGTTAAAAGATGGAATCATACTAACGCAATACTAGGAAATATAGTGCTTTTAATTCATGAGTTAGCCGCCAGTTTTCCAGATATGTCAATTATAGTAAGGACTCATCCGAGTGAAAGTAATTCTTTTTATGAAACTGTTTTTAAAGGATTGGAAAATGTTTTTGTATTGCATGAAGGTCCTGTAGCGCCTTGGATTCTTGGCTCGGAAGTTGTTATTCATGACGGTTGTACTACCGCTGTTGAATCTTATTTTGCAAATAAAAATGTTATTTTATACAAGTCAGTTGAAAATGAATTATACGATCAATTTGTACCTAATTTAGTGGGAACCAAGTGTACTAGTATTGAGGGTGTAATTAAACAGACGCAAAATTTATTATTTACTCATTCGAAAATAACGAATGAAAGAGCTTTAGGGTTGTTAGAAAACTTTAACCATAATACATCTTTTAGTAGTTTGGTTGATGTTATTACTGATGTGATGCAAAATAAAAAACATAAAGAGAGTAAACACTATAACAAAAGCTTTGTTAGATTTCAATACTTTATCTCCGTTTTAAATCTAAAATTACGGTCTATAGTAAGAGTTTTTCTTTCTGAAAAATTAAATACCTATAAAGCACACCAAAAGAAATTTTATGGTTTTAACGAAGAATTCGTTAAGCATCGATTAACGAAAATAAGTAAAATAACAAAGAATGAAGTTGATGTTGATTTGATAAACTCTAAGCTTATAATACTTAAGAAAAGTGTCAATGATTAATTTAGTAAAAAGTGATTTGAAGCACCATTTGTGTGGTACTTTTTATGCTAAAAACACTAAGGTGACATTTGTCAGACTTTTTAGGGCATTTATAACTCCTGAGTTTAGAGTGGTTTTGGCCTATAGAATAGACCATTTTTTATGGAAGAAAAATTTAAGAATGCTTTCCTTCATTATGCATCAAAGACATAAAAGGAAATATAATTGTGATATAGATCCTCAAGCAATTATTGGCAAGGGGTTTAGAATAGTTCATGCTTCAGATATTGTAATTGGTCCACTGGCATTGATTGGTAATGATTGTGTCCTCTATAATGGAGTAACATTAGGCAATAGAAAAGGAGCTAGAGGAGATGGTATGCCACAAATAGGGAACAAAGTATTGATTGGGACTGGCGCTAAGTTATTAGGAAAAATAACAATAGGTGAAAATGTTCTTGTCGGCGCAAATTCTGTAGTTTTGGAATCCTTTGACGAAGGAACGATTGTTGGAATTCCTGCTAAAAAAAGCTAAATAGGAATGAGGTTTATTTTGAGTATTTTATTAATAAATTATAATTAGCAATGAATATTTGGATATTAAAATATGGAAAATCTAATTTTTCAAATGATTGCATAAATATTGTTAATGATGTCACACAAACAATTGATCAGCTTCAAGAACACGATGTGTTTCAGAGAAAAACAGAAAATTTTCATTTAATTTCAATAGTGACCAAGTTTGAAAAGTGTCAAAAAAAGTACATTGAAATTTCAGAAGATAAGATCAGAGGCTTTTCAGGATTGGTAATTGGAAAGAATGAAGTTGATGTAGATTATAGAAATATAAGTAACATAAACTGCGATACGCCGGAAAGATACAATGGGCAGTTTTGTTTGTTTAGTTTAAATAAAGATTCTTTTGTTTGTAAGGCAGACAATATGGGTTTCCATAAAGTTTTTTATTTTAAGGATGGAAACGATATTTATGTTAGCAATTATTTAAGGTTGTTACGGGGAATGGTTGTTTTGAAGCCGGATTTTGAACAAATTGTTTGTGATTTTTTGACAAGTAGGTTTGGCGTCTTTCCGGGATATAATACACTTTATGAAGGAGTTAAAACGTTGCCTGAATATGGACAGTTGATTCTAAAAGAGGGTGATTTACATGTAACTTCTTATAAGCACATAGACGAACTTTTACTCCCAAAATTTAATTTTGAAGAAAATATAAACAGAACAATTTTTGAATTTAAAAACGCCGCGCGCTATCTCAGAAATTTTCATGACACGGCTATAGGTTTGTCAGGTGGTTTTGATGGTAGATTAATGTTGAGTTTTTTTTATAAAACCAATGGGAAGTCATTAGAGACCTTTACTTATAATAGAGCGGGAAAACTTGATTTATGGATTGCATCACATTTGAGTAAAAAATTTAATGTAATTCACAAAAAATTTGTGTTAAATCCAAAATCGATTAATATAAAACCAAGAATAGAAGCGTTTAAAGAATCAGAAGGAGATGCTTTCACTCAAAGCTTCACTAATTTAAGTAAAGATTTTTTTCGAACAGAAAACTCGTTTAAGGTTAGTCTTGGAGGGAATGGAGCTGATACCGATTGGGAATTTGGAGAAAAGCAACTCAATAAATTGGAGGTGAATGAATTTAAGAATTTTATCAAATCCTATTCCTTACTTCTTGTTTCACATCCATTGGTCTCAACCGAAATTACAGCTAAATTAGCTTTGCGTTTGGAAAGCTATTTTTTGGAAAAATATTCAGTTTTTGAAGATAAAGACAACTACCTCCAATTATTGGGTTCTGCTTTTTTTCATTTGGAAAGATTTAGAGGAGAACAAGGTTTTATTTATTCACAAATTACAAACCGTACTAAAGATATTTTTGCCCCTTTCGCAACAGAATCTTTTAACCAGGCCATTTTCTCTGCCCCAACTAAAGAACAATTGCAACGAACTTTAAAAGAAGGGATACATTATAGACTATATTACTCGCTTACTGAAGGAAAAGTACTCTATGCTCCAATATTAACCGCTCAAAATGAATTTGGAACGAATATTATTCAGAAGACATTGAATTTTATTGCGCCGTATCTTCCTAAAATTATTTGGAAAGCAAAGGGAGGAGATACCAATACACAGATTAGAAAAAAATTCTCAAGCAGCTTAACTATTATTAGTAAAGAGTATATCCTTTCACAAGACAATAATAAATTGTGGGAGATTTTAGATTATACTAGCGTTAAAAATGATATTGAGAAAAATAATTACTCAAATCAATACCATCAACTTGCAACAATGTTGAAATTTGTTGAAAATAACACAAAATAGAATGATACTCTTTTTCTTGCCGGATTTAAGAGCTGGTGGCGCTGAACGTGTGATGTTGAACTTGTTGATACGGTATCACCACAAGCATCCGAAAGAAAAAATTGCTTTATTACTCTTTAAAAAAGAAGGGCCATTACTAAGTGAAGTTCCCGTTTCGATTCCTGTTTTTGAATTGAATACAACCGGAGCGACCAACTCGGTTATTCCTTTTATCCGTTTTTGTAGAAAGGAACAACCCAAATTGGTCTTCAGCAGTTTAGGCGCCAGTCTGACCACTGCATTAGCTAAAGTATTTCTTCCAAAAAAGACTGTTGTTATCAACAGGATAGGAAACACAATTGGTGCTGAAAAGTTACTATTCAACAATGCTATTCGACGCTGGCTTTACATTTTGGCCAATACTATTATAGCCAAAAAATCAGATTATATTATTTTTCAGTGTCATTATATGGCAGAGGATTATGCTAGGGAAACAGGGATTAAGTGCTCTTTCTCTTCGGTTATTTACAATCCGGTAAAAATTGATGTTATCCAAAAAATGGCACAGCAGTCCCTCAGCAATCCTTACACTTTTGTCGCTGTCGGCAGATTAAATACCCAAAAAGATTACCCGATGCTGATTCAGGCCTGTGCTTTACTAAAGGCACGTGGCACTTCTTTTACATTAGCTATTTTGGGGCAGGGAAACCTTCAGGAAAAACTAGAGAATCAAATCATAAAAAATGGACTTGAGCAACATGTTTTTTTGTTAGGACACCAGCCCAACCCTTATCCTTTTATAATACAATCAAAATACTTGGTATCTTCCTCGCTTTATGAAGGTTTTTCCAATGTCATCATAGAAGCCTTTTGCTTAGGCAAACCGGTTATTGCTACTAATTGCCCTGGCGGAAATGCAGAAGTTGTCCGACACGGAGAGAACGGTTGGCTTTGCGAGTATAAAAATCCAGAGGCTATGGCTGAAGCCCTTTCTAAGGCGTTGCAACAGAAAGTTCAGATGAGCTCAGCAGCAATAGCCAATTATGGGGCTGAGATGTTTTCGGATGCTATTATCTTTAATCACTACGAAGAAATAATTCAACGCTATTTATCCTAGAAAATGACTAAGTTTACCCTCAAAATTCTTTTGGCTATATCAAATAAGTATTCATGAAAGTTCTCTATTTAACAAAATACAGTAGGAATGGAGCCAGTAGTCGCTTAAGGAGCTATCAGTTTTTTCCATTTTTGGAGCAGGAGGGATTCCAGATTACGGTCCGCCCTTTTTTTTCTGAATCATACCTAATCGCTTTATATTCAGGTAAAAAACAATCGCCTGTAGCGCTGTTGAAGTTTTATTGGAATCGTTTTTTAGTGCTTTTTACGGTGTACCGTTATGATACTATTGTCATTGAAAAAGAGCTATTTCCTTATTTTTTCAGTTGGTTTGAATGTATTCTGAGTGTTTGTGGCGTGCGGTATATTGTTGATTATGACGATGCCATTTACCATACTTATGATTTAAGTACTTCAAAAATCATAAGGTTTTTTTTGAGTAAAAAGATTGACAATGTTATGAAATACAGTGGCTTTGTTGTGGCGGGTAACTCTTATCTGGCCAAAAAGGCACAATCCAGTGGAGCCAAAAAGGTCGTGATTCAGCCTACTGTTATTGATACCACAAAGTATGTAACTAAACTTGGCCACCATTCTGATAAAGTTGTTATCGGTTGGATTGGTTCACCTACGACTTTTAAGTATGTGAAAAGTATTCATCCGGTATTTGTCGAGCTATTTGATACATTTGATATAGAGCTTCACATTATTGGTGCCAAGGAAGATATGGGTTTGGGAGATAAAATAAAATACCTGGATTGGTCTGAAGCGGATGAGGTTTCGATGATTTCAGGATTGGATATCGGGATTATGCCTCTGGAGAATACTCCTTGGGAGTTAGGAAAATGCTCGTATAAATTAATTCAATATATGGGTTGTGGCTTGCCGGTGGTTGCTTCAGCGGTTGGAATGAATAATGAAGTGGTTAATGAAGGGGAGAATGGTTTTTTAGTCAATAGCCATGCCGACTGGTTAGAGAAATTGACTTTATTGATACAGGATGAAGGGCTGAGAGCCCGGTTGGGTAACCAAGGAAGGGCAAAAGTGGAACAACGGTATAGCATCCAAAGTCAAATAATACAATTAAAAACAATACTTGGTTCATGAGTATTACCCATACTAAAAGTAACTATTTTGATGTTATTAAGCGCAATTTATATTGCAAAATAATATTAATTTGTAAAATCTAAAACCTTAAAATAATAATGGATATATTATTTTGTGTACTATTCATTTCTCTCGGATTTTTATTCATAAACAGTTTTAAGTCCCGGCTTACTGTTGGTGACATTAAAACCCTGAGAAAACTGTTTGTGTACCACTTGATTTTTGGAGTTTATTACTGTTTTTTTGTCCAAGGTGATGCCATTGGGCACTGGAGACAGGCCAAGTTAATGAACTACGAAGACTTTATTTATTCCTTGACCGAAGATAAAGGGACTTATTTTATCCATGCCTTTAATTTTATCCCCGCCCAGGTTTTGGGACTTTCCTATTTTACAGGAACTATTATGTATTGTTTATTAGGGTTTATAGGATTAACTTATTTTTATTTAATAGCGGAAAAATTAATACCCTACAATTCTAAATTCAAAAATTATTATCTCTTTCCGGGATTGTTTTATTTGCCCAATTTACACTTTTGGAGTTGCGCCGTCGGTAAAGACACTTTGTTGTTCTTTTGTATTGCCATTTTTATGTATGGTACTGTAAAACCAATGAAAAGAATTCCCATGATTGTATTGGGTTTGACATTGGCTTATTTTGTTAGACCTCATATGGCCTTCTTTATGCTTATTGCTTACGGATTGGCTTATTTTTCTACCACTAAAATATCTTTTTTTCAACGTGTTTTGTTCTTTGGTTTGATGATAGGAATAAGCATTGCTATTCTACCTTCGGTAATGAAATTTACCAAAGTAGAGGAAGCTACCGTGCAAAGTTTTGACGAATTTTCAGAATTAAAATCTGGGCTCTTAAGCCGAACAAATGTTGGTTCTGCCATTGATATTTCGTCTTATCCTTTTCCGTTAAAAGTCTTTACTTTTTTATACCGCCCTTTGTTTTTTGATGCCAATGGAATACCGGCTTTATTAGCCTCTTTAGAAAATTTATTATTACTGATACTGTCCTATAGAGTGCTGAGAAACAAGCCAATTTTAACGTTTAGAAAAGCTCCTTTTGTGATTCAGGGCATGGTGTATTTTTTAATTATCGGAACCTTAGCTTTTTCGCAATCTTTGGGTAATTTAGGAATTATGATCAGAATGCGAAACATGTTTTTGCCTGGATTATTAATCTTTTTCCTTTGGTCATTTTCGTATCAGAAACAAATGGCTTTGGACAGAAAAAAAGCTATAAATCAATAAAAAATGAAAAAAAGTACCTTTCAAATAGTGCTTTTTTTTTATCATTTAGTCTTTATAATTCTATCCTATCTTTATTGTGCTAAAAATGGGAGCGATGCCCACTTGTATTGGTTTCAGGGTTCTTATACGCATAATAAATCATGGCTCGATTTTGCCAACTACGGAACCGATTTTATACTGTTTATTAACTATCCGTTTGTAAAATTAGGCCTCCCTTTATTTATCGGTTTTTTGGGCTATGGCATCATAGGTTTTTTTGGAATTCTGCAATGGATAAAATGGACAACTCTGGTTTTTGGTAACCAATTCAATTGGAAAGGAGTCAATTTAGTACAGCTAATTTTCTTGCTGCCGAATCTCCATTTCTGGACGGCTACTTTAGGCAAAGAACCCATTATTTTTTGGGCCATAGCCACCGTTTTTTATGCACTAGCCGCTCGCAACTATAAATCCTTAGGATTGGTTGTTGGGAGTTGGTTACTTATTGTTATCCGTCCGCATGTCGCATTGATGCTGCTCTTAGCCATAGCTTTGGTTTTGATGTTTCAGCATAAAGCGACACTGAAAAAGCGATTGATTATCGCGGTTAGTAGTTTGACAATAGTGGCACTTTGCAGTTATATGATTTTGCAATTATCCGAAATAAAATATTTGAATTGGCATCGAATTCGCTATTACAATGACTATTCTATCTTGTCTTTTAAACATTCCGGAACCTATGTCCCGATGTTAGAGTATAATTATGGCTACCGTCTTTTTTCCTTTAATTTCAGGCCGTTGTTTTTTGACATTAAATCCCTGATGGGCTATGTGGCCAGTGCCGAAAATCTGTTACTGTTGGTGCTTTGTCTTTTGGCTCTTTTCTATAGTGTTAAGTTTTATAAAAAAATCCATTTCAGCCAAGGGATGAACATTGCTTTTATATTTACACTTATTGCCGGTTTATTATATGTGCAACGTTATGCCAATTTGGGTATTTTTTTGCGAACCAAAATAATGTTTGAACCCTTTATGGTAATTGCTTTATTTTGCATCATCAAGCAGGGCTTCGCTTTGAACAATTCAAAAAGTAAATGAAAAACCAAAAACTTATCCGAATAACAACGGTTCCGCTTTCGCTGGATAAATTACTATCCGGGCAGTTGCATTTTATGAACTCTTATTATGAAGTGATTGCCGTCTCTTCAGAAAAGGAATACTTGGAAAGAATTGGAAGCAAAGAGAATGTGAGTACTTTTCATTTAGAAATGTCACGAAAAATTACACCTCTTCATGATTGCATTGCCGTTTTTCGATTGGTTTTGTTTTTGAGAAAGCAAAAGCCCTTAATCGTTCACACGCACACTCCCAAAGCTGGAATAGTAGGGATGCTGGCAGCCAAAATAGCCGGTGTTCCTAACAGGTTGCATACGGTGGCCGGTTTACCATTACTTGAAGCCGTAGGATTGAAAAGAAAACTATTGGATTTTGTTGAAAAGACCACCTATTCTTTAGCGACAAAAGTATATCCCAACTCTTACGGATTAAAAGACATTATTTTACAAAATAAATTTTGTCCACCCCAAAAATTAAAAGTAATTGCCAACGGGAGTTCCAATGGAATTAATACCGATTATTTCAATCCGGATTTATTTTCTACAGAACAAAAAGTAACTGTAAGCTCCCAGCTCAATATAACTGAAACTGATTTTGTATTTGTATTTGTTGGCCGATTGGTAAAGGACAAAGGCCTGAACGAATTGATTACGGCTTTTGAGTTGTTGCAAAAAAATCACACTAACGCAAAACTTCTGCTGGTAGGTGATTATGAAAGCGATTTAGACCCGCTATTGCCAACAACCTTATACACTATTAATCATAATCCTTCCATCATTACTGTTGGTTTTCAGCAAGATGTTCGTCCCTATTTAGCTATAGCTCATGCATTGGTTTTTCCAAGTTACCGCGAAGGTTTTCCTAATGTGGTAATGCAGGCCGGAGCTATGGGACTTCCGAGTATTGTTAGTAATATTAATGGCTGTAATGAAATTATTGAAGAGGGAATCAATGGAACTATTATTCCGGTTAAAAATGCCGATGCTATCTTCCAAAAAATGGAATTATTTGTCAAAGACATTAATTTTTATCAGGAATTGAAGAAAAAATCCAGAATTAGAATCACTTCTCGTTACGACCAATTAGTAGTCTGGAATGCTATTTTGGAAGAATACCAACAATTACTTACTCCTTAGCTGGTGCCAAAACGGTATAGCTTGAATAAACGGTTCAATTATTGAAAGCCGATACCAGATCTTTCTTCAGAGCTTAAAAAGCAAATGATTTTTCAACCAATAAAGTGTTGCTTCGCCATGCCAAACAAGTCCTTTTTTATGTGGGATTCTTGATTTGGTATTTTCGATATCTTTTTTGTGTTGTTTTTCAGTGTGTTATGACTATGCCTTTTGAAAATTATTTTTTAAGCTTTTAACTACAGAAAATGGTCGTTCAACTGTAATATATTGCATTTCAAAGATATAAAACTGCATTTTGTCGATTTAAAATTTGGTTTCCAAAGAAACAATTATTTTCTTTGCTTTTACAATCAGTATCCGTTTATATTATATTAATTCATGTATAATACGGTGATTTAACGACTATTTGTGTCAATGAACAATAATAGTTGCATCGTGTTTGTTGCAGCCATTATGTTTGTAATTAAATTATAGAATCCAAATCTTATATTAATATAAAAACCTGCGTATGAAAACATTTTTACCTTCATTAAATAGAAAATTAGTTGCTTTTTTTACAATCGTATTACTACTTTTATTGAGTAGTAAAACAAATGCAGCTACAATAAACGTAACTTCAAGTACAACTTGGAGTGCCTTAGGTACAACTCCAACAGCCGCTGACGATATTGTTATAAGCAATCAGGCAACTCTGACCGTGAATGTTAGTAATGCGGTGTGTAAAAGCATAACATTAGGAAATGGAGGGTCAAATAATAATGGTAATCTAACTTTCAACGCATCCTCACAAGTTACCATCAGTGGTAACATTATTTTTGCTCCTATTGGAAATAGAACAAATACGCTGACAATGACGGCTGGAGGAAATTTAATTTGTCAAGGTATTACCATCAATGAGCCAAGTTCAAGTTTTGTCTCCGGAGCAGGTACTGTAACACTTACGGCTAACAATACATTGCCAACTACAATTTTTACCACGTTTAATAATTTAAGTATAACCGGTGGTACAACAACAATAGGAGTGGGTACCACGGTTTCAGGAAATTTGGTGGTGGGTACTGGTGCCGCTTTTGCAACGACAGGTACATTAACACTGGGAGTAACGGGAACAACTTCTATTACTGGAACATTTACTCTTGCCGGTACAGGGAATAAATCTTTTACAGGTGATGTTACTCTTAATTCAGGTGCTGTGTGGAATGAAACGGGAGTTTCAGCTTATTCTTTTGCGGGGACTTTTGCTAATAGTGCTACAACTTTTACAGCCAATACGGGTGTGCATACTTTTAGTGGCGCTACCAAAGCATTCAATGGAAGTACCACCACATCAATTCCTTCAGTGGCTGTGACAGGAACCTATACTAATAATGGTACTCTTACAGTAGGAACGGCATTGTCAGGAGCAGGGACATTAGCAAATGCAAGTGTGCTAAATACCAGTGGAACGGTTTCTACAACTACACTTTCAAATTCGGGGACTATGAATCACTCGGGTTCAGGAACTATTACTACAGCTCTGGCTAATTTTACTAATACAGGAACACTTAACATTAGCGGATCGGGTACTATTACAGGTATTACGAATAACGCAGCGGGTATTGTTAATCATTCAGGTTCTAGTACAATCACCAGTTTTAATAATGCAACTTCAACCAGTACACTTACCATAAGTACAACACCAACTGTTCCAACGATAACAACGCTTACGGTAACTGCTGCCGGAAACACGGTTAATTATACCGGTTCAGGAAATCAGACTGTTATAAATGCAGCCTATAAAAATTTAGGATTAAGTGGTTCAGGTGTAAAAACGCTTTCAGGAACTGTTACTATTGCTACCAATCTATCTATTAGTGGAACTGCTACAGCCAGTTTAAATACAGGAACAACATATACTGTTGGTACACTTAAATTAGGAGGTTATGGTAAAAATTCAGGTACATGGGGAAGTACAAGTTCTGCAGCCTCGAATCAAACCAACACTTATTTTGCAGCAACAACAGGTATTGTCAGTGTAACTACTGATTCAAGACCTGTAGTAACGGTGACAGCTAGTGCTCAAAGTAAAACTTACGGAGGTACAGCACCAACCTCAGGAACTTTAGGAACAAATTTCACGGTTAGCGGATTAATACTAGGAGATACTGCCAGTGGAGCAACTTTAGGTTATAGTGGTAGTCCGGCGGGAAATTTAGCTACCGCAAATGTTGGAGGTTATACGATAACACCATCGGCATTGACATTATCTCCAGGTTCAACAAGTAATTATAATATTAGTTATTCAACGGGTACATTAACTGTAAATGGAGCTTCATTAACAATAACGGCTAATAACGGCAGTAAAACGTATGGACAGACATTTACTGTTGGGGCAGGTTCAGCAGCATTCACCTCAAGTGCATTGCAAAATGGTGAGACTATTGGTACTATAACTATTGCCAGCACTGGAGCAGTAAATACAGCTGTAGTTGGTTCCTATGCTATAGTGCCATCAGCAGCGACAGGCGGAACCTTTACGGCATCCAACTATAGCATTACTTATACAAATGGAACATTAACCGTTGGTCAAGCTTCTTTAACGATAACAGCTACTAATGGTAGTAAAACTTATGGTCAAACTTATACCGTAGGTTCAGGTTCAGCAGCATTCACCTCAAGTGCATTGCAAAATGGTGAGACGATTGGTACTATAACTATTGCCAGTACTGGAGCAGTAAATACAGCCGCAGTTGGTTCTTATACTATAGTGCCTTCGGCAGCGACAGGCGGAACCTTTACGGCATCCAACTATAGTATTACCTATACGAATGGAACATTAACCGTTGGTCAAGCTTCTTTGACGGTAACGGCTAACAATGGTACTAAGGTTTACGGTGTGACTCAAGCTACACCGGTTACAGGCGCTACTACTTTTGGTTCCACCGGATTGCAAAATGGAGAAACCATTGGCAGTGTTACTTTGACATATGGATCAGGAGCAATAGCGGCTACGGATGCCGTTGGTAGTACTTCAACCATTACACCATCAGCAGCGACAGGCGGAACATTTGTCGCTAGTAATTATAGTATTAGCTACACTTCAAATTCAGGAACACTTACGGTAACTGTAGCGCCATTAACCATTACAGCGATTAACGGTAGTAAAACTTATGGTCAAACTTATACCGTAGGCTCAGGTTCAACAGCCTTTACCCCAACCGGTTTGCAAAATGGAGAAACCATTGGCAGCATTACTATTGCCAGTACAGGAGCAGTAAATACAGCAGCAGTTGGTTCCTATAACATAGTGCCTTCAGCAGCAACAGGCGGAACTTTTACGGCATCCAATTATAGTATTACTTATACAAATGGAACATTAACCGTTGGCCAAGCTTCTTTAACGATAACAGCTAACAACGGTACTAAGGTTTATGGAACCACTCAAAGTACGCCAGTAATAGGTGCTACTACTTTTGGTTCCACCGGATTGCAGAATGGAGAAACAATAGGTAGTGTTACTTTAACTTATGGATCAGGAGCATTAGCAGCTACTGACGCTGTTGGTAGTACATCCACCATTACGCCATCAGCAGCAACAGGCGGAACATTTACCGCTGGTAATTATAGTATTAGCTATACTCCAAATTCAGGAACACTTACTGTAACTGCAGCATCATTAACCATAACAGCCAACAACGGAACTAAGGTTTATGGAACGACTCAGGCAACACCGTTAACAGGCGCTACCACTTTTGGATCCACTGGGTTACAAAATGGAGAAACGATAGGCAGTGTTACTTTGATATATGGATCAGGAGCAATAGCGGCTACGGATGCTGTTGGTAGTACTTCAACCATTACGCCATCAGCAGCTACAGGAGGAACATTTACTGCTAGTAACTATAATATCATTTATGCTTCAAATTCAGGAACACTTACAGTAACCGCAGCACCATTGACTATAACTGCCGATGATGTTTCAAAATGTTTTGGAACTACATACACATTAGGAACAACAGCTTTTGGTTCAACGGGATTGAAGAATAGTGAGACCATTGATAGTGTTACATTAAACAGTTCGGGAGCTATTTCATCAGCTTCAGTAGGTTCTTATACCATAGTGCCATCAGCAGCAACAGGCGGAACATTTACCGCCAGTAATTATAGTATTACTTATGTCAATGGTACTTTGACTGTAAATGCATTACCAACTGCACCAACAGGAACAGATGGTGCAACATGTAGTACAGGAACAGTAAACCTATCTGCCACTGTAGGTGGTGGGGAAACCGTTGATTGGTATGATGCTGCAACAGGTGGAACCTTATTGTTAAGTGGTTCAACAGCTTACACGACTCCGAGTATTTCATCAACCACATTATATTATGCTGAAGCAAGAAATGCCACAACAGGTTGTGTATCTGCTACAAGAACTACTGTAACGGCTACCGTTGATCCAACTTCAGTGGGAGGAGCCGTTTCGTCTGATCAGACTATTTGTTCAGGGACCCAACCGGCAAATTTGACTTTGGCTGGCAATACAGGTTCAGTGGTGAAATGGCAAAGCTCAAGTGATGTTGGCTTTTCTTCACCAACAGATATCAGCAATACATCAACAACATTACTAGGAACCACTATTGGAAACTTAACGGCTAGTACTTATTTCAGAGCGGTTGTTCAAAGTGGGGTTTGTTCTACGGCAAATTCAACTCCGGTTTTAATCACAGTTGATGCTGTTTCAGTAGGAGGAACTGTTTCTTCTGCTCAAACAATTTGCTACGGGACTGAACCTTCTAATTTAACTTTAACAGGCTATACGGGTTCTGTAGTGAAATGGCAAAGTTCAAGTGATGCAGGATTTTCTTCTCCATCAGATATAACAGAAACTTCTACAACTTTAGACGGAAGTACTATAGGTAGTTTAACCGCCAATACGTATTTCAGAGCTGTGGTACAAAATGGGGTGTGCTCAACGGCAAACTCAGCTTCAGTACTGATAACTGTTTCTCCTACTTCTGTTGGTGGAACGGTTTCTTCTATCCAAACGATTTGTTCCGGTTCACAGCCAGCCGATTTAACTTTGTCGGGTCAGACCGGTTCAGTTATTAAATGGGAATCATCACTAGATGCCGGTTTTTCAAGCCCAACAGACATCATTGTGACTTCAACAACATTAACAGGAGCCACCATTGGTGCTTTAACACAAGATACTTATTTCAGAGCAGTAGTTCAAAGTGGTGCTTGTGATTTTATCGAATCTGCTTCTGTTTTGATAACGGTAAGTGCAAGCTCAGCCGGAGGAGCAGTTACCGGAGGAACCGCTATTTGTGCGGGCTCAACTAGTGGACTCTTGACTTTATCAGGTTATACAGGTTCTATAGTTCGTTGGGAATATTCAGTTGGTCCTTCATTTTCATCTTGGACCACTATAGCTAATACAATTAATACTTATACTTCCGGAGCTTTAACCCAAACCACTCAATTCAGAGCAGTGGTTCAAAGTGGTGCTTGTGCTGAGGTTGCTTCAACTCCTACTAGTGTTGATATCAATAAAGCAACTTATTCAGGTGGTGCCTGGGATAATATTGTAGGACCAGATGCTACCATGGCTGCGGTAATTGCCGATACTTATACTTCGGCAGGTTATAATATTACGGCTTGTTCTTTGACAGTTACTAACGCTGCTACGGTTGTTATTTCTTCGAATGACACGGTTACTTTGAGCGGTCCTTTGGTAGCTACGGGAGCTTTTGTAACGTTTAATAATAATGCTAATTTGATACAAACCGGAAGCGCCATTGCTAATTCTGGAGCCATAATTATTAAGCGTAACAGTGCCTTTTTGAAGCGTCAAGATTATTCATTGTGGTCTTCACCTGTAGCTAATCAACAGTTGCAGGCATTTTCTCCCGGAACTTTAAGTAATCGTTTTTATACCTATAACACCAACACCAACATATACAATACTGTACCGTCACCATCGACAACAAATTTTGCTACTACTAAAGGGTACTTAATCAGAGTGCCAAATAATCACTCTACAACTGGTGCTATTTGGCCAGGTCAATTTACCGGAGTGCCTAATAATGGAAACTATTCTTATGCTTTAGAAAATTATGGTTCCGGTCAACGTTTTAACTTGGTTGGTAATCCATATCCTTCTCCTATCGATGCAGCATCGTTTGTTTTGGATACCAATAATAGCGCTAACATTACCGGTACGCTTTATTTTTGGAGAAAAACAAATAACCCATTAAATACTACACCAGGGTATGCTACACCAAGTTATAGTGATTGGACTTATGGAGTTGGGTATAACAATCCAAATTTAGAAGCCCCGGAAGCATTATTTTTTGATGACGAAGTAATTCAAACAGGACAAGGATTTATTGTTGAGGCGACACCAACTGGTGCAACTTTAAACTTTACTAATGCTATGCGTGCTGATAATCATAAAGATCAAATCTTTAGAACTACTAACGTAACCAATTCGACCAATACAACAATTGAAAGAAACCGTATTTGGTTAAAAGCTACCAATGCTGTTACAGCCAATTACTCCCAAACATTATTGGGGTATGTTACTAATGCCACTTTGGGAGTTGACAAATTTATTGATGGTAAATACAACAATGATGGGGATATTGCTATAGCGTCTTTAATAGACGGTGCTACATATTCTATTCAAGGTAGACCTTTGCCATTTGATGCTGCTGATGTTGTTCCGTTGAGTTTTAAAGTTGTCCTTGCCGAAAATTACACCATAGCCATTGATCATGTTGATGGATTATTCTCAAGCGGGCAAGCTATTTATTTAAGAGATAATCTTACGGGAACTATACATGATTTAACTACCGGAGGGTATACTTTTGCTTCTGCAGCCGGTACCTTCGATACCCGATTTGAATTGCTGTATCAATTGCCATTAGGCGTGACCAACCCAGTGTTTAATGCTAACCAAGTGGTTATTTATAAAAACCCTTCTAATGATTTTGTCATCAACACAGGGAATGCCATTATGGCTTCAGTAAAAGTATTCGATATTAGAGGCAGAATACTGCAAGAGAAAAAGAATATTAATGCTAACCAAACTACAATAAATGCAGGTTTGGCGAATGAAGTTCTTTTAGTTCAAATCACCTCGGAAGAAGGTGTCGTGGTTACTAAAAAAGTGATTAGATAAATCAAGTAAATAAAAAAAAATAAAAGCCGAATTGTTATCCAATTCGGCTTTTTTTTGGCACAATAGTCAGTGTGGTTTTAAGTAATTCATTGTTGTTATTATATGGGTTATGATAATTTTTTGACTTTATGTTAGTGTATGGCTGTTTTTTTTAACATATGTTTATTTATTATGTAAAAAATAGCTGATATCGCAATGGTAGAGGGGGTTGCAAAAGTCAAAAAAAGAAAATTCCTATAAAAATTTATCGACTAAATACTTATAAAACCGATAAAGCTAACTTAGCATGTTAGTTAACAATTAGTTAATATCTTTTTCTTGTCACAGAGATTTTTATCTATATTTTTACCCCCTAATTAATTTTATAATTTATGAAAAACAATTTACTTTTTAAGAAAGCATCCTCGCTTTTGTTTTGGAGTTTTGCTTTGTTGTTTTTGCTTATCTCTGGGAAGGGCTATGGGCAAGGAACGTTATCAAGTCCTATATTTTCTGAAAATTTTGGGACTTTGACAAATGCAACAGCTTTGTCAACGAGTAATACAGCTTTTAGTTTTGTTCGGATAGGAACTTCTTCTGGTTCTTTTACAAATCAAGCTGTAGCTAAAAACCCCTTTGCAGTTTCTGGCGGTTCCGGTAGCTCAGCTTTATTAGGTGCGGCTGGAGCTTCAATTACAACTATTGACAAAACGGCATTAACATCTTTTACAAGTGGAACATTTACATTTAAATTCCTGACACCTAGTTCTTTAACTGGAGCGGTTATGTTGAGTGCTGTGGGTACGGGAGCAACTTTTGGTTCTGCAAATGGTTTCACAGGAGCTCAACTGTCTGCTGCTTTTCAAGTTGCAGGAACAAATTTGCAAGTAAGAGAGAGTGGAGCTTGGACTACAGTTCAAACTGTGGCTGCCTCAACATCTTATACAGTAACTTTAGTGTTTAATAATACAGCAGGAACTTTAACTTATGGAAGTTCTAAATCATTACCTTCAAATAAAGTTGATGTATGGGTAAATGGCTCATATGTAAATCAATATAGTGCAGCAACTGCTAGTTTAGCTGCTTCAGCTTTTAGAATTTATTGTACAACTACGCAATTTGAAATTGATGATGTTGCAGTATATAATTCATTACCTGCATTATCAGTTACTGCGCCGGGAGCACCAAGCATTACCGCTGTTAATCCTTTAAATGGTCAATTGAGTGTAGCTTTTACAGCACCTGGTTCCAATGGTGGAGCTGCTATTTCTGATTATACATATTCAACAGACGGTACAAATTATACATTGGCTGGTACAACAAGCAGCCCCATTGTAATCTCCGGTTTAACTAACGGGACTACTTATAGTATTACCTTAAAAGCGGTAAATAGTGTTGGAGCCGGTTCTGCTTCAGGAGCGGTTAATGGTACACCAAGAACTACGCCTTCGGCACCTACTATTACAGGCATTACACCTGGGAATAATCAATTGAGTGTAGCTTTTACTCCGGGTTCTAACGGTGGTTCAGCTATTACTAATTATAAATACTCATTGAATGGCGGTTCTACTTTTGCTTCTGCCGGTTCAACTACAAGTCCAATAGTTATCACAGGTTTAACTAATGGAACTTCCTATAATGTACAATTATTAGCCGTTAATGCAGCTGGTGATGGTGCTGCTTCGGGTACTACTCCAGCAACACCACTTACTACGGCTTCTGCTCCTACAATTACGGGTATTACACCTAGTAATTTACAGTTAAGCGTAGCTTTTACAGCTCCTTCATCAAATGGTGGAGCTGCTATTACAGATTACAAATACTCTTTAAACGGAGGAACTACCTATACATCAGCTGGTACAACAACTAGCCCTATTGTAATTACAGGTTTAACCAATGGTACTTCTTATGGTGTGAGATTACTTGCTGTTACTAGTGCCGGTGACGGTGCAGCTACAGCTACCACTAATGCTACTCCGCGTACTACGGCTACGGCACCAGTTATTACAGGTATAACTAATGGCAATGGACAATTGAGTGTTGCTTTTACAGCACCTTCTTCAAACGGAGGAGCAGCCATTACAGATTACAAATACTCTGTAAACGGCGGTTCTACTTTTACAGCTTCCGGATCAACAGGTAGTCCAATTATAATTACTGGTTTGACTAATGGTACTACTTATGATGTTCAATTGTTGGCTGTTAACGCTGCCGGAGATGGAGCAGCATCAACTACAGTACAAGGGACACCAGCAGCACCATCTGCTCCAACTATTTCTGTTAATCAAGCTTCAGTTGGTGCAGTATCTACTACATATGGAACAGCGTCTAGTGCCGTTAGTTTTAATGCGTCAGGAGCTACTTTAACAGATGATATTACGATAACAGCGCCAGCAGGATTTGAAGTGTCAACTACTTCTAGTTCGTCTGGTTTTGCGGCTTCTCAAGTATTAACACAATCAGCAGGTGCGGTTGCAAGTACAACAGTTTATGTTAGACTTACGGCTACAGCTACTGTTGCAGGTTCACCTTTTTCTGGGAATATATCGTTAACTACTACTGGAGCTGATGCCGTTACGGTAGCTACTACGGCAAGTACAGTATCTCCAAAAGGATTAACAATTACTGGGTTAACCGGAAATGATAAAACCTATGATGGTACTACTACAGCGACAGTTAGCGGAACAGCAACTTTAGTTGGGGTTGTTAACTCTGATGATACTACTTTAAACAGTTCAAGTGTTACTTATGCTTTTGGTACTGCTGGTGCAGGAAGTAATAAATCGATAACTGTTTTAGGATATAGCCTTAATGGTACAACCAAAGGGAATTATACTTTGTCTCAACCAACAGGTATAACAGCTACAATAAATAAAGCAGATCAAACGATAACTGCCATTTCAACTTCAGAAACAAGAACTTTTGGTGATCCTACTTACAGTGTTGCTACTAGTGCGAGTTCAGGTTTAACTGTTACTTATTCTAGTTCTGTTACAGGTGTAGCTTCGGTGGCACTTAACGGAACAGTTACTATCAATGGAGCAGGTTCGACAGTTATTACAGCTTCTCAAGCGGGTGATACTAATTACAACCCAGCGACTAGCGTAACCCAAACTTTAACAGTAGGAAAGGCGAACCAAACTATAACGGCTATCACGGCTACGGTTTCTAAAACTTTTGGTGATGCTACATATAGTGTTGCTACTACTGCAAGTTCAGGTTTAGCTGTTACTTATTCAAGTTCTGCTACAGGAGTTGCCACAGTGGCAGCCAATGGAACGGTAACTATCGTTGGTGCAGGTTCTGCAACAATTACGGCTGCTCAGGCGGGTAATACAAATTACAATGCGGCGACCAGCGTTACTCAGGATTTAACAGTAGGTAAAGCCAATCAAACTATTACAGGATTAGCTGCCACTGATACTAGAGCTACGGGTATTGCACCATATGGTTTAACAGCAACAGCTCCTGGAGGAACTATAACTTATGCGAGTTCTAATCCTGCGGTTGCAACAATAAGCGGAAGTACAGTAACTATTGTTGCTGCTGGTACAACTACTATTACGGCTAATCAGGCAGGTAGTACAAATTACAATCCAGCAACAGAAGTTTCACAAACGTTGACTGTAACACAAGCGAGTATTAATTTAGGTCAATATCAATTTGCTAGTTCATTAGCAGTTACCTCACCAAATGCAAATCTTACTTATACTAATGTAAGCCCTAGTGCGGTTACTGGAAGTACAAGTAGTAGTTATTACAATTTATCACTTTCTCCTAACTGGGGGACAGTAGTAAATACAGGAGCATATATCCAATTTAGTGTTACCCCATCAGCAGGAAAACTATTAACTGCTACTTCTTTAACATTCCTTCAATTGGCAACTGCAGCTGGAGCTTCTAGCTACGTAGTACGATCAAGTGCAGATAGTTATAGCAGTAATTTAGGTGCTGGTGTTTATACCACAACAGTAAGTTCAGGAGCTCCTTCAGTAGGAGCAACAGTTTCTCTTTCGGGAGCTTCATTTACAGATGTGATAGGTACTCTTACATTTAGAATTTATCCTTATGGAAATTTAGGAGCCGGTACTGGAAACTGGAGAATTGATAATCTTACTTTAAATGGGTATGTGTCAAATTGTACAGGGACGGTGCCTTCAATTTCTGCACATCCAACAACACAAGCTGTTTGTACAGGAACTACTTTAAGTTTAAGTGTTACAGCAAGTGATGCAACGGCTTATCAATGGAGAAAAGATGGCGTGAATATTTCAGGAGCGACTTCTTCAACGTATTCAGATTCAACTATTACTTCTAGCGATGCAGGAAGTTATGACGTAATTATTACAGGTTCAACAGCATGTGCTACAATTACTTCTAACGCAGCAGTCATTACTGTTAACGAAGCGCCAACCGCTGTAAGTATCACCCCTGCATCAGCAACTATATGTGATGGTACTATTCAACAATTAACAGCTAGTAGTACTTATGTTGCTGTAAATAGTTTAGGAACAGGTACCACATCAACTAGTGCTGCAGTTACTACATCGGCAATTGGGCCAAACCCATTCCAAAATTACTATGGTGGGGTGAAACAACAAATGTTAGTTTTAGCTTCTACACTAAATACATTAGGATTGTCAACTGGTTCAACCATTTCGGCATTGCAGTTGCAAATGTTGGTTGCTGATAATACTTATGCGTTAAGTAACCTTAAAGTTAAATTACAAAATACAACTGCAACATCTGTTTCTACTACTTCAATGGTAACATCAGGTTGGTCAACAGTTTATTCACCAGCTTCATATACACCAACTTCTGGATATACTAATATACCATTTAGTAGTAATTTTACTTGGAATGGTACAAACTTGTTAATTGAAATTAGTTATACTAATGCCAATACTGGAGCTACTACAGCAACTAATACAGCATACTACAGTACAACTTCTTTTGTAAGTTCTGCTATTTATGTAGGGGATAATTTATCAGCAGCTACATTAGATGCTTATGCTGCATCACCATCTTATACATACTCAACACGTAATAATTTTAAATTTAGTTTTACTAAATCTTCTCCTATAACTTGGTCACCAGTGACTGATTTGTATACAGATTCAGGAGCTACATTGGCCAATGCCTATGTTGATGGAACTAATTCTGCTACGGTATATGCTAAACCATCAACTAGCGTTACTTATACCGCTACTGCTACTGCTAATACTTGTGCTAAAACAAATACTGTTGCATTGACCGTTAATCCTTTACCTACGGCGACAATTACCGCAGGTGGTGCTGCCACTTTTTGTGATGGCGGAAACGTAACATTAACTGCAAACGCAGGAACAAGTTATTTATGGTCAACAGGTGCTACTACACAAAGTATTACGGTTGCTGCTTCTGGCAATTATACAGTAAAAGTAACCAATGAGTTTGGTTGTTTTACCACTTCAGCAGCTACAACAGTAACTGTTACACCTAATACAACTACTACTACTACAGCATCCGTATGCGATAGTTATACATGGTCAGTAAACGGACAAACGTATACTGAAAGTGGAACTCATTCAGTAGTTACAGGCTGTCATACAGAAGTATTAAACTTGACTATTACGCCAAGCGATACTACTACTACTACAGCATCCGTATGCGATAGTTATACATGGTCAGTAAACGGACAAACGTATACTGAAAGTGGAA
>NZ_DAINRG010000037.1:0-23574 GCF_036741995.1 Flavobacterium sp. | reverse complement strand
TCAAGAATACATACTCTTAAAGAAATCGCTGAAATTATCGGTTGCCAATATATTGGTGCTGACGATTTTGCTGTTCATGGCATGAACGAAATTCATGTGGTAGAACCTGGCGATATCGTATTTGTTGACCATCCGAAATATTATGACAAAGCTTTGCAATCGGCAGCAACTATTGTTTTGATTAACAAAGAAGTCGAATGCCCAAAAGGAAAAGCGTTGTTGATTTCTGATGATCCCTTTAGAGATTTTAATACGCTTACCAAACATTTCAGACCTTTTGTAGCTGCGAATGTCAGTATTGCAGCTTCAGCCACTATTGGAGAAGGAACGGTAATTCAACCGAATTGTTTTATCGGACATAATGTAACCATAGGCAAAAACTGCTTGCTGCACGCCAATGTTATTGCGTATGATAATACAGTAATTGGTGATAATGTAATTATACACTCAGGAACCATTTTGGGTGCTGATGCTTTTTATTATAAAAAACGCCCAGAAGGTTTTGACCAGTTGCTTTCCGGTGGAAGAGTTGTGATTGAAGACAATGTAGGCATAGGCGCTTTGTGTACTATTGACAAAGGTGTTACCGGCGATACGACTATCGGTGCCGGAACGAAGATTGATAATCAGGTGCATGTAGGTCATGATACAGTTATTGGTAAAAAATGTTTAATTGCTTCACAAACTGGTATTGCCGGTTGTGTAATTATAGAAGATGAAGTAACCCTTTGGGGACAAGTTGGGACTACCAGTGGAATCACTATTGGTACCAAAGCTGTCGTGCTTGGGCAAACAGGTGTAACTAAATCTATCGAAGGCGGCAAAAGTTATTTTGGCACTCCGGTAGAAGAATCTCGTGAGAAACTGAAGCAATTGGCCAACGTAAAAAGAATCCCGGATATTTTAAATAAATTGAAATAAACTATGAGCGCTAAAGAAATCGTTCAAAATTTTTACCAGTCAGATGTACTGTTGGAAACGGCAACTGTTACTGAGTTCCTACATCCCGATGTGGTTTTGGAGTGGCACAGTACCAAAGGTTTTTTGAAACTAAAAAAAGCCGATATTATTGAGCTGAGTACCGAATTGAGCAAAGCTTATGTTCGTTCCAAATCAAGAATAACTCATATACTGGCTGAGGGTAATACTGTTTCGGTACGCTACTCTCATTATGTGAAAACCATTGAAAATCCAAGAGAGGAGATGCTTTTGGCTCATTTCATGGTTATTTGGGAATTGAAAAACGATAAATTGTACCGAGGGTATCAAATGAGTCAGCTATAATCAGTAAAAAAACTGTTGGCTGAGCACTAAACACTGAGCACTTTTTTCTACTTTTGCAACACAAAAAATAAACACCAATAAACAAACACAAACATGAGCGTTTTAGTTAATAAAAATTCAAAAATAATAGTACAAGGATTTACCGGAAGCGAAGGAACTTTCCACGCCTCTCAAATGATTGAATACGGGACTAATGTAGTAGGAGGAGTAACACCGGGAAAAGGTGGAACCACTCATTTAGACCGCCCGGTTTTTAATACGGTTAAAGATGCTGTAGAAAAAGCAGGAGCTGATACTACTATCATATTTGTTCCGCCAGCCTTTGCTGCTGATGCTATTATGGAAGCGGCTGATGCCGGAATTAAAGTAATCATCACTATTACGGAAGGCATACCTGTAGCCGATATGATTAAAGCTTATGGTTATGTAAAAGAAAAGGATTGTCGTTTAGTGGGTCCAAATTGTCCTGGAGTAATTACTCCTGGGGAAGCTAAAGTTGGTATTATGCCAGGTTTTGTTTTCAAAAAAGGAACGGTTGGTATTGTATCTAAATCGGGAACTTTGACATACGAAGCAGCTGATCAAGTGGTAAAACAAGGGTTAGGAATTACAACCGCAATCGGTATCGGTGGAGATCCAATTATTGGAACCACTACTAAAGAAGCTGTTGAATTATTGATGAATGATCCGGAGACCGAATGTATCATTATGATTGGAGAAATCGGAGGTCAATTAGAAGCCGATGCTGCTAAATGGATTAAAGCTGATGGGAATCGCAAACCGGTTATTGGTTTTATTGCTGGCGTAACCGCTCCAAAAGGAAGAACGATGGGACATGCCGGTGCCATTGTTGGTGGTGCTGACGATACCGCAGAAGCTAAAAAAGCAATCATGACAGCTTGTGGAATTCACGTAGTAGATTCTCCGGCTGAGATTGGTAAAAAAGTAAAAGAAGTAATGGGATAAAAATTCCAAGATATATTGCATAAAAAAAGCCTCGATATTTCGAGGCTTTTTTGGTTTAATTAGGAAAGGGATTGGACCATTTGGTATCAACATAGACATTAGTACCTGATAATGTTTTCAGGAAAGCCATCAGAGCATTGACTTCCGGTGCTGTTAAATTTAACTGCTGTCCAAAACCATTAGGTCTTAATTTTGGATCAAGATTAGTGTTTCCGGGAGCGATATTGATGTTTCCGTAATGACCAATAACGGTTTGCAAACTTGTGAATACTCCCGTATGCATCAACGGTCCGTTGAGTGTTCCGTCTTGTTTAACAATATCGCGTAACGAAGGCGCTCGTGTGTTGGTAATGTCAATTCCGGTTCCGCCTAAGACACCTATAATTCCGTTGTTTCCCGAATTGGGTGCAATATCAAATTCTGGGGCAGCGTGACAACCGGCACACCCTACACCACCTCCGGTTCGACTTCCGCTAGCATCAAATTGTGGGGGTGCCATAAACAATTGTTTTCCTTGATTTTCCTGATTGGTAAAGTTAGGAAACGGTTGATTGTCAGCCGTAACCTGAGCTCTTCCGGTATCGTATTTGCTGTCAAACGACTGAATGCTGCGAACAAATTGTGCCAAAGCCAATTGTATTTTACTTTCGGTAATTTCTTCTGTACCATACACAAACTTGAACAATTCTTTATAATACCCTAAGTTACTGAGTTTCGTTACTAAATTGCTAAAATCTTCATCCCCATTGGCACCGCTGTAGCCCATTTCATTATGGTTGCGGATTGGCTGTGTGGTTTGAAATTCAAGCGTTGCGGCACGTTCGTCCCAAAAGAATTTGTTCTCAATGGCAAATCGGGCATTGATTAAACGCATCGCGTGGCGCCCAGTCGTTCCATTGACACCAACACTTGCTACGTTGGTATCGCTAAAAGCATTGATCTGCTGATGACAGTTAGCACAGGAAACCGTATTATTGGAAGATAAATTTTTATCATAAAACAGCACTCGGCCTAAAGTAGCTCCCTTGTCACTAATTGGATTTCCGGCTGTATTGTCGCGAGTGATGTAATTGGGAATCGTTTGATTGGCGTAGTTGGCCAGGTTATCTAAGTCTATGCTTGTGCCAAATGTTGCTTTTACATTGGCATAAGGATCAACATAATTATCAGAACTGTTGCTGCACGACCATAGCGATGCTATAGCCAAGAAAGAAATCCATCTTAGTTTCATATGCTTATTTGTTAATGATTATTTTAAAAGTTTTGGTGTCCTTGTTGTCGTTGATTTTGAGAAAATACACTCCATCACAAACGGTCTGCAAATCAAAAACAGTTAGCGTACTGCCTTGTAGAATTTGTTGGGTTTGAATTATTTTTCCTGAAACATCAAGTAAAGTAACCTCCGTATTGTTTTCCATCATGTCGGTTTGAATGGCTACAAAATCCTGTGCCGGGTTCGGATAGATTTTAATATTTAATTTGGCAACCACAAAATCAGTAGTAGCCAAAGTATATTGAGTAGTGGATTCAGTTATTGAAGTTACTTTGGCCGCTGTTTTATTGCCATAAAAAGTTGGTCCCACTACATAAGGATAAGCCGAATTGTGATTGGCATCTACAGTAGCAAAATAGCAATAAATTCCGGCTGGATATTCCGGTGTTATGCAAAATCTTCCGTTATGTTCATCTAAATAACTTGGGTCTAAAGGATGGGCAACATATTCGTAATCTTCTCTGAAATAACCCAAAGGATAAGTGGTACTCACTGCCGGACCATCGGTTACATCTGTGCCATCTGCATAAACTGTTCGGGTAGTAATGTTTCTCACTTGATAACTCGATTTCATTCTGACAATGCCACCGGTTCCATCGGCATTAGCATAGGCATAAGCCCCATAAATTGGGAAACCATCATAAGCAAAACCGATTAACGGAGAATGTTGTGCCGTATTAATCACATATAAACCATCGGATGGGTAAGTGCTGCAGACAGTAGAAATAACAACTAAGTCTAAGTTAAAAGCACTCGGATTTTGATGATGATGATAATTCCCCATGGCCGGATGCGCTTTGGCACAATCGAAGCCGCCTTTTTCACCTACTACAGCATCACGATTCCATTTGCCGTCACCTGTTCCTCCATAAGGTCCTCCGGCTAAGGCTCCTGTTGAAATTTTCCAGGAAGCACCGTCGCGATAATCAAACAAGGCGACACCATTAATAAACAAACCAATATTACCACCTGTAGTAGCCGTAGCGGTTCCTGTATTTTGAGTTGGATTTAATGGAAATTTGAAAATAGCACCGTTTTGAGTCGTAGCCAAAGAAGGATTGCCATCCAAAAAAGGCCCAGTAATATAGGCCGGAATTCCATTGGTGGTGATGTAGGACCAATTGGTAGAATATTGCACCGTTTGTACATTGGCAGCCACTGCATCCGTAATAGGAGTGGAGTTGCCTGACACATAATGACGACCGGTAATTCCGGTGGTGTTGCGCAACCAAGATGTTATGGCCGGATTGGTTTGCGCCTGAAGTAATAAGCTACTTAAAACAAACAGTGAAGTGAAAAATTTTATTTTCATGAGGAGTGAATTGGTTAGTTATTGGTTTAGACGACGTTTTTTTATAATTCATTCGCCGATTATGAAAAAATTATCTCGGATATTGAAATCTTGGATTTCTTATGAACTCTTCATCGGTTAATGTTCTTAAAAAGAGTAGTAAATTCCCTTTTTCCTGTTCATTCAATTCCATTTTTTTTACCAATTGCTTGGATAAAGTTGGACTTTGGTAAATGTCTTCCGTGTAATGAAACAGCACCATTGCCAGGTTTTTTATGCTGCCATCATGCATATAAGGATAGGTAAGTTCAATATTTCTTAAGGTAGGCACTTTAAATCGCAGAGAATCTTTGTTGTTTTTTGTGATTTTTATTCTTCCGCCATCTTTCAAAACTGCATCCGGTTTTAAACCGTTGTTTTCAAATTTATCGCTGGAAAATAATGGTTCGGTATGGCAGGAAGCGCAATTGGCTTTGAATAATTCGTACCCGTTTTGCTCCTCTTTTGTAAAAACAGCTTCTTTGCGCATCACTTTATCATACTTCGAATTGGATGATTTTAACATCACGGTAAATTGCGCTAAAGCCTTTAAAAGGCGCTGACTGGTGACTTTCTCATCGCCAAAAGCGCTAGTAAATAAGGCTTTGTATTTTTCGCTTCGTTGGAGTTTCGCCACTACATGCTCTAATTTTTCATCCATTTCCAAAGGATTTGTGATGGGATTGATGGGTTGCATTTCGAGGTTGTTCACTCCGCCATCCCACATAAAATCTTTGCTCCAGGCCAAATTGACTAAGGCCAACGAATTCCGGGTGCCAATTCTTCCTTCAATGCCGTGGCTTAAATCGTGGTCTACATGTGTGAATCCGGTTTGCTGCAAATGGCAACTGGCGCAGGAAATCGTATTGTCTCTTGATATTATGGGGTCGTAGAATAAATTTCGGCCCAACTGAAATCCTTCTTCGGTTAATGGATTTTTGGAAAAATCGTAATGCGGTTTTGGCCAATTCTTTGGAACCTCAAGATAAATAGGCGTCGTAAATTGGTTGGAAAAAGCCAAACAAACCAGCATAATCAATGCCAATATGAAATAGTATTTCCAGTAGGTTTTCATTCTAAATGAAACATTTGGGTACTATAATTGGCTAATTGCATCGCTTGTTTTCCGGGAATCATGATGCTATTGGTTTCGGATAGTTTTATGTTGGTGAAAAAATCATTCAGGTCGATGGCAATGTTAAGCTGTGTTGTTTTTTTATCATAAAGGAATTCCATTTTTCGCATCGCATAATAGGGCTGAAGATAGCCGCCAATGTGAAACTGAAATTCGTTTTTCCGGGTTTTGCAGCTCGAACTTTTGCCTTCCATTTTCATGTTGATGTAGCCGCTCTGCCAAGCCCAATACATGCCTTTCACAGGATCCAAATCACCACTCAAAGCTCCTGAAGTATTGGTAATACTATCAATGCCAATGTTGAATGTAACTTTACGGATGACTTTGTCGCTTTTGGTTGTTATCGGTATCACTAAGGAATTGGGGTTTTCCAAATCGAGTAGATGATAGCTGTTGTTTTGTTTGAAAACCGATTGATCAGCATACTGAATTTCAATGTTAGAAATATAACAGCGAAACGTTTCCAACACTATGGTATCTTTATTTGAGGTGATGAACGGTTTGCCGAATGCTGCCGGAAGCTGGTTGAATTTTACTTTAAAAGTAAGGCTCAACGAATCGGTTTTGATTTGAGAATTGCTCTTAAAACAAGCCAAAAAAAGTAAGGCAACAACAATTCCGTTTTTAATCATGTCTTGGTCTCGGTGGTTTGTTTGGCGCAAAGATTCTTCCCAATTCCTCTGTCAGCGCATTGAAATCATCGATTTGATCTTGGTGACACAGTTTTTTGATGTCTTCAAAATGCTTGAAATGGGTTTGCTCAATTTGCTTTTGATACGAATTTAAAACTGCAATCAAACTGTCTTTGGTTTTAGCATTGACTTCCGGTTTTGATAACTGGGCATACAATTCATTTTTAGTTTGTCGAATGTTTCCGTCAAGTCTCTCAATTTCTCCGTGATGCCATTGGATTATTTTGTCATATTCCTTTTGTTGATTAGCATCAAAATGCAATTTATCGATGATGATTTCTCTTGGCTTTTGGCCTTCATGAGGTGGATGATGTTCTTTGGAACCATTCAAAAATAAAAACCCCAAAGTCGCAAAGTTGAGCAACAATAATCCAATTACTGAAATCGTTAATAGTTTTGTCTTTTCCATTATTAATATAGCTGATTGCTTTGGTTTCCGGTCATTTCCTGATAAGCGGTAGTGGTCTCTATTTTGGTTTTGTCTTTAGTTTTTAAAACGGTAATGTTTAAAACTATTAAAACGGCGATAGAAGCGGCTGCCAGCCAGACGGTTTTTGGAGAAACCTTGTTTTGTTGGTTTATCTTTTGCTGAATTTTGGACAATAAAGTGTCACTCGGTTTAACTGGCGTTATACCGTTAGTGCTGCTCATTACATTTTGTATCCAATGTTCTCTTTCCATAATTACTTAGACGACGGTTATTTTTATTTCTTGCGATAGTTTTTAAATTTTTCGGCTAATTTTTCCTGAAGTGCTGTTTTAGCTCTGAATATCAAGGATTCGATAGAAGAGACGCTGAGTTGCATAATCTCGGCAATTTCCGGATTGCTCAAACCATCCAATTTGGATAGGAGGAAAGCTGTCTTTTGATTTTCGGTAAGCGTATTAATGACTTCAAAAAGAATTTTAGCCTCTTCCTGCTTTTCCATCAAAATCCCGGGATGTTCAAAGGTGGCAGTGTTGAGATATTCCTGTTCATTTTGACTCTTTTTGCCAAAAATAAAAAAGCGTTTCTGACTGTTTTTTTTCTTTACAAAATCCAAACACTGATTGATAGTAATGCGATAAATCCAGGTTTTAAATGATGATTTCTGATTGAAATTTTCCAACGAATGATACACTTTGACAAACACATCCTGAGTAATTTCCTCAGCATCTTCAAGGTTCTGCAGATAATTCAACGCCACATTGAACACGAGTACACGGTACTCCTGATATAGTTTTTCAAAGTGGGTTTGGTTAATCATCTTTTGGTTGGTCAGTACTTTTCGACAAGCAATAATACTAAAGGTTTAAATACAAATGATATTTTTTCCTAAGTATAAATTATTCTATATTTGACCTTTCATTAAAATTATCAAAACTAACTTTTATCACAATGAAATTATTAGAAGGAAAAGTAGCCATCATCACAGGCGCGAGTAGAGGAATAGGAAGCGGAATTGCTAAAGTTTTTGCCCAACATGGTGCGAATGTAGCCTTTACCTATAGTTCATCAGCCGAAAGTGCCTTGGTTCTGGAAAACGAATTATCGGCAATGGGAATCAAAGCCAAAGGATATAAATCAAATGCAGCCGATTTCAACGAAGCCCAAAAACTGGTTGATGATGTTATGGCAGAATTCGGGAATGTAGACGTATTAATCAACAATGCCGGAATCACCAAAGACAATCTTTTAATGCGTATGAGCGAAGAGGATTTTGACAAAGTAATCGAAATCAATTTGAAATCGGTATTCAATATGACCAAAGCCGTTCAGAAAATCATGTTGAAAAACCGCAAAGGTTCTATCGTGAATATGAGTTCAGTTGTGGGAGTAAAAGGTAATGCCGGACAAGCCAATTACGCTGCTTCTAAAGCCGGTATGATTGGGTTTACCAAATCAGTAGCCTTAGAGTTAGGTTCGAGAAACATTCGTTGTAACGCAATTGCTCCCGGATTTATCGAAACCGAAATGACCGCCAAATTGAACGAAGACGTAGTACAAGGCTGGAGAGATTCTATTCCGTTAAAACGCGGCGGGACTCCCGAAGATGTGGCCAATGCCTGCTTGTTCTTTGCTTCGGATATGAGTGCTTATGTTTCCGGGCAAGTGTTGAACGTTTGTGGCGGAATGCTAACCTAATTGCCAATTTAAATTTTAATCTTCGAATAAACCGATAATGAGTACAAACACTATTTTGTTACTATTGCTATCTTTAGGAATAGCGTTTGCCATATCGTTTTATCAGTATTTTTATAAAGCCAAAAGCAAGTCGAAAGTCACTTTGCTTTTGGCTTTTTTGCGTTTCTTTACGGTTTTTGGATTGTTGATATTGCTAATCAATCCGATAATTTCCCGAAAAACGATTGAGACGATTAAGACACCATTACCTATTGTTATTGATAATTCGGCTTCGATAAAAGATTTGAAAGCGGATAAGTCGGCGATGGAAGTGTTTGATAAATTAAAAGACAATTCTGCTTTAGCCGATAAGTTTGATGTACAAACCTATCAGTTTGACCAGGACTTTTTGCCTTCGGATACGATTGATTTTAAAGGGAAACAATCTAATGTGGATGCTGTGGCCAAGAATCTGAAGAATATTTACAAAAACCAACATTTTCCAACGGTTTTGATTTCGGATGGGAATCAAACTTCGGGTGAGGATTACGTGTTTGGCTTCAATCCGGAGAATAAGGTTTATCCAATAGCTGTTGGTGATACCACCACTTATTTAGATTTGAAAGTGGCACAATTGAATGTCAACAAATATGCGTTTCACAAAAATAAATTTCCGGTAGAGGTCTTTTTGAATTATTCAGGAACGAAAACCATCAATGCTACCTTTAAAATTTCACAAGGTAATACCTTATTGAACGAACAAACAGTGGCTTTTTCGCCCACAAAAAAATCAGCCACGCTCAATGTTTTGCTGCCTGCAGACAAAGTAGGTTTACAAATTCTAAAAGCGACAATAACTTCAAAAGAACAGGAAAAGAATACCTATAACAACACTAAGAATTTTGCGGTGGAAGTGATTGATCAAAAGACAGAAGTGGCTTTGATTTCAGCTTTTCCCCATCCTGATTTGGGTGCTATAAAGCGCGCTATCGAAACTAATGCACAACGCAAAGTAACTATTCTTAAACCTAATGAAATCAAATCGTTAACAAATTATAATGTTTTGATTTTATACCAGCCAACGGCTGAATTCAAAAGTATCTTTGAACAAAATGCCAATGCCAAAATCAACACTTGGATTATTACCGGAAACGATACTGATTTCTATTTTTTGAATCAAAATCAGAGCAGCTTTTCGTTTAAAATGAGCGGCCAGAAAGAAGATTATTTGGCCTCGTTTGACAGTCAGTTCAATCTTTTTGCTTTGGATAATATTGGATTTGAACAGTTTCCTCCATTGGAAAATTCATTTGGAACCATTACGGCTAAAGGCAATGTAAATACTTTGCTTTCATCTACAATTCACAACATAGCCACCAATCAACCTTTATTGGCGTTTACCGAAAATCAAGGAATTCGAAGTGCATTTCTTTTCGGGGAGAACATCTGGAAATGGCGTGCCGAGAATTATGTGAGCAAAAAGAGCTTTACGGATTTTGATATTTTCTTAGATAAAATCATTCAGTATTTAGCTTCGAATAATGCCAGAAAGTCTTTGGTGGTGAATCATGAGCGCTTTTATAATTCGGGAGAAGGAATAGAAATCACGGCACAGTATTTCAATAAAAATTATGAATTGGATGAAAGAGCAAGATTGACTATTGCAGTGACCAATACAAAAACGAAGCAGGTTAAAAACTATGATTTGCTTAGAGCCACCAATGCTTTTCAAGCCAATTTAGATGGATTAGCTGCCGGGAATTATACGTTTACCGTAAAAGAATTGAATTCTAATTCTGCGTACAGCAGTAGTTTTGAAGTATTGGATTTTGATATCGAAAAGCAATTTGTCAATCCGGATTGGAATAAGTTGAATCAGTTAGCGACTCAAACGCAGGGCAAAGCCTTTCTTCCTAATCAAGTTGATAGTTTGATAAAGCAACTCTTGGCAGACGAAAGCTATAAAGCCGTTCAAAAAACCATTGTCAAAAAATCGCCTTTGATTGATTGGATTTGGTTACTTATTTTAATAGCGCTTTCCCTGACCACCGAATGGTTCGTAAGAAAGTATAATGGATTATTGTAATTGTTTCTTAGCGACGATTATTTCTACAAAAATCACGATTAAAATTCCGATAGTATAAGCTAAAAAATCTTCCCAGCCAAAGGAACTTCCGATTACGATTCGAGCCAGTTTGTTGTGCTCTAATCCCAGTTTTTGAACTAAATTGAAGTACTGAAGAATTTCAATAGTATAGGAAAACAGCAAGACACAAACAGCTGTTGTCATTACCGGCAAATTCAAAAAGGATTTTACAAAACAGTAAATCAGTATTACTACTAAAACATCGCCAATATAAGGCCTTACGATTTTATCGTGTACAAATAGGGCTATCGCAACTTCGATAAAAAATAGCGCTACAGCCAGTCCAAAGTAAACTCGATTAAAACGGAACAAAGTAAGATTTAGTTTTTCACGACTTTGTAACTCCAGCTTTTGCCGTTGCTTCGAATGTTCACAAAATAAAGTCCGGCAGCTTGATTGCTGATGGAAATGTCTTCGTGTAACAAAGTAGTGTATTGATTGGTAAATACGCTTTTACCCAAAGCATCATAAACGGTAACAGAAACATCATTTAAAGCCGTAGCATTCGCCTCTAGAGTCACAATTCCGGTAGTCGGATTAGGATAAAGCGCAAATTCAGTTGTAGTAAATTCAGGATTGGCTAACATAATTACGCCACCGGCATCTTGGTATAAATAGGCAAAGGCCTGATAGTATTGATTGGCAATATTTAAATCGTGAACAATTAAGGTGTTTTCATCATTTTTGTTTTCAGCAGAGCTGCTCCAGTTGTGCGAACCTAAAAGGACTAAAGGATCAGAAGCGCTGTTGAAATTATCAACGACCATAAATTTGTGATGCAAAATACCACTGTTGGTATAGACCACAGCATGATTTGCTAATAACGATGATTGGAGAGTAGTAATTTGATTTCCGGAAGGGTTTTGGCTATCTACCACTACGTTTACATTGGTTAATCCACTATTATATTTCATAATCAGCGCATTGCTGATATCACTTCGGGTAATGAGCATGGTTGCCACATCAATGTCGGTATTGGCAGTATTGATAGTGGCAATAATTTTAGTGTTGGTATTGTCACTTGGACTGAAATAACTGTTAATGGTTTTACCTCCAATGATATAGGTATGTGGTGTGTTGTCGGTTTTATAAGGTCCAAATTTGGATACCACGGCATCCGGGGTCATTGTATTACTTCCCCACATTTCTTCGAATTCAATTTTATATCCCTGAGCTAGGGCTTGATCTTGAATCATTATGACACTATTTCTGTCAGGACCATCAATCTGCGATACCGTCCAGTTGGTGGAGCCTGTCCATACATAAGGTTTGTTGGGGTCACTGCTATTGGCATCAAAAATGACAAACTTATTGTGCATTATTCCGTAACTTGAACTAACAGGACTGGCTACTTTTGGGATATTCACATTTAGCAATCCAATCATATTGCCTCCGGTACTTCCGTCATAAATAACCCTAACCTGTACGCCTCTGTTATAAGCGGCATTGATAGCTCCGGCAATTCCTGTGGTGGCTGTTGGAGAAGATGAATTATAAATAGCAATATCTAATGTGCTTTGACAGGCATTGATGTAACTAATTAACAAATCGTCGACTGTATTTCCTAAGTTGGTTGCCGCTTGTATTTGAGCATAACTGGTATCAACCGGATGATTGAAATACACATTAATGGTTCCTGATGAAGCCGAAGGAACAGCAAGATAAGCGCTTTTGGCGGTACTGCTTTTTTGAGTGGTTACTTGGTAGTCTATTTTGATTATCTCGGCCGGGGTAAGATTGTCTAGTATGTAACCGGTTCCTTCTTTGTGAAGTGATACAGGAGTTTTTTTAGTTACATCAATCGCCGATACGATAACAGCATTTTGCTGATTAAATTGCAGTGCAATATTGGACTTGTTATAAACGATGGTATAGTCGTTTTCTTTAATTGTTTGCTGACCATAAGTCAACGAGAAACTAATAGCCATAAAAGCTACAGCAAGAATATTTCTTTGCCTCATCATAAGTGGTATTTGAAGCAAAAGTAGTCAAAAATGATTATAAATAATCGATATTAACTATTCTGTTGAATACTGCTGTGATTTAGGCAAAAGAATCTCACATACCGGCAATTTCTTAACAGTTTAGTGCAGCATCCATTTTAGTAAACCATCTCTTTCTACGATATTCCAGGAATGTGGATGTCTTTCGCCGTTGGCTCTGAAGCCTCTTTCTTTGGTGGTGATAAACTCGGCTTTTTTACTCCCCAAAGTTTTTAATGCTTGAATGGCTTTGTCTAAACTGTAAGCGCTGAGATCTTCGTAGTTCCGGTTTTTGTTTTTTTTCTGCCATGCTAAATCGGGTTCTGTGTAGAACCTAACCTTGATATCTTTCAGGGCAGCAATGTTATTGGTGCTGTTGGTAGAAACTAAGTAAGGGGAAAATTCTTTGTATTTTGTCAAATCTTTTTGAGGGTTTCCTAATTCGGTTTCTAATAGTTCGCCTAGAAACAATCCCTCATTATAAGCCGCCTTATCGACATTTTCGACAACGCTTTTCTTGGCCGTTTTATATAATCGTTCCAAGTCAATAGGGGAGTCAACGGCAAACATTCCTTTGGGTTGGAGTTGGTCTTTGGTTTTTAGTAAATAATCACACAAAACTGCGGCCAGGTTGCCACCACTTGAAAACCCGCCAATGAAAACATTTTGTTTCAGTACTTTGTTTTGATTCAAAATGGTGTTGAGTAACTTGGCATATTCTTGCTTTTTATTTTCTCTTAAATATAATTTTTGGTTAATGTCTAGAAGTAAAGTTGTAATTCCTTCCTGCTCAATATCTTTTAAAAAAACGGCTTCTTTTTGAGTGTCTTCAATATCTCCCGGATAGCTTGGAAATAATATCAATACTGCTTTCTGATTAGGTGCTTTTCTGAGCTGGTAATGTTTTCCGGTTATTGTTTTGATGTCATTAGTCTTGTTACAACTTACCGATAAAATGGTAATGATGACAATCAAAAGAAGTGCATTGGTTTTCATGTAAACGAATTGAGATGGAATTATTGTTTGGATTTAACTGCTGCTGTGCAACTGCCGTAAATTTATCAATAAACCACCAATCACAAAACTACTTTAGCAAAAAAATCTTTCATGTTTTTAGGATTAAAATGGCGTTTACAAAGCATTTTATGTTTTTTAACATATCCTTGATGCTAGTGAAACAATATTAAAATATATTTGGCTCATTAAAATACCACTTATGAAACGTCCACTCATTACAATGGCACTGACCATTGCTTTATTTATTAGTTCTAATACTTCTTTTGCATGGGGAAATAAAGGGCATGCTCTTGTAGCCGAAGTGGCCTTCCATTACATGGATGAAGCTACTAAAAAAAATGTGATGGACTATCTCGATGGCATGAGCATTGAAGATGCTGCCAACTGGATGGATGCCATTAAAAGCGATCATGCCAATGATTATATGAAGCCTTATCATTATTTAGACCTTGAAAAAGGGTCCAAAGAAATGCCGGTAGGAGAGAACATAGTTACAGTATTGAACCAAACTCTCAAAGATCTTGACCACAAACAAACGTTATCCCATGACGATGTGAAAAGACGCATCTTATTTTTATTTCATCTTATAGGCGATTTGCATCAGCCGCTTCACATTGGTTATCCATCAGATAAAGGAGGCAATACAGTGCAGCTAAACTTTATGAGTAGTTATGGTTCTAATCTTCATGCTACATGGGATTCAGGTATTATAGAGTTTGAAGGAACATCATTGACTGATGTTTTAAACAGCAAAAAGTATACGTCAGAAGAATTAGAAGCCGTAAAAAAAATAGATATCATTGGATGGGCAAAACAATCCAGAGGATATCTTAAGAATGCTTACGATGTTCATGACAATAAAGTAAATCCCAATTATATTGATGAGGCTTATCCGATTATCAAATCACAATTGCTAGATGCCGGCATACGATTGGCAGCGGTTTTAGAACATTATTTTAAGGTAAGTACTTAGTAAAATCACACTCGCAGGGAGCCACGGAATCCTCTGGCCGCATAGTAGGAATCGGCTCCGTTGTGATAAATGAATACATGGTTGTACCGCCAGTCTCCAAAGATAGCACCACCAAGTTTTCTAATTTCAGGCGGTGTCTTTAGCCAACTCGATGTTTTAGTGTCAAAATTTCCGTATTGTTGCAAGTCGCGATATTCTACTTCGTTTAAAATTTCGATGCCCATTGTTGCAGCCATATCCATCACGCTAGTCGCAGGTTTATGCTCTTTTCTTGACTCTAACGCTTGACGATCGTAACAGGCACTTCTTCGACCTTTGGGACTTTCGGCAGAACAGTCATAAAAAATGTATTCTCCCGTTTTTTTATCATACCCAATTACATCGGGCTCACCACCGGTTTTTTCCATTTCATTGAGCGACCAAAGTTTTTCATTAGCCATTTCCAATTTCGCCAATACTTTAGGCCATTCAACATCATTATGGCGGTTCCTGTTTTTTTCAAAGCGGTCCTTTAAAATGCTGAATAGTATTTTTGTTTCTTCAGTTGACAACGCTTTTTTATTTTCTATGTTCATAATATGTTACTTGTGAGTTGCTAACAAAATTAAGTAATATGCTTAAAAGAATTCGCCAAAGTGCCATAAGATTCCGGCCGGATCGTGTACGAAACATTCTTTCCCCCAATCATAGTTTTTGATGGGAACCACTTTAACATTCTCATATTTGGCGGTTAAATTTAAAGTGGTAATCTTTCTCCAGAACTCTTCTACATCGTCTACTTCTACAAAAACCATTGAATTATCTATCCAATCTTTGACATAAGCATCTTGCAAATAAAAGCCAACTTCCTGCATTTTAAAATATGACATGTTGTTGGTCAAAATGATTTCTTCAAAACCTAAGTCACGGTAAAAATTTCTGGAAACTGCAAAGTTTTTTGCTCCAATAAAGGGGCGAATTGATCTTATTTTTGGATTCATGGTTTACTTAAAATAATTAATATGGGTTTGTTGTTTAATTACTCTTCTTTTGCTTGCCCACTTTGATGTGTTGAAAATCTTCTTTTTGGGTAAAATACTCCAATCCTACAACTAAAATTATGACACTGGAAAAGGTAATTTTCTGCAGTATTGGTAGATACTCTATATAATCACGGATGCCGAATATGTATAGACTACTGTAAAAAAGAAGCAGACAAACTACACATAGGAATTTGAAAAAATGCAACTTTGACTTGAAAACAAAAACAGTAATATAAAACAGACCTAAAAGAAACAGTGTACTAGCCATTGTGACCATTATGTCATGCAGAGGGGTTGCAATTAAAAAAGTGAACAGCATGCCACCACCACCTAAATATTTTACCACTTTTGCAGCTCCTTTTGCCGGTATTTTTTTGGAAAAATTAATGAAAAATACCGCAAGACTGGCAGAAAGAAAAAACATTCCTCCAATAGCCCAAATTCTGGCCGGATTGTCTAATCCATTGACAGCTTTGGCTCCGAAGAGATTACTGATAAAGTTTTTCGACCACTCAAAACCAACCGAATTTTTGTCAAACATTGAACCTCCGGGATATACCATCGTAGCAATTAGTAGCAGCAATACTGACATACACATTCCCAGTAGAACGGAATATTTTTTTAGCATCATATTCAAATTGGTTTAAAATTTTATGCTCATTTAAAGTGTTATTCTACAAGTACAATTTAGGTTTCACTTTTTATGAATATCTTAATATTGATAGTTCAACTTATTAATTCTACATCGCCAATCCGTATCGGATGGCAGCTTCAAGTATTTCAATGTTTATATCTTTTAGCGTTTTGAACTTAATGCAATATCCGGTCACGCTAGCTTTACCTATTTCTTTTCCATACGTTTTGGCTAAGTATGTCTTATCATCGATACCAAGGATATAGATAGAAATTCCGGTTTTGTTTGCACTCAAACCAATTTGATAAAACGCTCTGGTTTTTCCGTCAGCATATTTTATGGTGTAAAATCCATATCCAATATTAGGATTAGAAACAATTTTATTTTCACTGTTTTTGCCATCCAGAAACCACAATTTACATTCCGGCATTATTTTCAGAATGATGCGGTGCAACTCTTGCATATCACTGCGTTTTGGTTCAGGTTGACCAGTAATATACTCTTTGATTTGTTCTTGTATGTTCATATATTATGGATACTATAGACTACTGTTATTCGATGTAATTTATTCAATTAGTATTTTGTCTATAATAATTTCTCGTTCAGAAAATAGTTTTATAATGTAAAGTCCCTTTGAAATGTTGCTTAAATCAATTTGCGATTCAGGCAGCAACTCCCTTATTGCTTTTCCTGAAATATCATAAATAATAATTTTTTCCAAATTTATGTTTCCAATATTCAATAATCCGTTGGTCGGATTTGGAAATAGTATCGCTTTTTCACGACTATAATTAGTAGTAGTCAATAAAGCGCCATAACAATGAACCGTTTGCAAATAATTGGATTCTATTTGATCTGGATTATAAACTGCTGTAACGTGAATATCAAAACCATTTACATAAGGCTGACTTTGATTGTCTAAGGCTAAAAAATTCACACCACAATTCGAAACAAAACCATATAAAGGGGTGTTTAAATTATACAAAGTGGTTTCTGTTTGAAATCTGAACAATTCATCGTTACGGTAAATATTATATCCTAATAATTCATTGTGAGGCTGTGCCGGTTCTTCCCAATTCAATTCAAAAAAATTATTTGGATATTCATAGGATTGTGAAAAAGTTAAATTCTCTACCGGATTATTTTGCCCAAAGGCGCTAAACATAAAAGCTATGAAGAATAAGAAAAAGAGTAGTTTTGTTTTCATATTTCTGATTTATTAGGTTGCATAACGTTCCGGAGTTTGTAGAAGCTGTTATGATTTTGTACTGATTAACACAAATATACCAAAAACTTTGAACGAAAAAACCTTAAGCAAAAGAGGGAATACATTCATTACAGACTCTGATAAATTTCAAGCCATACAATTGGTAGGCATGAGCAAACAGCTGCTTTTTTTTGTTTAATTCATTTCCAAGCCAGCATTCTAATAATTGATTCGTCTTCTTGTGTAGTTAAAAGTTGTTTTTGGTACTTCACCGACTATTTTTTTCAGAGCTCCGATTATAGCATATATTTATAGTACCATACTTCTACTCGGTACTCGGCCTACTCAAAAAAAGATATATCATGAAACCATTTTTACTATTATTAGTAGCGGTTTTGGTATTCTCATTAGACTTAAATGCCCAATGTACTATTACCGGAACACCCGTAAATGCCAGCTCCTTAACCTGTAGTTCGTTTAGTGGCTGTAGCATAATTTATGTTGGGGATGGCACCTCAGCATCAAGTATTTATATGGATTCTGATTTAAACCTAAGTTGCCTTGGGGCAATTCAGCTTGTAGTCAGAAACAATGCTTCCCTTGATTTTACCCCCAGGCAATAATAGGCTTACTCTTGGCGATGGTTCGTCAATGATCATCAATCCGGGAGGATCTCTCGTTGGAGGTTCTTGTAATGCATCGGAACGTATTTACATCGGCACCAATTTACTGGCAAGCTGTAACGGAGGGGCAGGGGCCGATTTTAGCTTTTATGACCTGATGAACTTTGGAGGAACAGGCAGCTTAACTTCCAATTCACCTGTTTGTACCGGTAACACTTTAAATCTTTTTGCTACACCACCGCCAAATGGCACTTATACTTATTCGTTTTTAGGAAGCGGATTACCCGGTGGCGGAACAACCTATTTGGCTAGTCCAAGTTATAGTTTAACCGCACCTGCCAGTGCGGGTTCCTACACTTATCAGGTAAAAATGAAATCTTCTCTTCCCGGAAATCCGGTTGTGATTGCTGAAATAACAGTGGTGGTTAACTCGGGTTTGGCAACCGCTACACCTGTGACTACGCTTACACAGCCAACTTGTACTCTGGCGACAGGGACAATTACGATTACTTCGCCAACGGGAGCCGGAATGACGTATAGCATTAATGGGTTGACTTATACCAATACAACTGGTATTTTTAGTGGTGTTGCCAGTGGTACCTATAGTGTAACCGCTAAAAATTCTTCCGGTTGTATTTCACCGGCAGCAAGCGTAACCATTACTGGCCAGCCAACCGATATCTGGAACGGAACCTCATGGTCAACAGGATTACCTCCAACAAGTAGTCAGATAGCAGTGTTTGCAGGAACCTATTCCTCAACAGGCGATATAACCGCTTGTTCTCTAGAGATTAATCCAGGAGTTGCGGTAACTATGAATTCAGGGCATACCTTAACCATAGTCAATGCTGTTGCTGTTAGTGGTGGTGGTTCCTTAACTTTCGAAGATGGAGCCAGTTTGTTGCAGACCAATGATGCTTCTGTAAATACCGGAAATATTAGCTATAAAAGAAAAACTACAGCTTTAAGACAATACGACTATACTTATTGGTCATCTCCGGTGGCAGCGGCTACATTGAGCCAGTTGGCGACCAATTCATTATTTTACAGCTTCAATACATCGGGGAACACCTATGTATATCAAACCGGGGCGACTGTCATGACACCAGGGATTGGTTATCTGGGAAGAGCGCCAGGCAATCTGACCTATAGTCCAACCCAGATAGTAGAAACCATTTTTACGGGTGTTCCAAATAACGGAGTCATTAATGTACCGGTCATCAAAACTGCCGTACCAAGTTACAACCTGATTGGAAATCCTTATCCCTCTGCAATAGACATTGATGTGTTTATTACGGCAAACACGGCAGTTATGACCGGGACAGCTTATTTTTGGACCCATACTACACCTATTACCAGTAATCAGTATACCATAAATGATTATGCCAAATACAATCTTACCGGAATGGTAGGAACGGGGATAGCTGCACCATCCGGAGGGGCTGTGCCAACAGGCAAAGTAGCTGCTGGCCAGGGTTTTTTTATTGAGGCCAATACCAGTTTAGCGAACGGAACTTATTCAGCAACGTTTACTAACGCTGCCCGTTTAGCAGGAAACAATACCCAGTTTTTCAAAAACGGACACGCTTCGGCTACTGCCACCACTATTTCTGAAGGTTTGGAAAGACATCGCATTTGGTTATCCTTAAACAGTGCTGATGGTGCTTACAATCAAATGTTGATAGGATATGTGGAAGGGGCAACTAATGATTTCGATTCTGTGTTTGACAGTAAAATGATACAGGTGGGTAGTCCCGTAAGTATTTATACGAAGGTGGGCACCCATGATTTATCGATTCAGGGAAAAAGCCTGCCTTTTTCAGAGACCGATAGTATTCCAATTGCATACAGCACAACAGTGAATGGGGAGTTGAGCATTAATCTAGACAATTTCGATGGGCTTTTCGATACTCAAAATATATATTTACTGGATAAAACCACTAATATAGTACAGGATTTAAAAGCTGCTGCCTATACTTTTGTAACAACAGCAGGTACTTTTGAAAATCGTTTTGAATTACGGTTTACTGATGAGGCGTTTAATGTAACGAATCCACCGCTTGTCAAAGATGATGTGAAAATTATAAGCACAGGCCATCAGTTACAGGTAATCTGTTCGGCTACACCAATGGCACAAGTAGAAGTGTTTGATATTTTAGGGAAATTGTTGTTTAGTCAAAAAGGCTTAAATACCAATCTATTCCAAACCAACACTTTACATGCCGCCACTCAGATTGTTTTGGTCAAAATAAGCTTCGATAATCAGGATAGTGTTACGAAAAAAATTGCCATACAGTAAGAGTAACCCAGTGCAACGATTGGATGATTTGTTGTTACGAACATAATAGAAGTTTGAGCCATGCTTTTGTTGCTAACCGCTGTTAAGTGCTATTTTTAGTGATGATATTTTCGATTCAACATAATTATTTTCAATTTTATGTTATCGTAAATCAACCCCATTATTAAAGTAACTCCTGCAATGAATAATACTCTTAATTCAATTTTTGTGTAAAATACTCCGCCTATTATTCCGCCAATAAAGAAGAAACTTATTATTGTTAATCTCAACTTAATAGACGAATATAATTTCGCTTTCATTTCGGTTTGTTTGTAAAAAAACAGTTGTGATAACTCTATTCCTAAATCGGTAAAAAGACATGTTAAATGTGTTGTTCTTACAGTTGCATTCGATATTTTAGTTACTAAGGAATTCTGTAAACCCATAGCAAATAATAAACTACAAGCAATTATATTCGGGTTTTGGTTTATTAAACTTCTGCCAAATATTCCGATTGCGAATAATATTGAAATTTCGATTGATGTTGGAAAAACATAAATATTTCGTTCTGTTTTTTGGGAAATAAGTTCGACTAAATAACTTGAAACAAATGCCCCAAGAAAAAAGAAAAATATATACAAAAAGTAAACAAATCCGTTCCAAAAGTTCAACTTGAGTATTTCATCAACAAAAAATGCAAAATGCCCAGTGACATTTGTTGTTAATTTTTGAACAGCTAAAAAACCAGCAACATTTACAATTCCTGCAACAAAAGATAATAAAGAAGCAATTCGCAAATTATGGCTTAAAGTTCTTGTTTTTCCTTGATGTCTAAACATTTTTAATGGTTTTTACTTCTGATTTTTCAAAATTGTACACAAGATTACACTGTTTGTAGTAGCTGTTAAATTTAGCACTAATTATTCCAAGTACAAAACAACTTTAAGATTTCCGCCAGCAAATCGGGGAGAGGCCAAGCCTAACAGTTGCTTAAAACGGCTGTTATGAGCAGGCTTTATATTATTTACGTTTATTTATTGACCAATTATGTTACTTCAATTGGGATATAGGTTAATACTCTCACCTGTTATGTTAAAACTAACATCTGTTATGTTTAATACTCCCATTTGCTATGTTAAAACTAACATCTGTTATGTTTAATACTCCCATCTGTTACGTTAAAACTCCCACCTGTTATGTTTAAACTCCCACCTGTTATGTTTAAACTCCCACCTGTTATTCTTAAACTACCATCTGTTATATTAAAACTAACATCTGTTATGTTAATACTGTCATTTGTTATGTTAATACATTCATCAAAACAGTAAATTCAATCGCCGGTTATACTACTAAATTGGCTTTTAAAGAATTGAAATAAGCTTGCTTATAACGTTCCGCGGCCTTGTGCCAGTAGCGGAGCATTTTAGTGATTAGTTATAAATGTATGGAAATTTCTTTTCGATTTTCCGGCTGAGGAAAATCGGAACCAGCCATTGTGTGAAACCGCTGTTGTGTGCAGATTATCATTCTCCGCAATGCAAATACTCTTTTAATGCCAGATTCCAAGACACTACACTATCAAACTTTTCATTAAGTCCATCACCTTCTTTTTCTGTAAAAGCTTGAATTCCATGCTGAATCATATATTTTGGATAATATTTAGGAAACCCGATTTTTCTGATTGCTTGACAAATTTCATTTAAATTATTTGAACCTTTCTCAAGCTCTTTTTTAAGACTTTCAAATAAAGAATTCCTTTCACTTTCGTCAAGATTCATAATAATATTTTGTTGTAAAACCAATAAAGCCTGATGTGCAGTTTTATCTTTAACTCTGTAAGTATCAAACTTTCCATAAACCCCAGCTATCGCGAATAATTTAGCAGCATTTTTAAAGTCTTTTTGTTTAATGCATTCTCTCATTCCATTTAAAATGTCAGCAGGATTGTTTTGGCAATTACATACTTGTGTAACCCACTTTTTATTTATCGGCATAATTGTTGTATTTTTGTTGATAACTAAATTAACAACATAACATTTTATTTTTAAACGCTATAAATAGACGATTAAATGCATATAAATCCGATTAAATGCAAAATAAAAGTTAAAATTTAACATTTTGTCTTACTTTTATGTTGATAAATAAGTATCTTTGCAGTATAAAACAATAATAGTGATGAACGAGAAAACTTTATATAAAACAAATGACTTCGTATCTTTTATACAAAAGAGCGGAATCAGCGTTTCTATTGACAAGGCTCCTGATAGTTCTACTATTGAGCGCATAAAAAAACTTATTGCGAAAAAGAGAGCATTTTTTGAGTTTCAAAAATCTCTATTTAATTAACCCTTATTTTTTGTAATGGAGATTATTGAGGAGACAGTTGCTCTAGGGGTTCCCTTTTGTCATTTTAGAACTTTAGAGAAACGCAATCAATATAATCTCACGTATACAAAAACGGCTACGCCAAATCAATACGAAGTCCATTTAATTCCATTAGTTATACATCAAGTCAATGGTAAAACTATTTACGACAAAGATTTAAGACCTTTTGTCTGCGATAAACTTATAGACTTTATGACGCGGAACGAATGCTCTTTATACTTCAACATTAATTGTATTGGTCTAAGTAATGAATTTTTAGTTTGGAAATTTTTAAGATGGCTAAGATTGTATAAAGAAGAAATAAATTGTGATGTTAAGATTACCGAGGACAATTCAAACTCAATTAGATTTTTTGAATTTTTTATAAATCTTAAATAAATATAAAAGCCCCAATTAAGGAGCTTTTTCTTTTTACCGATTGTTTGTTTCCCTAACTATGAGGAAAATCAAAACCAATGAAATTATATCCATAGCTTTCGAATTTAAGGTTTGACAAATACGAACGATTTATGACTTCACGTTC
>NZ_DAINRG010000036.1:0-23972 GCF_036741995.1 Flavobacterium sp. | reverse complement strand
TCGATAACGACTCTATACCGGTTTTTCCGGTTCCCCACGTTTTCTGTTTCAATGGCTTTACATAAATATAATCATTCGGCTGAAGGTAAAAACAAGGAGAATTAACCGCTTTGCCATTAGTCAAATCGATACTGAACGTTTCACTTCCTTGAGGGTATCTTCTGATGACCTTAACATCTTTCCGGTCACCGGTTACCGTGATATCACCAGCATTGGCAATGGCTTCCATGATATTTACCTTGTCCTGATAAATCACTTTGGTACCAGTACTGCCCACTTCCCCATTGATGGTATATCGAAATCCTGACAGCTTTACGGTAACAAAAATCCCAGCTTCATTTTTGAAATACTGTTCGTGAAGTTGCTTCTCAATTTTGATTCTGACTTCTTCAACGGTGAAGCCTAAAACATTAATTTCACCAAGAATCGGCAATCGGATATTCCCATGATCATCAACAGAGTATCCGGTATAATAACTCCCTTGATCCGAAATCTGAGCCGCCTGACCACCCGTATTACTGAATATCTCTACCATTTTGGGATCAATAGCCTTGATTGTAATGGTTAAGATATCATTGGTTTGAAGACGATAAGGTTTTTGATTAGAAGGAATAACCGCTTCATTATTGTCCTTATCTTTATTTTGCAAATAGATTAAATCTTTAGTAGGTACACAGGAAGTAAAAAAAACACTTAGTAGTAAAAAGATATATATACTGGTTTTGTTCATTATTTTATTAAAAAAATTAGCAAACAAAGATAGTTTTTCAATTCTAATTACAAAAATGTAGAGAATGATTATTTCGTTATATGTTTTTTAACGAATTTTCAAAGGGAACCCGATTCAAAATACTTCTCCCTAAGGTCACTTCATCGGCATATTCTAATTCATCGCCAACGGCAATTCCGCGGGCAATGGTAGAGGTTTTCACATCGTACTCTTTGATTTGCTTGAAGATATAAAAATTGGTGGTATCGCCCTCCATCGTTGAGCTGAGTGCAAAAATCAGTTCTTCAGTTTCTCCCAATTTTACTTTTTCCACCAAAGAATTTATGTTCAACTGGCTAGGTCCAATGCCGTCAATAGGCGAAATTTTACCTCCCAAAACGTGGTAAATTCCTTTGAACTGATTGGTGTTTTCAATCGCCATTACATCGCGAACATCTTCAACAACGCAAATGATTTTATGGTTTCTCTTAGGATTATTGCAAATTTCGCACACTTCCACATCTGAGATATTGTGACAAGTGGTACAAAATTTAATTTCTTCGCGCATCGTAGTCAGCGCCTGTGACAAAAATTGGGTTTGCTCCGAAGGTTGTTTCAGCAAATGCAACACCAACCGCAAAGCGGTTCGTTTTCCAATTCCCGGCAATTGCGCCATTTCGTTGACCGCTTTTTCGAGCAATTTTGATGAAAATTCCATGAGACAAAAATAATGAATTAGACCTTTAGATTGTTAGAATATTAGTGGGTAGCTATTGAATTGTTATCAACATTTATTCTTTACAAATAACCCAATAACCCAACAAACAAATTGACAATTTTTAGTATTTTGGCTAACTATAAAAACAACTTTATGTCACCAACCACCATTCTGATTATTATCGTTATTTATTTTGGTTTACTGATTTTGATTTCCAATTTGGTCAGTAAAAAAAGCTCCGATAACGATACGTTTTTCAAAGCCAATAAAAACTCAAAATGGTATTTGGTAGCCTTTGGAATGATAGGAACAGCGCTGTCTGGCGTAACTTTTATCTCGGTGCCCGGCGAAGTGGGTAATCCTGATTTGCAGTTCAAATATTTCCAGTTTGTTCTGGGCAATGCCATCGGTTTTTTAATTATTGCCAAAGTCCTGCTCCCCCTCTACTATCGCATGAATCTGACTTCAATTTATGGCTATATTGAACAACGCCTGGGCGTTATCAGTTATAAAACGGCGGCCACCATTTTCTTAATCAGCCGAACCATTGGCTCGGCGTTTCGTTTGTATTTGGTAGTGATTGTGCTGCAACGTTATGTTTTTGATGCTTTCGAAGTGCCTTTTGCGTTGACGGTTTTAATTTCTCTCGGATTAATCTTTGCTTATACGTATCGCGGTGGATTGAAAACCATCATCATCACCGATACTTTGCAGACGTTCTTCCTGGTTTCTTCGGTTTTTTTGACAATATTTTTCATTTGCCGAAGTCTGGATTTTTCAGCTTTCCAAGCTTTTGAAGCGGTAAAAGAGAGTAATTATTCTAAAGTTTTCTTTTTCGAAGACTATCTGAAAGGCAATTATTTTTGGAAACAAATTCTGGGTGGAATATTTGTAACGATAGCCATGGTAGGACTTGACCAGGATTTGATGCAAAAAAATCTAAGTTGCAAAAACATAGGCGAAGCTCAAAAAAACATGTTCACGTTCACCGGAATTTTTGTCATCATCAACATTTTCTTCCTAAGCGTTGGTGCCTTGCTTTATATGTTTGCCGAAAAAAATGGCATTGCAGTGCCCATGGTGGATGGTGTGGCTCGAACCGATTTTCTTTTTCCGGAAATTGCCTTAAAATCATTGGGAATTGTACCGGCGGTAGTATTTTTATTAGGACTTACCGCAGCGACTTTTGCCACGACTGATTCAGCTTTGACCGCATTAACAACTTCCTTTTGCGTAGACTTTCTCGGCATGGATAAAACCGAAAATCAAAACAAACCCAACATTGTCAGAACCAGACATCTGGTTCATATTGGATTTTCATTTTTGATGTTTTTGGTGATTGTGATTTTCAACGCCGTAAATGATGCTTCCGTAGTAAAGATGATTTTTAAGATTGCTTCCTACACTTACGGACCGCTATTAGGACTCTATGCTTTTGGTTTATTCATGAAATCAAAAACGGTACACGACAAGTTCGTTCCTTTTATTTGCTTGATTTCACCAGCCATTTGCTTTTTTATCAGCAAGTATTCCGTTGAACTTTTTGGTGATTATACCTTTGACAACGAATTGATCATTGTCAACGGACTGATAACGTTTATCGGCTTACTCTTAATCAGCAAACCGGCTACCGAAAATACCCGATATTAATACTGATTGGTGGCCAATAAAACCAACGTGCAAGCTACTTCAACCTTAATGCCATTGCCCTGCAGCAATTGGTAAAACTCAGGATTTTCAGTTCCGGGATTGAAGATGACGCGTTTTGGTTTTGTCTCGATAATGTAGTTATAATACTCACGTTGACGTGCCGGATTCAGATACAAAGTCACGGTATCAATATTTTTCAGCGGAATGTTTTTGGTATATATTTTCACCCCGGCCACTTCCCCGGTATTCTGACCAATAGCCAATACGGAATGGCCTTTTTCTACCAATTTTGTAATGGCCAAAAAAGCATATTTTTCGGGTTTTGTAGTAGCGCCTAGCACAACTGTTTTCTTATTTTTCATGGTTTTCATTTCTAGGTTCAAAGATAATGGTAACTTTATAATTCGGTAGGTTTATTTAACTTCTATTTAATATTTAAAATAGGATGCAAGATTTACCTTTGCCAAAAAAACTATGGAGCTTTTTATTTTTCTGTTAGCGGCGCTTTTTTCGGTTCTGAATCCTATCGGAACTGTCCCTATTTTTGTGGGTTTAACACAGGATTACACTAAAGGGGAACGGTCAAAGGTATCGTTACTGACTTCGTTAAATGTGTTTATCATTTTAATCATTTCCTTTTTTGTTGGACAGTATGTATTGTCTTTTTTCGGCATTACCATTACGGCACTTCGAATTGCAGGCGGCATCATCATTGCCAGCTCCGGTTTTTCTTTACTGAACGGAAAATTCAGCAAAAATCGCGGTATCAATAAAAAAGTAGAAGAAGACATTCAAAGCCGCAATGCCATAGCGCTTACACCACTGGCGATGCCCATGCTTGCCGGTCCGGGTTCCATATCTCTATTGATTGCTTTTTATCAGGAGCACAACAGTACGAATGAAATTTTGTTTTCAACTTTGGCCATTCTTGTCGTAAGTTTTATTATTTACATCATCCTTCGCAGTGCGCATTATTTAGCTAATTTTTTAGGAGCTTCCGGAATTGTGGCCATTTCAAGAATAATTGGTTTTTTAACGATTGCTATCGGAATTCAGTACATCATCAGTTCTGTCTTGAGCATTATCAGGGGAATATAAATCGTTAGGAAATGAATTAAAAAAGCCCAACATCTTCTGATATTGAGCTTTTATTATATCTGCTTTTGAAAAATTAGTCTTTCGGCAAAAAGATTTCGGCCATCATGCAACGGGCACTTCCGCCACCGCAAGCTTCAATGGTATCCAAACTCGAATGAATGATTTCGACATGGGCTTCCAACTGAGCGATTTGTTTTTTGGTCAGACTTTTATAAGCCGACTCACTCATCACTAAGAATCGTTCGTCGTTTTTACCTTTTACTTCCAACATGTTTCCGGCAAAGTTGTTGACCTGGTCTTCGGTGATTAAGATGATTTCTTTGTCATCCCCGCGAAGACTGTCGAGTACCATTTTGCGTTCTTTTTTATCATCAATACAATCGGCACAAATTACGGCAAAGGTATCGCCAAGACACATCATGACATTGGTATGATAAATCAGTTTTCGTTCTCCGTTCACGGTTTGGAATGCTTCAAAAATCACCGGAGTAAACTCGAAATCTTCGCAAAATTCTATCATCAATTCCTCATCAGCCCTTGGTGAAAGGGCGCAGTAGGCTTTGCCGTTTTCTCTGTCTAACAGCAAACTTCCGGTTCCTTCTAGGAAAACATTGTCTTCTTCGGCCAAGGTATAATCCATGATTTGATTGATTTCGAATCCGTCATCTTCTAAAATATCGAGGATATCTTCTCTTCTTTCGGCACGACGGTTTTCGGCAAACATGGGATACAACACCACATCGCCGTTTTCGTGAAACGAAATCCAGTTGTTCGGAAAAATACTGTCCGGAGTGTTAGGTTCCAAAGTATCTTCGACCACTACAACGTTCACACCTACTTTTCGCAGCTTGTTTACAAAAGCATCAAACTCGGCTTGAGCTTTGGCATTTACCGTTTCGGTTGACAAGCCGTCAAGCACTTTTTGATAGTAATTGTTTACGGCTGTTTGTTCGTTCATACGAAACGCCACCGGGCGAATCATCAATATGGCATTGGTAGTTTGTTTCATTTTAGTCTCTAATTAAGGGTAAGGTAGAACAACGTAAAAGTCCTTCTTGTTTGGCAATTTCAGCGTATGGAATTTCTTCAACGATAAAGCCGTTATCGCGAAGCCAGTTATTTAATCTTGTGAAATTCTTTTCAGAAACCACCACATTGTCATCGATAGAAAACACATTGGAATTCATGTTATACATTTCGTCACGCGTGATGTGAAAGAGGTTTTCTTTGCCAAATAATTTGACTAAAAACACATAATCCGACTCTTCCCGGAAACCACTTTTATAGATGATTCCTTTGTTTTTACCAACGGGTTGGAAACAACAATCCAAATGCAAAGCGTTATCACGGGCTTCCAATTTCGACTTTACTAAATCGAATTCTTTGACTTTTTTGTTGGGAAATAATTCTTTGATATACTTAACACCCTGCACATTGGTTCGGGCCGTGATGTAATCTTTATAATCGGAGCCTTTGTAAGTTCCGATAAAAATATAATCGTTCCAAAGCATCACGTCGCCGCCTTCGATATGAACTTCTTCGGGCGGGCGCACCACTTTGGCCGGATCGATTTGGTCGATAACATATTGAATGGCTTCCAACTCTCGTTCTCTGTCGGGAAGAATATTGGCCTTGATGAAAATGTCATCAATTACAAATCCGATATCCCGCGAGAAGATTTGGTTATAATTTTCAATCGTTTCCGGACGGAAAACTTTCACATTATATTTTTGAAATACCTGATTGAAAGCTTCCATTTCTTTAACCATATCGGCCTCTACCGGATACGTTCCAGCGAGGATGTGTTCTAATGATTTTGGATCATACGCTTCATCAACTCCTGGGGTTGGTCCGTTATTGACTGCTGAACCGAGCACCACGGCTCTTAATCTTGAGGTTTCGTTTTTTACATTTAAGGATAACATACAATAGCTTTTGGCTTTTGGACAAATATAAAAAAGCTTCCCGGTTAGGAGAAGCTTTGTTTATAAGTATTTCTATTCGGCCTAATTCTTAATCAATTTTTCGGTAAAGAGCTGACCATCATCAGAAGTAACGTTTATGATATAGACACCATTGGCATAACGGCTGACATCAATTTGTGTTTTAGTCGTTTTTTCCAGGTTGCGTTCCATGACAACTTTACCGTCAATAGTGGCAATAGTAACCCGGTTGAATTTAGTTTCTTTCATGGAAATCTCTATCAAGCTGCTTGACGGATTGGGCAATATGGTAAAGCCTTTACTTATTTTTACCAAATTAACTGTATTGTCTTCTATTGGGGCTTGAGCCGTTACTTTTGGTGTATCGACTACACTTTGGGTTTTATAAATAAAGTTTCCGCTACAGCCTTCCGGATATGCTGAAAATTGAGCTCCGGAAACCGCTTCAAATCCTGGATTCAATTCCACAAAATTAGCGGCATGATATACTACTCCATTGGATTGTGTATTATCGCCTACTGAAATAGTATTGGTTGCTTTGATCCAATTGGAGCGTTCTTTTTTCTTAACTTCCACGGCTGCCAAATTGTTGGTATTATCAGTCGGAGCAACTAACGTTAATGTGGCCTGACAACAATTAGCAAAAGTAACATCCGGCCCTACATTAGCAGAGTGATCGTAGATGTCATAAACATAATTCCCGGCGGGACAGTTAACATTAAAAGTTCCGTGAATTTCAAATTCATAGTCACCCGAAGGCGATGCACCAAACTGACTTGGCAGCACCGTAAAACAAAACGTATTGGCCGTAATTTGTGTAGGAGCATTAATAGTGCCAATCACAGTTCCATTTTGTGTAATGTCTAAAGTAATGGTGTTTAAGGTAGCATTTACAGGCGATTGATAAGTACCACAAACCTGAATTGGTGTATTGGTTGACGAGTCAGGACAGTTGATATTAGTTGGATCTAAACTCATGGCTCCTAACTGAGGGGCGGCACAAACCGTTCCGCAAATGTTATCAATATAAACGGTTCCGAAATGTTTTGAAGGTTGACAATCGCTCACACTAAACTCAATAGTTCCCGGTTGGTTTAAAATATCTTCTACATTCAATCGGGCACAAAGCCATCCGGTGTAAAGCATTCTTCTGTCGGACGCAATATTGATTCGGTTAAACAAGCAATTATCGGGATCGGCAATGATGCAGATTTCGTCCACTACGTTATTATACTGATCTAAAACCCTAACTCTAAAATAAGGCTGTATATCCTGGCCATGAGCTGGTTTGTTATCCATTATTAACGAGAAATTAAAATCAATGGTCGATTGATTAATATTTGGAAAATAACGCGACACGGTAGACAAATCCGAAGAACCTAAGCCGGCAGTGTTGTTTAATTTGATACACTTGTTGCCCCCATTTGGATCCAGAGTCGGCACATTCACACCAAAACTAGCCAGCACCGGATCATTGAGTTGAAAACCGGGAGCTGTTTTGTCAATCTTGGTGATGGTAGCGTTAAAGTTATTAGTAGCAGGCGTGATGACATTGGTAGCCGTCAGCGCCGTGGGTGTTGCGCAGGATAAAAAAAACGAAAGTCCAGAAATAGGTTGCGGATGCGCATCAGACCAAAAAGTATATCCGGCGGTGCCGCTTTCAAAATCGCCATTGACGCATTGTTGCATTATGGTTACGGGGATAGGCTTAGCAATATAATCCTCTTTTTTGACTGGATTTTCAGCAAAAAACAACTTTCTTAATTCGTATTTTTTGGCATCAATTTTTGCTTTCTCCAGTTCGGCTTCCGTAAATTCATCTTCGCTTTGCAGATGGTGTACAATTTTATCAATAGCTTCATCTGATAATCTATAATTATTAAAATTATCCGTAATGAAGTTTTCAATTTCCAGTTCCGTTTTTTGAGAAAGTAAAATTCTGTTGTTTTCGGCGGCTATGTACTCATCGTATTGAGCAGATACAGCAGCTGAATAAAAACAGATGCAGCCAATCAAAACTATTTTTAATATCTTATACATATTATTTAGTTTTTAGAGATTAGCGCTTTTACCTGATTTTTTAGTTCTTCAATTTCTTTGTTTTGGTTCTCAATGGCTTTATTCTGATCGATGATATAGAGTGTTAATTCCTCGATCTTAGCCATTTGTTTCGCTTGCATTTCTGATACATCCAGACCGTTTTTAGCCAAATCATCAGCTGAGTCTATCCCTGGTAAATGTTTATTGGCGGCGATGTACTCTGCCACTTCTTTTAACGGCATCAAATCATATTTTTTATCAAAAACATAATCTGCCCAATTGGATGAACTTCTCAAAGCCACTTTCACTTTTTCGGTCAAAATACCACCTTCCACAAATAATTTATAATTTCCGGTAGTGTTCGGGTAAACTGACGTAGAGCCAATATAGATTTTACCATTGGAAGTACTGTTAGCGGAATTGAACCAAATATTGCTGTTATTCATGTCAACCACTCTGTTACTGTTGGTTGTTGTCGCCTGATTGATGACTCCGTTATTGGCATAAAGACTGGTATCTAAAGCACTCACCTGAAAAGGAGAAGCTATTGTTCCTGCTCCGGTAACCGTAACATTAGTCCCTCCTACTACACTGGTTGTCGGCATGGTAAAAGAACCGCCACCGTTGGAAAGAGTTATTGTATTTCCGGCCTGAGTAAGGGTTTGTGTAACTTGTGTCGGAAGGGTAAATGACCCACCGCCATTAGAAAGCGTAACTGTATTTCCACTTTGAGTAAGAGTTTGAGAAACTTGTGCCGGAAGCGTTACACTATTTCCGTTTGAAATAGATAATGTATTGCCCGTTAAGGATAAGGATTGCGAATCAGCATCCGTAAAGGTTGGTAATGTAAACGATCCGCCACCATTAGAAAGTGAAACTGTATTTCCACTTTGAGTAAGGGTTTGAGGAACTTGTGTTGGAAGGGTTACACTGTTTCCGTTTGAAATAGCTAAAATATTGCCCGTTAGCGACAAAGATTGTGAATCCGTATCGGTAAATGTTGGCAAGGTGAACGATCCGCCACCATTAGAAAGTGTAATAGTATTTCCGCTTTGAGACAAGGTTTGAAGTTCATTAATAGCACTACCGTCAATTTCCGTAAAATTTGGTATCGGTAATGTTACCGGTGCACTTGCCACACCATTTACAGTAGTCACTAATTGGTTACCGGCATTAATTGCGTTTGAAATAGAGTTAACCATAGTGGCCGATGAAGTAATACCATTCACATTACTCGTCATCAAATTAACGTTAGAGGTTAAACTGTTACTGCTAACGGGATTCGTCATGTTTTGCAGCACAACATCTCCGGCTGCATTAACACTCAGAAATTTACTGGCAGTTTGAGTTAACGGCGGGTTATAAGCACTTGTTAAATTGGTAAAACGAAGACCTGAGTTTCCTAAGGTTCCCTGAGTGATTTCTACTTTATTGCTTGGAGTTGTCGTTCCGATTCCGACAGCACCTTCCACTAACAATCCGTTTGTTGGTGCTAATACTCCTGTGAAAAAGTTATTCGGAGTATAATTTCTACCAATGGCAACACCACCTTTTATATCCAATTTATTGAGTGGTATGATGTTATTTCCTAAACCAATCCCCGCATTCCCTAATTTACTGATAAACAATCTTTGATTTCCGGCACCATCTGCAAAAATCATAGTGCTATTAGTATCATTACCGGCCAGATTATCTGTAGAAGCATCTCTAGCTAAGACTATTTTACCTAAAAAAACATTGTTATTTCCGTTGATTAAATTAACCGCTGTTTCGGTACCGATAAAAATATTAGAATCACCAGTCAGCAGATTTCTCGGCGTATTACAACCTAAAGCTACATTTCCGGTACCAATATTTGTGGCTAATGAAGCGTATCCAACTGCTGTATTGAAATTTCCTTTTGAGTTGGCTTCCATCGATCTGTGACCAATGGCGATATTGTATGAACCTGTATCGTTGTTTGACAAACTTCTTGTTCCAAAAGCACAATTCAAGGTCCCTGAACCATTAATATTTAAGGCATAATAGCCAAAAGCACAATTATAACCACCTGTACTCACGGATAGTGTTCCAACACCAAAACCACTATTATTACTACTTGTATTTTGTATAAGTGAATTTCTTCCAAATCCGCAATTGTAATTCCCGGTATTAGTGGCACCCGAATCAACTCCTGTAAAAGTGTTATCAATTTGTCCGTTACTCTTAAAGATACACCCTAAGAGAATTAACGAGGTAAAGTAAAAAGTAATTTTCATTTTCATAACTAAACGTTTTAAGGAGTTAAAAAATTATTAATTGTCTATTTATGATTCCGGTTGGGTGGCCTAGAGATTCCTTTTCAAACAACAATTTCTAAACTGTTAAATTGACAAACCAAATATATAGTGCTTTTTTAAAATTATCTACTAAATACATATAAAATCGTTGAAATACACATTTCAATCAAACTATAATGAATATATCTTACATTTTTTAATTGCAAATTTTCATTTCATTCCTATCAAAAATTGACACTTTAGTTCTTAAAATCAACGGTTTACACCAAAAAAAAACTCCTTGCAAAAGCAAGGAGTTTATAAATATAACACATGGATTTATCTTTTATCCATTGGTTTAAAGTCTCTTAAAGGATAACCGGTATAGACTTGTCTTGGTCTTCCAATTGGTTCTTTGTTGATACGCATTTCTTTCCATTGGGCAATCCAACCCGGTAAACGTCCTATGGCAAACATTACTGTAAACATTTCAGTTGGAATTCCCAGAGCTCTGTAGATAATTCCGGAATAGAAATCAACATTTGGATACAGTTTTCTGGATACAAAATAGTCATCCACTAAGGCTGAAGCTTCCAGTTTTTTGGCAATATCTAAAATCGGATCATCGACACCCAACGTATTTAAAACCTCATCGGCTGCTTTTTTAATAATTTTAGCTCTTGGATCGAAGTTTTTATAAACTCGGTGACCAAATCCCATTAAGCGGAACGGATCATCTTTGTCTTTTGCTTTGGCTAAATATTTCTCGGCATCACCACCGTCTTTTTGTATGGCTTCCAACATTTCTAAAACCGCTTGGTTAGCTCCACCATGTAGTGGCCCCCATAATGCAGAAACTCCTGCAGAAATAGAAGCAAATAATCCGGCATGAGAAGAACCTACGATTCTAACCGTTGACGTTGAACAGTTTTGTTCGTGGTCTGCATGCAGAATGAACAATTTATCTAAAGCATTTACAACGACAGGATTTACTTTATAAGGTCCTGTAGGCAACTCAAACATCAGGTGTAAAAAGTTCTCTACATATCCTTTAGTATTGTCATAATAATTCAATGGGAAGCCCATCATTTTTCTGTAGGTCCAAGTAGCAATCACCAGGAATTTACCCATGGTTTTACATACTGCTTCGTACATTTCTTTTTCGTTTTCAACATTAACCACTTTGGGGTTAAAGGCGGTTAACGCACTGGTAAGCGAAGACAAAACGCCCATTGGATGAGCTGTTTTTGGAAAACCATCGATGATGTTTTTCATTTCTTCATTCACCAAAGTGTACTTACGGATATCGTTTTCAAATTGTTCTAAAATGGCTTTGGTAGGCAGTTCTCCAAAAATCACCAAATAAGCCACTTCCAAAAAATCTGCTTTTTCGGCTAAATCTTCTATGGCATACCCACGGTAGCGAAGAATTCCTTCTTCACCATCCAAAAATGTAATTTCACTTTGGCAGGAACCTGAGTTTTTATAACCGGGATCCAGTGTAATAGCGCCGGTTAAAGCGCGTAATTTTTCGATATCAATGGCAGCTTCATTTTCGCTTCCTATGATTACCGGAAACTCGTATTTAGTGCCATCAAATTCTAATATTGCTGTTTTAGACATGATATAAATAAGGGAATTAAATCTGATAAATTAATAATTTAACAAAATTAGGGAATTGCAAATGAAATAAAAAAGATTTACGGCAACGTTTTCGTTAAATTTATAATAATTTTTACAAGGCTAAACTATATTCAAAAAACTAAACTTTTTTTGAACTTCAGACAGAAATTCACAGCCGCCTAATCTAGGCAACCCGTTTAGCAATGCAAAAGGTGCTTACGCCAAAAGGAAACCGGAACACTTTCAAGAGTTTGTTTTCAAAGAGAATTAAGTTCAACAGCCCTTTATTTACCAAGGAATTTCCAATGGAAATATCACTTTCGCCGGTTTTGTTTTTTTGAAAAACGGCGCTCACTTTTCTGAAAGCATACACCGGTAAAAACAAGAAGAAATTCCAGTAACTGGCTTTGAGGATTTCGAGGTTTTCGGCGGTTAGTTTTGCTTTCAATTCTGCATTCGTATAGCGTCGGAAATGCATATTGACTTCGTCGTGATAACTCCACAACGATTGAAACGCCGGCACAAAAACATACATCATCCCTCCTACTTTCAGTAAGCTTTTCCAATTCTTCACGGCTTTAGCATCGTCTTGAAGATGCTCCAAACAATCGGAAGCAATTATAATATCAAAAGTTTCGGTCAGTGTTATATTTTGAGCATCCATCACAAAAGCATTGGCAATCCCGTTGGCTTTGCAGTTGGCAATCGCTTTATCGCTGATGTCAACACCGAAAAGATTTTCTGTGGCGAAACCCAACTCTTCCAAATCCTTGAGAAAAATGCCCGAAGAACAACCAATATCTAGTATTTTGCTGTCTCTTGGCGCATTCTTTAGCAAATCTAAAAGGTATTTTCGGCGCGATTTAAACCACCAGTGTTCCACTTCGACGTCGTGATATTTCTTTTCAAAATCCTTTTCCATGTTCAATCTACTCTTTTATCAATGAAATAGCGCGGTCTTTGTTTAACTTCTGAATAAATCTTACCAATATACTCGCCAATAATTCCGAAACAAAACAACTGAACACCACCCAAAAAATACATAGGCAAAACGGTAGAAAGCCAACCCGGTACTACGTTGCCGGTGTATAAAGCAAACAAAGCATACCCGGTCATGATTAGGCAAAGGAAAAAGATAGCAAACCCAATGATAGTCACCAGTTTCAACGGATAATTACTGAACGAAGTCACACCATTCCAGGCAAACGCGGCCATTTTTCGGAAAGGATATTTGGATTCTCCGGCGAAGCGCTCCAATCGGTCGTAATACACTACATCTTTATTGAATCCTATGGTCGGAATGATGCCACGCAGGAACAAATTGACTTCGCCAAAATCGGCCAAAGCCTTAAGGACTCTGTTGCTACACAATCTATAATCAGCATGATTGTGAATGATGTTCACTTTCATTTTCTTCATGATGTTGTAAAAAAGCAAAGCCGTATTTCTTTTAAAAAAAGTATCCGTCGCTCTTTCTTTGCGAACGCCATACACCACATCGGTTCCCGATTTGAATTTCAACACCATTGCTTCAATCACGCGAACGTCATCCTGTAAATCGGCATCTATCGAAATCAAGGCATCGGCTTCGTCTTTAAACGTGAGTAAGCCTGCCAGCAACGCTTTTTGATGGCCCACGTTTCCAGCCAGTTTCAGTCCTTTGATATGAGTTAACTGCTGCGCTTTTTCTTCGATAATGGTCCAGGTTTGGTCCTGACTTCCGTCATCTACAAAAACAGCAAAACTCTTTTCGGAAATCACATCTCGAGCCACTAAATCTGTAATAACAGCGTTCAACTGAACCGAAGTTTCGTTCAAGACCAAGGCCTCATTATAACAAGGCGAAACGATTCCAATGATGGGTTTTTGTGTGGTTTCCATTAGCTGATTTGTTTAGTAACCGGAAATACAAATTTCGAAATAAAATTCACTTTGCGTTGTATCCATCTTATTTGATACAAACCTGCCGCGCTCATGATGTATAAGGCCACTCTCGACGGAAAAATATAGCGTGGTTCCATATAAGTCATGCCGTGGAATATCAATAGCGCCACAATTACGGACCAAAAGAGCCAATAGTTGATTAGTTTTTTTTCTTTGAATAAAAATAAAAAGGCTCCGAAAATGATGAGAATATTGATAGCATTAATCAGCAAAATAATGAACCAATAACCCAAGACACCATGAATCGGTCCGAGATGAAATTTGTCGGGTTTCACACTGTTGATGAAATATACATGGCCATAAAAACATTTGACAAAAAACTGTCGGGTAAACCAAAAAGGATGCTCGAAAACGTCATTGATTAAAAATTCTCTGTACACACTTTTATAGGAACGATGCGTTTGCGCCATGATACCGGCTAACTCTTTTCCGCTTTTTCCCCAGTTTTGATAATCCTTACTATCCGGTCTGATTTCATCATCCCAAAAGCGAAAATCAGTAGGTTCTTCCCTAAACTGAAACCTTCCCTGATGCGCCACAAAATAGAATAAGCCTTCCTGGTCTTCGTTTGATTTTGTTCCGGTAACGGCTTTGGCGACTTGTAAAATACCAAATCCCAACAAGCCAACGGCACAAAAGGTCAACGCTAATTTTTTGCCATACACAGCAAAGAATTCTTTTTTCCAAAAAAAGGAATACGTGACAACGGCGAATCCAAGTCCCAGCAACAACATGGTGTTGGGTCTGTTTAAAATCAGGAACCACATGCCCAGTGTTAATACTATCCAACCTGCTATTTTATTTGGATTGTGGAAGACTTTTGACCAGCCGTAAAGTGCTAACGTCAAAGAGAAAAAGGCTGGCGCTTCTGCTAAAATCCCCAAGGAATAATAACAATGTATCGGGAAAATGAAGAACAACAACACACTGAGCAGCCCGACTTCTTTTGAAAAAAAGGAACTTCCAATCCTGAAAATCAGCAACAAACTTATCGTTACAATCAAAAAAGTAAAGACCACGCCATACACCCAAAGTTGATTATCCGTGGCTGTAGAAGGCGCTACCATGTAGGCCGGGGTATAGAAAAAAACCGGGCCGGGCGCTTTGGTAATCGTCACTTTGTCATAGCCAATGGCTCCTTTCAAGTAGAGCGCCATATTTTTGGCTTCCTGATGAAACGTAATATCGCCAAAAGGTTTTGCTTTAAAAGGAAGATTCAGCACCACCAGCATCATGATTGTTGATATCAGGACAATGATAAGGTTTACTCTTCGGGTTGAAAATGGGTTGGCATTCATTTATAAATCTATAAGTAACAGAGTGGAAAAATAATAAAAAATCCCGAGCTTTCACTCAGGATTTATATTGAAATAATTTATCCGATTAAGACAAAGCGGCTTTCACTTGATCCGCTGCTTCCTGGAATTGCACGGCCGATAAAATTGGCATGCCTGAATTATCGATTAGTTCTTTGGCAATCTCTGCATTGGTTCCTTGCAAACGCACAATGATTGGCACTTTGATTGCGTCGCCCATATTTTTATAAGCATCTACTACTCCTTGCGCCACACGGTCACAACGAACAATTCCACCAAAAATATTGATCAAAATCGCTTTTACGTTTGGATCTTTTAAGATGATACGGAAAGCGGTTTCCACACGTTTGGCATCAGCGGTTCCACCTACGTCCAAGAAGTTGGCCGGCTCGAAACCTGCGTATTTAATCAAATCCATAGTAGCCATCGCTAAACCAGCTCCGTTTACCATACAACCTACTGTTCCGTCAAGGTCAACGTAGTTTAATCCTACTTCCTTAGCTTCTACTTCGATTGGATTTTCTTCACGGATGTCGCGCATGTCAGCAATTTTTGACTGACGGTATAAGGCATTGTCATCGATATTTACTTTGGCATCGACCGCCATAATTTTATTATCCGAAGTTTTCAATACCGGATTGATTTCAAACATCGAAGCATCGGAACCGATGTAAGCATTGTACAAACAGTCTACAAACTTCACCATTTCTTTGAAAGCATTTCCGGAAAGTCCCAAATTAAACGCAATTCTACGCGCTTGGAAACCTTGTAATCCAACAGAAGGATCGATTTCTTCTGTGAAAATTAAGTGTGGGGTGTGTTCGGCTACTTCTTCAATATCCATTCCGCCTTCGGTAGAATACATAATCATGTTTCTTCCTTTGGCTCTGTTCAACAACACCGACATATAAAACTCAGACGTTTCACTTTCTCCAGGATAGTAAACATCTTCGGCTACTAAAATCTTGTGTACTTTTTTACCTTCCGGTGGCGTTTGTGGAGTGATTAATTGCATCCCGATGATTTGTTCTGCAATTTCTTCTACTTGTTGCAGGTTTTTGGCCAATTTTACGCCGCCGCCTTTTCCTCTTCCACCAGCGTGGATTTGGGCTTTAATCACATGCCAACCGGTTCCGGTTTCAGCCGTTAATTGTTTGGCAGCAGCCACAGCTTCTACCGGATTGTTAGCCACTATACCGCGTTGAATACGAACGCCATAACCAGCTAATATTTCTTTTCCTTGATATTCGTGTATGTTCATAATAAAAAGTTAGTTTGTGAGATGCTGAAATGAATCCAGCAAAATGTGCCACAAAAGTAATTAAATATGGCGAAATGAAAAAGAAATGTAACTCAATTTAGGATATTTATTCGAATCGGAATTTTTGGCAGGAATGACGCAACCAATTGAGCTGAAAATCATCTAAAAAGAAAAACAAACCCTATGAAAACTTTAAAAATCATCACCGGTCTTTTATTTTTTGCGATACTCATCAGCTGCAGTAGCGATTCAGGCGCTGCCTCTACTGATCCGGTGCAGGGACAATGGAAATTAGTGAACGTTAGCGGCACTTTTGCTGGCATCAACAACAACTTTCCTCCCGGACAAATTACCTGGCATTTCAATTCTATTACCCAAACCGTTACCGTAATCAACAACAATACCGATCCTAACAAATGGGATGTGCTGGAAACCGGCGTTTATAACTATCAAATTATCATCAATCCGGAGCCTTCTTCCTGCAGCGAAATCATAAAAATTAACGGTGGCGATATGGGATGCTTCACGGTTTCAGACAATACTTTACTTATCGATCAATCCATAGCCGATGGATTTGCAGTTACATTAAAACATTAACTAGCAATTAACTTTATTTTCTTTGGAATTCATTCGGTGGAATGATAGCTTTGCAAAAAACAAAGTTATGCAACCATCAGAATTAGAAGCATTAGCGCAAGAATTTGGCAATCCACTGTATGTGTATGACGCCGAGAAAATTGAATTTCAATACAACCGATTGGTCAACGCCTTTTCCAAAGTGGAAAAGCTTCGCATCAATTATGCAATGAAAGCCTTGTCCAATGTTTCTATCCTAAAGCTGCTGAAGAACTTAGGTTCCGGTTTAGACACCGTTTCCATTCAGGAAGTACAGCTGGGATTACATGCCGGTTTCACTCCCGATAAAATCATCTTTACACCCAATGGTGTTTCTTTTGAAGAGATTGAAGCAGTAGCCCAATTAGGTGTTCAAATCAACATTGACAATCTTTCCGTGTTGGAGCATTTTGGCACCAAACACCCAAAAGTTCCGGTTTGCATTCGTATCAATCCACACGTGATGGCCGGTGGGAATGAAAATATTTCCGTGGGGCATATCGATAGTAAGTTCGGGATTTCCATTTATCAGATTCCGCATGTGTTGCGCATCGTGGAAAATACTAAAATGCACATCAACGGAATTCACATGCACACGGGTTCTGATATTTTAGACATTGAAGTGTTCTTATACGCTGCCGAAATTTTATTTGATACTGCCAAACAATTCAAAGATTTGGATTTCTTGGATTTCGGTTCCGGTTTCAAAGTGCCTTATAAAAAAGATGATATTGAAACGAATGTGGAAGAATTGGGCAAAAAACTAACCAAACGCTATTTGGCTTTTGAAAAAGAATACGGTCGCGAACTGACTTTAGCTTTCGAACCGGGAAAATTTTTGGTGAGTGAAGCCGGTTACTTTTTAGCGAAAGTCAATGTAGTCAAACAAACTACCTCCACTGTTTTTGCCGGAATTGACAGTGGTTTCAATCACTTAATCCGCCCGATGTTTTATGGTTCGCAGCACATGATTGAAAACATTTCCAATCCAAAAGGAAAAGAGCGTTTTTATACGGTGGTGGGGTATATCTGTGAGACGGATACATTTGCCAACAACCGTAGAATTGCCGAAATCCACGAAGGCGACGTCTTGTGTTTCCGAAATGCCGGAGCCTATTGTTTCTCAATGTCGTCCAACTATAACTCGCGCTTCAAACCTGCAGAAGTATTGTGGAAAGACGGCAAAGGTCATTTGATAAGAGAAAGAGAAACCTTTGAAGATTTATTGCAAAATCAAATCATGATTGAAGTATAAAAAGAAAGCCCCGAAACATACCATTTCGGGGCTTTTATTATTTATTTAGTATCTCAGTCAAAACCTGCGCTTCGGTTCCGTTAGGGAAAGCTACTTTTATTTTTTGAGCTATTGTTGGCGCTACTTCTGTGATTACTTTTCTATCGCTCGTTTCGCCTTTTTTGATGTTCCAGCCAAAGAAAATTAAAGGTACATGCGTATCATAACTATAAGGCGTTCCGTGCGAAGTTCCTGTGGCTCCGTATTCAATATACCCCGGTTTGTCCAGAATTACTAAATCACCGTCTTGGGTGGCATCGTAGCCTTTGGCAATGCAGTTTAAGTAGTAATCATTTCCGGCATTCGCCAAAATTTCCTCTTCGGAATAGACTCTTTTTACTTGGTCTTGCGTGATTAAATAATCCTTGAACGCTTGTTTTACTTTGACCAAATCCAATCCTTTGGTTTTAATTTTTTCTTTATCAAAAAACAAATTGAAATTAGAATAATTCAACACCAAATCCTCGTTAAAAGTATCCATGGAAAATTGCTTCAATCCTGTTGCAATCTTGGTATATTCTACATTGATAACATTGTATTTGTTATCATTTAAAAACTTGGCATTCTCCGCACCGGCATGGTCAGCGGTTAAAAACAGCAAGTAGTTGCCTTTGCCAACCGTTTTATCCAAATAAGTCAGAAAGTCTGCTATCGTTTGATCTAATCGCAAATATGTATCCTGCAGTTCCATAGAGCGCGGCCCTAAAGTGTGCCCCACGTAATCCGTTGAAGAAAAACTTACCGTTAAGAAATCCGTAATATCATCTTTCCCTAATTGTTCTTTTTCGATGGCTTTTTTGGCAAACTCTTCTAACAAATCATTTCCATAAGGCGTTGAGCGGAGTATACCAGCATCGTTTTTGGCGGCATACATGCTTTTCAAATCATACGGAAAAACAGGTTTGGCACCATTTAACTTTCCTTCATACGGATTGTCATCGGCCAAACTTTCGTTATAGGTTTCGATAGGTTTTAGCAAATCCCAGCCTTTGTTGATATACGGTAGATAATGTTTTTCGTTGTTGAATTCGGTTACCCAATCTGGCAGTTTGGTTCCATAAAAAGTACTCGAAATAAAGCTTCCCGTTTTGCTGTACCAAAAGGCCCAATTGGCAAAATGCCCGGCCGGCAAAATTGCACCACGATCTTTCAAACTCATCCCGATTACTTTGCCTTTGAAATTAGTAGCCAAACGCAATTCATCCGTTATGGTAGTAGCCAAAAGGTTTTTCGGTGACATAGCGCCTTCGTCTTTGGTTCCGTCGCCAACGGTTTGCACCGAAGCATCATCGGTACAATACATGTCTTTGCCCAGCTTTCGGCTGAACCATTCGTTGCCTACAATTCCGTGAATAGCCGGAGTTGTTCCGGTATAAATGGAAGCATGACCCGGAGCGGTATAAGTTGGCATATAGTTGTAATGGGTATTCTGAAAAATAAAACCGTTATTCATCAATCGCTTGAAACCCGTATCGGAAAAATCATTTTGAAAACGGTAGAGGTATTCCATTTTCATTTGGTCGACCACAATCCCAACCACCAATTTTGGACGTTGCTGTGCAGATGAAATCATCGCTGTTAATGAAATGGCAACAAGAAAAAACTTTTTCATGACAAATAATTATAAGTACAAAAGTACAGAATCAAAATGAACGAACACAAAAAAACAGAGGCACACAAAATACTGTATGCCTCTGAAAAATTCCCAATTTTTAAACAACTATATAACTAACAACAAATTCTATTTTAAAATCATAAACGTACATCTACGATTGGCAGCATGCTCTTCTTCGGTACAATCGTTTTTCGGACAGATAATTAATGGTTTGGTTTCACCATACCCTACTGAGGACAATCGTTTTCTTTCGATACCATTTTGCACTAAATACTCCAGAGCCGAAGCTGCTCTTTTGTTTGACAATCTTAAGTTATACATGGAAGAAGCTCGGGAATCGGTGTGAGAACCAATCTGAATTTCCATGTAAGGGTACTTTTTCAATAGCGCTACTAACACATTCAAAACCTGCGCAGCTTGTGGTTTGATATTCCATTTATCTAAATCGAAATAAATATTTTCCAACTCAATCAAAACGGTTCCGTCTGCTTTTTTGTTGATGATATCTTCCGCATCGTAGTATGATTCTACTTTCATTTGAAGGTCAAGATACACTTTGCCATTCTGATTGGTTTCAAATTCAGATTCCGCCGGAATGTAAAAGTCCTTGAAAGCGATGATTTTGTATTTCTTATTGGGTTCTGTGTTAAACATGAAATCACCGTCTTTCCCCACTAATACTTCATCTAGGAGTTGGCCTTTGTCATCATACAATTTCACCGTAGAACCCGGTAAAAGCTCTAAGGTTTTTTTATCTCTAACTTCCCCTTCTACCAAATATTGCAATTTATTTTCTTCACGAATGAAAGTATATAAATTGTCATCCCCGGTTCGGTTGGAAGCAAAGTAGCCTTGATTCTTGGCTTCATCCAGAATATAGTTAAAATCGTCCATTTCGCCATTGATGCTGGAGCCTAGGTTTACCGGTTTGTCAAATTCAGTATCGCTGATTTTTTTGCTCATGAAAATATCTAAATTACCATTCCCCTGATGCCCATCCGAAGCAAAATAAAGCGTGCCGTCAGCCGACACAAAAGGAAATTGCTCCCTGTGCGCCGTGTTGATGGTCGGTCCTAAATTTCTAGGTTGTCCAAAAACACCATTGGCATCTATATCAACCACATACAAATCCATTGATCCTTGACCGCCGGGCATGTCGCTGGCAAAATACATTTGCTTTCCGTCTTTAGTTAGACAGGGATGCTCTACCGAATAGTCATCGCTGGACAGCGGTAATTTAGTAGCATAAATCCATTTACCGTCTTTAAATTCGGCTTTGAAAATTTTTATGGTGGCTACAATTTCATTGCCCACTTTCACTTGTTTATCGCCAGATCGGTCAAAATACATGATTTTACCATCGGGCGAAAATGTAGCATTACTTTCGTGAAATTTGGTATTAATTATTTCCGGAAAAGGAGTCACATTCATCAATTGTCCTTTGTCATTAACTGATGCCGAAAACAGATCCAGATAAGGTTTTTCGTTCCAGCCGTAGGATTTGCTTAAACCGCTTCGGGTAGATGAAAAAGCGACTTTATCCCCATAAAATGAAATTCCGAAATCGCCATTATTTTTGTCCTTTGACATCATTTCCAGTTTGTAACTGGTGGCGGAATTTCGGCTGACGTTCTTCATGAACTTTTGGGTATTTTGTTCTTCTCCCGAATAGAGTTTCATGATGCTGTCGCCTTTGATAAAGTCTTTGATTCCTTTCAAAGCATTGGCATATCGGAAATACACTTCTTTCTGAACACTGTCATTGTGTGTGGCAAATAATTGTTTGTAAGCGCGAACCGCATTGTCCATTTGGAAGTTGTAATAGTAACAATCCCCCAAATTTTGCAACACTTCTCTGGACGGCTTTACTTGCTCGTAAACTGCCGCCGCTTTCACGTAGGATTTTGTTTGAAACAAATCGTTTCCTTCTTTAACACTGACTTTCTTTTGGGCAAAAAGAGTGGTAATACTGCAAAAAACAAAAAGTATGTAGTAACGTTTTCTCATCATTTTCATTTTAAAAGAATCGTGGTGATTTATCATACCCTTTTCCTGAATTTTTATCGCGGCTTGAACCTAAATCGAACAAGATGAATACCTCATGGGATCCCGAGTTGAATTTTTTCAAATCCGACAGGGTATAATCATAAGAATAGCCAATTCTAAGGGATGGCGTCACATAAAAACCGGCCAACGCACTAACAGAATCCCCGATTCGGTACCCTACTCCCCCTTCGAATTTATTATTAATCAAAACATTGGTTGTTAAATCTATTGAAACTGGTGCTCCTTCTACTCCTTTGGCCATGAATGCCGGTTTCATTTTAAAATTATCATTGCTATTAAAGGTAAAAACATAACCTCCCGTCATAAAAAAGTGAATGGCTTCGACCCCGCTTCCTACCACTCCGTTTTGGGTTTCCAAATGTCTTGTCGTCATTAAATTAGGCGTTGAAAAACCTAAGTAATAATTGGGTCCAAACAAATAAGTTCCGGCTCCAACATTGGGAAATGTTTTGCTGATGTTATTTTGAAACGCCGGGTCAATTGCAGAGTCGGTATATACAAATCCGTTGAAATTGGTGCTGAAAAATGTAGCTCCGGCTTTGATTCCAAAAGACAATCTGGTTTCTTCGGAAAGTTGTAAGACATAAGCAAAATCGGCAAAAACATTGCTTTCATTTACTACATCCCCAATTTCATCATGCACAATTGAAATGCCCATTTCTACTTTTTTAGACATGGGTGAGTGAGCAAAAAAGGATTGTGTGGTAGGAGCCCCTTTTATACCAACCCATTGCGCACGGTACAAACCTCCCATATTTATTACGCCGGGATTATCAGTAGCATAAGCAGGGTTGATCACACTCATGTTATACATATAATGAGTAAACTGTGGGTCTTGTTGTGCTTGCATCAAAGAAGAGCAAAAGACAACAACTAGTACTGAGAGATATTTTATTGTTTTATGTTTCATAATTGTACTCATTGCTCATTATCTGCTTAAATAAACTCTACCTTGGTAAGGCTTTCTGGTTCCGTCATTAAAGTTTATGATGAAGAAATAGACACCGGTTGGCAATAAATTACTTCCTAAATTCAAACCTTTTTCGGTAGTCGTTCCGCCCCAATTTGGAGTGTTGATATTCCCTTGGTATACTAAATTTCCGTAACGGTTATAAATTTCCAATTTGAAGTTTGGATACAAACTGGCCAGATTGTTAATCACGAATTCGTCATTGATACCATCATTGTTTGGCGAGAATCCATCCGGAATTACAATATCATTACAAGCGGTTAAATCAACTATAACCTGTAATCTTGAACTTTCGCAACCACTTTGTGCTACGTTAGCACCATAATAGATTGTTCCGTTTACCAAGGCATCCGAATCACTATAAGCCGTTCCACCTGTAAGGGCATTGTACCAAATTACGGTTGGTGTCCCAACAACATTGGCTGATAGGTTAGCAACAGTTGGATTATCATCATCACAGAACTTTTCTCCATCGGCAATTAAGACTGGTTGTGATGGTGTCGAAACAGTGAAGGTTGTACTGATAGCTGTTGAAAGTGTACCACCACAGGTTGACGCTACAGAAGTAACTGCCGTAACCGTAATTGTAGTACTGCCATCATTAGTCAAACTCGCAGCAGGAATCACCAATGTCCCTACTCCGTTTACAAAAGAAACGACAACTTGCGCTGTAGCTGTATTAGCTCCCGAAAGAGTATAATCAATAGTATAATTCCCGTCAGGTAAACTTACTGCTCCCGAAATGGTCACGGTACTATCAAAATTGGCACAGGTATTTTGAGCCGAAAGGGCTGCTCCGGTTGCACTCGGAATCGGGTTGATAACAAAATTAGCCGTTGCGTTTTCACTTG
>NZ_DAINRG010000035.1:2737-24549 GCF_036741995.1 Flavobacterium sp. | reverse complement strand
TTCAATAGTTCCTCTGATGACTTTGTCTTTGTACTTCATCGTAACTACGGTATTCAACTGCTCTTTTTGCACCTGAACTTTTCCTGAAAAAGCAGCCGCCAAACGGGCCAACAACCCTTTTTTGGATATTTTGTCCACCTTAATAAAGGTATTGGTTTTAATGCTGTCTAAAACTTTGTTGTAATTCAGCTCCGTAAACTCAAATGGCGAAACACTGTTTTTTTGATGGGTAGCCAACTGCTTATCGATAATAGAATCTATGGTGGATTTCAGTAGTACTATTTCGGCTTCGGTTTTATTCTTTTTTGTGACTAGTTTTTTAAAAGCAGCATTCTCTTTGGTAGCTCGTTTCAAACTGTCTAATAGGGCATTGGTTTCCTGTAAAGAGGCTAAATAGTGGTCTAAGGAAGCTTGGTCTTTAGTGTTGATATAGGTATTGAAATGCTCTTGCGATTGGTTAATGGCATTGTTTAGTCTGCCGGTAAAATCACTTACTTTATCGGCCGAAGCCACATCTGTAAAGGCTTTGGAGATTTTGTTTTCGTTGGCCGTTTCGTTATACCAAATAACCACAGCCATAATCTGTAAGAGTATGATGCACGCTAATAAAGTATAGTGCACTACTTTTCGGTCTTGAAACTTAAGTTTCTTAAAGTATGTAGAATTCAATATGGGACTTTTTAATACTTGTTTAGTGTAGGTTCAAACAAATGTTAAAGAGTTGGGGCGGCAAAATTAATTTTTTAATTTAATTTATTGGACAAAAATAAGCCACATTACCTTATTGTGCTGTAATACATTTCAACAATCCCTGTAGAATATGTTCTACAATGCAATCAATCTAATACTCTAAACAGTCTAGCAACCTGACACTCCATTGCTCAAATTTACCTTCCAAAGAAATTCCGGCATTTGCAGGACTGGTAGACGGTAAAGTAAACAGACTATAGACGCTGGTGCTTGTAAGGGTTATATATTTTTTAAAATATTTTGCCGCTTGTTGCCCGTTAAAAAAGATGTGGGTAATATGAGGATGCGCTTTCAAAAAGGCTTTAAAGTCGTTTGGAACTTCCTGGACTATGGCACTGTCTAAACTTCCTTTGCGTTCGCAAGCCTGCAATACATCCCACAAGGCTATACGATTTTTCAATAACAGCTTTTGTTTTTCATCATAATGAGTAGAGTACGTCTCATGGCAAAGGGCAAACAGTATTCTCCAAAAATGATTTCTTGGATTCCCATAATATTCACCAATAGCTAACGACTGCACACCTGGCATAGTACCCAATATCAGTACTTTGGCATTGGAGTTAGCAATATAAGGGAAGGAATAGATTTTCATATAACCAATGAATCCCAAATTAGTTGAATTTAGGCTCTGGCAAGGGCACAAATTCGGTTTCATTAGGCACTTTTGGAAAACGTTGTGCGACCCAGTCTTGTTTGGCTTGTTCAATTACGGCTTTATCGGAATGCACAAAATTCCAGTAAATGAAATGCTCTTCGGGGAATGGTTCTCCGCCAAAAAGATAGAGCGTACAATCCTCACTCATTTCAAAGCTACAAAGAGAAGCATCTTTAGCTACTAATAGTTGTTTGGTACCAAAGGTATTTCCTTCGCTGTTAATACTGCCTTCTAAAATATACAGGGCACTTTCGCCATAAAGTTCGCTGCCAATGGTAACAATGCTGCGTTGGGTACTTTTAATCTCTATAAAATACAGAGGGCTGTAAACCGGCACCGGCGATTTTCTGCCAAAGGCTTCCCCGGCAATCAACTTAATTGCTACGCCGTCTTGTTCCCATTGCGGCAGTTCGTGAGCTTCTATGTGAGCAAAGGAAGGGTCTGTATTTTCAAAGGCTTTGGGCAAAGCTACCCATATTTGCAGGCCGTGCATCGGTTTTTCGGTATGACGCAAATACTCGGGCGTGCGTTCGGAGTGTACAATGCCTTTTCCGGCGGTCATCCAGTTTACGGCTCCGGGTTGTATTTCCATTTCGGTGCCCAAACTGTCGCGGTGCATCATGGCGCCTTCAAACAAATAGGTGAGGGTAGAAAGGCCAATGTGAGGATGCGGTGGAATATCAATATTTTGATAATCCTTCATCAGAGCGGGTCCCATGTGATCAATAAATACAAACGGTCCCACCGCTCTTTTCTCTCTGAAAGGAAGCAAGCGCCCCACTAAAAAGTTGCCAATATCCGCAGCTCTTTCGGCTATAATCATTCCAATATTCGACATAAGAATAAAGTGTTATTTGATACTTACTAAGGTACTGCTTTCAAAGCAAATAAAAAAACCACAAAACTAGTGTGCTTTGCGGTTTCTTTACTGTCAGTACTTAACTGTGATTTATTGTTTTACGAACTGGATTTCGGCTACTAATTTAATTTCTTCACCTACCAAAACACCACCGGTTTCTAAGGCAGCATTCCAAGTCAAACCAAATTCTTTACGGTTGATTTTACCGTTTACCGAAAGACCAATTTTGGTATTGCCCCAAGGATCTTTCATTAGTCCGCTGTATTCAGTTTCCAAAGTAATGTTCTTTGTTACGTCTTTAATAGTTAAATCGCCATTAATATGGAATACACCTTCGTTTACTTTTTGTACAGAAGTAGCTTTGAAGCTAAGTTTAGGAAAGTTTTCCACATCAAAGAAATCAGCACTTCTTAAGTGATTGTCACGGTCGTCATTGCCAGTGTTGATGGAGTTTACTTCGGCGGTAAAGTTGATTTTAGAGGTTTCGAAATGATCGTCTTCGTTTTCAATTACAGCATCGAATAAATTGAATTTACCGGATACATTAGTGAACATCATGTGTTTTACTTTAAAACCGATTTCTGAGTGAGTAGGGTCGATTGCCCAAGTTGCTTTTGCCATTGTTTTATTTTTTAGTGTTTATATTTTAATTTTTTAACACTACAAAGGTAGCATGAGAAAACAAGCGACACACTTAACCTAGATTAAGAAATAATGATTAAAACGATAGTGATTGTGTTTCTGTGATTATTACTAAAACCTGATAATCAATTAGTTTGTTGCTAAATTTCTTCCTAATTTGTAAGAGTGTATGTTTTTTATTACTACATTTAATCCTCTTTTCTGACCTGCTGCTGCATAATGGTAAAATGCAATTCTTTAGTAACTCAATTATTAACTAAATATTTTACCTTATGAAAAAACTGTTATTAGTAGCGCTTTGCATTCCGCTATTTATTGGATGCAAAAAGGAGGCACCGGCAGAACCGGCAGCCACTACGACTCCTGATGCTGCATCGGCTCCCGTTGAAATTGCAGATGCCAAATACACTGAAATTGGTAAAAATGCTATTGCAGCGATGACCAAAGGCGATGTAGATGGTTGGATAGCCAATTATGCTGATAATGCCAAATACTATTGGAACGCAGGCGACAGTCTGGTAGGCAAACCCGCCATTGACAAGTATTGGAGAGATCGCAGAGCTAATGTGATTGACAGCATTTCGTTTAAAAATGACATCTGGATCCCGGTAAAAATTAACAAACCACAAAGTGTCGAAAAACCTGGTATTTGGTTGATGGGTTGGTATCAAGTAACCGCTAAATACAAAAAAGGTAAATCGATGACCCAATGGATGCACATACTGTATCACTTTGATGCCAATGATAAAATAGATGAAGTCAATCAATTTTTAGACAGAGCTCCTATTAACGCCGCAATGGCAAAACCTTAAAAATACATCGAACTCCCTAGTGTGTAACAACAGTAGGGAGTTTTTTGTTACACAAAATTTATAAACCAATTAAATCAAACAAAATGAAACAAAAATTAGCCTTAGTTGTATTGGTATTTTGTGGCGTAACCTATGCCCAAAAGAAAACCAACGGAACCATTTACAAAGAGCATCCTGCTATTGTTGCCGTCGAAGGAATGGTTCAGGCCTTTGTCAAAGGCGATGCCACGAAAGTGGGTTCCTATTTAGCTGACGATTTTAAATCGTTTAACGGTGTAAGTACCAATAAAGACCAAAAAGGAGGCACTAAAGAAGACTTCCTGAAAGAAGTAACTTATTGGAAAGACAACACCGATTATTTAAGCATCACCAGATCACAAGGAGCCTACCCGGATGCTTTAGAATATAAAGAAGATCCTAACAACAAAGATGTTACTTGGGTACAAACTTGGGAAGATCTAAAAGGCGTTGATAAAAAAACCGGCGTTAAGTTGGATATGCCAATGCATCGTTTGTTTATAGTGAACAAAGACAATAAGATTAAAACCATCATTAACTATACCAATAATAGTGTTTTTAATGAAATTGGCGATAGTTTTTCCGATAGAACCAACGGTACTATATACAACCATCACGAAAACATCAATACCATCCGAAAAATGATGTATGCTTTTGAAAACAAAGATTATGACAGAGCTTACAGTTTTTATGATGAGAAAGCTACTTTTTCGGATGTCAATGCTACCTTGGACAAGAGCATTAGTTTAACCGAACAAAAAGCCAACGATAAAAAACTTTTGGAAAAATTTGATTTGGTTTCCGTTGATATGGTGGGTTATCCTGACTATTTGCATTATGAGATGGGCGATGCCAGAATTGTGCAATCGTGGTGGAATTTTAAACTGGTGCGCAAATCAGACAAAAAAGCGATTACCATGCCGATTTTCTTCATTGACAGTTTCGATGATAAAGGCAAAATCGTATCTGAAATTGCCTATTACAGTGCTAAATTATTAGAATAAAACTATTCATACTGTTATGTAAATAAAAGAACCGATTAGATTACTAGTCGGTTTTTTTATCCAAAAATGGGCTGGCTACATACTTCATTAAGTAGAAAATCTGCTGATAATGAATTATTTGTTTTATAAAAACACCTAATGTTGTGTTTATAGCGAACAGAATTTCAGATGCAATATTCTTTTTTTAAAAGCAATAACTTTATCTAAGTTTCTTTTACTAAAAGTGAACTTAACTTCTTTTTGATCATCCAACACAATAGTAAAATCATATTCTTTTATTCTTAAATAATTAAAAAAATAGTTCAAAGTTTTTTCTTTCTCGTTGATTTTTATCTCAGCAATCGTGCTCAAAGAGATGGTTTGGTAATCCAAGGGATACAGAATTAGATTACTGCCTTGAATGGTGCCATATTTTGATTTGTAATTTTTCATCTTACTATATTCAGAATTTAACTTGCTTTGAGATATTGATTATTATTTTTTATTTTTCTCTTAATCAATGCCACTAATTTTGAAGCTTTTTCTTTACTAGTCTCATTTATTGGTACAGAAATGATATTGTGATCTATCGTAATCAACATTATACTATAGCTGTAATAGTTTTTAAAAAGAGAGAACAACATAATACAAGTAGCAATTATAAAGCTGAAAAAAATATAGTTGATAAAATAAGTTCTCAGCAGGTAGGTAGAAACAACCATAACCAAAGAAATCATAAATAAAGAATAATTGTTTTTTAAGCACCTATTTTTTTTGAAATAAATTCGCTTGATATCATTAATCTCATATTGCAGTAAATCATTGTCACGATTTAAGCAAACATGATTTTGAAAAATTAATCCAAGTGCGTTATAATATTCTAATTTATTGTTTGGCGAATTCACATGTATAGGCTTTATATCAATCATGATTTTAAGGTTTTAGGAGAACTAATTTGAAAGATATCTGGGGGGAGATACAATCAATTAAACTAGTCATAAGGGTAATCTTTTAATTTTTAAAAAACCGTTCCGACATGCCGGAACGGTTCTAGTGTCAAATAAAAAATAATAAACACAACCCATAAATTTCCATATTGGAAAGCGTGTTTGCTTTTAAAGATAAAACCACTTTTTAATGATGTTAGTTTCATCACTTGCTATGGCTTTATTGACTATTGTTTGCTGACAAATTTTTAAGTTTATGATATAATGTGCTGATTTATTCGGGTTCAGAGTATTTTATAACAGTATGAGTTTTATTTTGATATTGTTAGGGGTTTGTTATAGCAAATCTATTACAAAAGATAACTCCGGTTTTTTAATTCAGACGAACATCCCATTTCTGTAGTCGAATGGCTTTTTTTTTTAGATGAAAGGCTTTTTTATCGATATAATACTCGTTTGTTGGATGTCGGTATGGGTTTGATGCATAAAAAAGAGCAAACGTTTAGTTTACTCAGATTTAGAATTATAACAGAGAATTACTTGGATTTGCTATAATAGATTAAGTCGTTTCATTAACTCAGGTTTATTTCCTCTGCTGACAGGAATGACATCTTTACCAATTAAAACACTATTGTCTTCAATGTCAATTATCTTTTTGGTGTTGATTATATAAGATCGATGGATTTTTAAAAATAACTCGTTGGGTAATTTTTCTTCAATTTTTTTTAAGGTGGTATGTACGGTATAGGAAGTTGTATCTGTTTTAATACTAATATAATCTCCTTTAGCTATTACTATTGTTATAGTGGGAATATCAATTTTTATTAAACGGTTATTAATGTTAACATAAAATTCATTGGTTTTGTCTGCTGAAGTTTTTTTGTCATTCGGGGTATTGCCATTTTTAGTTGTATCAATTCTCCAATTCAATTTTTGCATTGCCTTTTCAAAACGCTCCTCTGTTATTGGTTTTACTATATAATCAACGATACAATCATATTCAAATGCATTGATAGCAAAATTTTTGTCGGAGGTAATCAGTACAATTTTTGGAGGATTTTTAATAGTGTTTATAAAATCAAATCCAGTAAAATCGGGCATGTGAATGTCAAGAAAAACAACGTCTACTTCATTTTTATTGAGGTATTTAATGGCTTCAATGGCATTGGAGAATTCACCGATTACGTTCAGTTCTGTATGCAATGAAATCATTTGAGCAATTATTGCTCTAGCCATCATTTCGTCATCAATAATTATACAATTCATGGATTTTAATTTATAAGCAATTTACAAAATGCTGCATTAAAGTTAGTGTTTTTTCAAATTCTTTTTGTAAATCTTTTCTACGATTCTCTTCAGATTCTTCATATTCATCCGCTAAATGATAGCTGTTTTCAAGACCCAGGATAGCTATTTTGTTTTTTAATTTATGTATACACTCCATTGTTTGTGACCACTTTTTGAGGTGCAAACTCACATAATACGCATCAATTTCAATCGGTAACTCAAACTTGAGTACCGCGATAAATTTTTGTTTTACCGTTTCATCATTTCTTGAAAGCTTGATGATGTATTCTAAATTAGGTTTCTCCATGATTTTTGGGTAGTTTGATAAAAAAAGTTGTTCCAATTCCTACTGCGCTTTCCATCCATATATCCCCATTATAATTAGCAATTATTCTTTTGACAATTGATAATCCGATACCCGTAGATTTTGTATCTTCAGAATAAGATTGAAACAGTTCAAAAATCTTTGTCTGGTACTTGCTATCAATACCTTGTCCATTATCTTTAATGGAAAAAATATACTCGTTTGCATTTTCTTCATAGGCTATTTCAACGAAACCTTCCTTCTTATCAATAAAGTTGACAGCATTACTTATTAAATTTTGAAACAATTGCTGCATTCTGAAACGGTCGGTATTGAGTATTGGTAATTCGTTCTGGATCGTCACAGTAACATTTTCAGGAATATGTATAATTTCAATACAGTTCTGAACTATCTCATTAAGGTCTATTTTTTCTGTAAATTCTTTACTTGAATCTACTTTGGAATAGGTCAAAATTCCTTGGATTAGATTATCCATTTTTTCAACTTTATCCTCAATTAATTCAAAATAGTGACTAGTAGCTTCAGTAAACCCTCTTCCGTCTTCTTTTATCCAAGCAATCAAAGAATGGATACTTCTCAAAGGCGATTTTAAATCGTGTGATACCATATGAGCATATTCATTGAGCTGCTCGTTTTGTATTTCCAATCGTTTCAGTAGTTGTTCTTTTTGAAGCTCTAATTTTTTATGTTCGGTTATATCTAAATGGATACCAATCGATCCAATAATTTCGCCATTGACATTATAATTAGGGGCACCACTGATTAACCAGTATTTTTCTTCACCTCCTTTAGTGTTAATGGTAATTTCGTGGGAATTTGAGAGCCCTTTTATTCTGTCTTTTATCTTGTCTTTGAAAAGTAATTTACTTTGGTCTTTTAAAAATAAATCCGAAGGTTTATTTCCAATTAATTCGGCAGCAGTAAATCCACTCATTTCTATAAATGATTGATTAGCCAGCTTAATAATGTCGTTAGTATCAACTTCCAATAGTCCCATATTCATATTGGCTATTATATTACTATATTTTTCTCTTTCGGATTCCAAACTTTCTTTGTACTTCTTTTGGATGGTAACATCCTCATAGCTCCATAGATATCCATCTAATTTATTTCCTTTGTAAATAGGAATAAAACTTCGTTCTAAAACTCTACCATCAACAAGTTTTATCGCTTCGGCAGTGACTATTTCTTTTTGGTCTAAAATTTCGGTTGTTCTGTTTACAAATAGATTTGGGTCTTCAAAAAAATCTTTAATTCCAATGGTAATTAGCTCACTGTCAAATCCTTTTAGTAGATCTGTTTCAGCTTCTATATCAAATAAAGAACAGAATTTGGTGTTGACTAAAAGTATTTTTTTGTTTTCATCTTCAAATAAAATTCCGGATTGCAAATTGGCGATCAAGGAGTTTAATCTATTCTGTGATTCTATCAATTGCTGGTTTAATTCCTTTTCTAAAGAAATATCTTCCTGAATAGTAAAGTATTTTTTTATTTTTCCGTATTCATCATGTAAAGCCTGTCCTTGAATACGTACCCAATATTTTTGTTTGTGTTTAGTATAGTTTATAATTTCACAGTAAAAAGGCAATCCGTTTTTAATTTGTTCCGTGAGATAATTTATTGTTTTTGGGTCAGTTTCCGGGCCGTGTAGTAAAACATCAGGTTTTTGGCCTATTATTTCTTCAAGACTATATTCTGTCAATTCTAAAAAACTGGAATTTACCCATTCAATTCGACCATCTTTATTTGAAACCAGTACCGGGTTACTGTTTCTTTCCGCTATAGAGGAAAGCAGTACCAATTGTTCTTCTCGTTCTTTTTCAATGGAAATGTCTTCAACAATAGCAAAATACTGTGATACATATCCTTTGGAATCTAATATAGGTTGTCCTGTTATTTTAGACCGAAATGTTCCGCCCTTCTTTTTACTGTGTATGTATTCAACATCAAACGCTTCTCCCTTATAAAAAGCATCGACCATTTTGATTATTTCCGCTTTATTAGATAGTCTACCCCGTCCAACCTCAATTAATGATTTTCCAATAATTTCTGCCTGAGAAAAACCGGTTAAATTTATAAAAGCTTCATTACACCAAAAAATATCTCCCTGAGGCTTTGTAAAAACCACACCGTTTTTATTGGCACTCGCTACTAATGAAAGTTTGTTTAGTTCTTCTTTATCAATTTTAAGTTGTTTACTTTGCTTATCAATTGTCTTAATTAGGTTCTTTAATTCGGTGTTATTTTTTGCTTGATCTTCCAGCACGTGAAGTATTTCTAACAAAGAATCATGAAAAGCAAAGTCTGTTCGATTTAATTTTTTTTTACTGACCTCTTCTAAAGACATGAACCAAGGTGATCCTAGAAAAATAAAATCACTCTGCTGCTGTTCAAATTGACCTTTTAAGGTCAAAGCATTGAATCCTTTGGAAGTAAATATAACGGATTGATGGAGTAGTGTCTTGAAATTTTTGGGTAACACATTTTCTTTAAAAGGCCTAATCACGGTAAAATAGTCAGTGAACGACTTATCTTTTTCCAAATCGGGCATCATCTTAGCAATACTTTTACCAAAACTCTTAATCGTTAGATTTCTATCAATTAGGATGTAAAAGGGGAAAATATTGTTTAAAGAAGAATCTGTAAAAGTAAATTGTAAATCTTCCATATAATACCAACACGTTTAAAAGTGATTAACGTTAATTTATTTTTGATATTAATTCATTACAGCTCCAATAATCCAATAATTTTTGAATTTTAAAAACGTAATCTTCGTATTTCAAAGGCTTTAGAATATATCCGGCAATGCCAATTTTATAGCATTCCTTCACATCTTTGTAATTATTGGAAGTAGTTAGTATAATGGTAGGGATGTATTTTAATAAATCATCATTTTTTAAAATAGTTAAAAACTCTATTCCATTGAGTTTAGGCATGTTTAAATCTAAAAGGATGATATCCGGAAGATTTCTCTTTTCGTTTAAAATAGTTAAGGCTGACTCGCCATTATGAGCTTCAATAATTTGATGTGCTGTCTGTAAAGATTCTATGACCCTATTGAATTTCATAATTTCAATGGTATCATCTTCTATGAAAAGGATTTTTAATGTTTTCAGCATTTTCTTTTTTGAATTTATTCGGTAAAAAATAGTGGAAGAAAAAAGAATTTTTGTTTCAGCCCATTAGATTTTTACAGATGACAATGGATTCACAATATAGTGAGAAATTGATGAAATTATAATAACGTTAAAAATAATTGGTTTTTAAAGTTCAGGAGTATCCTGGTTTATATTCAATTTTATAGCTTCCGATTTATTGGAGATATCTTTAATGATGGCATCTAGTTCTTCAGCTGATTCTAGTATGTAGTCTAAAAATTTTTCATTTTCAGAATTATCTATGTCATAATTTTTAATAATATCAATAAGGCTCATCATTCGTGCCAATGGAGCTCTAACGACATGGGATTGTATCCAGGCAATTTCTTTCAGTTTCTCGTTTTGGTTTTCTATAGCTTCAACATAGGCAAAACGCTCAGTAATGTCATTGGCTAATATAATTCTTCCGGTAGTATTTTGAAATGGTATAGTGTTGCTCAGAATTTCAACACAAATGACTTCACTGTTTTTCTTTTTATGTCTAAAATGGCCTAAGGAATGCGTGCCTTTGGTTTTATTTAAAAATTCAATCCTTTCCAGCATTTCAGGAATGTCTTCTTCAGGCCTTATGTCTTTTATGGTCATGCCCAAGAATTCCTGTAATGAATAGCCATAATGTTTTTCTGCAGCTATATTCACATCTAAAAAACGTAACGTCTCTATGTCATAAACCCACATGGGTTGTGGACTTAAGTGAAATAAATCACTATAGCGTCTTTCCGATGTTTCTAATTGCAGCAATGTTTTTTTTCTTTCAATACTGTAAATAATACTCTTGTATAAGGCATTAGCATTCAATTCATCTTTTATCAAATAATCAGAAATCCCAAGAGATAATGATTTGACACTAAAACTTATATCGGCATAGCCGGTTAAAATTATTAAAGGAATCTCATGGCATAATAGCGACATTTCTTGTATGAGTTCTTCACCACTTTTGTCAGGCAGAGTAAGATCTAACAGTACTAAATCATACTTTTGAGTAGTATCAGTTACGATAGCTTTAGCTTTTTTAAAATCTTTGGCCCATGAAAGTTTGTGAGCCTCAAAACGTTCCTCCAAATAGTCTTCAATAAGAGTGTAATCACCGGGATTGTCTTCGACGATCAGAATTTGATACTGTTTGTTATCTTTAATAGCTTTCATAGGATTGCTTTTTAAGGGAGTTGTACAATGCTAATCCAAAAATCCTCAATTTTGGCTACCGCCTGCATAAATTCATTGACATCAACAGGCTTTGTAATAAAACAATTAGCGTGATTATTATAGGCTTCAATAATATCTTTTTTGGAAGAAGAGGTGGTAAGCATTATAATGGGAATGTGCCGAAAACTTTTACTTGCTTTAATATATTGCAATACCTCTTGACCATTTTTCTTCGGTAAATTAATGTCTAGTAAAATTAAATTAGGTACTTCTGCATCCTGAAAAGGTTCTTTTCGATTCAAAAAATCAATCGCTTGCTTACCATCTTTAGCAACACTGACTTTATTAATTATTCTACCTTGCTCCAGAGCCTCTGTAGTCAAGAGAATATCCCCTTCGTTATCTTCAACCAATAGTACGTGAATTGCTTTCATATTTTTGTAGTTTATTTTTTTGGAATGGTGAAATAAAAAGTGGTGCCATAACCTTCTTCAGATTCTAACCAAATTTGCCCACGTAAATTTTCAATAATTTTCTTTGTAATGGTCAACCCCATACCAGTTCCTGAGTACTCTTCTTTGCTGTGTAAACGCTGAAAAATGATAAATATTTTATCAAAATACTCTTGACTTATACCAATGCCATTGTCTTTAATTTCAAATTTCCATGAAGTAGCATTTTCACTGAATGATATGGTAATAATAGGAGATTGGTCTGGTTTAGAGTACTTTAAAGCATTACTTATTAAGTTTTGAAAAACTTGTTTTATCGGAGCGGCATGAGTTTTTATTTTAGGAAGTTCAGTGTAGTTTATCTGAGCATTTTTATCTTCTATCTGCTTTCTATATAACAACCTGATTTCCTCAATAATCGAATTTACATCTACTTCTTCAAGCTTGGTTTCACTTTTGCCTATTCTTGAAAACTCTAATAAATCCAATATAATTTGACGCATTCGTCTGGCACCATCAACAGCAAAGAAGATATATTTTTTTCCCTTTTCATCAAGAACAGGCTCGTATCTCTTTTCAATCTGAGTCAGAAAACTAGTAACCATTCGTAACGGTTCTTGTAAATCGTGCGAGGCAACATAGGCAAACCGTTCCAATTCCTGATTAGATATGGCTAATTCTTTGATGTTGTTTTCTAAGGATCGGTTCATTTTTTTGAGTTTGGACTCCGTGTGTTTCCTGTCGGTGATATTTTTAAAATAAACAGTCAATCCCATTTCAGAAGGATAAGCATTTAATTCAAACCAATATTGAAGTTGCTTAGAAAACACTTCTAATCGTACAGGTCTTTTTTGGGATTTGGCCTTATAAAAGGCATTATGAATCTTCTCTGAAAGACTGCCATCATACAATTCCCAAAAATTTTTCCCAATCATTTCATCATATCTCTTTCCGGATAATTTTTCGGCTTCTTTATTCCAATAAGTGACATTCCAATTAGCGTCCAATGAATAAAATCCGTCCTGAATACTTTCGAGGGTATCCGATAAAGTTTGTGTGGTTTCTTTTAATTTTTGTTCCTGATTTTTTCGTTCCGTTACATCTCTTTCTATAGAAATCCAATGCGTATATTCACCTTTGTCGTTTGTAACCGGATTTAGTGAGAGTTGTACCCAATATTCTTTACCTTCTTTATTATAATTAATAATGGTAACTTCAATAGGTTGCCACGCATCAAGAGCCTCATAAAAACGCTTTAATTCTTCGGCATTGGTATTTGCGCCCTGTACTAATTGGTGTGTTTTGCCAATAATTTCATCCGGAGTATACCCACTCATACGGGTAAACGACTCATTTACATAAACAATTTTCCGTCCTCCTTCGCTTGAAGGTCTTGCTTCTTTAATCACCACTGCATCATTGGTGTTGGTGACTACTGATTCTAGTAATTTCAGTCTTTCTTCTTCTTGTTTTTGTTTGGTGACATCCCGCTCAATAGCTACCCAGTGAGTATACCATCCGGTAGCATCGGCAACAGGATTGATTGACATTTGAATCCAAAATTCTTCACCGGTTTTTTTATAATTTAATAAGGTTACTTCGTAAGGCTGCCATTGGCGTAATGCAGCACTTAATTTGTTTAGCTCTTCTCTGTCTGTTTTTGGGCCTTGTAATATCCGAGGGGTTTTACCGATAACTTCCTCCGAAGTGTATCCGGTCATTTTGGTGAAAGCCTCGTTGACATAGACAATTTTTGGCCCTGGTTCATCAAATGGTTCCGCTTCAGTAATTAAAATAGAATCATCAGTATTAGTGATTACAGATTCCAACAGTTTTAAGCGCAACTCTTCCTCTTTTTTCTTGGTGATATCCTGCATCGCCCCGATGATTCTGATAGCTCTGCCACTTTTATCCCGAATTACAATTCCTTTATTGAGTACATAACTATATTGACCATTATTTTTTTTGTATCGGTATTCCTCAATCCAATTAGTCTCTTTACTTCTAACAATAGCATAATAGCTCTGAGTTATTCTTTCCAAATCATCCGGATGTATGTTTTCCATCCACCCGGAAATATTTCTTTTAATGGCTGATAAGTTGTATCCGAATATTTTTTCAAAACCATCCCCCCAATAAATAGTATCAGCAATGATATCCCAATCCCAAACGGCATCAAAAGTAGCTTTGGTAACAAATTCAAAACGTTCATTACTTTCTTCAATTGCCTTTTTTGTTTTGATTCTTTCGGTAACATCCATCACCGTTGAAATCATTAAATTTTGTTTGTAGATAGGAATGTTTTTGGCATTAATGATTCGCTGCTCGTTGTTTTGAGTTGTAACGATAATTTCTTCCCAATTCATTCTGTTTTCATCACCACTTTTAATATCCTCCATTACCCTTTTTGTAATTTCTTTTCGGTACTCAGGATTAGGGTAAACTTTTTCGAAGAAAGTGGGAATGTCTTTCAAGATTTTATTTGGCCAACCATATATTTCAGTAAATTTTTTATTCATCCATATGGCTTTACTATCATCAATACGGTTGATGGAAATGCCAATAGGTAAATTTTCTAAAACTGTTTCAATAAAAAACTGCCTTTCTTGTGCCTGAGTTTCTGCTTTCTTAATATAAGTGGCGTCTATACCAACGCAGTACATTATGCCTTCTGAGGCTTGCCAACGTACCGACCAAATCATTGGGACTAGTGTACCATCTTTTCTTATATAAGTGTTTTCAAAATTGGTTAAATCAATGCCAGATAAAACTTCATTCTTTACTTTATCTGATTTTTCTATATCGTTGGGAATGACAAAATCAGAAAAATGTTTGCCAATTAATTCTTCAGGAGTATAACCCCATGTGGCAATAGATGCCGCATTCATTTTTACAAATCTCCCTTCACTGTCCATAGTACAAATAATATCTAGTGAGAGGTCAAGAACTTTTTGAAGCTCTTGTTGCGCTTTTTTAGCCGTTTCTTCGGCTTTTTTAATTTCGGTTATATCTTGTAAAATCCCTACTAATTTTTGAGGTTTTCCTTTTTGGTCAAAAACAAATTTCGCTTTAGAAAGTACATTAATGATAGAGTTATTTTTGGTCACAAATCGAAGTTCAATTCGATAATCCTCAAGTGTTTCCAGTATTTCCTTAAAATGCTCAGCTACTCTTTCTCTATCATCAGGATGGATGATTTCAAATGATTTTTCAAAAGTTATCTCAAATTCCTGTGGTTCATAACCTATCATCACATAGTTGCTGTCTGACCAAAATACTTTTCTGGTTTCTAAATCTAATTCCCAACGACCTAATTTAGAGATGGCTTCTGTTTGTTCAAGAATTTCATTTCCTTTCTCAATAGCTATTTTTGATTCAGCTATTTTTTTAGTCGATAAAATACTCTCGGTAACATCAGTAACACAATGAATGATGAATTTTAATTCAGCAGTGTTACTGAGCAAAGGAATATTCTCAGGTTTCCAGTATTTTAATTCAAAGTCAGATGTCCCCCGAATGGGAATATCATATTTTTGAACAGCCATTTTATGTTTTTTGTTGGTTTGAACAACAGTATGTAGTGAATGGGATAAATTCTTAACTCCATCAGCCGTAGGATCGGAATCATTATCCGGAAAAGCTTCAAAAATCCCTTTTCCAATTAAGTCATTAGCTTTTGAGTGTGTAGCTTCGAGATAGGCTTCATTGACATCAATAATAGTGAATTTAGGAGCGTCAGGAAGCAACACCAAACTAGGAGTGGGTGAAATTTTGAAGAATTCAAGTAGGGCCTTTTTTCCAATCATACTTTTCAGATAATTATACAATCCCATCTCCTTAGAAAAGAGAAAATGATTTCTATCAATATTGTTGGAGGCATAGGGGTTATCAAAGTTAGTTTTTTTTTTGGATTATTTATATGAATTTACTGTTAAAAAAACACACTTGATAAACCGCAATTTGCTTTTTACTCATTTCTTGCGGTTTACATTTTAAATAACCATCCGATATCAAAAAAATAAATAACTGTTGCTTATAAATTTTGTTTAGTAAAGCACTTAAACGATATTTTTTTTATTCGTCGCTATTTAATAGCGATTCAACTGTACAAAAATCACCTTTCGTCTAATTTCCCAAAATAGGACTAGCAATAGGTTTTACGTTTGTGAATAAATTGCATTTTTTAGTATTTAAACCTTACTGATATTGGTTGTTTCAATTGTGTTTTTATAATTCAAACAAATTATACCCATAGATTTTAGAATGTTTTCAACTAATAAATCAGAATATAGTTTTACCTAAAACTACCACAATTATGAAAAAAACAGTACTCAAATTGCTTGTCAGAAGCTTATTTATTCTTACCCTCCTGGGATTTTGTTATTCAGGTTATGGGCAAGCTACGGTTTTCAGTGATGATTTTGCAACATCTGCAGGAACAACTTACACAACAGCAACAGGTCCCATTGGTACTAGCCCCAAATGGAGCTTGACAAGAAGCGGTGTTGATTTTGGTGCCGGAATTAATTCGGGATTGATGTATTTAGCAAATGATGCTTCATCAGCGGGTAATGCTAACGGTTGGGTTTTAGCATCAACCAGTACCGGTTCTTTTGCAACACCTTATAATACTACTTTAAATGCCAATCCGGGAATGGTTACCTGGACATTCAACCTGCGACAACCTCAGGCTAATCCTAGTGGTTTTGCATCCGGAAATTATGGAGTTGCCTACATATTGGCCGGTTCATCAGGAACGACTAATGCTCTAGGGACTGGTTATGCTGTAACCCTCGGGAATTCAGGAAAAACCGACCCTTTGAAATTGGTTAGCTATAGTGCCGGACTTCAATCTGCCACACAAATTTTAGCTTCTAATACTTCGGGATTAACTGATTTTGGAAACACTTATTTGAGTGTAAAAGTAACCTTTACCCCAAGTACTAATACTTGGCAATTGTTTGTCAGAAGTGATGGAACCTCCTTTTTAGATCCTAATACAGGAAGTTTAACATCGCAGGGAACTGCTACCAATAGTACTTACACTTCAAGTGTTTTGCCAATAATGGGAGCGTTTTGGAATTCAAGTACAAAAGTAAACCAAACAGCACTTTTCGATAATGTTAAAGTAACAGTAGCTGTACCCACAACAACTTCTATAGCACCACCATCAAAAGTAGCCGGTACAGGAGCTTTTACACTTACAGTTAACGGAACTGGTTTTGTAAATGGTACCAGTATAGTGAGATGGAATGGTAGTAACCGAACTACCACTTTTGTTTCTGCTACACAATTAACTGCGGCTATCTTGTCAACAGACATAGCATCATCGGGTACTGCTACCATAACGGTTGCTAATGGTGTGGCTGTTTCCAATGGTCAAACATTTATTGTTGATACTGCGGGAGTGCCCAACATAAGTCTTTCTACCAGTGCTTTAAATACTATAACGTCGGTTACTGGTACAGCTTCTTCAGCTCAAACCTATTCAGTGAGCGGTAGTAATTTAACAGCAGATGTTATCGTTACAGCGCCAGCCAATTTTGAGGTGTCATCAAACGGAACAACTTATTCGGGCGCTATAAATTTAACCCGAACCGGAAATGTTCTTGTGGGTCAGCCTGTAACGGTTTATGCCCGTGTCAAAGCAACAGCACCATCAGGACTATATACTTCAACTATTGATCATACGACTACAAGTGGTACTACTAAGTCTATAACTGTTTCGGCTGCCGTAATTGCAACCAAACCAACCACACAAACAACAGGAGTTGCTTTTGCTACAGTTACTTCAACGACTTTTACAGTCAATTGGATTAATGGTAATGGAGCCAATCATTTGGTTTTAATCAAAAGTGGTAGTGCTGTTAATGCTAATCCGGTGGATGGTGTTACTTATGCTGCTATCAACTCCTTCGGCGCTGGTTCTGAAATTGGCACCGGAAATTATGTGATTTATTCGGGAAGCGGAAGTACCGTCAACATAACCGGATTGCAACCTAACACAGCTTACTATGTTGCCGTTTATGACTATAACGGTTCAGGAGGAACAGAGAGTTATTTAACAACTAGCCCGGCAATTGGTAACAGAACAACACTCAATGCCCCTGTAGGCTGGCAGATATACAACACTAATGCCACTAATACCATTACATTTGATAGTACCGTTGATGGTGTGAATGAAGGAACTTACCAGGCGGCAGGATTGTCACCTGCTTTAAGCAGTGGAGAGTTAAACTCCAATGCATGGGCTATTACCGGATTTAGTAATGGAGCCATTCCTTTTGGAGGAATCAGCACTGATGGCCAGGATTATGACAGAGGAACAGCTACTTCGGGCGTAACAGTAGGAGGTGTATATGCTTTTGAGACAGTAACTAATAATTATGCGCTGGGAATACAACCGGCAACTGGCGATTTTGTACCGGGTTCGGTAACACTTCGTTTTCAGAATCAAACAGGAGCTGCAATAACATCCGTAAGTATTGGCTATAAAGTATATGTTTATAACGACCAAGGAGCGTCAAGTAGTTTTAATTTTAGTCATTCAGCAGATAATTCTACTTATACGAGTGTTTCCGGATTGAATGTAATCTCACCGGCAGCAGCAGATGCAGCACCCACATGGAAATCCTATTATCGAGTAGTAACTTTAACGGGATTGAATATTGCCAATAACAATTATTACTATTTCAGATGGACAGGAGCTACCGTTTCCGGCAATACTGATTTTGATGAATTTGGATTGGATGATATCGTTATGGTAGCCAATCCGTCAACCAATTTTGCCTCCTTTAACGGAACGGCTGAAAACTTTGCTGTTTTGGGAAATACTTCTTTATCCGGAGCCACAACAGTTAGTGGTGATTTGACGATTAACAATGGTAAAGTCGACATCAATGGGAATACACTAACCCTTAACGGAACGGTAACAAATACCACAACAGGAGGATTAAAGGGCAGTGCTTCCAGTAACCTGACTATAAGTGGTGCTATTAGCCCATCATTGAGTTTTGATCAAACTACGTTAGGAACCACTAATCTCTTAAATAACTTAAGTATCAACACAACAGCTTCCAATACAGTTACAATCTCAAATCCTGTAGTAGTCAATGGCACTTTGACAACTGCTTTGGGACAAACTTTAAATATGGGTAGCAATGCCTTAACAGGTACCTTAGCTTCTATTGCCAATAACGGAACTATAGCTACACAAAACACCACTTTGTTGCCTATTCCTTCCGGTAAAACATGGAGCGGAACGGGTACTGTAAATTATAATGCTGATTCCTCAGCACAAACCATAGTGGCAGGAACGTATCAAAATTTAACATCATCTTCTACTGGTGGTGCTACAGCAGCCGGAAATATTACGGTAAATGATGTCCTTACTTTGCCAACATCCAACCCCTCTCCAACTGTAGGAAGCCTTTCCATGGGGACTTATACACTTTCTATGGGAGGTAGTGCTACTAATATAGGAATAGGTGATGTTACCGGAATAATAACCAGAAGTGGTATAGTCCCTAATATAGTTTATACTTTTGGAAGTCCCTACACCTCAATTTTATTTCCTAACATTGGGACATTGCCTACATCTATGAGCTTAAAAATTGCCATAGGAACAGCGCCAAGTTGGAGAACAGGAGCCATCAACAGAACCTTTGATTTTATACAAACCGGTGCATCTGGCACAAAGGCTGTTATCAAAGCCCATTATTTAGATTCAGAATTGAACGGAAATGTGGAATCAAAATTAGTAGATTGGGCTTATATAGTGTCATCAAGCACAACTTTGGAACAAGGAAGATCAAATTACAACACTACCGAGAATTGGATAGAACTAACGAATGTGAACGTTGGCTTGTATTTTACCGGAACTTTTGGTCAGGTTTCATTAACACTGGATGAATCAGCTGCAGGATCATTGACCTGGAATGGGTCGGTTAGTAATTCCTGGACTACAGCAACCAATTGGACGCCTAATGCCACACCATCTGACCAAACTGTGGTTTACATTCCAGATGCGGCTACCACTCCAAATGATCCTACATTAAATCCGTCAGTTTTGTTAGGCTCTTTGAATATAGAAACAGGAGGAATATTGAATGCTCCTGATAATTCCCAATTCACAATCAATAACGGAGCAGGGGCTTGGATAAACAACGGAACCTACAATCCTGGAGGAGGGACCAGTGCTGTAATTTTTACCAGTGCCGATGCTACGATGGCGGGTTCGACTATTTTTAACAACATTACTATTAATTCGGGGGCCACTTTACGACCATTAACCGATAATGTAATGCAAATCGGCGGTTCATTTACTCTGAATGGAAGTTTTAGCCCGGGAGCAATTGAAAATACCGTAATCTATTCGGGAACCAATCAAACCATTGTCAACCCGAATACAGGTTTACAAGCTTATCATAATTTAATTATCAACGGAACCGGGGCCATTTTTCCAAGTTCTTTGAATATTACAGATAATTTAACACTGAATCAGTCAGTCGATTTTACGGGTAAAACCATAGTAATGACAGGTATGGAACCACAAATTATTTCCGGTACTGTACCACCAACATTCAATAATTTAACGATTAACAATACTGATGGAGGAGTTACTTTGGCAACCAATGCCACCGCGAACGGAACACTAACACTTACTTCCGGAGTTTTAGATATAGGGAATTATAATTTACTACTAGGGGCTAATGCTGTTTCAGGGAGCTTTTCTGCCACCAATATGGTGGTGGCCAGCGGCACAGGTGAGTTAAGGAGAGCGTATACAGGAATTGGCTCATATACTTTCCCTATAGGTGATTTAACAGATACAACGGAGTATTCACCAATTACTATAAATATAACAGCCGGAACCTTTTCAAGTGCCTATGTTGGAGTGGCAGTGGTTGATGCCATTCACCCTAACAATTCAAGTACTGCTAACAACATTACTCGTTATTGGAAAGTTAAAGAATCCGGTATTTCAGGAGCCATTGCTACTATTACGGCTAATTATCTTTCTGCCGATATTACAGGCACAGAAGGAGATATTGCCGGGGGTCAGTTAAACGGTACTTTTAATCAGATTACCAATCCTTGGATAAAATATACTCCTTTAGCAAGTAACAGTTTTACGACCTCAGGAGCAACATTAACAGCAGGTCAAACAGCAACATTTACAGGCATCAAAGGCGGTGCGTTTAGTGCCTTGATTTCGGGCTATGGAACTTTTTGTTTGAACAGTACCGTTACTTTAACAGCAACACCAACCGGTGGTAATGCTCCTTACACATATTTATGGAATAGTGGATTGGGAACGCAAGCTATGGTTTCGCCATCAACTTCTTCGGACGGAACAGTTACCTATTCAGTTACCGTAAAAGATAGCAATGGAATTACAGCAACCGATAGTGCCAATTTAATAATATTACCTTATTCGGTTGGAGGAACTGTTTCATCTAATCAAACTATTTGTAGTGGAAGTGCGCCAGCCGATGTTACCTTATCAGGTAATATCGGAAATGTAATCAACTGGGAAAGTGCCTCAGATAATGCTTTTACCTCTCCAACAATTATTGGTTCAACGGCCACAACTTTAACAAGTGCCATGATGGGAGTGCTTACGGCCACAACCTATTTCAGGGCTGTGGTTCAAAGCGGATCCTGTTCAACATCCAATTCTGCTTATGTTACGATAACGGTTAATCCAATCATACCTGCAAGCGTTAGTATTGTAGCATCGGCGACCACCATTTGTGCCGGAAGTAGTGTTACCTTT
>NZ_DAINRG010000035.1:1239-2637 GCF_036741995.1 Flavobacterium sp. | reverse complement strand
ACCGCTACACCAACAAACGGAGGAACTGCACCAACTTATCAGTGGAAAATAAACGGTACAAATGTAACCGGAGAAACGGCTTCTACTTTTACTACCACAACTTTATCAAATAATGATATAGTAACAGTGGTTATGACCTCTAATGCAAACTGTGTTACGGGTTCATTAACTACTACCTCAAATAGTATTACCGAAACAGTCAATTCCTATCTGCCGGCTAGTGTTAGCATTACAGCATCGGATACTATCATTTGCGCCGGAAGTAATGTTACGTTTACCGCAACTCCAACAAACGGAGGTACTACACCTACTTATCAATGGAGGGTCAATGGCACGAATATACCCGGAGAAACAGCTGCTGCCTTTACCACCAATACTTTGTCTAATAATGATGTTGTAACCGTGGTGATGACTTCTAATCTCACTTGTGTTACAAGTTCACCGGCGACCTCAAATAGTATTACGGAAATTGTGAATGCTAACCTGATGGCGAGTGTTACTATTGCGGCATCTGCTACTGACATTTGTGCCGGAAGTAGTGTTACCTTTACCGCTACACCAACAAACGGAGGAACTGCACCAACTTATCAGTGGAAAATAAACGATACGAATGTATCTGGAGAAACAGCCGCTACCTTTACTACCACAACTTTATCGAATGATGATACAGTAACTCTGGTTATGACTTCTAATATTACCTGTGTTTCCGGCTCACCGGCTACTTCAAATGGTATTACAGTAACCGTAAATGCAGTTTCAATAGGAGGAGATGTAACAGGCGGGACAGGTATTTGTTCTGGTACAACCAGTGGTTTATTGACTTTGGCTGGGCATACAGGCGCCGTTGTTCGTTGGGAATCTTCTATTAGTCCGTTTACTTCTTGGACCAGTATTGCCAATACTGCAACTACCTATACTTCTGGAGCGTTAACGCAAACCACTAAGTATAGAGCTGTAGTGCAAAGCGGCGTATGTGGTGAAGTTTATTCAACGTCAACCACTGTTGATATTAAAACTACTACTTGGAAAATCACTTCTCCTGCCACTACACCAGCCTGGGATAACGGAGATCCGGATGATGGGGTAAAAGCGGCAGTTATTGAAACCACATACCCATATCCTTCGGGCAGCGGGGCTGATATTAATGCATGTTCTTTAACGGTTGCCAATGGTGTTACGGTTGCTATTTCTTCGGGTTATAGTGTTACATTGAGCGGAGCTTTGTCAGCTACCGGGGCCTTTGTTACCTTTAATAATAATGCCAATTTGATTCAAACCGGAAATACAAATAGTAATGTCGGAGCCATCATTATAAAACGGGATAGTTCGCTGTTAAAACGACTAGATTATACTTTATGGAGTACACCGGTTACCGGACCTCAAACACTTTTTGATTTC
>NZ_DAINRG010000035.1:0-1139 GCF_036741995.1 Flavobacterium sp. | reverse complement strand
AGATTATACTTTATGGAGTACACCGGTTACCGGACCTCAAACACTTTTTGATTTCTCGCCTTTAACGTTACCCAATCGTTTTTATCAATACAATACTAGTACGAATGTTTATAATTCAGTAACTCCATCATCAGTGGTTTTCTCGAATGTGAAAGCTAAGGGATTTTTAATCCGGGTACCGGATAACCATTCGACTACAGGTGCTATTTGGACTGGTCAGTTTACCGGAGTTCCTAATAATGGAGATTACAGTTATAGCCTGCAAGGTTATGGTGTGAATCAACGCTTTAATGCAGTCGGCAATCCATATCCGTCACCAATTGATCCTGTAGCTTTTGTTTCTGATCCTGTAAACAGCACCAATATCACCGGACAATTAATATTTTGGAGAAAAACAAATAATCCTTTAAACACAGTGGCTGGTCACGCTACAGACAGTTATAGTGATTGGACTATTGGTACCGGATACAATCCAAACCCTGAAGCACCCACATGGGATGAAATAATTCAAACAGGCCAGGGTTTTATTGTAGAAGCTACCGCTGATGGGACGACATCATTAAATTTCAATAATGCTATGCGTATTGATAATCATCAGAATCAGTTTTTTAAATCGGCTCCGACAGCAACAGTTGCCAATACTACTGAAACAGATATTGAAAGAAACCGCATTTGGTTAAAAGCGGCTAATGTTACCATTGGAAATTCGTCTAATATGTTACTAGGATATGTAAGCAATGCTACTTTGGCTGATGACAGAAACATTGATGGTAAATACAATAATGATGGCGATATCGCCTTAACATCATTAATTGGCAATACCCGATATTCAATTCAAGGTAGACCGATACCGTTTGATGCTACCGATGTGGTTCCGCTAAGTTTTACAGTGGCACTTGCCGATACCTATCGCATAGCTATTGATCATGTTGATGGGTTATTTTTGAATGGTCAAAGCATTTATTTGAGAGATAACCTTACCGGAGCCATACAAGATTTAACTACCGGAGGCTATACTTTTGCCTCTGAAGCCGGCGCCTTTAACAGCCGATTTGAATTACTCTATCAATTGCCGTTGGGAGTGACAAATCCTGTGTTCAATTCCAATCAAGTGATTATTTATAAAAATCCTTCCAATG
>NZ_DAINRG010000034.1:0-24642 GCF_036741995.1 Flavobacterium sp. | reverse complement strand
TCCCAACAAAACTGGGAGGCTTTTCTTTTATACAAAATGTATTTCGAAGTATATTGAGTATAAAATTATGATTTTGGCGTCACTACTGCATCAATCACATGAATCACACCGTTAGACTGGTTTACGTCGGCTATGGTTACTTTGGCACTTTTCCCATTTTCATCGGTGAGGTATAAGTCTTTGCCTTTCATCCAGGCGGTAAGTGTACCACCACTTACGGTTTTCAACGTGGCTTTTCCGCCTCCTTTTTTAATGGCTGCTGCAATATCAGACGCGTTCATTTTACCGGCTACTACGTGATAGGTCAAAATGGTTTGCAACAGTTTTTTATTTTCCGGTTTCAATAAAGTCTCTACCGTGCCTTTTGGCAATTTGTCGAATGCCGCATTGGTTGGTGCGAACACGGTAAATGGCCCTTTACCTTGCAGGGTTTCTACCAAATCGGCAGCTTTTACGGCGGCTACTAAAGTGGTGTGGTCTTTAGAGTTTACGGCATTTTCAATAATGTTTTTAGAAGGATACATGGGCGCACCACCAACGGTGACCGTTTTCTCTTTTTGGGCAAAAGCGGCAGTTCCTACTAATAGTGTTAGAGCAAAACAGGCGGATGTTAAAAAATTTCTCGTTTTCATAGTACTTTAGTTTTATGTTTTAAAAGTTATAACTCCATTTACGCCGACAACTGATTCTTGGTTTTTGAAAGGGTTTCTTTTTTTGGAAATTTTAACAGCTGTTGCAGGCTAATTAATCGCAATTTGCGAGCTGAGCTGTAAAATTATTTTGTACTTTAGAAGTAGTAATACCCAAGTTATCAATTCATTAAAACTGTAAAAAGATGCTTAGTAATAGATTGAATCTGGAAAAAGAATTACTTACTGAAAGAAAAAAATTCAAATCGGAAGCGGCCATTTTGGAAGAAGTGAGCGCCATTTTTGCCGAAAATGAAACAGAGCGCGGGGAAATTGTGACGACGTTGCAGCAAAAAAGTGAAACAAAAGTGAATGTTTTGCTGTTGGATTTACTGGAAACCGATAAGGTTTTTCATTTGGAACAAATCAAAACCATCTGCATTGACTACCGCCTGCGGTTTCTGGACAGTCATTTATTCAAAAACACCATACCCGAAGAAGCCATTTCGAAGATTAGAATGATGGAAAAAGAGCACAACACTATTTTGGGTGGGTTCAAAATCATTGCGCCCAGCAAGGCTTTTCATCTGTTGAATTACGATGATCCGTTGCTTTTTGTGCCCATTGGAAACGACTATTATTATTTGGTACACCAATGGGGAAAGGAAATCAACAGAACGCGCAAGTTGCTTGTGCTTCCGGTGAAGAACCTTTGGAATTTTACGTTGTTCAGTATTATTATCAGTTTAGGGATAACGTGGGTGCTTCCTACCAACAACTTGAGCAAATCGGTTCCCATGGCGCCTATTATTATTTTTTTGTTCAGCTTTAAATCCATCTTTGCGGTTTTTGCCTATTACTTTTTCATGATGGGGAAAAACTTCAATTCCGAAATTTGGCAGCGGCAGTACTATAACAATTAAACAAAAAAAAGTCCCGATTGCTCGGGACCTTTTGATTTATAAGAAGGGAGAAATTATTTTTTCTCTTTCTTTTCCATTTCTGCTTTTAATCCGGCAAGAATGTCATTGTTATCTCCTAAAGTGGAAGCAGGAGCATTGTTATTTGAAGCAACTGATTCAGCTACTGCTTTAACATTTTTCTCTTCTTCTTCTCTAAAGATAGCCGTGTGAGAAGCTACAACTCTTTTGAATTCTTTGTTGAATTCAATTACTTTGAAGTCAGCTGCCTCACCTTTTTTCAATTTCTTACCATCTTCTTTTTCTAAGTGACGCGTTGGAATAAATGCAACTACATCATCTCCGAAATCAACAGTAGCTCCTTTGTCAACAATCTCAGCGATAGTTCCGTTGTGGATAGTTCCAACCGCGAAAGCATCTTCATGTTTGTCCCAAGGATTAGCAGTAGTTTGTTTGTGACCTAACGATAATTTACGTCCGTCAACATCCAACTCTAATACTACTACATCTAATTTGTCACCTACGTTAACAAATTCTGATGGGTGTTTGATTTTCTTAGTCCAAGACAAGTCAGAGATATACACTAAACCGTCGATTCCTTCTTCTAACTCAACGAATATACCGAAGTTAGTAAAGTTTCTAACGATACCTGTGTGTTTAGAACCTACAGGATATTTAGAGGTAATGTCTGTCCATGGATCTTGTGTCATTTGTTTGATGCCTAAAGACATTTTTCTGTCATCTCTATCAAGAGTTAAGATAACTGCCTCAACAACATCACCCACTTTTACGAAATCCTGAGCCGAACGCAAGTGCGTAGACCATGACATTTCAGAAACGTGGATTAAACCTTCAACACCTTCAGCTACTTCAATGAAAGCACCGTAGTCAGCGATAACTACTACTTTACCTTTCACTTTATCTCCTACTGCTAATTTAGCATCAAGAGCATCCCATGGGTGAGCGTTTAATTGTTTTAAACCTAATTGGATTCTTGTTTTCTCATCATCGAAATCAAGGATAACAACGTTTAATTTTTGATCTAATTCAAGAACTTCGCTTGGGTGGTTGATTCTTGACCAAGAAAGGTCAGTAATGTGGATTAATCCGTCAACACCTCCAAGGTCAATGAACACACCATAAGAAGTAATGTTTTTAACCACACCTTCTAATACTTGTCCTTTTTCTAATTGACCAATGATTTCTTTTTTCTGAACTTCGATATCCGCTTCGATAAGCGCTTTGTGCGAAACAACAACGTTTTTAAATTCGTGATTAATTTTCACAACTTTAAATTCCATCATTTTGTTTACGTATACATCGTAATCACGGATTGGTTTCACATCAATTTGTGAACCTGGTAAGAAAGCTTCGATTCCGAAAACATCTACAATCATACCACCTTTAGTTCTACATTTCACAAAACCGGTAACAATTTCACCTGTTTCGTTAGCAGAAATAACTCTATCCCATGATTTGATAGTTCTTGCTTTTCTGTGTGATAATACTAATTGACCCGTTTTGTCTTCACGAACGTCGATTAATACTTCAACTTTGTCACCCACTTTTAAACTTGGGTTGTAACGGAATTCGTTTAATGAAATAACACCTTCCGATTTTGCATTGATGTCAACAATTGCGTCTCTGTCAGTAATTCTAACTACTACACCTTCTACTACTTCTTCCTGGTCTGTTGAAATGAACGTTTTAGTTACTAAATCTTCAAACTCCTGTAGGTTTTTGGCATCTACTGCGTCAATTCCTTCCGCGTAATTGTGCCAGTTAAAATCTGCTAAAAACTCTTGTTGATCTTTGTTTAATACAGCCATGCTGATAAAAAAATTTGTATGTTATGTTCTTTGAGTTTCTTACTGCGATTAAAAACACAACAGTGTTAGATTTAAATAGTTGAACCCTAATGGAAACTCTTCTTCGCCAAAAGGTGTGCAAAAGTAAGCATAAAATCTTAATTACAAAATATTTACAACTAGAAAAATCACCTTTTACCGTAATTTATTTTGAAGCGAAAGGCTTGGGCTTTAAAGGATTCCATTTTCCCGCTGTCCGTTATTGAAGTTTGCTAAAGCAAAAATACCTGACAGCCACTGGCTGTCCTCCTTTTAATTTCAAATCATCGGGGCTAGACAGAAATGGCATTGCATAAAAAACCCGATAATCAGGGAATTATCGGGTTTGAATTTTATTTTTTAATGGCTCACTTTGGCCACATCATTCGGATTATGTTTGTGTTTGAATAACACCGCAAAAGCAATCGCAATCACCAAAGCATAGCCGGCAAACGAAAGCCATATATGATGCCAGTCTCTAACACCGTCATACGTAAAGAATTTATCAATCACAATACCACTAAGTAAGCCGCCAAAGAAAGCACCAAAACCGTTTGACATCATCATAAACAATCCCTGAGCCGAAGAACGAATCTTAGAATCAGTAGTCGTTTCTACAAACAGCGAACCTGAGATGTTGAAAAAATCAAAGGCCATTCCGTAAACGATACATGACATAATAATCATCCACAATCCATCAGCAGGGTTTCCAAAGGCAAACAGGCCAAAACGCAATACCCAAGCCAACATCGAAATCAACATCACTTGTTTGATCCCAAATCGCTTTAAGAAGAAAGGAATCGCCAAAATAAATAAGGTCTCTGATATCTGTGAAATCGACATGATCAACGTGGATTTGGTCACAATAATGCTGTTAGCGTATTCCGGGATTTTTCCAAACTCTGATAAAAACACATCACCATACATATTGGTTAGTTGCAACGCACCACCCAAAAACATAGAGAACAAAAAGAACAAGGCCATTTTGTAGGTTCCAAATAATTTGAAAGCGTCCAATCCTAGTTTTTGAGCCAAAGTAGCATTCTCGGCAATCAACTTTTGTGGTGGGCATTTTGGCAAAGTGAAGGAATAGATTCCTAAGATGACCGCTGATATGGCAGAGATGTAAAACATATTCGCCGAAGCTTTATTTCCGGACAAGTTAGTTAACCACATGGCGGCAATAAATCCAATCGTTCCCCAAACTCTGATAGGTGGAAATACTTTTACCACATCAAAATTGTTATTCTTTAAAATATTATAAGCAACTGAATTTGACAATGAAATAGTAGGCATATAACACAACATGGCGGCAAAAATCACCCAGTAAAAAGTAGTCGGGTTATCGACCTGAGGGATATAAAGTAATGCTATCCCACCAAGGATATGCAAAATACCATAAAGTTTCTCGGCATTTATCCATTTATCTGCAATGATTCCGGTTATGGCCGGCATAATGATTGACGATATTCCCAATGTTGAAAAGATAGCTCCGAATTCGGCACCGCTCCACTGTTTGGTAGCAAACCAATAATTGCCCACGGTAATCAACCAGGCTCCCCAAACAAAAAATTGGAGAAAGCTCATCAATGTTAATCTCAATTTTATACTCATAAATAATAGTTTTTGGTTTAAAGAAAATAGCCCGTAAATCTACTATTATAATTGAGATAAACAAAAAATTACAACGATTTCGTCACTTCTTCTGCTAATTCTAAAACAGCGGCAAATTGCTCCTCCCGGGTGAGATGGGAATTATCAATTTCAACAGCATCGTCTGCTTTCCTTAGTGGGGAATCATCGCGGTGCGTATCTATGTAATCGCGCTCCTGAACATTTTGCAACACAGCTTCATAAGAAACATTTTCACCTTTGCCTTGCAACTCGTCATATCGACGTTGCGCACGGGTTTCCGGACTGGCGGTCATGAATACTTTCAGTTCGGCATCGGGAAAAACTACTGTGCCAATATCTCGTCCATCCATTACAATTCCTTTGTCTTGACCCATGGCTTTTTGTTGTTCAACCAATTTGGCTCTGACTTCAGAAACCTCAGCAATTTTGCTTACAAAGCTGGAAACTTCAATCGTTCTGATTTCTTTTTCTACATTAATTGTATTCAAATACATTTCGCCAAAACCCAAGTCGGGATTGAACTCAAAATGCAATTTTATATAAGGCAAGCTGTGAATCAAGGTTTCTTTATCAAAAAAATCGGCATCGATATACCCATTTTGCATGGCAAAAAGTGTTACCGCACGATACATAGCACCAGTATCGACATAAACATAGCCTAAATGTTTGGCCAATTCTTTGGCTAATGTGCTTTTTCCTGTGGAAGAAAATCCGTCAATGGCAATCGTAATTTTTTTCAAAACGTTAGTTATTTTATGTTTTATCTGTCTCCCGAAAAGTCAATAGTCAACCCAAACAAACTGGTATTGGCGGCTAAAGTGTATCGCGAATAAGAGTAATTAAATTTTAAATTGTTCACTTTCAATCCTATTCCGACAGAAATTCCGGAGAAATTTCGTTGTTCTAAGATACGTAATTCTTCGGCTCTTCTGAAGTTGTAGCCTAATCTTATATTAAAACCTTTGTCGGGAAACAACTCGGCACCCACAATCACGTGGCGCAAAGCGTTATTAAAAAAGGAAACTTTCTCGGGAGTTGAACCGCCATCCAACGAACCTTGTGCCCGGTTGGGATTAGAGAACGCCAATTGCCATTGCTGCATGTTTTCCATGGTTAAGTGCCAGCGAATGGGAACATTTTCCATCAATTGCGACACACCAATCATGACTTCTAAAGGCAATTTCTCACGGGTTTCGGCATAAGGCGTAATTTGGGTTCCGATATTTCGAATGACTAATGCCCAGTTCACATCATTACGCGTATCAATAAACAAAGCGCCAATATCAACCGCAGCGCCAAAAGAATTATAGGATTCCAATGTAGAGGATATTAATTTGGCATTGGCACCAATATAAAAATCAGAGAACGGAATATTATAAGCATAACCAAAAGTCAATGCTGTTTCACTCCCGGTAAAACTGGATGTTTTTTGACCATTCTCGTCATACCCATCAAATTTTCCGTAATTCACATAGTTCACTCCGGCAAAAAAGGTTTGCACATGGCGATCATAGGTATAAGCATAAGCAGCCGTTCCATAAGTCACTTCGCCGAAATAACTTCCGTAATTCAAAGCCAAATGATTGTCCATTTCCGGGTTAATGGTAGCCGGATTGAAGTGAGCCTGATTGACATCGTTATCATAAAAAGTCAACACTTTCCCGCCCAACGCCGCTTGTCTTGGCGAAGTCACTAAGTTTAGAAATTGGTATACCGATTTTCCGCCAATTTGCCCAAAAGAGAGTAAATTAGTAAGGCAAAATGCAATACAAACTGTTTTTCTAAACATCAAAAAATGGCTTATGCTATATACTATAACGGAAATGCGAAGATATTATTTTATATGGTACGAAAAAAAGTTAAAAGAAAAAGGCATAAGCGTTATTTCACCTATGCCTTTGCTGTTTATTTCCTAGCCAAATTTTACAATTTCTTAGCGTTTTTTACTTTTTGATTCGTAAGTGCTACATCGATCACTTCGCTCATTTCTTTTACGTAGTGGAATGTCAGTCCGGCAATATATTCCGGTTTGATTTCATCTATATCACTTTTGTTTTCTTGGCATAAGATGATTTCTTTGATATTGGCTCTTTTGGCCGCTAAGATTTTCTCTTTAATGCCGCCTACCGGCAACACTTTTCCGCGGAGTGTAATTTCGCCAGTCATCGCTAGATTTTTCTTTACTTTTCTCTGTGTCAATAAAGACACTAAAGAAGTCAGCATGGCTATACCGGCACTTGGTCCGTCTTTTGGTGTTGCACCTTCCGGCACGTGCAGGTGTATGTTGTATTTGGCAATCATTTCGGCATCTAAACCAAAAATATCGGCATTGGCTTTGATATATTCTAACGCAATTGTTGCCGATTCTTTCATTACCGTTCCTAAATTTCCGGTCAAAGTCAGGTTTCCTTTTCCTTGCGAAATTAAAGCTTCAATGAATAATATATCACCACCCACAGAGGTCCAGGCTAAACCTGTAACTACTCCGGCTACGTCGTTACTTTCGGATTTGTCGCGTGCCAATTTGGGTGCCCCCAAAATTTTAACAATGTCTTCATCGGTAACTTTTACGTTGTACTCTTCTTCCATCGCTACTGATTTGGCAGCATTTCGGATGACTTGCGCAATCTTAGTTTCTAAACTTCGAACTCCCGATTCCCGGGTATATCCTTCTACGATTTTTTCTAATTGCCTTTTGCCAATTACTACATCCTTAGTCGTTAAACCGTGTTCTTTCAATTGCTTTGGCAATAAATGCTGGCGGGCAATTTCAATTTTTTCTTCAATGGTATAACCGGTCATTTTGATGACTTCCATTCTGTCTTTTAAAGCCGGCTGGATTGTTGCCATATTATTGGACGTTGCAATGAACATGACTTTCGATAAATCATAGCCCATTTCAAGGAAATTATCATAAAACTCATTGTTTTGTTCCGGATCCAAAACTTCCAATAAAGCCGAAGACGGATCGCCCTGATGACTGTTGGAAAGCTTATCAATTTCATCTAAAACAAAAACCGGATTGGAAGTTCCCGCTTTTTTCAAACTCTGAATAATTCTTCCCGGCATAGCGCCGATATAGGTTTTACGATGCCCACGAATTTCGGCTTCATCTCTTAAACCACCCAGCGAAATACGAACGTATTCTCTACCCAAAGCTTCTGCGATAGATTTACCTATAGAAGTTTTACCAACTCCCGGAGGCCCTGTCAGACAAAGGATTGGCGACTTCATGTCGTTTCGCAATTTCAGTACCGCTAAGTGCTCTATGATTCTTTTCTTTACATCTTCTAAACCGAAATGATCACGGTCTAATATTTTGACAGCGCGTTTTAAATCAAAATTGTCTTTGGTGAAATGATTCCAAGGCAATTCTAAAAACAGCTCTAAGTAGTTTCTTTGAATACCAAAATCAGGCGCTTGCGGATTCATGCGTTGCATTTTGGAGATTTCTTTCTCAAAATGTTTGGCCGTTTTATCGTCCCAAGTTTTGGTTTTGGCTTTTACCCGCATTTCTTCAATTTCCTGCTCATACGAAACGCCACCCAATTCTTCCTGTATGGTTTTCATTTGTTGGTGCAAGAAATATTCGCGTTGTTGTTGGTCTAAATCGAAACGAACTTTAGATTGGATATCATTTTTCAATTCCAGTTTTTGCAACTCTACGTTCATGTAACGCAAGGTTTCCAACGCTCTTTCTTTTAAAACATTAATCATCAACAAATCCTGTTTTTCCTTAACCGTAAGGTTCATATTGGAAGAAATGAAGTTGATTAAGAAAGATTGACTTTCTATATTTTTAATGGCAAAAGTAGCTTCGGTTGGAATATTGGGACTTTCCTTAATAATCTCAATAGCCAGTTCTCTCATAGAATCAATTATGGCTTGAAATTCGGTATCGTGAGTTCCGGGACGTTTTTCATCTACTTCTTTGATGCTCGCTTTTAAATAAGGCAATTCAGAAGTTACAGCATCAATGGCGAAACGTTTTTTCCCTTGAAGGATAACCGTAACATTTCCATCGGGCATTTTGAGCACGCGGAGAATCTGCGCTACGGTTCCAACGGTATAGATATCATTTTTGGTAGGATCTTCGTCTTCCTCGTTTTTTTGAGCGACAACACCAATGATTTTGTTTCCGGCATTGGCATCGTTAATCAGTTTTATTGATTTATCTCTTCCTGCCGAGATAGGAATAACTACTCCCGGGAAAAGCACCGTGTTGCGTAAAGGTAAAATAGGCAAAGAACTGGGTAGTTCTTCTTTATTCATTTCTTCTTCGTCTTCGGGTGTTAAAAGAGGAATTAAATCGGTCTCTGTATCGAATTCCTGAAGTGACAGATTGTCAAAAGATAAAATATTGCGATTTGGCATAGTGTTTAATTAAGTCAAAATGACATTAGAAATTAGGCGATGCTACACAAATGTAGGACAACTTTTTCAACAAATAAAGTAAAATCGATGTACCGCATTTGAAATGGCATAAAATCGATATAAAAACGAATATTACCGATTAGGGTTGTAATATGACAAGGATTATGCCACAAAAAAATCCGCCGAAATGGCGGATTTAGTATTTTATTTTCAGCTAAAGTTAGTATCCTGCATCAAATGATCCTTCCGTAATTGGAGTTGTTGTTGTTCCATCCGAACCTACAAAACTAAAGGTTCCCTTTATTCTATCAGCCGTTTTGCTGATTATGGTAACCGAACCTGAAACGGAATCAAAATCGGTTCCGTCTACACTATAAACTCCTTGTGCCGAATCAACAGCGACATTACCGGTAATTTGATAAGTTCCCGGAGTCACATCGCTTTTAACGGATACCGTAATCGAGTTAGTGCTAGCGTCTTCAGCGGCAATGCTTAACCATTCCTGACCAGTTCCTGCTGTAAAGGTAGCCGTTAAAATATCGGTATCTACAAATTCTGTCCCATTCACTTTAGCAAAAAAAGTATCGCCTGTTTGTTGTTGAACTATGTATGGAATATTTTGAAATTCCCCATTGGTAAATAGTATCGGAAGTATAGAGGTAACGGTATCATCAGACCAATAGCCTTTGTAATGAAACGTTCCGGAAATGGTATGATTCACAGTATCTATATTACTTATTGTAATTGAACCGGTATCCTCACTAGGATTATCCGTATTATTTGACCAATATCCATAATCCGTGTTGGCTGGTGTAAAGGCAAGTAAGTTAGTATTGGCTGGATAGGTTCCTACAGCTGTACCTTCAACTAAGAAAGCGAATCCTTCTCCATTAGGTTTACCGGCGGAAATCTGAAGGTAATTCCCTTCCAGCACTGCGATAGACGTTGTGGCTACCCAAGTACTACCACTAAAATCTGCTTTGAAAACGGCAGGCCCTGTCGGCGGTGTGTTAAAATCATCCAGATTCAAAGCACCATCAATAGGCTCATTCTCACATGAAGTGAAAGTGAAAGCCGTAAACATTAACAATAATCCGGCTAGAAGTTTTATGTTTTTCATAATCATTTTTATAAATAAAGTCCAAATATAATTTTTTTTGCCTTTATGTCAAGGATTTTTTTGGGATTCTCAACAATAATAATAAACCGGTTAAGAAAAAGATTCCCAAAAATACAATCGCAAATCTCGGACTACCAGTAATTTGATCAATCAGTCCATACACCATCATCCCGATTACGATTCCGATTTTTTCGGAAACATCATAAAAACTGAAAAAGGAAGCCGTATCTTCTGTTTCGGGTAAAAACTTCGAATACGTTGATCTGCCCAGAGATTGAATTCCTCCCATGACCAATCCGACTAAACTTGCCATAATGTAAAAATCATTGGGTGTGGTAATAAAATAGGCGAAGCCACATAGCAGTAACCAAAAGGCATTCAACACAATCAGCACTTTCACATTACCAAATATGGCGGAAGCTCTTGAGGTCAACATTGCCCCTGCAATAGCTATTAATTGAATTAAGAGGATGCATGTTATTAATCCTATTTGACTTTCCTCAGGACTACTCCATTGAATTTCCTGTGCTCCAAAATAAGTGGCCACTAACATTACGGTTTGTACCGCCATACTGAATACAAAGAAACTCACTAAATATCTTTTCAGCGGAATTTCCGATTGGAGCATTTTCCAAACTTTCTTTAACTCTCTGAAACCATTGAATATTACAGAAAAGCTGACTTTTTGTTTATTGGAATTTCCTTTGGGTAAATAATAATAAGTGTATTTACTAAAAATTATCCACCAAATACCCACCATAGCAAACGAATACCGCATGGCTTTTATGGAAGCCGGATTTCCGATGCTATCGGTTATATGAAAAACTTTCGGCTTCATAATCATGGCCAAATTGACTATCAACAATAAAACACTTCCAATATAGCCCAAAGAATAGCCTTTCGCACTTACTTTATCCTGTTGCTCCGGGAAAGCAATATCCGGTAAATAGGAATTGTAAAAAACCAAACTTCCCCAAAAACCGATTAACCCAAAAAAGTAAAATGTCAATCCGAGCAAGATATTATTCAAATCAAAAAAATACAAACCAATGCACGATAAGGCTCCAATGTAATTGAAGACGCGCATAAAGATTTTTTTGTTTCCCATATAATCCGCAATTCCGGAAAGCAATGGGGAAAAGATAGCTACACACAGGAAAGCCGCCGCCGTTACAAAACTAATCAGTGCCGAGTTTTTGAAATTGTGTCCCAAAACAACAATATAAGGATTTGCTTTGGGAAACAAAGCATTATAAAAAATCGGGAAAACTGCCGAAGCAATCACTAAACTGTAAACCGAGTTGGCCCAATCATAGAAAGCCCAGGCGTTGAGTAATTTTGGATGACCTTTTGGAAGTATTGGCATAAAACTGTTTTTAAAATAAAAAATCCCGCCAGGCGGGATTCAAATATAATCATTTTTGCTATTTAAAATAAACTCCAAATTTGGCGGCTTCTGCTTTGGCTACCGGAACCAGTCTCTTTAAATTGGCAATCCTGGTGGCATCAGAAGGGTGAGTGCTCATGAATTCAGGCGGTGCCTTTCCTGCTGATACGGCTGACATTCTTGACCAAAAAACTACTGCTTCTTCAGGATTATAGCCTGCAATGGCCATTAGTGTTAAACCAATCTGATCCGCTTCGCTTTCATGACTTCTGCTAAAGGGTAACATACCCCCAATTTCTGTGGTGGCTCCATAAGCGGTCATGGCTATTTGTTGGGTTTCTGCACTTTTATTGCCGGTAGCAGCAACCACACCAACAGCTCCAAGCTGTTGAAGCATTCCGGCGCTCATTCTTTGTTGTCCGTGATTGGCTAACGCATGGGACACTTCATGTCCTAACACAGTTGCCAAACCAGCATCATCTTTGGTAATAGGCAGTATTCCGGAATACACTACAATTTTACCACCCGGCATACACCAAGCGTTTACTTCTTTGCTATCCACTAAATTATATTCCCATTTATAATCTTTCAAATAGCCTTGATACCCATTGGCATTCAGCCATTTCTCAGCAGCATTTTTGATTTTAGTTCCAACAGTTACTACTTTATTAGCATCTGATGTTCCTGAAATAACCTTATTCTCTTTTAAGAATGTTCCGTATTGAGCGAAAGCTGATGGTAAAATTTCACTATTCGGAACTAAAGCTAAAGTGTTTTTTCCGGTAAAAGGGTTTTTGGCACAAGAAAATACCAAGAGTACCGCTAACGATACACACAATAAGATACCTTTTTTCATAATTCTATAATTTGAATCACAAATTTACACAATCTATCCTCAAAATACTTATATAATTCCAATTACAAATTATATAATCTACGTTCCAAAAATGTGCAATTCCGTAAAATCTTTATCAATCAAAATGGAATTCTTTCCGTTGAATTGAATTTGTTCCAAAGGCATTTTTTCATTGTCAATCTCGATTTTCTTTACTTTAAACGGCAAGGAATTCAAGTTGATTTTGAATTTAGAATACTGTGTTTCAAAAGTTCCTTCGGTATGTTGCTGAATAATGAGTTCTTTTTCTTTCCCGTTCAGGTTAAACGTTCGCAGCGAAAAACGGCCTTTGTTATAATCATACCCATCCTGAGCATCTTCATACACGGTAGATTTTTCTTTGCCTAATTTGTAATACACATCCAAAATCAGTTCGTCAAACTGTAGTTCGCCCACATATTGCTGCACCGGATATTTGGGAATGATAGCACCTTCTTTGATGAAAATCGGAATTTGATCGAAATCCGTTTTTATCCAAAGTTCTCTTTTGCCCTCCATTAATTCGTTGGTCCAGAAATTATACCAATTGCCTTTTGGCAAATACATTCTACGTCCAAGAGCATTTGGTTCTAATATTGGGCAAACCAAAATCTGGTTTCCAAAAATAAACTCATCGGTTCTGTAATGCGTGTGGAAATCGTCTTGGTCAAAATACACTAACGGTTTTAGCATCGGCGTTCCCTCGTTGACATACTGCCAAAACATGGTGTACAAATAAGGCAGCAATTGGTAACGCAATTCCACAAATTTTCTGGTGATGTCAATAACTTCTTCGCCAAATGACCAAGGTTCCTGTTCGCCGTGATCACCCGAGGAGTGCGTTCTGCAGAACGGATGAAAAACGCCCAACTGGATCCAGCGCGCATACAATTCCCCCGAAGGTTGCTCGGCAAAACCACCAATATCAGAACCGGTAAAGCCCATGCCGGAAATCGACATCCGTTGCATCTGAATATTGGCAATCCACAAATGTTCCCAGCTGGCTACATTATCGCCTGTCCAGGAAGAAGTATAACGCTGTGCTCCGGAATACGCGGAACGCGTGATGATGAACGGTCTTTTCGGATACGCAAAACGCTTTACGCCTTCATAAGTCGCGCGGGCCATTTGGGTACCGTAAATATTGTGTGCTTTTCGGTGGCTGCAAGGATTTCCGTCATAGTCGTGACGCACATCATACGGGAACGTTTTCCCGGGAACATCCATCACAGCCGGTTCGTTCATGTCGTTCCAAACGCCCTTCACGCCTATTTCCGAAATTAATTCTTTGAACAAGCCTGCCCACCATTCTCTCACATCCGGGTTAGTATAATCGGGGAAGTTGCATTCGCCCGGCCATACTTTTCCTTTCATAAACGGTCCATCGGCACGTTTGCAGAAATAATCATTCTTTAAGGCTTCTTGGTAAACCCAATAATCTTTGTCTATTTTAATTCCCGGATCAATGATGACCACGGTTTTGAAACCATCTTTGGCCAATTCGGCTACCATTCGTTTGGGTTCCGGAAAATACTCCTTGCTCCAGGTAAAACAACGAAAGCCTTCCATATAATCGATGTCTAAATAAATCGCATCACAAGGAATGCGCAGCTCTCTGAATTTAGAGGTCACTTCTTTTACTTTGCTCTCCGGATAATAACTCCATTTACACTGATGATAGCCCAAAGTCCACATCGGCGGCAATTCCGGTTTTCCGGTTAAATGGGTATAATTAATCACCACATCGCTCATCTTTGGACCATAGAAGAAATAATAATTCATCTCCCCACCTTCTGCCCAAAAACTGGTTACGTTTCTTCTTTCATGACAAAAATCAAAATAGGTTCTGAAAGTATTGTCAAAGAAAATCCCGTACGCTTTGTTGTGATGCAAACCAATGTAGAAAGGAACTACTTTGTACAGCGGTTCCTGGTCTTTGTGAAACGCATATTGGTCGGTGGCCCAGTTTTCAACGCGTTTTCCTTTTAAATTCAAATGCGTGGGTTTGTCACCCATGCCGTAAAAACTTTCGCCGTCTTTTGAGACTTTACTCATCTTTACAATATTCCCGCCGTGCTCGTAACATTCTTCCCAATGGAACCCGATTTCGTCTTCCAAAATCGTAAAACCGTCTATGTCATGAATGGAAATTTTTAAATCTTTTTTATTGATTTTGCAAAATACTTTGCTGGTTTTAATCAAATAATAATGACTCTCTTCAACCACTTCCAGTTGATTGTATCCATGCGATTGCGTTTTATCAATAGCATAAGAAAAGTCATTGCTGAAGTAGCCTTTGGTAGTATATCGGAAGCGAATTAAGCTGTCTCTGAGGATGGTGATTTTTAGAATAACATTGTTATTCGTATGGAAATAAATGCTGTCAACGTCTTTTTCAAAAGAAACAATTTTGGATGGAAATTGATCGCCTTTGTGCTCTAGTTCTTGGTTGGTAATCATATAGATTGGTTTGTGTCGATGGTCAAATTTACGAAGATGGCAACGATAATTTTACATCTTGGTAAAGTAGTTTTTAACTATAACGTTTGCGGATAAGGATAACTAAAAAAAGAAGCTAACTTCCTTAATTTGAAAGTTAACTTCTCTTTTATGGAAAATACTAATTTTTACGAAATCTTATACACCGAAACTCCTAAAGGTGGCAGCACCAATTCAGCCGAATACTCTTTATAGTTCCATGGTGCTTTGTCAATTTTGATGGGTTTGGTCATTACCACACCGCTTCCTCCGTATTCTGTAGCATCTGAGTTGAAGATTTGTGTCAATTTGCCTTTGGTTGGCAACCCAATTCTGTAATTTTCTCTCACTACCGGAGTGAAATTAGCCACTACAATCAGGTTTTCTTTTTCGTTATTTCCTTTGCGGATGTAGCTCAACACCGCATTTTCACTATCGGAATAATTAATCCACTCAAAACCATCTGCGTGGAATTGCTTTTCATACAGCGCCGGATTGTTTTTGTATAGTGCATTCAAATCGGTGATGCATTTTTTGATGCCATCGTGGTAACCAAATTGTAGCAAATGCCAATCTAAACTCCCTTCAAAAGCCCACTCGCTGCTTTGGCCAAACTCGGCACCCATAAACAACAAATTCGTCCCGGGGTGCGTAAACATATACCCATACAGCAAACGAAGATTGGCAAATTTCTGCCATTCGTCGCCCGGCATTCGGCCCAAAATAGAGTGCTTGCCATACACTACTTCGTCGTGTGACAAAGGCAGCATAAAGTTTTCGGTAAAGGCATACGTCATCGAAAACGTCAAATCATTTTGGTGAAAACGTCGGTAAATCGGTTCTTTTTTGAAATATTGTAAGGTGTCGTGCATCCAGCCCATCATCCATTTCATGCCAAAGCCCAAACCGCCAATAAACGTTGGTCGTGACACCATCGGAAAACTGGTGCTTTCCTCCGCTATCGTTTGTACATCCGGGAAATCAGCATAGACCGCTTCGTTAAAATCTTTTAGGAAACTGATGGTGTCTAAGTTCTCTCTGCCGCCGTAAATGTTCGGTTCCCATTCGCCTTCTTTTCTGGAGTAATCCAGGTACAACATCGAAGCCACTGCATCAACCCGCAGTCCGTCAACATGGTATTGGTGCAACCAAAAAATGGCATTGCTTATCAGGAACGAACGCACTTCATTGCGCCCATAGTTGAACACTAAACTTTTCCAATCCGGGTGAAATCCTTTTCGTCTGTCGGGATGCTCGTATAAATTGGAGCCATCAAAAAAGCCCAAACCATGAGCATCTTCCGGGAAATGCGATGGTACCCAATCCAAAATCACTCCGATTCCGGCTTGGTGTAATTTATCGACCAAGACCATAAAATCCTGTGGTTTTCCAAATCGGGACGTTGGTGCAAAATACCCCACCAACTGATAGCCCCAGGAAGGATCATACGGATATTCCATCACCGGCATGAACTCCACGTGAGTGAAGCCTGTTTCTTTGACATAGTCCACCAATTGGTCCGCCATTTCCAGATACGTCAGGAAGTTGCCTTCACTGTTTCTGCGCCACGAACCCAAATGCACTTCATACACCGAAAACGGTTTGTCCAAGCCGTTTTTGTCTTTTCGGGTGTCCATCCATTTTTTATCTTTCCATTTATAGTCTAAGTCCCAAATGACCGAAGCCGTTTGTGGCGGATGCTCACAATACAAAGCAAACGGATCCGCTTTCTCAGTGATTATCCCGCCATTGTTGGACTGTATTTTATATTTATAGGTTGTGCCTTTATCCACACCGGGAATAAAACCTTCCCAAATGCCTGAGCTGTCCCAACGCACATTGAGCAGATGCTCGCCCTGAATCCAATAATTGAAATCGCCCACCACGGAAACAGAACGCGCCGATGGAGCCCAAACCGCAAAGTAAACGCCTTTCACGCCATTCACTTCGGTGAGGTGGGCACCCAGTTTTTCATAGAGTCGGAAATGTTTTCCTGCCTTAAATAAATCGATGTCAAAATCGGTAAAAAGCGAATGTACTTGTACTTGGTTCATCTTATTTTTGTTGTGTTTTTTATATTTTTTTGTATTCTACCCTAACATCATTATGCATCCCTGACAAGTTATTCCAATAACCATTATCTAATTTCAAGCTACAAATTATGTCTTTTTCAATAAAAACTGCATCATCTATGCTTTTATTACCGTACGAACTCAATTTGAACAGCATATCTTTAGTTATTGGGTTAAAATAAAAATCTGAAATATAGTATTTCATTTTTCTTGAAGCATTTTCAACAATATAATAATCTTTATCAATAATATAAATTTGTGACTCATCACTTTTACTAACTACTGAGCCTGTCGATGTTGTTTCCTGATAATGTCGAATTAATCTCCAATCACCATTTAACAGAGTTGCGTTATTAATTGAGTTCAACTTATCCTCTAAATTACTTATTTGTAAAAGCAAATCATCTTTCAAAAGTTTAGTTTTCCATTTTTTTCCAAAAAGAATAGCTTTTTTATTCATCAAATCAACAAACTCCTTAAAATATGGCATCCCAAAAGTATAAATAACCGCCAATAATATTGGCCATTTCATAGACCAACACTTGGTATCTAACTGATGCTGAACAAACTCAAAAACCGATTTAAAACCTTCGGCTTTGAATTGTGTTTTATCATACCATAATAAAGCAATAGTAATCTCCCAATTATAAACCAACCACGAAACAATAAAGGAAAATATCAATGGATTTGATAATCGCTCTTTTATACTATTTAAAATCTCTGAAACTTTTTCCATTTATTATTTTTAATTAAAAAAACAAGCGCAAATCCAATGATTTGCGCCGTTCAAATTCCTTTTAAGGCGTTGGTGCAGTACCACCACTTTGTTTCGGAGCACGCATTCGGGCCACTATTTTAGTCAGGTTGTACTGGTCTTCATACACCGTACCCTTAAACAGCAGCTTACCCTTTTCGCCAATAGTCTTTGCATAATCATACAAAGCCTTATACTCCGTTTTGTTGTGATTTACCAACTGCTTTCGGGCATCCAAAACACTATTTTGCAAAGCATTCTTAGCACTCATACTCTCTCGGTGAGCTTCCAGTTTAGCCGGATAATCCGTTAACATTCCTTCAGCTTCCAAGTCCGCTTGGTGTGCTTCAACATACTGTTTTACATCTTTCATCTGCAACAAAGCACCTTCAATATTGCCTCGCGAAAGATTCTTTTTCAACTGCGTAACAGCATCCGTTGGTAATCCGGCATCTTTCAGATAGGAATTCAGAAAATTCAATTCCTTGTTCACCACATCTGCCTCAGCATAAAGCTGCGCCGTAGCCTTCTTTTGGTCTTCAGTCAATTTTAACGTTCCTTCCAACGCTTTAACCGCACCTAATTTCGTTTGAAATGCCGTTAGATACTCAGCATTCAATTTCGGAAATCGCACCGCGATAGCCGCTTGATCCCTAACAAAGCTCGTCATTAGGAAATCACCAAGAGGAGTATACTCCTCAAATCTGACATTTAGTCCCATATAAAAAACAATTAAAAATTAACACAATAGGCTTGTGGTATTTTAATTGTCATCCATCTCTAATTATTTTTTATAATGATAACGACTCCATAAAGCTAATAAAAAAGTAAGTAATAATTCACAATAATCGTCACTTTTTTAAATTACATCGTCTGTCAAAGCATCTACATGGTATTTCAATTTACCTAAATCGGCTATCAAACTATCTAAGTCGTCTGTCATTCTGCCTACCTAGGCTATCAAACATCCAACATCGTCTGTCAGAGTACCTACACTAACTGTCAAAGAACCTATATTGTCTTTTGGTTTATCTACATCGGCTATTATTGAACCTACAAACCATAACTCATAACTCCCTACGCCTTAAACTCCATTATACTCGAAATCCCGGTCAACGGAATCACCGCCCAGCGGGGTCTGGAGTTGAGTTCGTAGCCCAGTTCGTAAACCGCTTTTTCCAGTATGCAGTATTTCAACAGGAAGTCGATTTCTTTTCGGTAACCAATGTTCAGGTTGCCGGCTTGCGCGACTTCGGTGTAGGTTTGCAGAAACACGCCCACGAAATACTTGAACAGGATTTCACCGGCCTGAAACAACTCTTTTTGCTCATAAGGATACTTGTCCTTGTTGTTAAAAATCGTCGCATAAATCGAGTAATGGAACGAACGGAACATACCGGCCACGTCTTTCAGCGGGGGTTGTTTTACCTTTCGGTCGCGGATGGTACTTTCGGGTTCGCCTTCAAAATCGAGCAAATAAAAATCATCGCCATTAACCAAAACCTGCCCCAAATGGTAATCACCGTGAATGCGGATGCGCTCTGATTTCATTTTGGTCCAGTCGAAATCGAGGAACAGTTTTCTGATTTCTTTTTTATTGTCGAGGAATTGGTTGGCCAATTCAAGTGCCAAACCATCCAGTTTGTGCAAATTATTTTCCAAAATATTCAATCGGTTTTGAAACTGATAGGTCAAACGGTTTTTCAGCCAAACAGTGTAATCGCCGTTGTACGTCGTTGGTGTAAAAGCCGTATCGCGTATGTCGCCGCCCAGGGCAATGTGCATTTCGGCTGTTCGGGTGGCCAAGGTGTGAATGCGCATGAAAATACTCAACCCCGCCCAATCGATGATTTCGTGAGGCACTTCATTAATCTTCAATCGCTTGAACAATTCGATGTCCGGTAGCTTGGCAATTTTGATTTTTTTGTGTTTCAGATTGTCAAAGATTCTATCAACTTCTTCCAGCATAAACTGCCAGGCATCGCCTTGATTGGGTACCAATTCCTGCATTAAGCCCAATGTGATATTGCCTTCAGACAAAACCACGCTGATGCTTCCGGTATAGGCCGGCGAGTGTTGAAAATCCATTGTCTCGGTCAAAAACCGGCTGATTTCATAATCGGGATTCATGCTGATGTAGATTCTTCTGAAGATTTTCAGCACCAGTGAATTGTTATAAATAATAGAAGTATTGCTTTGCTCCACGCCCATGAATTTGGACGTTTTGTATTCTTTGTCTTCGAGTTTTTCACCTTTGTGAAATTTGACTTTATCGTCTTTCCCGGCAGAACTTACTATTTTATCAAATAATAATTTTCGGAAATCTTCCTGATGCAGCGCATCGACCAAGAAGCCTTCCTGACCGTGCATTTTCACCGGAGCAATGATGGTATTCGTGTCTAATTCGTCTTCCGACATGAATGAAATGGGCATAAAATAATGCTGATAAAAAGCCTCTTTGAAATTCACTTCCAGCAAAACACCATAATACGTATTCTTCTTCGAAGTGATTTTGAACCAATCCACTACTTCGATATACTTTAGCGTGCTGGCTTTTCCGCCATACCATCGTTTGTTGATGATATAGTTTTCCAAAATATCCGACGAAAAAACCTTTACAAAGTCTTCGTCTTCAAAGGCATTCTTCCAGTCTGTTTTAAAAACAAACGGGTTTTGAAATTCATCTTCATTAATTTTAGCATCAATCATTATTTCTGAATTTTAAATAAATGAAAAGGCAGGGAGGGATGCAACTCAACATAGTTCCACTCTTTATCCCAAATATAACTGTTACCGGTAATCAGTTCAATCACTCTGATAGGTTGACCTGCTTGAATTCCCAGTGCTTTCAAAGGCAACTGAACCCAGGCCTGTTTCATATAATACGGATCGATACTGCATATCATCAGCGTTTCGTCCAATCGGTCATCGTCGTATTTGTAATACGCCAGGACTTGGTCATTATCGGTATTACAAAACTGTATGTTGTTCGTTTGTTGCAACGATGGTTGCTCGTGTCGAATTCTATTTAATCGCGTAATCAGTGTAATCAATTTGTTTTGCACGGTCCAATCCCAAGTATAAAACTCATACTTTTCCGAATTGAAATATTCTTCTTTGCCCGGCATCGCTTCGGATATCATGTATTCATACACCGGCCCATAAATCCCAATGCTCGAACTCAACGTAGCGGCTAAGAAATATTTGTGAAGGTACACACTTTCGTTCCCACTTTGCAACGCATACGGCAGAATATCAGGCGTGTTAGGCCAAAAGTTAGGACGGTAAAAATCACCCTGTTCGGTTTTGGTTAATTCTTCTACATATTCGATTAACTCGGCTTTGGTATTACGCCAGGCGAAATACGTATAGGATTGCGAGAACCCTTGTTTGGCTAATTCGTGCATGATTTTGGGACGTGTAAAAGCTTCCGCCAAAAACAACACATCGGGATGTTTTTTCTTGATTTCGGCAATGAGCCAACCCCAAAAATAAAACGGTTTCGTATGCGGATTATCCACTCTGAATACTTTAATATCGCACTCTTCTACCCAAAATAAAGCTACATCGAGTAATTCTTTCCAAAGGTTTTTCCAATCGCCACTTTCAAAGTAAATCGGCTGAATGTCCTGGTATTTCTTTGGTGGATTTTCGGCATATTGTACTGTTCCGTCCGGCCTCCATTTAAACCACTGTGGAAAATCTTTCACATACGGATGGTCTGGCGCCGCTTGTAACGCGTAATCCATCGCGACTTCAATTCCCATCTCTTTGGCTTTTTTTACCAACGATTTAAAATCATCAAGAGTTCCCAATTCGGGATGTATCGCTTTATGCCCACCGTGTTTTGAACCAATTCCCCAAGGCGAACCCACATCACCGGGCTGCGCATTGGTGGCATTGTTTTTTCCTTTTCGGTTTACTTCTCCAATCGGATGAATCGGTGGGAAATACAAAGTATCAAAGCCCATAGCCGAAACTCTTGGCAAAAGCTTTTCGCAGTCTTTAAACGTTCCGTGCTTCCCTTTTTCCTGAGAAGCCGAGCGCGGAAAGAATTCGTACCAAGTACTAAACAAGGCTTTCTTTCTATCAACATACACCTTTAATTCTGCAGAAGCATTGGCTAGTGTACGCGTTGGATATTTTTTGAAAATATGATGCAATTCTGAAGACAAAGCCATGGCAATCGCTTTATCATATTGTTTGGCATCCTGGAAAGCTTTGATGGCAGCAGTCAAATAAGCTTTTTCGTCTTTATCGGCTTCTTTCAAAATGGCCTGGCAATATTCAGCACCTTCCAAAAGTTCTGATTTCACGTGTTGGTTGTCCTGAATTTTTCGTTCGGTTCCGTGTTGCCAATTCAACGCATAATCAACCCAACCTTCCACAAAATAGGAATAAAAACCCTGTTTTTCTACTTTGAATTGAGCAATCCATTCATCATTCCCGGTTTCTGTCAATCGGACTTCCTGCCACTTTTTTTCCTTTTCCTGTTTGTATTTTACGCAACACTCCACTACATCGTGACCATCGGCGAAAACATTAGCTCTTACAGTAATCGTTTGACCAACAATTCGTTTAATAAAAAATGCCCCTCCATCTAATTGTGGCGTAACATTTTCAATAATTATTCGGGTTTGATTTTGCATTTTGAATTATATTTATGATGTTGAAATTTAAAAAAAAATATTTTAACTTATTGCTTGAGAAAAAATTTAGTGAAATGACAAAAAAATCCCAAATAAATACTCAATCATTGCAAATTCCGAGGCCAATTCTCTTAACGGCTAAATTATTACAAGCTATTTCTCCAAAACTGGTAACACTATTCGCCGCCAAATTATTTACTACGCCAATAAAACACAAAATTCCCAAGAGGGAATGGCAGATGGAAAATAAAAGCGTTAAAGAAAGAATTTTAATCCCAAGCCTCCAGAAAGAAATTCAGGTTTACCATTATGGGTCCGGAGCTAAAAAAGTCTTATTAGTTCATGGTTGGTCAGGGCGCGGCACCCAATTAGTAAAAATTGCAGATGAGTTACTTCAAATGGGCTACCAAATTATCAGTTTTGATGCGCCGGCACATGGCAAATCGCAAGGAAAAACCACGCTAATGCCTGAATTTATTGCCTCTATTCTTGAACTCGAAAAACAATTCGGTCCATTTGAATTTGCGGTTGGACATTCTTTAGGCGGTATGTCCATTTTAAATGCAATCAAACAAAATCTAAGCGTAAAAAAAGCGGTAATCATAGGCAGCGGCGATATCATCCAGGACATCATCAATGATTTTATAAACAAACTGCAATTGAAACCTAGTATCGCTATCCTTTTAAAGGAACATTTTGAGAAAAAAAACGGTGTGTCAATGGAAAGCTATGCCGGTCATATAGCAGCCAAAGAAGTCGCGATTCCTGTGCTGATTATACATGATAAAAATGATGAAGAAGTTCCTGTAAAAGCAGCTTACAACATCCATTCGCATCTTCAAAACAGTGAATTAATGATTACCGAAGGATTGGGTCATCGGAAAATATTAGGAGATCATAAAGTACTAAAAAAGTGTAACGAATTTTTAAATCAATAGTTATGAGTTTATTTGAAAACGAATCCGTTTGGGCCGAAAAACTGAACCCCATCATCAGCAAATACAAAGACAAAAAACATCCTTTAGACTACGAAAACCTATACCAATTGATGGTCATGGTCATTTTGTCAGCACAAGATTCGGATGCCAATATCAATAAAATAGCTCCGGCTTTATTCAAAGAGTATCCCAATTTAGAGGTACTATCAACAGCTACCTTTGACAAATTATTTCCGTTGGTGAGTAAAGTTCGAAACTTCAACACCAAAGCAAGCTGGTTAATCGAAATAGCCCAAACGCTAAAAACAGACAGCAATATTCCAACCAGTTTACCTGAATTAATCGCTTTAAAAGGAATCGGAAGAAAATCTGCCAATGTCATCATGCGCGAAATGAAAGCACCGGCTGAAGGCATCATTGCCGACTTACATGTTATACGTGTAGCACCCAGAATTGGCGTAATTAAGGAAGCCAAAGACGGCAATACCGTAGAAAAAAGGCTAATGGAAACCCTTCCAAAAGAAATTTGGGGCGAAATCGGTATGGCGATATCCTTTTTAGGAAGAGAAACCTGCCGCCCTACCAATCCAAAATGCCCGGAATGTCCAATTCAAAATGATTGTCACTATCCATTAAAAACCATTTAAAATAATCTGGGCGTGTCCCTACGGGCCGGGCTGTCCGGGCTACACGGTAGTCCCTCCCATCCCTCACGCGATACTCACAAAAGGTAAACCCATCTTTCCAAAACCATATAAAACAAAAAACCCTATCCAAATAAATGAATAGGGTTTGCTTCGCCAGTTCGCTATCGCTCGGGTCTAAAAAAAGATTTGATATTAAGAGGAGGACTGCCAGTGGCAGTCAGGTATAAAACAAAGAACCCCAATCTTTTCAGATTGGGGTTCCATAAAAAAAGGCAGCGACATACTCTCCCACATAACTGCAGTACCATCTGCGCAGTC
>NZ_DAINRG010000033.1:0-25004 GCF_036741995.1 Flavobacterium sp. | reverse complement strand
TCGCTGCCTTTTTTTAGAAACCCTATTCATTTATTTGGATAGGGTTTTTTGTTTTGTGGATATTGGCGAACTAAAGTTCGCGTACCTGAAGCCCACTGGGCTTCCTTCTCTTACTATCAAATCTTTATATGGATAGGGTTTGTTTTATGGGAGTTTGTTTTGGTGGGAGCCTTGTTGAGTTGAACCGAAGTGTGTTTGAGTTGATTGTATGTCTTTTCGGATTGTGAGGGAGGATGTTTGAACTGAACTGATGTTTATTTGGGTTGATGGTATGAGTGTTTGACTAGAACGGAAGTCTTTTCGGGTTGAGGGGAAGCGAGTTTGGATTGAACGGATTCGTGTTTGAATTGAAAGGAAGTCTTTTCGGGTTTTGGTTTTTTGGTGTTTCTCGATATGTTTTGGCTTTGCCAAAAAAATACTCGAAGTGATGGCTGTATAGGTTATGTTGAATTAAAAAACTCCTCTATTGAGGAGTTCTGACTTTTAGATTCGGGAGAATTTTATTTTGGATATTGCTTTGTATTGGGTGGAGCTTGTATCGAGGATGGTGAATAGGTAGTCTTTTGCGGTGTAGGCCGTATCGACTAGGTTGTTTGTGTCAAAATATAATTGACTGTTTCTTATGCTTCGGGCATTGTTGAACGGTACAAATGTGGCTCCGACTGCTGCTGTTTTTTCCAACATTTCATCTTGTAAGGTCTGAAGTGTGGTGGTTTTATAGGCGTCTTCGTTTGGGTTGTAATTCGTGGTTGTGTTTAGTAGACCAATTAATAGTCCTAAGCTATTTGTTCTTTGGTCATAGCTTAGTTGTGATACGGAGTATTGGGTTTGCGCTGTTGTGGTATCTGTTGATTCTGGGTTTTCTTGTTTTCTATCGCCTTTTATTTTGCGTGCTATTGTCATGAAGTTTTCGAGTTGGTTTGGCTGCACGCCTTGTGTTGCTTTATAGACTCTGCGTAGTTTTGTGATTAATCGATTGAGAGGTTTGAACAGGTTTTCTCTTTCGGCTACAGCGGTTTTGTAGGGACCCTGCAATGTGTTTACGTTGATTTGCTTTAGATGTGCTTTGTCGTAAATGCTTTGTAATATATCTAAGGTAATGTTTGGGTTGGATGGGTTGTAGTTTGCGCCGATTTCGGTGATGTGGGTGATTAATAATTTTAGGTTAGCAATGTTTTTTGCATGCCCTTTTTCTGAAGTGCTTGTGCTCATGATGTAAAGATTTATGTTAGACAATTAATTAGATTACTTTTTGAGTTTTTTCTTTTCTGTTTTTTGCGCTGCATCGAAGAGTTTTACAATGTCTATATCTAGAATGTCGATTATTTGGAATAGCATTATGATGGAAATGGTTTTTTTGCCGCCTTCGATTTTATTATAATAGCTTTGGGAGATGCCCAGTTGTGAAGCCATGTAGTCTTGGGTGAATTTCTTTTCGAGGCGTTTGAAAGTGATTTTGATGAGGATGGTTTGGTACATACTACAACAATTTAGGAATGGCATTTTGAGCCATTCCGGTTAGTAAACGATAAATTGTGGTATTGAGAGCAAGTTTAATAAAAAAGGAATATCCTACAAAATGTTTTGCTAAAAACTTTATTCCAATAGGGAATTATTTTTAACGAAGTTAAACTTGTTCAAATCAATATTTTGTTTCTAAGGGATTTTATATTATTTTTTATTTTAAATAATATAGGAATGTTGTATATTATTTCTTATGTCTGTCTAATTTATTTTATAAATTAGACGTTTAAAATAATATAAATGGACAAGGTAACTCTACTGCAATTTATTGATAAAGGGATTAGTGAAATAAATTATCAGCTTGAATTTGCAAAAGTTTGTGAAGCTGATGCCGATTTAATGAATCTATATCTTGATTCAATTATTGCATTTACTGATATTAGAAATAATGTTGAGATAGAAGATTTGTCACAAAACTATTTAAATCAGTTTCAATCTGATATTCTGATTACATTACAAAATTTCGAATTTAGAACCGAAAATTCAACAAGAGGTTTTAGATTAGAAGATAAATTTTTGTATAAGAATACATTAGATATTAGAAAGAAACAAATTGGAGATAGATTAAAAATTCTCAAGTTCAATTTAGATTTTTTTCAGAAGTTAAATTATTTTAATAATAATGTAGTAGCAATTGGAGCTAATGGCAGTGGAAAAACTACATTGTCAAATAATTTAAAACAATATTTGCCTAATAATGGAGTAGTAATATCTGCTCAGAGAATATTAGTTATACCAACTTTTAGCGGAATCTCAAATATACTATCCACAAGTGAAAAATTAGCAAGCACCCAGTCAATCGATAAAACTTATAAAACAACATATTCAACCGAAAATAACGGGAATTCTTATACAGTACTAAGAAATATGGGTGATGAATTTAAAATTTTACTTGATAATATGTTAGCTGAAAGAAGTGTCATAAGAAATAAATTTTGTGATGATCACTCGAGTGGGACTAGAGATGCTGAAGTACCAATTACTAATCTTGATACCGCACTTAAAATATGGAATTTCTTGATAGAACACAAAACTATGGAATGCGCAGATGGAATAAATATTACATTAACAAATAAAGGAACTGATTCTTATCCCGCATATCAAATGAGTGATGGAGAAAAAGTAACTCTATATTTGATATCTCAAGTTTTACAAGCTCCTAAAAATGGGTTTGTTATTGTTGATGAGCCAGAAATTTATTTGCACAAAACTATTCTTAACAAGCTATGGGATATTCTTGAGAAAGAAAGACAAGATTGTATTTTTATCTATCTGACACATGATTTAGATTTTGCAACCACAAGAACAAGTGCAAAAAAAAATCTGGATAAAATCATTTACATTCCCTGATATTTGGCAAATAGAAAATATCCCAGAGAACGATTTACCTGAACCATTATTGCTGGAATTATTGGGTAGTAGAAAAAATATATTATTTTGTGAGGGGAAAAAAGGGAGTAATGATGAGAAAATATATAATATACTTTTCCCCAATTTTACAATTACCCCAGTTGAAAGTTGTTTTTCCGTAATTAACTTTACAAAAGCTTTTAATAAAATACCTAACATTACAACTAAAGCTTTAGGAATAATTGATTCTGACCATCATGAAGAAAGGAGACTAGAAAAATTAAAGGAAGAGAATGTTTATTCTTTTTCAATGACTGAAACTGAAAATTTACTTCTGGATGAAGATTTTTTAAAGATACTTGCTCCAAAAATTGTATCAGAAAATGATGTTATTAGTTCAATAAAATCTGATGTTATTAGTAATTTAAATAAAGAATTAGAATTACAAATCTCAAATTTTGTTACAACTAAGATTAATTATTATTTTAATGATTCCCATGTTTCTAAAGGGAATGATTTAAAAAAATTAGAGGATAATTATAATAATTTTATTGGGAAGGTTGACATAAAAGAATGGTACAGCTCAAGAAAAACTGAATTAGAACAGATTATAAGTGATGAAAATTACTCAAAAGCACTATCGGTTTATAATAATAAAGGACTAGTTACAATTGTTAATAGACATTTTAGGATATTAAATTTTTTTGAAAGAGCAATAAAAGTATTGCAGTCTGAAAATGAAACACACGATGTTTTAAAAAAACATTTTCCAAAAGAATTACATTAGTTTATATATAACAATACCCGTTCATGAGAGCGGGTATTATTGTTTTCATTAGATTAAATTTCACTATTTAAGTATCTTCTGAACAGCTTCGATGGTGGTAGCATGATAACCCGATTTTGCTTTTTCAAAGATTTGTTGGGCCCAGGTTTTTCCTCCGGGGGTTTTGATCATTTCCTTGTAAAGTGGGAGTAGCGAACCGGTTCGACTGTAGTTGGTAAGGAATTGTTCTATGGCCGGATAGGCAGTTTTGTAATGATGTTGGATAGCCTGAATGAACCATTGACGGCGTACCACAAAATTACCGCCAGCGGTGAAGTTGAATTCCTTGTCGATAACAGCCATTTCTTCGCTTGTTAAATCCTTTGGCAGGTAATCAATGAAATGTTGTTTTTCGTTGGTTGATTTTATCTTTTGGCTTAGTCCTTTACTACCTTCCTTGCGCCATGTTTTTTGGATGTTGTCAATAGCATTGAAATCTTCGGAAACCGGAGTGATAATGTTGGTTGGAATGCCGGGTTGATACACCCAGTCATTGAGTTTTATTTTGTCAGCCAGCTCTTTGTTTCCTTTAATCAAATGGTCATTGAAATAGGTAACAAAATCTTCGGTGGTTATCGATTGAAAGGAATGGGCTTTGAAATAATTTGTAAGGAAAGCATCGAACTTTTCACGACCAACAGCAGCTTCAACGGTTTGCAAAAAGGCATATCCTTTTTCGTATGGAATATCACTCAGTCCATCATCGGGATTTCTTCCGGCGGTGTTTACTTTAAGTCTTGTGTCCGGACTGGTATTCCCTAATTCTTCCAAGTTATCCTGAAGTACTTTTCGGCTTAATACGTCTTGCATTTTTGCTTCCTGGATTCCGAAAACAGCTTCGCCGATGCGATGTTCTACATAGGTAGTAAACCCTTCGTTGAGCCAAATGTCATCCCAAGTGGCATTGGTTACCAAATTACCACTCCAACTGTGGCCAAGTTCGTGCGCTAAAAGACTTGTTAATGAACGATCACCGGCAATAACACTTGGGGTTAGGAAAGTTAGATTTGGATTTTCCATGCCACCATAAGGGAAACTAGGCGGAAGTACCAATACATCATATCTTCCCCAGCGGTAAGGGCCGAATAGTTTTTCGGCAGCATTGACCATTTTGCCCAATTCTGCAAATTCCCAAGCGGCTTTTTTGATAACGGATGGCTCGGCATAAACGCCGGTGCGATTATCTAAAGACTGAAACTGAAGATCGCCCACAGCAATCGCCATCAGATAGGATGGAATAGGCTTGTCTTGTTTGAAAGTGTAAATTCCACTGTCATTTTTTTGTTGTGGATTGACAGCACTCATAACGGCCATCAAATCTTTAGGAACGGAAACCTTAGCAGCGTAGGTAAATCGAATTCCAGGAGAATCCTGGCAAGGAATCCAGGTGCGTGTCCAAATGCTTTCGCCTTGCGAAAACAAGAATGGTTTCTTTTTGTCAGCTGTTTGTTGCGGAGAAAGCCATTGTAAAGCCACGGCGTCTTTGGTAGTGTTGTAGTAAATGTTGACTTTGGTGGTATTCGGTTCAATTGTTATGTGCAGTGGTTTTCCGTGGAATTCGACCGCTGTGCCCAATTCGAATTTGGTTTCTTTTTCTTCATCGCCCAAAGTTACTTTGGTAATGTTTAATGTGTTTTCATCAAAAATGATTTCGTTGCCTTTGCTTGTATTTTCTATTTGCCAGGAAGCTTTTCCGGAAATGGATTTAGTGTCAAAATCGACTTTAATATCCAAATCGAGGTGTTTTGCCACTGCTTTGTTGGGTTGGGCAAACGAATGGTCGTCTTTAACAAATTTGGTTTGTGTTGCCACTAGAGCTTCTTTTTTTTGACAGGCAAGAAACGTAAGTACTAAAGAAAGGATACCTATTTTTTTCATTTTTGAAATAAAGTTTTATACTGTAAATTAAATAAAAAAATCCCGTTCTGAACAGTCAAAACGGGATTTTGTATATGTGATTTGTGCATTAGGCTAGCATCGTTACCGGATTCTCCAAATACTGTCTTAGGGTTTGCAGGAATTGAGCTCCTGTAGCACCATCAACGGTTCTGTGATCACAAGCTAATGTCAATGTCATCGTATTACCCACTACAATCTGACCGTTTCGTACTACCGGTTTTTCTTCGATAGCTCCTACGGATAGAATAGCAGAATTCGGTTGATTGATGATAGAAGTGAAGGATTGAATTCCGAACATTCCTAAGTTAGACACCGTAAAGGTGCTTCCTTCCATTTCTGCCGGTTGTAATTTTTTGCTTTTTGCTTTTCCGGCTAAGTCTTTTACGTTACCGCCAATTTGAGTCAGGCTCATTTGGTCAGTAAAACGCAATACCGGAACAACCAATCCGTCTTCAACGGCTACAGCTACACCAACATTCACATGGTGGTTGATCGTGATAGCATCTTCATGCCATTGTGAATTTACTTTCGGATGTTTTTTCAAGGCCATGGCGCAAGCTTTAATGACCATGTCGTTGAACGATACTTTGGTATCCGGAATCGTATTGATTACGGCTCTCGATTTCATGGCTTCATCCATACCCACTTCAATAGTTAAATAGAAATGTGGTGCCGTGAAGATAGATTCCGAAAGACGTTTCGCAATGGTTTTACGCATTTGCGAATTCTTGATTTGTTCTGAGAAGGTTTCGCCAGCCGGTACAAATGGTTTTACAGCAGCTTGTGGTGCTTCGCTTGTACTTGGGGCAGCAGTTTGTGGAGCAGTAGCAGTAGCAGGTGTGAAGTTTTCCACATCACTTTTGGTGATACGTCCGTTTTCGCCAGAACCTTTTACTTGTGATAAGTTGATTCCTTTGGCAGAAGCAATTTGTTTGGCTAATGGAGAAGCAAAAATTCTTCCCCCATCTGCTGTTGGTGTAGTCTCAACTGTTGGTGTAACAGCTGCCGCTTGTTCTGTTGCTGCCGGAGCAGCAGTTGGAGCAGCGCCCCCTTTTTTATAATTTTCGGCTATGCCGGTAATGTCTGTTCCTGCAGGACCGATGATAGCTAAAACACTGTCAACCGGAGCTGATTGTCCTTCCTGAATTCCGATGAACAAAAGAGTTCCAGCGTTGAAAGATTCGAATTCCATTGTAGCTTTGTCAGTTTCGATTTCAGCTAAAATGTCGCCTTCTTTCACTTCATCCCCTACTTTTTTCAACCAGGTAGCTACGGTACCTTCGGTCATGGTGTCGCTCAAACGTGGCATAGTTACCACGATTACTCCTTTTGGAAGTTCTGCAGGTTTTGATGCCTCAGTTGCTGGAGCCGGAGCGCTTTCAGTTGGAGCTGGTGCTGTAGTTTCGGCTTTGGTTTCAGGAGCACTAGCACCGCCAGAAATCAATCCGGAAATGTCTTCGCCTTCGGTACCAATTATGGCTAAAAGGGAATCAACGCTTGCTGTTTCTCCTTCTTTGATTCCTATGTATAATAAAGTCCCGGCATTGAAAGATTCAAATTCCATGGTGGCTTTATCGGTTTCGATTTCTGCTAAGATATCTCCTTCTTTGATGGTGTCGCCAACTTTTTTCAACCAAGTAGCGACAGTTCCTTCGGTCATCGTATCGCTCAAACGCGGCATTGTGATTTTTGTTGCCATAATTATAGTCTGTGAGGGATGAAAGGATAATTTTCTTGTTCGTAAACTACATCATACAATTGTTGTACTTCAGGGAAAGCAGATTCTTCAGCGAATGTAGCACACTCTTCTACTAAATCTTTTACTCTCTCATCAATAGCTTCAATTTCTGCATCAGTAGCATATTTGTTTTCTTTGATGACATCCAACACTTGTGTGATTGGATCAATTTTTCTGTACTCTTCTACTTCTTCTTTCGAGCGGTATAATTGAGCATCCGACATAGAGTGACCTCTGTAGCGGTATGTTTTCATTTCTAAGAAAGTTGGTCCGTCACCGCGACGCGCTCTTTCCATAGCTTCGTGCATGGCTTCGGCCACTTTTACCGGATTCATTCCGTCTACTGGTCCGCAAGGCATTTCGTAGCCTAAACCTAGTTTCCAGATATCAGTATGATTGGCCGTTCTTTCAACAGAAGTTCCCATCGCATATCCATTGTTTTCACAAATGAATACTACTGGTAATTTCCATAACATGGCCATGTTGAAAGCTTCGTGAAGTGACCCCTGACGTGCTGCACCATCCCCAAAATAGGTTAGGGTTACACCACCGGTTTCGAAATATTTATCGGCGAAAGCCATACCGGCACCTACTGGAATCTGAGCTCCAACGATACCATGACCTCCATAAAATCCGTGTTCTTTAGAAAAGATGTGCATCGAACCTCCCATTCCTTTGGAAGTTCCCGTTACTTTTCCTAAAAGTTCCGCCATTACTTTTCGTGGGTCAACACCCATTCCGATTGGCTGAACGTGATTACGATAGGCTGTAATCATTTTGTCTTTCCCCCCTAAATTCATAGCGTGTAAAGCACCCGCTAATACGGCTTCCTGACCGTTATATAAGTGAAGAAATCCTCTAACTTTTTGTTGAATATAAAGTGCTGCAAGCTTGTCTTCAAATTTTCTCCAAAGTAGCATGTCTTCGTACCACTTTAAATAAACTTCTTTTGTTACTTCTTTCATTTGTTACTTTTGCTAAAGCGTTATTAAGTTCTAAATAGTATTCAACGCAAAATAGTTCACTCACACACAAATTTGCGAATGGCAAAAGTAAAACATTCCCTTTAAGAACTAAAATTTAAAGACGTAATTTTTACCTCGCTACAGGAAGTTTTTGTCGAAACTTAACGGTAGTAAATTTTTAATCGAATCCGATTTGTAAACTTCGCCACTTTCGCCCATGAAATAGATTTCGATTGGCGTGTCTTGTTTGAATTCATACTCAGAAATCGATTGGCGACAAGCTCCACATGGCGGAATCGGTGACTTGGTTTCATTGGTGTCCGAAGCAGCTGAAACGGCTAGTTTTACAATTTTAGCTTCAGGGTAAATGGCACCGGTTTGAAAAATAGCTACCCGTTCGGCACAAAGCCCGGATGGATACGCGGCGTTTTCCTGATTGGATCCTAAAACGATTTTGCCGTTGTCTAAAAGGATGGCAGCGCCTACACGAAATTTGGAATAAGGAGCATACGCTTTTTTTCTGATTTCAACCGCCTGTTGCATCAAAGACTGAACTTCCGCTGGAAGTTCTGCTGCAGATGGATAAACGGTGAACGAGGTATTAATGTTTATTTCTTTCATTCGAATTAAATATTTTTTTATTTGAAAATGGAATAACCATTGTGACATCTTTTCGTTTTAATTGAATTCTTTCAAATGGTTGTTTCATTATTGAGGAAAAAAAATCCAAATTTCAAAAAGTAGAAATTTGGATATTGTTTTATGGTTTACTAGTTATTAATAATCGTCGTATTTATCACCAAAGTTAAACGTTAACGAGAAACGAAGGGTGTTTTCTAATGGGTTTTTCACTTTTGAGGCAGAGAATAAATAAGAGACATCTACTTTCACTACATTGTATTTGAATCCTGCGCCAAGCGAGAAAAATTTTCGGGCTCCTTTGATTGGGCTTTCGTGGAAATATCCTAAGCGGAAAGCAAAGGAATCCTGGTATAAATATTCTGTCCCAACAGAATAAGTGAATTCTTTAAGCTCTTCGCTGAAACCGCCCGGAGCATCGTTGAATGATTTGAAAATACCGGAAACCCAGTTGATTTTGTTATAGTCCAGTTTGTTTTGGTTGTATAGCGCAATTTCGGCATCAGACGTGATTAATCCGTCACCATCTAAATCGGCACTTTGTGGTGTTGGCACTAAAAGTTTAGCAAATTCAACACTTACCGATACTTTATTGTATTCATCAAAGATGAAATCGTAACCACCACCCAATCTCATGTTAGCTGGAAGGAAGTTGGCACTGTTATCATCTGAAGCACCGGCATCGTAATTAATTTTTGGGCCTAAGTTTTGGAAGTTAAAACCAAGTCTTAAACGACCATTAAAATCGGATAACGCTGTTTCTTCACCTTGATAAAAACCGGCAAGATCAAAAGCAAATGAAGTAGCAGGTTTAGCATCTCCGGCATCAGCGGTTGGGATTCTTAAAGCGGAACGGATGTATCTTCCGGCAACAGCCATCGAGAAACGTTCGCTTAGTTTCAAGGAATAAGAACCGTCTAAAGCCAACTCATTAGGTTTTACAATTTGAGGCGCATCTTCGGCATTTTGTCTTAATTCAATTTCTCCCAAACCAAAATAACGCAAACTGGCAGCAAAAGCACTTCTTTCGTTTATTCTATTATAGTAAGTAGCTTGTCCTAATGAAATGTCGTTTACTAAATCTGTCAAGTAGGGAGTATAACTGGCTGTGAATCCTTGTTTGTCTAGGGCAAAGGCATATTTTGCAGGATTCCATTGTTGCGAAAAAGCATCGGCAGAGGTGGCCACACCTTGGTCAGCCATACCGGCAGAACGGGCATCGGCTGCTACAAGAAGAAAAGGAACTCCAGTGGTGATTACTCGGCTATCTTGTTGGGCATTAATGGATTGTATGGTGGTTAGTAAAATGAGTAGTGCTGCAATTTTTTTCATTATTCAATTTTAATAAAAGTTAACAAATATAGTATTTTCCTAAAGGATTACAAGTTTTTCTATTTTTTCTGCTTTTTTATTCGATAAAGTGGACTTTACGGTCAATTTATAGACATAAACTCCTTTGCCGATGCGGTCGCCAAAGTCATCTTTTCCGTCCCAAGTAATTTCTCTGGACAGAAAACCATCGGTGGTTACTGTTTGATTTTTGGTCCAAACAATTTTGCCTGTTATGGTCATTACCTGTACCTGAACTTCCAACGGTTCGAAAGGTCTGTTGTGTGAAAACCAAAACTCGGTATAACTTACAAATGGGTTTGGGTAGTTCAGTACATGATCTAACGTTATGCTTTCGTCACCAACCACTACAAATTGTATTTCAGCAGTGATGGGGTTGTTATAAACATCCCAAGCTTTAAAGGTTATGGTGTGCAAGCCAACAGCTAAATTTCGGAACGGATAATAAACCCTTCCTTTGGTGTAATCGTTTAATTCGGTTTCGTAATAGTCGTTCATGATGTAAGGTTTGGTCTCATCTCCATCAAGAATTCCAACGATATCATGACCAATTCCACTGGCGGTGTTGATTCCGTGTTCGTCTTCCAGTTTAGCGAGGAAAAAGGGTGATGCGTTGGTAATGCCTCCGTTGACAAACGATTCATCATTCATGTATAATTTTACTTTGGGTCCGGTAACATCGGCCACGGCATTGGTGTTGATTCCGCCAATTTTGATATCCGTATTGTATCCTCTTTTGTCGAGTAGAATTTGATTTCTTTTGGCATAAAAACTGATTCGACCATTGCCTAAAGGAATTCGAATGTCTCTTGGTACCACAAAACCAAATTCAAATTTGCCGCTGGTTACTGAAGCATTGCCTCTGAAAATAGTTTCTCCCAAATTGGTAAAATTTATGGGTGGACTCAAGCCATCGTTGTTTAATGTGGCTCTAATAACATTTTTGTCGAAAATATTTATGGATAAATCGCCATTGTAGGTTGGCAATAAATTATTGTTTTCGTCTAAAACTTCACCGGATAATTTGACATAAGCCAAAGATTGAAAATCATCAATTGGTCCGGTAATAGGCATGTCATTGACTTTGGTTAAAATGATTTTAGGTCTCGGAATGGCTAGCATTAGGGCAGGATCGCCAAGATAAAAGACGACGTTGGTTGCCGTATTAGGGCTTACGTTTTTGGCAAGGCGAAGCGCTTCGGCAATGGATACATAGTCTTCGCTGCCATAGGCAAACAAATATTGGGCAATTTTATCATTAAACACTTCTGCAGTTGATTGTGCAATAGAGCGGATAGTGGTCATCATCGAGATGGCACCCCCTTTCGGATTCCAATAAGTGTATTCTCCGGCTGTTGGTCGGTAAGGATTGTCAAATCTGGAGAAAGCACAAGTGATGGTTATGAATAAAGGATATTTGTATCGGTTGCTTAAATTTTGTCCATCCGATTTTTCCCAAATGCGTTCTCCTGATAAGCCGTCTTCACCACCATGACCTAAATAATTAAAAACCAGCGCTCCTTTTTCGAAAGCAGCAAAAATTTCTTCTCTGGCTTTCGGATAGCGTTTTCCCCCGGCAGAGGTTTCTTCTTCATAAGAGTCTAGGAGTATTTTTTTGAAATTAATGAACGGTTTTTGACCCACAATGACATCGGTTAAACTGTTTTGTTTGGACTGCAATGTCGAATCGGAGGATTTGTCGGTGTCATCGGCAATAGCCACATAGTTGTTGCGCCAACTCCCGTAGGATTTTAAATCATGGTATTCAATAACTTTGTTGACCATTTCATCCGCTTGTGCTGTTGTGCTGACAATCATACGGCCAACTGCGACGTCAACTCCTCCAATATCATAAGTGAAACCCATATTGCCATTTTGCGGGGATGTGCCTCTGTCTAATCTGCCTTCATCATCATCCAGCATAACGTAAAAATCATCGGAAGCAAACGAATATTCTTCATCTGTATAACTATTCAAGGCTTGATAAATCGGAACGATATTGGTGTTGTTGGCTATTCGGTCTTTAAAATCATATGAGGCATCGCCAAAAATATTTACATATTTTACTCTTTGGTCTATAGGAGCATTGAAAAAAACATATTTGATAAAATTTCGGATGGCTCCGATGTCTTGTTTTCCGGATGAAAATTCTGGGTAAATACTTTCTAAATTCACCACTTTTACATTCAGATGGGAGTAATTTCTGTGAAAATTAGCTAGTTTTTCGGCCTGAGCATTTAAAAATTTCGGCGTGATAATTAAATAATCAATTTTTTGCCACTGACCTTGAGCATTGTTAAAAATGGTTCCTTTTATGTTTTGGTTGTCAACTTTGGTTTTGGAATCTTTTAATGGCGAATAATAATCGGCATTGTCAACGGCAATATATTTTTTAACAGTTCCGAAATTTGATTTAAAGGAAAAAGCACTTTGAGCCAAATTGTCAATTTTGGTCACATTGTAAATATCGGTAATATCCCAAACTTGTGTTATGGCAGTAGCGTTGGAAACTTGGTATAGGCCAATTCCTGTTGACGAACTAGCTTGGTCGTACTGAAATCGGAATTGTTTGCCATAACCCTGAAGATTTCTTTTGGCTACAACAGCAATATAGTCAAGATATCCTTTTGAACTTGGGACGCCATTATTGTCGTAGGTTATTTTTATGTTGACATCTTCGGTTGTTGCATTGGTAGTAGCGGTTAGTATGTTCTCTATGGCTTCAATGCCGCTATTGGCGGAAAGTGCTCCAAATGACATGGTGCCAAGGGTTTGAGTATTGGCTTCTACTTTGAAATTGGTTGTTGTAAAAGAGGCTGTTGCAGCATGTACGGATACTTTTATGGGAGATGACGTGACAATATTTGGAAATTTAAATTTAAATTCCTGTTCATTATCTACGCTAAATTGTTCTCCAAACCAGATTCGGCCCAACTTGACTATGTTTTCATCATCGGTTTCGTGAAATTGATAATCATCAAAAGCACTGATTATAGTTGTTGCGCTTCCGGAAGGTTGTGTCATGTTGACAATCCTTTTACCAGTGTCGCCTTGTGCCGTTACATAATAATATGATTTGTCGGCATAGATGTTTAGGTGGCTTTTATAGTCGTCATTCCAATTGTCAAATCCTTCTGCATAAAAAAGAATATAATCCTGACTGTCAAATTTGCCGTCCTCTTCTCCAATAAACTGAATAGCATTTTCGGCTAAATCCATCGGATAATAATCGGAATTTAATAAAGGAATCATTCTTCCGCCATTGCCATAAATTTTAATCTTTCTGGGATCCACATTGGTGTCCATGCCCAAGCTTTCAAGAAAACCTTTGCTGATTTTATACACGCCAGATTTTACCACATAAAAGCGATACCAATTGCCATTGTCTAAAACCGAATTTTCGATAGGGGTAACATTATTAATGGTCGTTTGAGATTTTGCAGCATTTTGTGGTATTGAATAACTGAAAGAGACTAATTTTTTAAAGGAATTGCCTTCCTTTATAATAGGTGTGATGGTTATTTTGCCAAAATAGCGGTCTCGGGCAATACTGTTTTTAAAAGTGTACTTAAAAGTTGCCGGAATGTCTTTTGTTGCTAAGTCGCCAAGTTCGCTTTCGGATATAGGTTCAAAAACCAGATTGTTTATTTGAAGCACATTTTCATTAATCCTTGAATTGAGCTTGATGGTTAATGAATATTTTAAGGTCTTAGTGTAGCTGTTGAATTGATAATTTTCAGCATCAAATTGTGGTACAGTATAGGAGTAGTCACCATAGGACAATTCTTTTTTTGGAGACCAATTCAACACCATATTGCCTTGCTCCTGAGCAAGCGCAAAGTAAGTGTTAAGCACAATAAAGAAAAGCGTAATAATCTTTTTCATAACATACAGTAAACGTGATTTTCTTGGAAATAGTATAAAAAAGCAAAAAAAATTTTTTTTCGAGGCAAAATACAATAAAACTAGTATTTTTGCGTTATATATGAAATACGCCTGCAAATGGCGAATTTAGTATTAATTTAAAAAATGTGTTGCAATTTAATCGTTAATTCTTATATTGCGCCACGAAATTTATTACCTACTAAAAGTATGAAAGTAAACAAAATTATTGCTGTAAAATTATTGCTGTCATTAGCGATAATGGTTGGATTTACTAGTTGTAGTAAAAAGTCCGATTCTAAAGGCGGTTCCAAAGCTACTGGTTGGAAAATCAACGATAAAAAAGGTGGTTTTCAATATGCTTCTAAATTTAAAAAGCAAGCAACTGGACCAGGTTTAGTTATGGTTGAAGGTGGAACATTTACCATGGGTAAAGTTCAGGATGATGTTATGCACGATTGGAATAATACTCCAAATCAGCAACACGTTATGTCTTTCTACATGGATGAAACCGAAGTGACTAATGTAATGTACATGGAGTATTTAGATTGGTTAAAAAGAGTTTTTCCACCAGATCAGGAAAATTACAAAAACATCTATGAAGGGGCTTCTCCGGATACTTTAGTATGGAGAAACCGTTTAGGCTATAATGAAACTATGACCGAAAATTATTTGAGACATCCGGCTTATGCCGAATATCCGGTAGTGGGAGTGAATTGGATTCAGGCTACAGAGTTTGCCAAATGGAGAACAGACCGTGTAAACGAGAAAATCCTGGAAGAGCAACGTTATTTGAAAAAAGATTCAAAAGTTACCGATGTAAGTGCTGATAAAGTATTTAGTACGGATGCTTATTTAGCTTCTCCTTCAACGGCTATGGGCGGTGACGATAAAATTGTTTTGAAAAAAGGACAAAAAGGAGGAAAGGCTCCTGCAAAAGCTGCCGCTGCCGGTAGCACTAATACGCAAGGAAATAGCGCTAGAAATGTGTACGCTCAAAGAACATCAGGTTTAATTTTACCTGAGTATAGATTGCCAACTGAAGCAGAGTGGGAATATGCTGCTGCTGCTGACGTAGGACAGAGAGAATACAACTCATACAAAGGACAAAAGAAATATCCTTGGTCTGGTGATTACACCCGTTCAGGTAAAAGACAAGTTAGAGGTGACCAATTGGCTAACTTCAAACAAGGTAAAGGAGATTACGGTGGAATTGCAGGCTGGTCTGATGATGGGGCTGATATTACCAATAAAGTTAAATCATATCCTCCAAATGATTTTGGTTTATATGACATGGCTGGTAACGTTGCTGAGTGGGTTGCCGATGTTTACAGACCAATGGTTGATGATGAAGCAAATGACTTCAACTACTACAGAGGAAACGTTTATATGAAAGATAAAATTGGCGAAGACGGTAAAGTAGAATTAGTTACTGCCGAAACTCAAAAATTTGATACTTTATCCAATGGTAAAATTGTGTCAAGAAACTTCCCAGGTCAAATTGCCCAAGTTCCTGTTGATGATAAAGAAACCTATTTGAGACAAAACTTTGATAAATCAGATAACAGAAACTATCGTGATGGGGATAAACAATCTACTAGATATTTCAAATTTGGTTCTTCAGAAGAAGGAGACGAAAAAGGAAAATTGAGAGATGATCAAAGAATGTATGACTCTCCTAAACATAATGTGTCTACAGACAGTTTGGGTAACATGATTAAAAAATATGATAAGTCAAACAAAAGAACCACTTTGATTAATGATGATGTTAGAGTGTACAAAGGTGGTTCTTGGAGAGACAGAGCTTATTGGTTAGATCCTGCTCAAAGAAGATACTTCCCGCAGGATATTGCTACCGATTATATCGGATTCAGATGTGCCATGTCTAGAGTTGGTCCAAAAGCTGACAAAAAGAAAAGAGCAAGAAACTAAGTTTTAGTTTTATGATAAATAACAAAAAAGCCCTATTTTTAAGGGCTTTTTTATTTTAATATACTTTTGATATGACCATTCAAAATATACACAAGTTATTCTTAACTTGTAGTAAAGTCTCGATTGACACCCGAAAAATTGAACCAAACTCTTTCTTCGTAGCCATCAAAGGAGAACGATTTGATGCTAACACATTTGCCAAAGAAGCTCTGGAAAAAGGAGCGAGCTACGTTATCATTGATAATCCGGACTATTATATGGATGACCGAACCATTTTGGTTGCCGATAGTTTAACGGCACTTCAGGAGTTGGCTAAATTCCATAGGTGCTATTTAAAATTACCCATCATTGCCCTAACCGGTAGCAATGGCAAAACCACCACCAAAGAGCTAATTAATGTAGTATTGTCTAAAAAGTACAATACAGTAGCCACTATCGGTAATTTGAACAATCATATTGGTGTGCCGCTGACCTTACTTTCGTTTACTGCCGAAACCCAAATCGGAATTGTAGAAATGGGTGCTAATCATCAAAAGGAAATCGAATTTTTATGCGAAATCGCACAACCTGATTTTGGGTATATCACCAATTTTGGAAAAGCCCATCTTGAAGGATTTGGAGGAGTTGAAGGTGTGATAAAAGGCAAAAGCGAAATGTACGCTTATCTCAAAGCTCACCACAAATCAGTTTTCGTGAACCTGGATGACGAAATTCAGAATGCGAAAACGGTTGGTTTTAATAGAGTTACATTTAGCCAAAAAGATGAAAATGCTACTGTATTTATTGAAAATGTAACGGCCAATCCATTTGTAAAAATTAAAGTTTTTGGTGTCGAAATCAACTCGCATTTAATTGGATTGTATAATGCTAACAATATAAACGCTGCTATTACCATTGGAAATCATTTCGATGTTGGTGTTAATGATTGTAAAGACGCTATTGAAAGTTATGTGCCCGAAAACAATCGCTCGCAGTTATTGACCAAAGGTTCCAACGAAATCATTTTAGACGCCTACAACGCGAATCCAAGCAGTATGAGAGTAGCTTTGGAAAACTTCATCCAATTGGATAAAAACAATAAAATTGTAATGATTGGCGATATGTATGAACTTGGCAAAGAAAGCCCTGCAGAGCATAAAGCTATTGTTGATTTTTTAAATCAAAATAGTGTCTTTGAATGTCATTTTGTGGGGAAAGATTTTTTCGCTAATGCAATTCAAAATGAACGCTTCCATTTTTATAACACCTTTGAAGATTTTACTCAATATTTGGCTAAAGCAACATTGGAAGACAAAACACTCTTAATAAAAGGATCCAGAGGAATGGCTTTGGAACGCACTTTAGAATATCTGTAAAATAAAAAACTCCTCAATTGCTTGAGGAGTTTTTTTTACGGTGGTGGGCGATGAGGGATTCGAACCCCCGACCCTCTCGGTGTAAACGAGATGCTCTGAACCAACTGAGCTAATCGCCCGTATTGTGCTTGATTGCGAGTGCAAATATAGACTACTTTTTTGATTCTGCAAATTAAAATGAAAAAAAATTATAAAATTTCTGCGACAACAAAAGTGCTTCCGCCCACATAAATAAAGTCACTTGGCGCTGCTTTTTTTGTAGCATCGAGGTAAGCGTTTGAAACAGAATTATATATTTCACCACTAAGTCCAAACTGAACGGCTTTTTCTTGTAAAATTTCAGCATTCAATCCTCGTGGAATATCAGGTTTGCAGAAATAATATTTTGCACTTTTTGGAAATAAAGGCAGGATTTCTTCCAGATTTTTGTCATTTACCACTCCTAACACAATGTGTAGTTGGTCAAATTTTTCTTTTTGCAGCTGATTCAAAACAATGTTTAAGCCGTGCGCATTATGAGCCGTGTCGCAAATAATTTTCGGGTGATCTCCCAATTGCTGCCATCTTCCCTGAAGACCGGTGTTTTTAATCACATTCAAAAAACCACTTTTAACTGCAGCTTCAGGAATAGAAAGCAGTTGTTTTTGATTCAGTACTTTTATCGTTTGCAATACCGTTTTCTTATTCTGTACTTGATAATCGCCTAACAATGCTGACGGATAGGTTTCCTGCACCAAATCGGAAGCAAAGTAAATTTCAGAATGTGTTTCCTGGGCTTTCGCTTCAAAAACCGGTTTGGTTTCTGCAACATATTCGCCAATAACTACCGGGATAGTTGGTTTAATGATGCCGGCTTTTTCATAAGCAATGGCTTCCAAAGTATTGCCTAAAAAGTGGGTGTGGTCTAGACCAATATTCGTAATTACTGAAATCAACGGCGTAATGATATTAGTCGAATCCAATCGTCCTCCCATGCCCACTTCTATGATGTTGATGTCGGTTTGTTCTTTGACAAAATACTCAAAAGCCAATCCGACACTCATCTCAAAAAAACTCAATTCGTTGGCTTCAAAAAATGGTTTGTTTTTGGTGATGAATTTAGAAACATATTCTTCCGAAATATGCTTTCCGTTAATGCTGATGCGCTCCCGGTAATCTTTTAAATGCGGCGAAGTATACAATCCAACTTTATATCCGGCTTCCTGTAAAACCGAAGCCAGTAAGTGGGAAGTAGAGCCTTTTCCATTGGTTCCGGCTACGTGAATGCATCTTAAATTCCGTTCCGGATTTCCTAAATGATTGGCTAACAAAACAGTGTTGATAATATCCTTTCGATAAGCCGTGGCGCCTTGTGTTTGGTACATCGGCAATTTGTTAAACATCCAGTCTAGGGTTTCTTTGTAGTTCATAATTTTCGGAAAAATTAACCTTTCGATATACTTTTTTATCTTTTTTTTCGTTTATATTGTGAGGCGTATTCTAGTAGTACAAAATTGAAATTATTTTCAGAATTAATAGCCAAAAAATAGATAAATATGATAAGTACATTTTTGCAGTTACAAGTTGACACCTTAGCACAAGCTATTCCTGCAGCAGCTCCAGCCAATGCTGCTTTAACCAATGAAGTTTCTGTTTTAGAGTTTATTTTAAAAGGAGGAATCTTCCTAATTCCGATTGCTATTTTATTGTTCTACACCTTGTATCTCATTTTTGAGCGCTATTTGTATATTCATAAAGCTGCCAAAATCGACACCCATCTGATGTCTGATGTGCGCAATCATTTGAATAATGCCAATATTGAAATGGCGGTTTCAAGTGCGGAAAGAAGCGGAAACTCACAAGGAACCATTATCAAAGAAGGAGTACTTACCATAGGAAGACACATTAACGAAATCGAATCCAACATGGAACGTGCCGCCAATATCGAAATTGGATATATGGAAAAGAAATTGGGTCAATTAGGTTTGATTGCCGGGATTGCACCCACATTAGGTTTCATCGGAACGATTTCGGGAGTTATTAAAATTTTCTATAGCATTTCGGTAACAGAAGATATCAGTATCGGAAATATTTCCGGTGGTTTGTATGAGAAAATGATTAGTAGTGGTGCCGGACTTATCGTAGGGATTATCGCTTACAGCGCCTACCATTTATTCAACGGAAAAATCGATAATTTCTCCTTGTCTATTCAAAAACAAGTGTTAGAATTTGTAAATATCATTCAAAGACCGAACCATGGCAATAAAGCGAAATAAACGATTTCACGCAGAAGTCGCCACTTCCTCTTTGAGCGACATTATGTTCTTCTTGTTGTTGTTTTTCCTGATTATTTCAACCTTGGCCAATCCAAATGTTATCCGAATGACATTGCCAAAATCGAAAACCAATGAAAAGACCAACAAGCAACTAATCACGCTTTCAGTGACGGAAGAGAAGCGGTTTTATGTAGATAAAGAAGAAGTTGGTTTTGACCAATTGGAAGCGAAACTGCTATCAAAAATGAATCCGGCAAAAGACCTGACGGTTATTATCAGAATTCCGGCAACTATGCAAGTTCAGGATTTGGTAGATGTACTGCAAATAGGAGTGAAGAACAAACTCAAGTTTGTCATTGCCACCAGTCCGAAGTAAAATATAAAACAGAATAAAAATGAAAGCGAAAGCACTACTGTTGATGGCCTTTATCTCGGCTTCAGCATTTGCCCAAGAAACCGAATTTAAATTTGCCAAAGAAGGTCTGACCGATTTTATTGTAACAACCTATGCAGGTTCGGCGAAAGACACATACAATCTGGCATTGGCATGGGTAAAAGAGAATGCTAAAAAAGGATATACCATAACTTCTTCCGTTGAAAACGAAAAAGTAACAATACAAGGCGGAAAAGAGAACTTTCTTTGCAGTAAAGCCGGAGGCACTACAGTTTGTACGTATGCTACCTTTACCATTGAAATTTCGTTTAAAGACGGAAAGTTTAAGTTTGATGCAGTTGGCTTGACGGAGAAACCCAATAATGGAACCACTGTAGTAACGCATGATCTTAACGACTTCTCAGAATATTACAATAAAGACGGAAGTTTGAAAAAGTATAAAGACGATGTCCCGATGGCGTATGAAGCTCTTTTTAATGATTTAAATAAAAGCCTGGTTGCTTTTATGGATAAGAAAAAGAAAGCCGATGGCTGGTAAATCGGAAGTAGCATAAATAAAAAATCCCATTCATTTGAATGGGATTTTTTATGTTTAGTTTAAACTGAATGTATAAATTATTTTTCCGACTTGTTTTTCCGGTGCATTGCTGTCGGGCTGCCATTTGGTATTCTGGGCAGCTATTCGGGCTTGGTCTAATAAACATTTAGCCGTATTAGTGGTTCCTTGAACCCCGGCAGTTACACTAACTGTATTACCGTTTCGGTCTACAGAAACTTGTACAGCAACTCTCCCTTGTTCCTGACAGGTATAATCCGGTTGTGGTTTGCTTAAAGCTTTTCGGTTTCCTAACGAATAACCGGAACCACTTCCGTTCCCACCACCATTGCCGCTTCCATTTCCTGAGCCTGTTCCGCTACCACTACCTGTTCCGTTTCCGGAACCATTGCCGCCGCCTGAACCTGTCCCACTTCCGTTGCCATAGTATCCATTAGAATTCAGATTGCCGTTAGCACTTCCTTTGTTGCCGCCTTTTGTATCATTCCCATCACCACCTTTGTTGCCGCTTAAAATACTGGATAAAGCATCATTGGCGCTTTTGGAAACTTTTGGTTTTTCAATCACTGGTTTGACATCTTTTTTGATATCCACCGGTGTTTTCTTGATGTTTTCTTTTTTGGGAATAACTACATTATCATCGGCATTATCGTCTGAAATCACATCCTCCTCCGGAGAAGTTTTTACCGGAGTCACTTTAGCCTGATCTTTCACATTCAGTACTTCGCTTTTGTAATTATCGCCCATGCCATAATCGCTGTCGCCAAAGTTCATTTCGATGCCGCCACCACCACCGCCACCCATGAGTTTCATGTTGGCCGGAGGCCAAAAACGCAAAAAGAAAAGCAATAATAACAACAAGGCATACACTATAGTCGTAATGACTAAAGATTTTTTCTGATTGTCGGTGGTTTCAAGACTCATAGCTTTTCAGGTATTCGTTTATACTAGATATAACGCCTAAAAATACAAATTATTGTGTAATCCGGGCTGTTAATTTTTTGCTAAACCAATTGTTTTAAAGCAATTTCAAAGGCAGTAGCGCTGATGTTCTTTTTATCTGCATGCAAATTGTGTGCCTTTTCTAGCGCTTTTTTAATGGTTTCCGAAATATCATAGAAAATGGCTTCGTCCGTCATCTGTACTTTCTTCTCCATGAAGTAAGCAAAAACCCGGGCCATACCACAATTCGAAATGAAATCCGGAATCAAACTCACTTTGCTGTCAGTCTCTTCCATGATGCTTCCGAAGAAGATTTCTTTATCGGCAAAAGGGACATTGGCACCACAGGAAATCACTTCCAAACCGTGGTTGATTAAGTTGTCGATTTGGTCTTTGGTTACCAATCTTGACGCAGCACAAGGCGCAAAAATATCAGCACCTAAATTCCAGATCTTCTCATTGATTTCGGTAAAGGAAATCATGTTTTGCGCAACCAGTTTGTTTCCGTCTTTATTTAAAAACAATCGTTTAATTTCATCAAAACTAAAGCCTTCTTCATTGATGATTCCACCATCACGGTCGATGATTCCAACGATTTTGGCTCCCATTTCTGCCAAATAAAAAGCAGCAGCCGAACCTACATTTCCAAATCCTTGTACAATGGCTTTTTTACCATGCACATCACCACCATATATATGATAATAATGGCGCACTGCTTCAGCAACACCATATCCTGTAATCATATCGGCCACGGTATATTTACGCAAGACATCCGGAGAGAATTTTGGATTTTCGATTACTTTGATTACGCCTTGACGCAATTGCCCAATTCTATTGATTTTATCGGCTTCGGTTGGTTTGAAATGCCCGTTGAATACGCCTTCCTGCGGATGCCAAACACCACATTCTTCGGTAAACGGAATTACTTCGTGAATTTCGTCAACATTCAAATCGCCACCGGTGCCATAATAACTTTTTAATAATGGCGAAACGGCTTTGTACCAACGTTGTAAAACGCCTTTTTTGCGGGGATCATTTGGGTCAAAATTAATACCCGATTTGGCACCGCCAATCGCCGGACCAGAAACGGAAAACTTCACTTCCATAGTTTTGGCCAATGATAACACTTCGTTCATGTCTAATCCTTTACGCATACGCGTTCCACCGCCTGCTGCACCACCTCGAAGGGAATTAATTACAGTCCAACCTTCAGCTTCCGTTTCAGCATCTTTCCAGTTGAAGACAATTTCAGGTTGTTTATTTTCGAATTTTTTAAGTAAATCTTTCATGTTGTTTTGTTCGTTTGTGGTGCAAATATAAGAATTAGGAATTAGGATTTGGGCATTAGGATTTGCGAAATCTGCATAAAAAAAACACCACTGGGAAAGCGGTGTTTTTAACGATTTATTTACGGATTATTTTTTTGGTTTGTAACGTTTGTCCGGAGTGCCATCTTTTTTCAAAACCACTTTGGTTTCTTTGTTGGCTTTAAAACGTTTGTCTGGAGTGCCATCTTTTTTCAAAGGCGCTTTAGCTTCCTCTTTTTTGGCGGGAGCTTTGGTTTCTTTAGCTGCCGGAGCGGCTTTTTTCGGTGCTTGTTGCGCTGATGCTGAAAGCGTGAATCCTATCAATGCCATTACGGCTAACATTACTTTTCTCATTTGTTTAAAATTTTAAGATTGAGTAGCTAATTTATAGAAAAATGAAATACATTTTGTTAATTATTAGTTATAAATGGACTGGTTTTAGTAGTTTTAAGCCAATATTAATAAAGTACAGTAAATTATGAGAACGATAAAAAATTGGCACGATCAACATTCGCAAACGTTAAGTTTTGGTAGTCGAATTGCTGATAAAGTAGCAACAGGAATGGGGTCATGGCGTTTTATTATTATTCAAACCGTGATTGTCGCCGTTTGGATGATACTGAATATTGTGGCATATCTGTCACATTGGGATCCCTATCCGTTTATTCTTTTAAATTTACTTTTTTCAACGCAGGCAGCCTATGCGGCACCCATTATCATGATGGCGCAAAACCGCCAAAATGAGCGCGATCGTGCTCAAGCCCAAGCCGATTATCAAACTAACATCGAAGCCAAAGAGGAAATAGAAGCTTTGACTATTAAGCTAAATTCTATGGAAGTGGATAAATTAGATAAAATTATCCGCATGTTGGAAGCGATGGAGAAAAAATAACTCCGGAGGAATGATTGTGTTTTGCTCCGGTAACACTACTCAACACATTAATTTCATGGCGCAATTTCAATACACCCAGCAATCCAAAAATCAAAGCTTCTTTGTATTCTAATGTTTTGATGTCAGGAATAATCAGTTGCAGTTGGGGTAAATGATGTTGCATGCTTTCGATTAAAAAATCATTATAAGCACCACCGCCGGTAACGAGCATTTTTCCTTGTTTGTTTGGCAAGGCCAAAGCAGTTTGCACTGCAACATGTTCCGTAAAAGTGCGTATTTTGTCATCGATGGCAATCGAATAGTTTTCAATTAATGGCAGCATAACCGTTTTTACAAATTCAAACCCGAGCGATTTCGGAAATGGTTTTTGGTAATAGTCTAATGCATTTAATTCAGCTAATAAATCGGTGTTGATTTTGCCGCTTCGGGCAATGTTTCCTTTGTCATCGTAAGCTAATCCCAATTGATTGGCATAAAAATTCAAAACCGTATTTACCGGAGAAATATCAAAGGCAATCCGCTTTCCATTTTGCTCAAAGGACACATTCGAAAATCCGCCTAAATTCAAACAATAATCATAATCTGCAAACAGAATCCTATCGCCAATAGGAACCAAAGGCGCGCCTTGTCCGCTCAATTGCACATCCTGTACCCGAAAATCACAAACTACTGTTTCGCCAATGATTTCAGCAATCTCAGGAAGGTTGCCAATCTGCAACGTGAACCCGTTTTGCGGTTGGTGTAAAATGGTATGACCGTGACTGCAAACGGCGTCAATGTTTTCAATTTTGTGTTTTTGAATAAAAGCTTTGATGGTGTTTCCGAGAAGTACGGTATAGTCTTCATTCAGTTTTTTTAAGGCTGAATCCGAAAAATCGACGGCTGTTCTTAAGTTATCTAGCCAAATTCCATCATACGAAATCGTCTCACTTTCCAGGATTTTGTATGTCCATTTACCTTCGCTAATAGTGAAATGAAGATGTGCTAAATCAATGCCGTCAAGGGAAGTCCCCGACATCACTCCGATAACTTGGTAGGTTTCTTTAAACATTGGCTAAATTTACGAAAACGTTTGAAATTTTAACTTTATTATTATACTTTTGGGCACCAAAATTAAAGAAACGACAAACATAATTTTACAACTATGGATTTTAATTTAACCGAAGAACAGTTAATGATTCAACAAGCGGCACGCGAT
>NZ_DAINRG010000032.1:0-26456 GCF_036741995.1 Flavobacterium sp. | reverse complement strand
GTTTAGAAATTCCGGTTTCGGCACTAAAAAGTTATTCGGTTTATGCCGGAGTACAGGATGCTTTAGTGCAATGGTGGTACGGACACAATGCGGTGGCGTTTTTCCTGACCACGCCTTTCTTAGGAATGATGTATTATTTTGTGCCAAAAGCGGCTAACCGACCTGTTTACTCTTATCGTTTGTCAATCATTCACTTTTGGTCTTTGATCTTCATCTACATTTGGGCAGGACCTCACCACTTATTGTATTCTACTTTACCGGATTGGGCACAAAACCTGGGAGTTGTATTCTCTATCATGTTGATTGCACCGTCTTGGGGTGGTATGATTAACGGTCTGTTAACGCTTCGTGGTGTTTGGGACAAAGTGCGTACGGATTCTGTGTTGAAATTCTTCGTAGTAGCAATTACCGGGTATGGTATGGCTACCTTTGAAGGACCAATGTTATCGCTTAAAAATGTAAATGCGATTGCCCACTTTACCGATTGGATTATTGCTCACGTGCACGTTGGTGCCTTGGCCTGGAACGGATTCCTAATCTTTGGTATGATTTACTGGCTGATTCCGCGTTTGACTAAAACGACTTTATATTCTGAAAAATTAGCCAATTTCCATTTTTGGATTGGAACGTTAGGAATTGTATTGTATGCACTACCCTTATATGTAGCCGGATTTACTCAGGCTTCCATGTGGAAACAATTCAAACCGGACGGAACCCTACAATACGGTAACTTCTTGGAAACCGTTACGCAAATCATGCCTATGTATTGGATGAGAGCCATAGGAGGTTCTTTATACTTAATCGGTATGTTAGTGTTGATTTATAATGTTATTAAAACAGTAAAACAAGGTAGCACTGTAGAAGATGAATTGGCCGAAGCTCCTGAATTAACTAAAATTACCAAAGGAAGATTGAAAGGTGAAAAATTCCACCCTTGGTTAGAAAGACGTCCTATTCAATTGACCATCTTAGCTACTATTGCCATCTTAATTGGAGGTATTATTCAAATTGTACCAACGATTATGGTAAAATCTAATATTCCAACAATAGCAGCGGTGAAACCTTATACTCCGCTTGAATTACAAGGACGCGATTTATACATCCGGGAAGGTTGTGTGGGCTGTCACTCTCAAATGATTCGTCCGTTCCGTTCGGAAGTTGTACGATATGGAGATTATTCTAAATCAGGAGAATATGTGTATGATCATCCATTCCTTTGGGGTTCAAAACGTACCGGTCCGGATTTACACAGAGAAGGAGGTAAGTACAACGACAACTGGCATTTCAATCACATGTGGAATCCGCAAAGTATTTCTCCGGGTTCTATCATGCCGGGCTACAAATGGTTATTTGCTAACAAAGCCATGGATTATTCTGGTACTGAAACAAAAATGAAAGCCATGCAAACCTTAGGAGTTCCTTATACCGATGCTGACATTGCCAATGCCAAACAAAGTATAGAGACACAGACTTCCACCATCGAGAAAAACCTATACAATGATCCCGACTTTGTAAAATCATACGAAGCCAGCAAAGCTAAAGCAGCTGCTAAAGGAGAAGCTTTTGTACCAATGAAAGACAGAGAAATCGTAGCCTTGATTGCTTATTTACAACGCTTAGGAACGGATATCAAAGTAAAAAATAATAAATAGGAAAGCCATGTTAAAGTTTGTACAACATAATTTAGAAACCATAGCGGGTGTAGCGATATATCCAATCATCTCCCTGCTGATTTGCTTTACCTTTTTTGTAGGTCTGTTCTTTTGGGTGTTTACCTATAAAAAAGAAACCATTCAGGAACTAAGCGAACTACCTATCAAAGAATAATTAACCAAAAGTTACAATCATGAAAAAATTAATCCCAGTATATGTCAGAGTCCCTTTGATTTTTGCCTGTGTTTTTGCGGCAATGGAATATTTTATCGACTCTGGTGATCGCCCGGCTTTTATCAAATACCCAATGGTAGGTTTGTTTTTAGTCGTATTTCTTTTCTTGTTGATTGCCATCGAAATGGTAATCAGTGCTGTTGATAATGTTACGTATCACATGTTGACTGATGAACAGAAAAAACAATTGGAAGCAGCGCAATCATTACCTTTTACGGAAAGCACTTTTTATAAAAAACTGCTAAAAAAATTAACCCGTTCCAACGAATTAGAACAAGAAGCCGATTTGCTGCTTGACCACAATTACGACGGTATTCGGGAGTTAGATAATGTATTACCGCCTTGGTGGGTGTATTCTTTCTATGCCACAATCGTTTTTGCAGCGGTTTATTTGGTGCGTTTTCATATTGTTGGCGATTACAATCAGGAGCAGGAATTTCAAACCGAAATGAAAGAAGCCAAAGCTTCGGTAGATGCTTACATGAAAACCGCTCCGGATATGATGAGTAAAGACAAAGTAACCTTATTGACCGATGCTCCGAGTATTGCTGCCGGTAAAGCCATCTTTACGGCCAATTGTATTCCGTGTCACCGCGCCGATGCCGGTGGACAAATTGGCCCAAATCTAACCGACCATTTCTGGATAAACGGTGGCGGCATCAAAAATGTATTCAACACGATTATGGAAGGTGGTCGTGATGGCAAAGGAATGGTTTCCTGGAAAACTACCATCAAACCCTCTGATATTCAAAAAGTGGCTAGTTATGTGCTTTCCTTACAAGATTCAAATCCGGCAAACCCAAAACCTACAGAAACAGAAGCTGTTGAATGGAAAGACGATGCGGCACCGGCAACTAAAACAGTAACGGATAGCACTAAAGTAGCGACAAAATAATTGAAGTAACCGTTTTTAATAAAAAACAAAAACCATGTCCAACGAGCACGAAGAGGATAATTTCAGAGATAGTATCAGTACTATTGATGCCAAAGGGAAGAGAGCTTGGATTTTTCCGAAAATACCCAAAGGGAAATTATACGATCGCCGAAAATGGCTGAGTTATTTCTTGCTGCTGTTTCTGTTTGCTGCGCCATTCGTAAAAGTAAATCACCATCAGTTTATGATGTTCAACGTGTTGGAACGTCGATTTAACTTATTTGGTTTTCCTTTTTGGCCACAGGATTTTCACATCTTCGTCATCATTATGATTATCGGCGTAGTAGGTTTGACATTGTTTACAGTGGCTTTTGGCCGAATATTCTGCGGTTGGTTCTGTCCGCAAACCATTTTTATGGAAATGCTATTTCGCCGTGTAGAATTTTGGATTGACGGTGATCGCGGGGCTCAGATTCGTTTGGACAAACAACAGTGGAATGCGGAGAAAATCAGAAAGCGGCTGACCAAATGGTTTATCTTTTTTGTCATTTCGTTTTGGATAGCCAATGTGTTTTTGGCTTACTTAATCAGCAGTGATAAATTAATACTGTTAGTTAAAGAAGGTCCCGCCAATAACACCTCTACGCTCATTGCTTTATTGATTTTTACAGCCGTATTTTATTTCATCTATGCCTGGTTTAGGGAGCAAGTGTGTATTATCGCTTGTCCTTATGGCAGAATGCAAGGGGTTTTATTAGATAATAAATCCATTAATGTGGCGTACGATTATGTTCGTGGAGAAAAAGAATTGGGCCGAGCCAAATTCAATAAAAAGGAAGACAGAGCAGCATCAGGTAAAGGCGACTGTATTGATTGCAGTTTGTGTGTGCATGTGTGTCCAACCGGAATCGACATCCGTCACGGAACGCAAATGGAATGTGTGAATTGCACCGCCTGTATTGATGTTTGCGACAGTATGATGGAAAATGTCGGCTTGCCCAAAGGACTGATTCGTTATGCGAGTGAAGATGAAATTGTCAAAAAAGAAAAATTCGTTTTCACCAATAGAATGAAAGGCTATGTAGCGATACTTGCAATTCTGACCGGTGTTTTCATCGGAATGCTGTTCCTGAGAAATGAGGTCGAAGCAACAATATTGCGTCTTCCGGGACAATTGTTTCAGCACAAAGGCGATAAGATTAGTAATGTGTATACGTTCAAAATCGTCAATAAAATGAACATCAACTTTGATAAAGTGCACATCGAATTAGTCAATCAAAAAGGCGAAGTCAAAATGGTAGGACCTCGTTATTTTAAAGTGGCAAGAGAAGGCATCACCGAAGGAACGATGTTTATCGAAATCAAAGAAGCACTTTTGGAAAGTGACAAAACAAAGTTAGTATTAGAAGTTTACAATGACAACAAGTTAATCGATACCGAAACCACCAATTTTCTTGGACCAAGAAGTTTCGATTAGCACAAATTTAAAGGTATGAGCATTAAAATTAATTGGGGAACAGCAATCGTGATAGCGTTTGCTTTATTTATGAGTTTTATATTGTTTTTTGTATTCCGAGTACAATCGGACAGCAAATATGACAATGAGTTAGTTACCGAAGAATATTATAAAAAAGAAGCTTTGGTGCAAAATGATATTAACAGTGAACAAAATGCGAATGCTTTACCTCAAAAGCTAGCCATTGCCAACACTGCGGAAGGGATAACCGTTAGTTTTCCCAAAGATTTAGATTTTAAAAAGATTAAAGGAACAGTATCCCTTTACAGACCGTCCAACAAAAAGTTGGATTTTGCTAACCCAATTGCATTATCTAACTCCGATTTGCTCATACCTAAAAAGAATCTGGTGGGCGGTCTTTGGGATATTACTGTGGCATGGACCTATGACGGGAAATCTTATTTGAATAAAGAAGAAGTTTATTTTCAGTAAGTCATGCTCTACACCGCACTAATATTCGGTTTAATTTCCAGTTTGCACTGCGTGGGTATGTGCGGACCGATAGCGATGATGTTACCGGTATCCAGAAACAATCCTACCCAAAAAGCATTCCAAATCCTATTGTATCACGCCGGAAGATTGACTTCCTATGCAACTCTCGGATTTCTTTTCGGACTATTGGGAAAAGGACTGTATTTAGCCGGAATTCAGCAACGAATTTCCATTGTAGTGGGGGTTTTAATGATAGTTATGGCGATTATTCCCGAGAAAATATTGGCCAACTATAATTTCTCCAGACCCGTATTCAAAGTCATTTCAAAAGTAAAAACCAATCTCGGCAATCAATTCAAAAGAAAAACCCCGGATGCTTTGTTCACCATAGGATTGTTTAACGGATTACTCCCTTGTGGATTGGTTTATGCCGCTTTGTTTGGTGCTATTGCTATGCAAAATGTAGGTTTGAGTACCGTGTACATGTTGCTATACGGAGCCGGAACGATTCCTTTAATGAGTGCTGTGGTTTATGTATCCAATTTTTTAACGCTGCCTTTTCGAAACAAATTACAAAAAGTTGTACCTTTAGTTACCGCAGTCATCGGGATACTTTTTGTCTTGAGAGGCATGGGATTAGACATCGCCTATGTGTCGCCGGGTAATCTGCATTTGTTTGTTCAAGCGGCTGCCAATTGCCATAAATAAGAATCAATAACCAAAACAATATAGCATGGAAAAACACGATTTATTACACGAATTCCCCGAATACAAGGAAAAGATTCATGAGCTGAAAATTTCTGATAGTACGTTTAGGAAATTGTTTGACGACTATCACGAAATAGAACATCAGATTCACCGAATTAACATGGGTTCGGAAATTGCCAATGACCAATTTACGCATGAATTAAAAGCCAAACTATTGTTCATGAAAGACGAAATTTATTCCCATTTGAATAGATAATTTAGAAAGTTAGTTGAGAGGAAAAGCCACGTTGAGTACGTGGTTTTTTTGTGTCAAATGGTTTGTAGTACTCTTACGGCTGTTATGATTCCGGTGATTAAAATCAAAATCAATACGGTTTTTTTAAACTGTTCTTCCGAAACTTTTTCTAGTATTTTTTTGCCGATAAATGTCCCGATGATGCTCACCACCAATAGTATCGGAATCAGATACAAATCGTCTTTGTGGATATAGCCGTTAAGTCCATAAACTACGGTTCTACTACTGTCAATCGCTAAATCGATGATGGCAGAGGTGGCAATAAAGACTTCCATTTTCAAATTAAAGGCTGCCAAGGTCATCCCTCTGATAGCGCCACCGGTTCCCAAAATCCCGGCAATGAATCCGGAGGTTATCCCACCGCTCACACTATTGAAAGTGGTCGGTTTAATGACAAAGTTTTTGAAAAACAGAAAACAGGAACTTAGTAAAATCAGAAATACAGCCAAGCTCATTTCCAGCCATTTGGTAGCTATAAATCGACTTAGATAAGCCCCAATAATAACAAAAACCACCGCCGGAATTCCCAAGGTGACAATCAGTTTTTTGTCAAAACCTTTGTGGAAGAAACCAATTTTGGTCAGATTGCTTAAGACATGAAACATAGCCGTAACCCCCAATACAGAATGAAAATCCAGAAAATAACTCGCAATAGGAATAAAGAATAAGGAAGATCCAAAACCACCAACAGTTCCCAGGATTTCGGCCACCAGCGCCAGTAGTATAAAATAAACGAGATAATCCAATCGGAATGCTTTTAGAAATGATATTAAAGATACTAAAAAGTACCTAGACCGTCATGGAAAACAATTGGGTTTTGGGAGCATTGCGTTTTAATCGTAAATCAAAAGCCATACAGATGTTGCGCACAAAGGGTTTGCCTTTTTCGGTCACGAGTAATGACTTATCGTCTATAATCACTAAGCCGTCGTTTTCCATCTCGGTTAGTTGCTGTAGTACTTCCAGTAATTCTTGGAAATAAGATTCTTTGCTGTCCCAAGCAGTGCAAAACTGGCACATCAGATTCAGGATGTGTTTGCGGATAATCAAATCTTCAGCAGACAGTACATGCCCTCTGAGAATCGGCAATTCATTTTGTGATAATCGAGCGTAGTAGGCTTCCAATTCTTTTTCATTTTGAGCAAAAGCATACCAGCTATCGCTGATGGATGAAACGCCTAAGCCAATCATTAGTTGGGTTTTGGAAGCAGTATAGCCCATGAAATTGCGATGTAAAGTTCCGTCTTTAAAGGCATTGTACATAGTGTCATTCGCAGTAGCAAAATGATCCATCCCGATTTCGTAATAACCTTTTTGTGCTAATAAGGCTTTCCCAACTTCATACAATTGGCGTTTTTCATCATCTTTGGGCACATCTTCATCTTTAAAGCCGCGTTGCCCGTTGCCTTTTATCCAGGGTACATGGGCATAGCTGTAAAATGCTAATCGGTCTGGGGAAAGTGAATTGGTTTTGTCAATGGTATCCATTACATTTTCCAGGGTTTGGAAGGGTAAACCAAAAACCAAATCATGGGAAATAGATGTATACCCAATTTCTCTTGCCCAAAAGGTTACTTTGGCGACATTGTGAAACGGCTGGATTCGGTGGATGGCATTTTGCACTTTTTCGGCATAATCCTGCACCCCGAAACTAACTCTGCGAAAGCCTAAGTCGTATAATTTTTGCAAATGAGTTCTAGTGGTATTATTGGGATGGCCTTCAAAACTGAATTCATAGTGTTCGGCTTTTTCGGTACGGCTTAAAATTCCGGTAATTAATCGCTCTAAGTTGTCGGGAGAGAAAAAAGTAGGGGTGCCACCACCCAAATGGATTTCTTTGATTATTGGTTTTTCAGGAAATAAATTACAATACAAGTGCCATTCTTTCAATACGGCTTCGATATAGGGATGTTCTACTTCGTGACGTTTGGTGATGCGTTTGTGACAACCACAAAATGTGCAGAGGCTTTCACAAAACGGCAAATGAATGTAGAGGCTAATCCCTTCGGTGCTGTTGCTCTCCTGAAAACTTTTTAATAGTGTTTGTTTCCATTTTTCAGAAGAAAAGGAAACTTCATCCCAATAAGGAACCGTTGGATAACTGGTGTATCTCGGCCCCGGAACATTGTATTTTTGCACTAATGAAATTGACATAGCCTATTGTTTGTAAGGTCAAAAGTACTAGGCTCTTGCTAATTTAAAAATGACAATTGTCATATTGCCCAATAAGTTTTCATTTAAATGAAGGAGTTATTAAGATTGATTTTGGCCTTAGTTGAGTTCTAAGTTTGTTTTTTGGGAAGAGATTTAACATAAGAATACTATTTTCATTTTTATTTGTAAGAAATATTTAATTATATTTATCACTTTGTAATTATTTTTTACAAATCTGTCAACATTGAAATCAATAAAAATATAAGCCAATACTAAAACACTACCATTGAAAACCTTTAAACTCACCCTAGCTCTAGTAATAGCATTTTTAACGGCTCAAGTATACTCACAAGGTTCTTCTTGTCCTAATTCCGATTTTGAATCGGGTGACATGTCAGGATGGCAAGGACAAACAGGGTATTGTTGTCCCATATTCACTACACCTTCAGGAATTGTAAATGGCAGGCACACCATTATGAGTGGCACCGGTACGGACCCCAATACTTGCGATGTCGTACATGTAGTATCTCCGGGAGGCCTTTATTCTGCCAGAGTAGGAAACGACAATACAGGTTCTGAAGCGGAAACTCTTTCATACACTATGACGGTAACACCGTCTTCTTCACTCTTTATTTACAAATATGCTGTAGTGTTGCAAGATCCAGGTCATACTCCTTCAGAACAACCCCGTTTTCAGGTTAGGGTTTTAAACGCGGCTGGACAATTAATTGACCCGGTTTGTGGTGTGTATACAGTAGTGGCCGGAGCAGGATTGGCTGGCTTTCAAACCTGTACTACTACTAATAACGGGGATGTCCGTTACAGAGATTGGACCACGGTTGGACTTAATCTAAGTGCTTTTATGGGACAAACCATAACTGTTGAATTTGAGACTGGCGATTGCCTGCCGGGAGCTCATTTTGGCTATGCTTATGTGGATGCTTATTGTTCTCCTTTGCAAATTTCAGCCACTTATTGTTCGGGGTCTTTTGCAGCACAATTAACAGCTCCCATTGGATTTACTTATTTGTGGAATACAGGGGCAACCACTCAATCCATTATAGTTAATAATCCAAATGCAGGATTGAATTATACTTGTACTATGACTTCGGTAACAGGTTGTACGGTTAACATTTCAACAGTATTGCAGTTAGAAGATCCATTAGCCGATTTTGCTATTACGAATGCCTGTTATAATGATGCTGTTTTTAGTGACACCACAGTATTGTCAAACTTAACTTTGTTAGATACTTATCATTGGGATTTCGGTGACGGAACGACTTCAAGCGATCATAATCCAACCCATATTTTTCCTCATACAGGAAGCTATTCGGTGACATTTACTACCTCTAATGCTTTTGGATGCTCCAGTACAATTACTAAAACTGTAACAGTATTTATGGCGCCAACGGCACAAATCAGTTATGCTCAAAGCAATTATTGTACTTCGGATACCGCTGTAAAATCAATCACTTTGACAGGTACTGACGCCTATACGGGAGGGACTTACAGCGCTGATGTTCCCGGATTGAGTTTGGATCCCGCAACGGGTGATTTTAATCCAAGTACCAGCACACCGGGAACTTATGTTATATCTTATCAGATACCGACAGTTAATAATTGTACGGTTCCGCCGGTTACGACTACCATAACGATATTCCAGGCACCACAAGCTATTATACAATATTCGGCACCGTCATTTTGTAACCTGATAAATTGGTCACAAAGTGTAAATCTCAGTGGCACGGGTTTAATAACAGGAGGAACTTACTCGGCATTGCCAGCCGGATTGGCACTGGATGCAACGATGGGATACATTACTCCGGTTTCAAGTACACCTGGAACTTATACGGTAACGTACAGTGTTCCTTCTAGTGGAGGAGTGTGTAGTTCAATAACAACAAGTACTCAGGTTACCATTATTGGGGCTCCGACAGCAACGATTAGTTATGCTACTCCGTTTTGTAATACGGTCACCACTCCACAACCAGTCACATTAAATGGCACCGGTACTATTTCAACAGGATTATATAATTCATTCCCATCTGGATTACAACTTAACAGCACAACTGGAGAAGTTACTCCAAGTTTGTCAACACCGGGAACTTATACCGTGAATTATGATATTCCGGCCGGAGGAGGTTGCTCTGGTGTAACGACTAGTACAACTGTTACGATTACCCTTCTACCAACGGCTACAATTAGTTACTTGGATCCTTATTGCATGTCAATTGCAACTCCGGAACCAGTCATTCTAAACGGAACGGCAGCTTATACTGGTGGAACTTTTACCGCATCCGGAGTAACTATAAACAGTGCATCCGGAGGTATAACACCAAGTACAAGTACGGCAGGTATCCACCAAATTACTTATGCTATGCCAGCTATTGGAGGTTGTTCACCATTACCGGTTTCTACGTCGGTTCTTATTAATCCGTTGCCGGCGCCAGTGCTTTCTAATTTTGCTATTTGTCAAGATCCGAGAGGGTTTGTTTTCAGACCGGCAATTCTTAATACTGGTTTGAGTGACGCTTTATTTAGTTGCCAATGGTTTTTTGGCACTACCCTGATTCCTAACGAAGTTACCAATGTTTATACCGCTTCAGCAGAAGGAAGCTATTCTGTTGTTGTTACGGATAACCAAACGGGTTGTGTGGCTCCTGCTGTAACTTCAATAGTGTCGACAGCCGTAACGGTGGAAGATTTTTATGCTTACATCACTAACACATTTGACCAACAAAACACGATGACTGTTGTGGTGCAAGGTGGTACTGGTCCCTATCTTTTTAGTGTTGATGGTTCTGCTTTCCAAGCCTCCAATATTTTCAATAATCTGACGCCCGGCATTCACAGTGTTTCTATTACGGATGTTAATAATTGTACAGATGTCACCAAAAATGTGATGGTTTTAGGCTATCCAAATTATTTTACACCTAATGGCGACGGGGTTAATGATTTTTGGAATATCTATTATTTTGATACACATCCGAATGCTAAAATATCCATTTTTGATCGTTACGGAAAGCTTCTAAGAGTGCAAAGCCCACAAAGCCCGGGATGGGACGGAACTTATAACGGCAGAATGTTACCGTCAACAGATTATTGGTTCTTAGTGGAGTTCAAGGATTATGACGCTACAGGCCAAATAGTTTGGCAGACTTTTAAATCCCATTTTTCAATGAAACGATAATTTTAAATAAAAAAGAAACCCTCCGAATTTCGGAGGGTTTCTTTTTTAAGGATGATTTGGTTTTAATTTTTACTCAACATGATTACAATTTTGTTAAAGTCTGCAGCGGCGTTGATTACGTTTTTATAATCGGTGAATTTGTCTAAAGGATAATTCACAGCCGAATAAAATTCAGTGTTGGTAACGGTTATTTTGCCGTCTTTCTCAGAATAGTTGCTTACAAAACCAGCTTCCGTTTTATTGTTGATTTGCGTTTTAACATCCATTATAAATTTCTCCAGATTCTTTGCTTTGGCCCCTTTTGGAAGTATGATAGTTATCGTTCTGGTATAAGAATGGGGATGTTCAATTTCTACTGGAAGTGTTCTTTTGTTTTCCTGGTATAATTCCATTTGACTTCCGATTAATTTTCCAACAGAGAATAAATAATTACCACCGGCATTCTGAATCAGTTCTTTTCCTTCGAAAGTTAGTTTCATGATATATGGTTTTTTGCCAATATTTTCCACACCATCATTTTCGGTTTTTAAGGAAGTATAATCAGTATCTAACGTATAGTTTTTGGCGATGTCTTTTAAAATAGTTTGGTATTGTTCTGCCGAAACGAAGTCTTTGATGGGTTGAAAATTCAAAGCGGAATAGCCCCCAAAAGACAAATTGGTGGTGATTTTTGGGTTTTCCATATCTTCTGAAAAATCAGCCGTAATATCCATAATATCATTGGTCACCTCTATGGATGGAAGTTCAATAAAAGAGATGTCGCTAATCCCCATAGCTACTCCGCCAAATACTTTTTGGCTAATGAATAATCCGTTGTTATTGCCCAACACATCCGGGAATAACGGAATTCTGTATTCGATTTCTGTTGGCGTCAGGTATTTTTTTATGGCCGGGAAATAGAGTAGGGCTTCATCCAAATTCTCATAGCTTTCGAAGTTTTTGTCAAAAGGAATATCAAATCGATTGGAAGCTAACACTACTTTGGATTCGATCTTAAATTGTTTTAAAACCGCCATGTAAATTTTTAGTAAATCAACTTGGTTGGCCAGCTTGGTTTTGATAATACCAGCTATCGTTTCATTACTGTCGGCATACCGATTGTAGGTGATCGTTTTTTTAATCTTGTTTTCAATATTCCAAACCTGGTCTTGAATGTTATCGGTTTTTGGTATCTGACTGCAAAAATCGTCTACTGCTTTTTGTTCTTTCTTATCCAATTCCGGATTAATGCGCTCAAAGAAATTGGAAGCAAATTTGGAGAAGCTGTTGATATTCTTAGCTCCGGTATAAAAATTCTCGTCCAATTTATAACGGAATAACTGTAAACTCACATCTCGGTTAGAGTATTTCTCATCGTCTTCTACAGCCGGAATGTTGTCTTCGGTTACGGTTAAAGTGCTTTTCAGCGTGTCTTTTGCTGTTCCTGCTACAGGTTCCGGTAAGCCATTATAACATTTGGTTTTAAATTTTAAATGCTTCGGAAAAATGAGCTGCAGTTCATTATGCGCCATCGGAACATTGGATTGCATGCGGAACGTTTTTCCGTCTAAATCCGGGCCTTCTTCCAGCATGAAAATGGTTTCGATAACGGTTCCTTTTTCTAATCCGGTTAAGGCAAAATAGTTGTATTTGATTTGTTTTTCTTCATCAACTTCTTCTTTGATGTCTTTTTTATCCAGCGTAATTACCTTCCCGTCTTTTTGAATAACCCGGGCTTTGGTAACCAATACACTTTCATCCATTTTAAATGGAATGTAGATTTTATTGTTGCGTTCTATGGCTTCATTCGAGTTGATATAGGTTTTCTCATGAATCATATAATACTGAGTCGCTTCTTTGCCTTTTACGGCCAATTCTATCTTAGTATTTCGAAACAGTATGACTTCTTTTTCGTCTTTATATTGATTTGGAATAGTGGTAGTGGTGTTTTTATCATCCCAATGGTAATCTTTGAAGCTGAAATCTTGTGCAGCTACCTGTGAAGAAAGGAGCAGGGTCATGGCACCAGTCAACAAAGCATGAATGTTTAGTTTCATAAGTGTTCTTTATTTAGTTTGGTTTTTAGCGAGGGGTTCTTTTTCTTTTAAAATTATGGTTTCCGAATAATTTGATTTTAATTTTTTTACGGTTTCATTCCAAAGCGCAAAATCCTTTTTCTCCAGCATTATTTTTTTCAATGCTACTACCGAATTCATAGTAACGCTGTTGCCTTTTTGTTGGTAAACAATTTTTATTTTCAATAAATCATTATCCAATTCAAAGTCTTTGGGAACGTATTTTAGTTGGTAATTGGTTGGAATAACACATTCTACGATGGAGTTGAATTTGCTCAGATAATCCAAGTCATAATTCATTTCGCGGTCTTTTTCCAAGGTTGATTTTTCGTAATATTTATCAAAACACAAATTGATATAAAGTTCTTTATCGACTTTGACAATATAATTATCAATGTCAAAATCATAGCTGATGGCATAAGGCTTGTCTCTTTCTTTGACATTTTCTTCGCAATAATCATTCAGATTGAATTTGTTGTTGCCTTTCAGTACTAAGCTTTTAATCATTTCAAACTTAGTCTTGTTGCTCGAATCTCCAATCTGATTCAACGTATTGGTTCGGTTATAACCGGAAATTTCGATACGACCAGTTCCGCTTATTTTTTCGTTTCTGATAGTCAGAATGGCCGAATCTTTCATTAAATTTTTATCCGAATCAGTAATCGGTACTTTCACAATCTGAAACTTATCGCCATTGTACAACAAGGCCTCTTTGTCTTGAATAAAGGCTGACGGAATGCCATATTGCGTTTCCTGATCGGTAGCGTCCAGAAAAATGTAGTTGTTGTCTTTTTTATACACAGCAATCATGTGATCCGTAGTGGACGGCGTAGCAATAGTGCTGAAGGAATAAGGAATGTTTCGCGTTCCAATCCAAGCCAAATACACATTCGGAATGTTAGCATATTTTGCCATCGAAGTGATGATGCTGGCCATGTCTTTGCAATCGCCAAATTTACGCTCATAAACCAAACCGGCTTCGCGGGGAATAAAACCTTCGTATCCATTTTCAAAAGCAATGTATTTGATATTGTCTTTTACCCAATAAAAAATAGATTTTAGTTTCTCTTCATCAGTCGGTTTGTTTTCAGTTATCGAAAGTGAAAGTTGTTTCAATGGCTCATCTACTGTAGTGTTGAGGTTTTTTACAAATCCGCTGTAGTAGTTGTACATTCTTTGGATGTCGCCCAAAAGTTCCACTTTGTTGTTTCCGGCGCTGTAATCTTTGATGTAAAAAATAATATGCGGAATGCTGTACAAAATCCCCGGAGCATTGCTTTCAAACTTAATAGGTTTGCTGTCTTTCAGCGTCCATTGATAGATGTTGGTGTCTTTCTTTTCAATTTTGTTGAACACTATAGTATGGTTAGGATCATTAAAAACCTCATAACCAATATTGATGTTTTTGTCGGTTTTGATTTCCAGCGTTGAATTTTTCACCGGTAATACATCGCCAAACATGAATTTATGCATCAAATTCGGGTCGGTGAATTCAGTCGTATATTCATATACTTTTTCGGCACCGGCTTCCAGATTGGGAAAAACCAATTGTCTTGTTTTGACATCGTCATGAAAAACAGAGCCATTGCGCGACTGCTTTTCTAATGCCTGGGTGACTTTTATCTTTTTATCTTTTCCTCTTTCCTGAACCACCGTATAGGCATCATAGGAAAGCAATTTCACCAAATCAGAATAAGAGAATGTTTCCTTATTGTTCTGAATCCCGTTATCCGAAAGAATCATGGCTTCGTATTGATTGTCCTGAATCACCTTCAGTTTTTTATCTACGATGCTGATAGAGTAGGAAGTAGTGTTGTTTACAATCAACTCATTAAAATCCGGATACTGTTTTTTATAAGTCTCAAACGTGGTTTGAGAGTATAGTGCATTTACCGAAAGGAAAATTCCCAACAGTAAAAGTTTTTTATTTGCTGATGTCAACCAAAAAGTCTGAGTCATATTTTTTTGTTGTTGTTAAAATGCCGTTGGTAAACAATTGTGTTTTTCCGTGAAGTTCATCGTTTTTATATTCCGCTTTGATCCAAGGTTTCCCGTCTTCTTTAAAGTATTCCTGTAACCCTTCATAATCATTATCTACAAAGTGTTCTTTTACATAAATATTACCGTTGGCATAATATTCAATTCGGTCATTGTGAACAAAATCATTTCTGTAAAAAGCACTGTATTCCGGTTTTCCAAGCTCATTGTTAATGATTAACGGCCCTTGTTTATTGCCTTTGTCAAAAGTAAATTGAATGGCAATTTTACCATTGGCATAGTTAGAAGTAACAATTCCTGTTTCGTTTACAATCATTACTTTTTCGGTTAATTGCCCAGTTTTTGAACGCTTCATATAATATTGTGGCGCATTATTCAAATAAAAGATGGAAACCAATGGCTCTCCTTTTTGATTGTAGTAAGTGAAATCGCCTTCCATATTGTTGTCCAATTGATTGTATTCATACAATTTTGATTTGGTATGATAGTAGCGAATGGTTTTGCCATTTTCATCTCCAAAAGTGTACTCAGAAGTAGTCTTCAAATTCCCTGCCAAATCGTAATTTTTAGTTGTGCCGTTAAGTTCACCGTTATAATAAGTTTGTTCTATCAACAAGGTTTCATTCGGACTGTATTCTTTATAAGTGTTGTGGCGCAATCCGCTTTTGTATTCCGCTTCAATAATGGGTTTGTTGAATTTGTCTTTTCGGCTGTAGCTTCCATCTAAAATTCCATTTTTCAAATCATAGGATTGTTTAATAATGCCCGAATTGAATGTATGAGAAAAGGTTCCGGTTTTATTGGAATAGACAATAGTGGTTTCTTTTTCTCCTTTATAGTTGTACACATCTGTGGCCAAAGTGATTCCTTTGTAGCAACTGTCGTCAAATAATATTTTGCCTGTTTGCGAATAGGTTTTTCTGTTTTCAAAAAGCTCATCATTGGCATAAAATCCTTCCGTTAAAAGAGTTCCATCGGAATAAAAGGCTTTAAAAGGGCCGTTTAATTCCCCTTTACTGTAATAAAAAATTTTCTTCAAACCGCGCGAATCAAAAATGTCATTACGCCCTTGTAAAGTATCATTTACGTAGTTACTGAAAGAATAAGGGTTTCCATTTTTTCCATAAGATTTGGATAGCCCAACCTGGTTTCCTTTCACGTAATTGCTGCTTAATTGCAACTGTCCGGTTGGGAAATTGTATTTCCATTCCCCATTTCGTTTTCCTCTTTCAAAAGTTCCGGTGATGATTACTTTGTCATCCAGTGTTTTGATTTCAAATGATTTTCTGGCCAGATTTATTTCTGTTGGTTTCGGATTGTTTTTGGAATATTGTTTGATGAATTTTATTTCTTTAGAGTTAAAGATTTCGTCATAATATTTTTCGCCTAACTCATTAAAATAAGTGGTAGACACAATTTCTTCTTTGTCGTTATAAATCGATTCGCTCGATTTTACTCCGGTTGGATGGTATTCTACAGCAGAAGTTATCTTTTTGTTGGTATAAACATATTCCGCTTTCAGTTTCTGATTGCTGTAGTATTTTTTGAAAGAACCTACGACTTTACCATCAACATAATCTGCCTCTTCTTCAATGGCTTTTCCGTCATAATACTTGGTGTATTTGCCCGAAAGTTCTCCGTTTGCATATTTTTCTGTGGAAATAATATCACCCACTTTGTTGTAAGTAGTATAAGTGCCATCAATTTTTCCGTTAACATAATTGCTTTCCGATTTTTTAGCGCCATTAGGATGTAAACAATTTAAAGTGCCGTTTAACTCCCCCTTCGAAAAATTCCCGTCACAATTGATGCCGCCATTTACGTTGTAAGATGTGCTTTTTCCTTCCAATTCACCGTCATGATAGTTTTCTTCAAGACTAATATTACCATTCGGATAATACACGGTTCTTTTGCCTTCCAATTTTCCTTTCAAAAATGATTTTTCTTCCGAAATTTTACCGTCTTCTTCATAGTATTTTTGAAGTCCGTTAAGTTCATTGTTTTCAAATTGAAGATCGGCATCCAGATTTTCATATTTGTTCAGCAATTTAAAACGCCCTTCTCTTTTGCCATCTACCATAGTGCCAATCAGATTCGGAATTCCATTTTGAAGATAAACAATCACTTCTTTTTCAGTGCCGAAAATATCCATTTTTCGTTTGGCAAAAATTTTCCAAAAATCCTTTCCGATAAAATTGTCATTGAAGGATTCTATTTTCTTTTTCTGGGCTACGAGCGTTTTGCCCATTTGGTCTTCCAATCCCAATAACATATAATAAGAGAAGCCTTCAATTTGTTTTTGATCGGCAACCGATTTTAACCAAGGCACATAAGTGGTTTCAAAAAAACCAGGTCCCATTTGGTGTGTTTGGCAATATTCAAGTATGGCTTGCACTTGTCGGGTTACCACATCATCAATTTTGGATTCAATTTTGTAGGCATTGCGCAACGGCAATTGATTTCTTAAAATAGTTTCCAGCTCTTCAAAGTTATCGCCTCCGGTTTTCGAAAAAACATAATTTTTTTTCTCCAGGAAGTTTTCCCCAAACTTAGCATTCAGTTTCAATACAGCATTTTTGGCATATTTTCCGGTTGGTGATAATACTAAATAGCTCAACAAAGCCATGCTGCCTTCAGCAATTTTGCCGCTATCCAAAGCTACTACACCTAACAAATAATGAGAGGAAGCGCTGTTAGGGTTTTGGGCAACAATTTTTTCAAGCACATCTATACATTCCTGAAATTTTTCTTCTCGGTAATACAATATGGCCAAATTGTATAAGTGATTGCTACTGTTAGGAATAGTCAGTAATCCTTCTTTGAAAATCTTCTCTGATTCGGCATATTTTTTCTCATCACTCAAATAACTTCCATACAAGGTGTATAATGTTGGAAGTTTTTTCATCATATCGCTTTTGTAAATTCTCTCAAAATGACTTTTTAAAGAATCGGTTTTTTCTAAAGCAAACAGCGACATCGCTATTTCATATTGAGCCGAAGGATACTTAGGATCGATGGCATCTACTTTTTTATATTCTTTTATGGATTCGGCATATTTTTTTTCTTCATAAAGCCGTACTCCCTTTTTGATGATGGAGTCAGCATTGTAAACAAAAGAATAATCAGTTTGCGCTACAAGGGTAGCTGTAGCAAAAAGGAATAGGGAGAGAAAGAGACTTTTCATTTCGGAATAAATAAGTTAAAGCTCTCAAATATAAAATAAATAGTCTTTGAAATGAAATAAAAAAGGAAGCCAATAGTATTTTTATTGAATTCTGAAAAATGCTATAAACCAGGTTGTTTTTGATGTTGTAATCTCATGTAACGACCTTATTTCTTAGTGTAAATCAAAACTTTTTTATGAGAGGTTCTCCGAAGTATTGCTTTGGGTTTTTAAAATAAAAAAAACAGTCGCAGGAAATCCCTGCGACTGTTTCAGTAGTAATTATTGAGTAAAGATTATTCTTTAATAAAACGCTTCACTACGGATTGTCCTTCAGCTGTTATTTCCAATAAATAAATACCTGATACTAGAGTAGCTACCGAAATAGTGCCATTGGCAATACTACCTTTAGTCATTTCCTGTCCTAATGAGTTTAGGATTCTGTAGTTTCCTGAAGTGATGGTAGTAAGCGACAAAATATCACCTTTCACCGGATTTGGATACATTCTGATACCATTTAGATTAGTGTTAGCATCAGCAGTAACAAAACGACTGCCTAAACCACCACAAGTATCAGTAGCAAAAGAATCCCATTCTCCAGCTAAGTTGAAAGTAGTGTTTGGCGAAAGTACCGTAGCTTTTCTTCTTAAAGTAACGTCAATAGCAAAGTTAGCGGTTCCACCATCAAAAGTCCCGATGATGTCAATCAACACTCCGTTTTTGAATAGCCCTACCGCATCATTCCCGTTGAAAGTCAATTCAGCACCACCAGTTGACACATTGGCGCTAGCCGCATTGTAACATGCAATGTTAATAGCACTGTTTACCAAAACAAATTTAGCTCCGTTGTTCAGCGTTCCTGTTAAAGCAATACCTGTACTCCAGGCACCGGCACCATTGGTTTGTTTTTTTACAGTATAGATAGACAAACTTACGGCACTTCCAGTGTTGTTGGCAATCTCTAAGGCTTTGTTATTAGAAGAACCTTCAATGTATTCAGAGAATAACAAATCAGTAGCATTGCCTGAATTTGCTAAAGTAGTTACGTTAGCAGTATTGCTAGCCGCTGAAACATTACCGGCAGCATCTTTGGCTTTAACAGTAAAAGCATAAGCTGTTGAAGCTGTCAATCCGGTTACGGCATACGTAGTCGCTGTAGTGGTTGAACCTAATAAAGTACCATCTTTATACACATCATAACCAGTTACAGCCACATTATCAGTAGCCGCTGTCCAGGATAAGTCAGTAGTTGTTTGCGTAGTATTAGCAGCTGTTAAGCTTGTTGGAGCTGTTGGCGCAGTTGTGTCCGGCGCAGCCAATGTTGTAACATTAGCGCTATTGCTGGCTGCGGAAACATTACCGGCAGCATCTTTGGCTTTAACAGTAAAAGCATAAGCTGTTGAAGCTGTCAATCCGGTTACGGCAAAAGTTGTAGCTGTAGTGGTTGAACCTAATAAAGCACCATCTTTATAGACATCATACCCTGTTACAGCTACATTATCAGTAGCCGCTGTCCAAGATAAATCGGTAGTGGTTTGTGTAGTGTTAGCAGCTGTTAAACTGGTTGGCGCTGTTGGTGCTGTAGTATCCGGCGCAGCCAATGTTGTAACATTAGCGCTATTGCTGGCAGCCGAAACATTACCGGCTGCATCTTTAGCTTTAACTGTAAAAGTATAGGCCGTTGAAGCGGTCAATCCGGTTACGGCAAAAGTAGTAGCTGTCGTAGTCGAACCAATTACAGAAGCCCCTTGGTACACATCATATCCGGTTACGGCAACGTTATCGGTAGCGGCTGTCCAAGATAAATCAGTTGTAGTTTGAGTAGTATTGGAAGCGGTCAAACTTGTTGGCGCTGTAGGCGCTGTAGTATCCGCAGCCGCAGCCTGAATGTTTACAGTGTAATCTTCTACTTGTCCATAAGAGAAAGCTTCGCAAGAAGTTGGCACACCATTATATTTCATTGAAACTCTCATACGGGTATTGCCTAAAGTGGCTGTGGCCGGAATAGTAATTGAACCTGAAACCGGAGTAGTAGTAGAAGCAGCATTGCTCCAAACCGTTTCGCCTGCATCGGTAAACAAACCATTTTGATTGTAATCAATAAACACAGCAAAGCCTTCTGGATATACGGTACTTGTCCAGGCCGGAGTTACGGTAATGGTATAGGCTGTTCCTCTGGTGGCAGCTGTTGATTGTGCTGTAAAATCTTCATAACCGGCTGTGCCAGTTGAAGTATTATTAATGGTTCCAAAAACTACTTTGCCAATTTTCTCATCTGCCGTACTGTTTCCTTGTGAAGTACAGTAAGTGATAGGAGCCGCCGGAGTAGTTACATTAGCTGTGTTACTGGCCGCCGAAACATTGCCTGCTGCATCTTTGGCTTTCACTGTAAAGGCATAAGCTGTAGAACCTGTCAATCCGGTTACGGCAAAAGTTGTAGCTGTAGTAGTTGAGCCAATTACTGCTGCTCCCTGATAGACATCATAACCGGTTACGGCTACGTTATCAGTGGAAGCTGTCCAAGACAAGTTAGTCGAGTTATAAGTAGTTCCTGAAGCGGTTAAAGTGGTTGGAGCGGATGGAGCTGTTGTGTCAGCTGCCAAAGTTGTTACGTTTGCAGTATTACTCGCAACGGATACATTCCCCGCGGCATCTTTAGCTTTTACTGTAAATGCATAAGTAGTTGAAGCGGTAAGGCCAGTTACAGCATAGGTTGTTGCTGTAGTAGTTGAACCTAATAAAACACCATCTTTATAGACATCATACCCTGTTACGGCTACGTTATCGGTAGCTGCTGTCCAGGATAAATTTGTTGTAGTTTGCGTAGTTCCTGAAGCAGTCAAACTGGTTGGTGCCGTTGGTGCTGTCGTATCAGTTGAACCGGCAGTAATCGTAAAATTAGTGTTTGATACATCAAAGAAAATATGATTGGTTCCTTTTACCATAATTCTACAAGTAGTACTAGGAGTGTTTGGAATCGTAACGGCTTGTGTTCCGTCATTTGGCGTAGCCGCTAATAAAGTGGTCCACGTCGTTCCGGCGTTAGTTGAAATTAAGATATCAACATTGGCACAATTCACACCATTGGCGGTAGTACCGGCAACAGCCCAAGTTATGGTTTGGGTTGAATTTCCTGCGTACGAAACAGCTGTATTCGGCGCTGTTACACTAAATGGTCCTGCGGTAGCGTTAACCGTAACGACCATATCATCACTATTGTTTCCTGAACCACCAGCTCTGTTATCGCGAACCGTTAATCTGAAGTTTAAAGTACGAGCTACCGAAGGCAAAGCTTCTACTGTCAATTCTGTTCCTGCTGTCGTAGTAGCACCAGTTAATACAGATGCCATTTTAGGGAAATAACGGGTTGGTGAAGTTGTTGGATTATAACTTCTAAAATCTACACCGGTTGTTTTTGTAGCACTTGGTGCTGCAGCTGTTGTTTGAGAATCCATTTGTTCCCAACCGTAAGTTAATGTATCACCATTAGCATCGGTTCCGGTTCCGGTTAACATAAACGGAGTGCTTTTCGGAATTGTATAATCTAATCCTGCACCGGCTGTTGGAATGGAGTTTCCGGTAGCCGAGTTGGTTTGGCAAGAAGTTGTTTTAATATAATTGGTAACTTGTTGAATACTTACCGCATGGAAATAAGGGTCTGAATGCGGTTGTACATCTAGCGAAGTAATCCCAGCATAGCCCATGATAGTGGAGCCAGAGCCTGGTTCTACTTGTACACCGGTACTTTCGTTGCTGTGGGTAAAGGTATGATTGGCACCAAATTGGTGACCCATTTCGTGGGCTACATAATCGATATCAAAATTATCACCTGATGGAATCCCGTCAGATGGAGAAGTAAATCCACTTCCTTTTCCTAAAGGCTCAACGCCCGTTGGATTGACACAAACGCAACCAATACAGCCTGCATTTCCACCACCACCGGAAGCACCAAATAAGTGTCCAATATCATAATTGGCATTACCAATATTATTTGTTAATGTAGTTTGCAATTCTTGATTCCAAGCTCCGCCAGCTCCTGCAGTTGCTGCTGAATAAGGGTCGGTGGAAGCACTGGTGTAAATCACAGTATCAGTATTGGCAATTAGCACCATGCGTGCAGAAAAATCTTTTTCAAACACACCGTTGACACGAGTCATCGTATTATTGATAGCTGCCAAAGCCAACGCTTTAGTACCGCCAAAATATACGGTGTATTCACCAGTTACAGACATTGCTAAACGATAGGTTCTCAAAATAGCATCATCAGCATTTGGTCTCGCAACACTGGCGTTTGATATGGCTAAATCGTTTTGAGCTGCGGCAATTACTTTGCACTCAAATTTGTTTAAGGAAGCTATTTTATCGGTTTTGCGATAAACCGCATAAGTGCTTAGATCGGTAGTGTATGGCTCAATAAACTCTGCCGACTGGTCAGCATGGATTACCATGGTTTGTAATCCAAGAGGAGACAAACTGAAATAGATAGTCGAGGTGGGTGTGTCTACTCCTTGTCCTATATAGGATTTAATCTCCGGATAGCGGGCTGCCAAAGCCGGATCCATATTGGAAGATTCCTGAATTCGGTAGCGTTCCATTTGACCATCCGCATTTGGAAAAGCTACAATGACATTGGATTTACCGGCAGTAAATCGTTGTGGAGCGTTGGTTAGCGATTGTCGTAATGCGGTAACATCCAGCTCAAATAATTTGGGGTTTCTGATAGTTTGTTTGTTGGCGACTACTATGGCATCAGATTTGCCAGCAGTAGTTTTCCAGGTAGTTTTTCCTGTTTGTGCCATCGAAAAACTGGTGATAGCCATCAAAGCTATCGAGAGTAATTTGTTTTTCATACTTTGGTTATTTGGTTAAATTAGCGGAGCCAAATATATACATTTATTGATAAGTTTAATACAACGTGATTAATTCTTTGATAAATGTTTAATAAATTGGGAAAATTGTTGAAAAATTCTAATTTTTTAAAAATCTCTAAAAATCAAATTTGTAAGCTTCTTTTGATTAGTTTACTTAAGTGTATGGTAATTCCTGCTACATTATAAAATAAAAAAATCGTCTCGATAATTCGAGACGATTTGCTTTTGTCGAAAAAGCTTCGCTGTTATTTGTTAGGACCAAATTGTTATTGGTGAATTGCTTTCTTCTCTTGACTAAACAACATTGCTTTTTTGCTTCTACGAAGATGCTTCTTTATGAGGAGGAATTCATTACATAATTTTTTTAAATAATTATAGAATTTACATTTTTCAAACTTTTTTGATTGCTTTAATGAAGCTTATATTGATAAAAATGTAATATAAATTATAAAAAAATAGTTATTTGTTAATAACATGTGTATAAAACTAATTTTTTCTTTAGTTTTTTATTAAAAAATAGAAATATTTTTATCGTCCATTTTTATTGTTTTTGAACTTAATACCACAAAAGATGAATAGAAAATTACTTTATGTTAAGCAATGGCTTTTAGTATGCATTACACTTTTGTCAATGTATAGCGCTTCCTCTCAAATCATAATTTCACAATATTATGAGGGAACAGGTACTAACAAATGGATAGAGTTGACCAATACCGGTAATACGGCTATTAATACAGCTTCGCCACAATTGAAATTGGGGCTGTGGGCCGTAACCGGTTCAACTGGAACTATTGCTTTCACCGGAGCTCCATCCAGCACCGTTAATTTAACCATTACCATTCCGGCCTTTGGTTCAGTGTTGATCGGAAATACCGGTAACGGGACTGAAATAGCCTATCTGACTGCGGCTAGTGCTGCTCAAACCAGCAATACAGTTATCAATTTTAACGGAAATGATGGAGTAGCACTTTTGGATGCTTCCAACAATATTATCGATCAATTTGGTACAGGAATTAATGCTACCGATATCAGTTATGTGAGAAGTACAAGCGTTACATCGCCTTCAGCAACTTATACACCGTCACAGTGGAGTAGTGCTACTATTGCTACTGTACAATCTGCCGGAACTACCGATTCTAATCGCTTGAATTTTCAGCTGTCATCATTATGTAGCGCGCCAGGTGGTCAGCCTACGGGTTTAATTTTTGGAACACCAACCAGCACCTCCAATACAGGTTCTTTTACGGCTACTGCAGCCGATGGCTACTTAACTGTTTATAGTACTTCATCTTCGTTATCAGCATCTCCGGCTAATGGTACCACGTATAGCTCGGGTAATACTTTGGGCAATACCACTGTGCTGAGTAGCGGCTCATCGACTTCATTATCACTATCGGGTTTGTCTCCTACTACTACATATTATGTAAGTGTATTTGCTTATAATAATACAGGCTGCAGTGGTGGGCCAGCTTATCAGACCACGAGTCCGTTAACCGGAAACTTTGCTACGATAGCACCGCCATGTGTAGTACCGGGTGATCAGCCAACGGGTTTAACTTTTGGAACACCAACCAGCACTTCCAATACAGGTTCCTTTACGGCTACAGCAGCCGATGGCTACTTAACTGTTTACAGTACTTCGTCTTCTTTATCAGCATCTCCTGTTAATGGTACCACTTATAGCTCGGGTAATACTTTGGGCAATACCACTGTGCTGAGTAGTGGTTCATCGACTTCATTATCACTATCGGGTTTGTCACCAAGTACGACATATTATGTGACCGTATTTGCTTATAATAATGCAGGCTGCAGTGGTGGTCCGGTTTATCAGACCACGAGTCCGTTAACTGGAAACTTTGCTACGATAGCACCGCCATGTGTAGCACCAACCAGTCAGCCAACGGGTTTAATTTTTGGAACACCAACCAGTACTTCCAATACAGGTTCCTTTACGGCTACTGCGGCTGATGGTTACTTAACGGTTTATAGTACTTCGTCATCGTTATCAGCATCTCCGGCTAATGGTACCACGTATAGCGCGGGTAATACTTTGGGTAATGCCACTGTGCTGAGTAGTAGTTCGTCTACTTCGTTATCACTGTCGGGTTTGTTACCAAGTACGACATACTATGTAACTGTTTTTTCCTTCAATAATCTAGGTTGTAGTGGCGGAATCACTTATAAAACAGCAACTCCTTTAACGGGTAGTTTTGCAACTATTGCTACGCCTTGTGTAACGCCAACCAATCAACCTACTGCTTTGGTTATTTCCAATACAACCAGCTCAACTGTAACGGCTTCTTTTACGACTACTTCAGCTAGTGGATATTTAGTAGTATACAGTACGGCTTCATCATTGACAGCAAGTCCGACCAATGGAACCAGCTACAGCCCAGGTACTACTTTTGGAAATGCTACAGTCGTTAGTATGGGGGCTACCAACACTTTTGTAGCTTCCGGATTAACAGCCAGCACCACTTATTATTTTTATGTGTTTAGTTATAATAATACTAGTTGTAGTGGTGGGCCTTTATACAAAGCAACTTCCCCTTTAACAGGAAACGCTACTACTTTGGAAGCTCCACTTTATTATTATTTTGGTAATTTCCATTCTCATAGTGAATACAGTGACGGTACTGGTTTGCCATCAGGGGATTTCGCTTATGGGGATACGGCTAATTGTATGGATTTCTTGGGCATTAGTGAGCACAATCATGTGGCTGCCGGTATGTCTTTGGCTAATTATGCCTTAGGTCGTTCCCAAGCGGCGGCTGCAACAAATTCTTCTTTCTTAGCCATGTATGGAATGGAATGGGGTGTTATTTCGGGAGGTGGACACGTAGTAGTTTACGGGGTGGATAAACTTTTGGGTTGGGATGCCGGACAGTACGATATCTATGTGCCGCAATCTGTTTACACCGGAAGTACAGGATTATTCAGTGTTATTAATAGTTATAGTGGTAGCAATGCCTTCGCTACTTTGGCACACCCAAATAATTCTGATTATAATGGAATTATGAGTACTTACGACAGTAGCGCCGATGATGCTATAGTGGGCTCAGCTGTAGAAAATGGTCCTTCATCTTCCACCGATGTAACATATACTGACCCGCCATCTTCTATGGCTTATTTAAGTTTTTACCGCAATATGTTAGCTCGTGGTTATCATTTAGGGCCAACAATTGACCATGACAATCATAATGTAACACACGGTCATACCGCTACGACCAGAACTGTAGTATTGTCAACTGCTTTAAACGAAAACAGTGTGTTAACTGCTATGCGAGCCATGCGTTTTTATGCCACCGAAGATT
>NZ_DAINRG010000031.1:0-28244 GCF_036741995.1 Flavobacterium sp. | reverse complement strand
TAAATAAAATTATTATACAAGGACTATTCACAAAAACGAACTAACCTTTGAGGCTATATTTAGAAAAACCCTTTTTAATAACCTAAACAAATAAATTATGAACATTAAAAGAATCTTTGGAGCCCTACTTACCGTACTTGGAATTGTAAGTCTTATTTATGCAGCACAAGTTTTTTTATCCGCTACTGAAAGTACAAGAGACATCAAAACACTTATTATCTATGGCGTATTGGGCATTATATTTTTCGCTTCCGGCATCAGTTTAGTACGTACTACAAAAGATGAATCATAAATTTAATTTGTGAAAAAAGGCACATGTAATCACAAATTGATATTAATGTGGGAATTATACAAATCATTTACTTCTTTTATCTCGATAGCCATTTTAAAGGAGCTACCTTTGTCTGGATTATCATTTCATGAATAAAGCCATTTTTGTGAAATTGTTATTTAATACCTAAACAAAAATCATGGATACTTCGGAACTTGAAAAAGCTAAATCTCACATTATTGTTGAAATCATTCAATACATCCCCAACGCTGTGGTAAGCAAAACTATAATCAAAAAAACAACAGGAAACATCACCGCCTCTTCTTTTGATGCGGGTGAAGAATTGGCCGAAAAAACATCGCCTTTTGATAACTACATTCAAATTATTGATGGTGTGGCCGAGGTTATTATCAAAAACAAAATTCACAAATTGGGATTAGGAGAAGGAATTATTATTCCGGCGCATGCGCAGCATAGTTTCAATGCCAACCAACAATTCAAAATGATTTCCACTATCATTAAAAGTGGTTATGAAGATTAGAACCCACACTTCATAAATCTTTTTTACTACTAAAAATTTCATTGCTATTGAAAAAACAGTAAAACCCCGAGTTCAACGTTGAAAGCACACTGAAGTACCTTTCAAACGAACTTCAAAAACATGAAACTCTACGTTAAGTATATGGTTAGTTTGCGCTGTAAAATGCTAGTCAAAGAAGAACTTAAAAATTTAGGCCTACATTTTACAACAGTTGAACTTGGTGTTGTTGAGATTTTGGAAAACATTACCAACGAACAACGAGCTAAACTAAAAACGGCTTTGTTGGAATCGGGTTTAGAATTGATGGATGACAAAAAAGCGATGCTTATCGAAAAAATAAAAATTGTCATCACCGAAATGATTCACTATAACGATGAATTACCCAAAGTAAATTACTCTGAATACATCAGCAAAATAATGGGCTATGACTATACGTATCTGGCCAACATTTTCTCCGAAGTCAAAGGCATTACCATAGAACATTACATTATCGCCCACAAAATCGAAAAGGTAAAAGAGCTATTGCTATATGACGAACTCAACCTTACCGAGATATCATATAAAATGAACTACAGCAGTGTGTCGCATTTATCTACGCAATTTAAAAAAGTAACGGGCTTAACGCCTACTTTCTTCAAAAATCTTAAGGACAAAAAACGCAATCCCCTAGACGAAGTGTGAATTATGCAATTCTAATCTTGAATTATACAACAACTATCTGATTTAAAATCAAACCTTTGACCTAGTATACAACAACAAAACAAAAAAACTTGAAACTCTACATAAAATACATGGTCAGTAACCGTTGCAAAATGATGGTGAAAGACGAGTTAAGAAAGCTGGGACTGCATTTTATAATCGTCGATTTAGGCGTGGTGGATATTATGGAAACTATTTCTTCCGAGACAAGACAACAACTCAAAGCAGGATTATTAGAATCGGGTTTAGAATTGATGGACGACAAAAGAGCCATCATGATTGAAAAGATAAAAAATGTAATCGTAGAATTGGTGCACCATAATGAGGAACCTCTCAAAATTACTTTTTCCGATTATTTGAGCGAAAAACTAAATCAAAATTACACCTCGCTAGCAAACTTATTTTCGGAAGTACAAGGCACCACCATTGAACAATTTTTGATTTTGCACAAAGTGGAACGCATCAAAGAACTAATTATTTACGATGAACTTTCCATTACCGAAATTGCCTGGAAAATGAATTACAGCAGTGTAGCACACTTGAGTACCCAATTCAAAAAAGTGAGTGGGCTAACGCCTTCCCATTTCAAAAAATTAAAAGACAAAAGACGAAGCCCCATTGAAGAAGTGGGCAATTAATCTTAATCCAATATAAAAATATGAATACACCCAAACTATCGGAAGACAAAAAGAACAAATCCAATGATTTGTTCTTTGATATGTTTGAAAATAGCGCTATCGGAATGATATTTATAGATATTAAGAGCTCTCAGTTTCAGTATGTCAATAAATCCTTTCTGAAGTGTTTTGGTTATACCAAAAACGAAATTATTGGTAAAACTTCGAAGGAATTGGGGATTATCAATCCTGAATTTTTGGAGAAAATGGCTTTGCAATTAAAAGTAAAAGACGTGGTCAATACGATCGAAATCATTCTGAAAAATAAAAAGGGGGAACCCTTTTGGTTTTTGGTATCCATCCAAGCCATGAAATTTCAGGAAAATGATTGCTCGCTCATCTCTTTCATCGACATTACCAAACAAAAGAAAACTACCGCCGAATTGGTTGTAGCAAATGAAGAACTGGCTTTCCAAAATGAAGAAAAAGAAAAACGAGCGGCCGAATTAGTGATCGCCAATATAGAACTGGAACACCAAAACAGCGAAAAAGAAAAACGGGCAGATGAGTTGCTCATTGCCAACAAAGAATTAGAATACCAAAACAAAGTAAAAGAAAAACGCGCCGCCGAATTAATTATTGCCAACAAGGAATTGGCTTTTCAAAACGAAGAAAAAGAAAAACGCGCCGCCGAATTAATCATTGCCAATAAAGAACTGTTATTTCAAACTGGAGAAAAACAAGACCGGGCTGACGAATTACTAATCGCCAACAAAGAGCTTGAATTTCAAACCGGAGAAAAGCAAGACCGTGCCGATGAATTGGTTCTAGCTGATAAAGAACTGAATTTTCAAAACGAAGAAAAGGAGAAGCGCGTCTTTGAAAACAAAGAACTGGAAGCCTATAACTATTCTTTGAAATTAGCCTCTCAATATTCGCTAAGCCTCATTGAAGCTAGTCGCGATCCCCTATTCACTATCAGTCCGCAAGGCAAGATTACCGATACCAATCAAGCCTCCGTCAGAGTAACCGAAATATCCAAAGAGGATCTAATCGACACCTATTTTATTGACTATTTTACCGAGCCCGAAAAAGCCAAAAAAGGCTATGAAGAAGTCTTTTCCAAAGGTTTCGTAGTTGATTATCCATTGGTCTTAAAAGACGGAAAACTTACCGATGTATTATTCAACGGTGCTGTGTATAAAGATGCTGAAGGCAATATCATTGGTGCTGTCGTTGTGGCCAGAGATATCACGGAACAAAAAAAAGGAGAAAAGGATTTAATCGAAGCCAAAATATTTGCGGAGCTCGCCTCTTCTATCGCGGAAGAAGCCAAAATTATAGCCGAAACAGCTACTACCAAAGCCAACGAAGCTGTAAAATCAAAGCAACAGTTCTTATCAAATATGAGTCACGAAATAAGAACGCCGATGAATGCCATTATCGGATTCACCAAAGTTGTACTCAAAACCGAATTGACAGCCAAACAAAAAGAATACCTAACTGCCATTAAAATGAGTGGTGATGCTTTGATTGTGCTAATCAATGATATACTGGATTTAGCCAAAGTAGATGCTGGGAAAATGACTTTTGAAAAAACACCTTTCAAATTGAAACTGTCTATCAAAGCGATGTTACATCTCTTTGAAACCAAAATACAGGAGAAGAATTTAAAATTAACAACCCACTATGATAACGATATTCCTGAAGTTTTAGTAGGGGATCCGGTGCGTTTGCATCAAATCATACTGAATTTAGTGAGCAATGCGGTCAAATTCACCAGTGTTGGCAAAATCACCGTTAGCGTAAAATTGGTTTCAGAAACCGATGATGACGTAGCTATAAAATTCTCAGTAGCCGATACTGGCATTGGCATAAGCGATACCAAAACCGAAAAAATATTTGAAAACTTTCAGCAAGCCACCAGCGGTACTTCCCGAATATTTGGCGGAACCGGTTTAGGCTTGGCCATCGTAAAACAATTGGTAGAAGCGCAAAACGGAACTATTGAAGTAGAAAGTACTATTGGCAAAGGTTCTATCTTTAGCTTTATGCTCTATTTTGATAAAACCCATATCGAAACGGTATTAGAACCGGAAATCCTCGAAATCGATACCGAAATTAAAGACACCAAAATATTAGTCGTGGAAGACATGGAACTGAATCAGTTGCTGATGAAAACACTTTTGGATGATTTTGGTTTTGAATGTGAAATAGCTTCCAATGGTAAAATTGCCATTGAAAAACTTCAAAAAAACACTTATGATATCATTCTGATGGATTTACAAATGCCTGAAATGAATGGTTTCGAAGCTACCGAATACATCAGACAAACCATGAAATTAACACTTCCCATCATAGCGCTAACTGCCGATGTCACTACAGTAGATGTAGCCAAATGCAAAGCCGTTGGCATGAATGATTACATTTCGAAACCGGTTGACGAACGGTTGTTGTACAGCAAATTAATTAGCTTTATCAAAAAACCGATTGCCATCATCGAAAATCAAATCAAAGGAAACAAACAAACTCAAACGATTAAATACGTAGATCTGAGTTATTTGACCCAGCTCACCAAAGCCAATCCGAAATTAATGACCGAAATGATACAGGTCTATTTAAAACAAACCCCACCGTTACTTGTGTCAATGAAACAAAGTTTCCGAGATAAAGATTGGCCATTGTTAAAAGCCACAGCTCATAAATTAATCCCATCATTTGCCATAATGGGCATCCATCCGCAATATGCCGAACTGGCCAAAAAAATTCAGGAATTTGCAGAAAAACTGGAGCTTTCCGTGGAGTTAAATGACTTAGTGGCACAGCTCGAAACTGTTTGCCTGCAATCGTTTATAGAATTAGAAAATGAATTAATCCATTTAGAAAAATAAGGAATGAAAACGGAACCTAAAATTAAACTTTTCCTCGTAGATGATGATGCTGTTTTTTTAAAATCACTTGAATTACAGTTTCTTAACCATGCCGATTTTGAAATAAAAACCTTCCCTACCGGAGAGTTGTGTATTCAAAATCTAAATGAAAAACCAGACGTGATTGTCCTGGATTATCATTTGGATGGTATCGTTAAAAATGCCATTAATGGTATGCAGACCTTAGACAGAATCAAAGAGATCAATGCCGGAATTCCGGTCATTATGCTTTCGAGCCAGGATAAAATTGAGGTAGCGGTAAGTTGCATGCACCACAAAGCTTTTGATTATGTTGTGAAAAGTGAAACGGCTTTTGTGCGCTTGCAAAAAGTAATTTCCAATATATTCAAATACCAAAAAATGGAAAAAGAACTCAATTGGTACATGGACAGAATGTAAACTTTAAAAAAACCTACTGATAATGTGTGAATTATAAAAAACAATACTTGAATTTTATAACCCATTATCGCTCTCGGAATGCCATCTTTGTGAACTAAACCAAATGCATAGTACCCCGTAAAACAAAACACCGCTGTGCAAAGAGACCATGACGGAATTAAAAAGAATCTATTGGTACGAAAAGAACTCTTGATTGTCATTCCAATGTTATTAAGAAATACCACTGCTTTTGAATTAGTGGACTCGCTTATCACACTAATCCAAAATACCAAGAACTATTGGAAACTAAATTTCCGGAGATTGATCAAACCCCAATGATTAAAAAACATACAATGCAGTCACATATAAAAATATAGTGTGGTTATAAAATACTTCGATGAATACTATATGCCATACAGCATATTTTAAAGTTTGGGTTGATTTTTTGGTTAGTTAATAATAAATGTGAGACGTTTATTATGGGTCCTGTCGCTACATAACGGCAGGGCTTTTTTTTTCTCAATTTTTAAAAATGTGTGAATAACGCAAACTAAAGTAATAGTTGTATAACACTCTCGCTAACAATGTAACTGACCTTTGTTTCAAATAATCAAAACATATAAAAAATGAAAAAATTACTACTCTTATGTATATGCTTGGCATCTACACTAACAACTAAATCACAAACCGAAGACAAGAAATGGAACTTCGGACTTCATGGCGGAATCATTCAATACAATGGAGATTTGGGCCGCGATTGGTACAAAACCGACAAAACCATGTATGGCTTTGCAGGTGTTTCGGTATCCAGATATTTATGGAAATATTTAGATATAAGCGCCCTATACACTCGTGGTACGCTAGGTTATGACAGCGGTATTACTGGATTTAAAAGTGATTTCAGTCACATAACAGCCAATTTAAGATTTAACATCATTGGTTCTGATCATGTTGTAAGCCCTTATGTGTTTGGTGGAATTGGCGCCATTCTTTTTGACCGACAATTGAATTTCCACAAACGAAAAATCGACACTACTTTTCCAGTAGCCGGTGCTGGTATCAACTTTAGGTTAACACCGGTGGTATCTTTAAACTTTCAGGAAACATTTGTATTTACCAATAACGATAATAGAGATGGTATTGTCTCAGGGAAAAAAGATGATTACTTAATGCACATGGCGGGTATTACTTTCAATTTTGGAAGCAAAAAAGATGCAGATAATGACGGGGTTTCAGACCATAATGACAAATGTCCTGATACACCGGCTGGTGTAGCTGTTGACAAAAAAGGATGTCCGTTAGACCGTGATGGCGATGGCGTAGCCGATTATTTAGACACCTGTCCGGATATGGCCGGAACGGCTCTTATGAACGGTTGTCCAGACAGAGATAAAGATGGCGTAACCGATGCAGATGACCGTTGTCCGGATTTAGCCGGAACAATAGCGCTTAAAGGTTGTCCTGATACCGATGGTGATGGTGTGGCTGATATTGATGACCGTTGTCCTGATACGAAAAAAGGAAATCGAGTGGATGCAACAGGTTGTGCTTTGGATAATGATAAAGATGGTGTGCTGAACGATGAAGATCGTTGTCCTGATGCTTTTGGTCCGGCCAGTTTAAAAGGTTGTCCTGATACTGACGGTGATGGTATTGCTGATATTGATGACCGTTGTCCAAATACCAAAGGAACGATGGAAAACAAAGGTTGTCCGGAAATAGCTAAACAAGACGTAGTAAGAATCACATACATTGGAAGTAAAATTTTCTTTGAAAACAACAGCGATAAATTAAAAATAGCTTCTTTAGTATTGTTAGATGAGCTAGTAAAAATTCTGAACAAATACGACGGAGCCAATTTGTTTATTGACGGTCATACTGATAGCAATGGTTCAGATGCTTTCAACCAGGTGCTATCTCAAAAACGTACTAATTCTGTTAGAACGTACCTAATAAGCAAAGGAATTAGTGATTCCCGTTTAACCGCTACCGGTTTTGGCGAAAGCAAACCAATTGCCGACAACAAAACGGCTATAGGACGTGCTAAAAACAGACGAGTAGAGTTAAAAATAGCTTACTAGAACACACAACTAAATACCACTATTTTTCAAAAAGGTTGTCTCTCCAGAGACAACCTTTTCTTCATATATAACCTACTGATAAACAATTTACTGAAAGTGTGAATAATATAATTTATTGACAGATTTGTATAACAGCTTTACTCAAAAATAGAGCGAAATTTATCTTTATAAACAAATCCTTTTTACTAACCAAAAAAAGCAAAAGGGAATTTAATTAATCCTTAAAATTTTAAAACATGAAAACAAGTTCAAAACTCAGAATGGCTGTTGTATTAGTATCATTAGCTTGTACGGCACCAACATTTGCCAACCCAGTAACACCGGTAACTACAACCGCAATCGCAACAGCACCTTCCGAAGATGCCAAAGCTGAAATTTTAATGAAACGACTGGAAGAAATTAAAGAGATGGATAAATCCAATCTGTCCAGAGCCGAGAAAAAAGAACTTCGAAAAGAAGTGAAAGCTATTAAAGCTACAATGAAAGCCAGCAGTAATGGAGTGTATCTTTCTGTTGGTGCCATCATTATTATCATTTTATTATTGATTTTAATTTTATAAAAGGTTTCAAAAAACGACCATGATAAACATCATTAAAGAGGGCATACTGCTTCAAAAAACAGCACTCAGTTTTGAAAATGAAAAGGTATTAATCTGGTAGCCATTAGAAATGACGAACTTGTAGACCTTTTTTATCGAGCCTTGCCCTGGCCCGAATTTGATTATGAATCTCATGGTATTGAAGATCCGAGAATTGTACAAATTGAAGATACTTATTATCTGACTTTTACAGCTTATGACGGAATAAATGCACCAGGTTACTTGGCCACATCAAAAGATCTGGTGCATTTTGAATGAAAAGGAATACCAATGCTGTTATTAGGCTAAAAATGTGGTTTTCTTCCCCCGGAAAATAAACGGAAAGATAACCTTTCTGCATCGCATTCGACCGGAAATTCAAATTGTTACGGCCTTTGATACTTTTTTGAAGAACTGACTCTGGTTGCTAATCTAGCATGGTGTTCACGATTCTTTAAAAGACTATGTGTATTCGGCTTACGCCGCTCTGCTGGATTAAGAAAATCCACAAAAAGAAGTAGTCCGATTGTCTTATCCATTGTTTGTGTCCGAGTTCCATTGGGAATTAATAAGGAGAAATAAACAATGTTTGTTTCCTACAGGAGCCATAGTCTTTGATAACACACTATCATCTAACGGTGTCGCCGATGAAAGAATTGCTAAATGAAATTATCACTAAATAAAGTATAGTATGAAAAATATAAGCTCAAATACTATCGAAAACCTGCCGGAAATTCTATGCATTACCTCCTATCCACCGCGTGAATGTGGAATTACTACCTATTCGCAGGATTTGATAATGGCATTAAAAAACAAATTTGAAAAATCATTCAAAGTAAGTATTTGCGCTTTGAAACTCGAAGAGGAAAAACAAGCGCATTCGAAGGAAGTCCAATACATCCTGGAATCCGACAATAAAATAGCTTACCTGGAGATGGCCCAAAAAATCAATAAAAATGAGACCATTCAAATGATATTGATTCAACACGAATTTGAATTATTCAAACACTATGAAGATGATTTCATTTATTTTTTACAACAACTCAACAAACCCATTACTATTGTGTTTCATACAGTTTTACCAAAGCCAAACGAAGCACTGAAAAAACTGGTAATCAGCATTGATGATGTAGTAGAATTCATTATTGTGATGAATCAAACCTGTGCCAAAATACTGACCACTGATTACGGAGTAACAACTGCTAAAATTAGTGTCATTGCTCACGGCACTCACTTAGTAGAACATTTAGAAAAAGACGTTTTTAAAAAAAAGTACAACATAGCGGGTAGAAAAGTGTTGGCCACTTTTGGGCTAGTAATAAATCGCCCGATTCCAAACTAAACATTAAAGAAATTTAATGAATTTGGCGCCAGCGATGCCCACAACAAAATCAATAAAAATATATCCCATGATTATGACTCCTAAAATAGGAATCTCGGAAAGCAACTTGAAGATAAAAACTTCCATACTGGGGACGGTATTATCCGATGAAATGACCTTCTACATCAAAACCCAAAAGTTCCATTGGAACATAGTGGGCAACAGTTTTATGGAATTGCACAAATTGGGCGAAGCTCAGCACAAAGAATTTGAGGAAATCAAGGATAAGATTTTAGAACTTTTGGGTGATAACGAACTCTTAGTGGCTGAAATCAGAAAAGATATCAATTTGTGTAGCCAAGAAAACCATGATGCGGGTACAGCCGATTTATTGACCAAAATTTTACAACAACACGAAACCATGGCTTGGGTTATAAGACGTTATTTAAGCTAGACTAACTTTATGATTACAGGACTTAAAAATATTTTTACCGATACGGGCGCTATTTCATTATTCACCATAAAGTTTTTCAAAGAAGTAGTCAGCCCTCCTTTTCAGATAAATGAATTTATAAGGCAATGCTATGCAGTAGGCTGTAAATCATTACCTTTAGTAACCATCACCGGGTTTATTATGGGACTGGTGCTCACCATTCAATCGCGGCCCACCATGGCCAAATTTGGTGCCGAATCCTGGTTACCCAGTATGGTTTCACTTTCGCTGATACGGGAAATTGCTCCGGTCATCACGGCCTTAATCTGTGCCGGGAAAATTGCTTCGGGCATAGGAGCCGAATTAGGTTCGATGAAAGTTACCGAACAAATAGATGCTATGGAAGTTTCGGCTATAAACCCTTATAAGTATTTGGTGGTGACCCGCATTTTAGCCACTACATTAATGATTCCCGTTTTGGTCATTTACGCTGATTTCGTTGGGATTTTTGGTGGATATATTGGTTACAACGTTCATGGCAACATGAGTATGTACCGCTACTTTGCCGGCGTTTTTGAGCATTTGGAATTTTTAGATGTCATGCCGGCTACAATTAAGACTTTCTTCTTTGGTTTTTTTATTGGGTTAATTGGTTGTTATAAAGGGTTCAATGCTTCTAACGGAACTGCCAGTGTGGGTGTAGCTGCCAATTCAGCAGTGGTTACCGCTTCCCTTTCTATTTTTATTATCGATATGCTGGCTGTTCAAATAACCGATTTATTTTTTTAAAAAAATGGAACGCAATACACCTATCATAGAAATCACAAATTTACACAAAGCCTTTGGCGATAACGAAGTGCTGAATGGTGTGAACATCAGCGTGAACAAAAGTGAGGATGTTGTAATTCTTGGACGCTCCGGTACGGGAAAATCAGTAACAATTAAATGCTTAGTCGGATTAGAAAAAGCAGATCAGGGAGAAATAAAAGTCTTCGGTACTGATATAACCAAACTCAACAACAATGAACTCAATACTATCAGAACCCGCATAGGCTTTATGTTTCAAAACGGAGCCCTTTACGACTCTATGTCGGTGAGACAAAACCTAACGTTTACTTTGAAACATCATGATAAAACTATTTCAAAAGAAGCTATTGAAACCCAAATAACAGAAGCCCTTCAGAGTGTAGGTTTACTGGAAGCCATTGACAAAATGCCATCGGAACTCTCAGGGGGTATGCGAAAACGCATTGGTATGGCCAGAACTTTAATCATCAAACCGGAAATCATCTTGTATGACGAACCCACTTCGGGATTGGATACCATCACGGCCAGAGAAATCAGTGAGTTGATGGTTTCCATTCAGGAAAAGTATAAGACGACCTCGCTAGTTATCACGCATGATATGGCTTGCGCCAAAGTAACCGGTAATAGGATACTGATTTTAAATAACGGTGTTATCCATGCCGAAGGCACTTATGCCGAATTGGAGAAAAGCAAAGATTCCTGGGTACAATCTTTTTTTATATAATTTAAAAACAACAGCTATGATAAATAAATCGGGATATATATGGAAATTAGGCATGTTTGTCATTATTGGAATGGTACTTTTTATCATCGCCATCTATTTTATTGGCAACAACCGAAATCTGTTTGGGGAAACCTTTCAATTGAGAGCCAACTTCAGTAATGTTAGTGGATTGAAAGTGGGTAACAATGTCCGTTTTTCCGGTATCAATATTGGTTCGGTAAAAGCTATCGAATTTGTTTCTGATACTTCAGTGGTAGTGACGGCCGTTGTCAAAGAAGAAGTACACCAATACATCAAGACCGATGCCATGGCTAGTATTGGTTCGGACGGATTGATGGGCGACAAAGTATTGACCATTTCTCCCGGAAATAAAGCGACTACCATTGTAAAAAATAATGCAATCATTGCCTCTACCAAAGCCATAGAAATGGAAGACATCATGAAAAGTGTCAAAGTGAGTGTGGATAATGCTCAATACATCACCTATGAGTTGGCAGAGTTTACCTCCAAGATGAATAATAAAAACAGCATGCTTTCTAAATTGGTCAACGATGATAAAATGGGCAAATCACTGGATGCTACTCTCAACAATATGCAAAATGCTACCAAAGGCTTGAATGAGAATATGGAAGCGGCCAAACACAACTTCTTGCTTCGTGGCTACTTTAAGAAAAAAGAAAAAGAAGCCGCCAAAAAGAAACAGGAATTGGAAGATCAAAAAGAAGCCGCCAAGAAAAAATAGCTCAATTATATCCAAAAATGTGAATCTTGAAACTTTATAGAGATATTTTGTAACACACTTATAGTGTTGATGGTAGAACTTTGTCCTATATAAACTTAAATACTTATACATATGAAAAAGTTAATTTTAATGCCGTTCATGATTGCTTTTGCAATTGCTTTGAACTCTTGTAGCAGCGATAATTCATCGTCAAGTAGCTACCCGTACAAAGTGCGTATGACCGATGCACCCGGACCTTACTCTGAGGTTAATGTTGACGTTCAAAGTGTTGAAGTTATTGGAGCTGACGGACAGACCGTTGTCTTAAATACCAATGCCGGAATATACAATCTTTTAGATTTTACTAACGGTGCCGATACCTTGATTGCCACCAGCACTTTAACGAGTGCGCAAGTAAGTCAAATCAGATTAATATTGGGCCCAAACAATACCGTCGTAGTAGGTGGTCAAACTTATCCGTTAAGTACGCCAAGTGCTGAACAATCGGGTTTGAAATTACAAGTAAATCAAACTTTGCAAGCTGATATTGAAAACAATATCCTTTTAGATTTTGATGCCAATACTTCGATAGTAGAAACCGGAAACGGAACCTACAAACTAAAACCGGTTCTTAGAACTGTAGTGACCGCTATCTCCGGAAATATTGAAGGAAATATTACACCGGTAGGTACGTTAGCCATGGTAAGTGCCACTTCTACGTCAACCAATATAGTGTACACTAGTAGTGCAGATATCACAGGAGGTTTTAGAATTACAGGATTGCCACCGGGAACCTATACCGTTACAATCACGCCATTATCTCCATTAGTAGCAGTAACCCAAGCTAATGTTGTAGTCCAGGCTGGGGTTAGTACCGATTTAGGCGTTATAGCTTTTTAGAGTGTAATACTCTTTGTTAAAAATAATTTTTGTTCTTGAATGTTGAAAAGAGATTGTTCAATCAGAGGTAACTGATTAAAAAATATCCTATAGCCAAAAGTATTGTCCTCAAAAATCAAAACGTAGCTATGCGGTATCAATCCTAAAGTTGGTTATATCCTTTGACTGACACAATCTCTTTTCTATTTCAAATTACTTTCTGTATAGTCAACAAAAAAACTGTTTGCCTCAAAAACAATAGCAGTCCAAAAGCACCAAATCTTTGGTGCTTTTTTTAACCCTTTAAATAAACTAGTATGTTAGTAGAAACCCAACTAAACGCCGATATTCTAAAAATCACGATGACCATCCGAAATGATTATCCTGAGTTGTCTAAATATCTAAATGAAATGATGGTTACCATACCCGATGTAGCCACTCCTAAAATGACACATAAAGTTCTGAAAGACTATTATAACTCCTTAGAAGCTATGCTGGATAAATACATTCCAAGTCACCAATAACAAAGTGATTTTGTAACTCATTTGAATACATTATGAAAAAGACCTATATCGTTATTGAGAAAGTTTTTGAAAAACTAACTACCATAGCCACTAAAATTTTAGGGAATTCCATAACCTTTATTTTGGCACTTTGCTTGGTTCTTTTTTGGTGGACCCGAGGTTTGTTCATTTCTTCTGATTTGCATCAAAATATTGGTGACTTTATTTTTGGTATTACCTTCTTAAGTTTGTTTATCATCCAAAAATCCTTTAATCGCTACTCTGCCCTGGTGCATTTGAAAATGAATGAATTAATCTCTTCGCACGAAACAGCAAATAATGCAGTCATGGATGACAGTGAAAAAACAGAGCATGAAATCAGGGCCCTTTCCAAAGAATATTTGGAAACGGAGGAAACCACACTTCAAGAAACTGAAACCAATCAGGATAACCCCGATTCTGATCCTCAAAATAAATATTCCCTATAAGTGTGAATAATGCAACTCTAATACCTAATTGTGTAAAACGGATTGGCTGACAAGGAGTTAACTTTATAGTATTAAAATAACTCATAACAAAAACCATCATGAACAATTTACTTTACACTATTGCCGTTATTCTTATCATCCTGTGGGCCGTTGGATACTTTGCCTACAGTGCCGGAAATATCATCCACATCTTGCTGGTCATTGCCATCATAGCAGTGTTGCTAAAACTGATACAAGGCAGAAGACTTTAAAAAAACAATAATTAAATACCATTCCAATTATGAAAACGAGTAAAGTAGTATTGAGCGTTTTAGGAGGCGTAGCGGTTGGCGCTATAGCCGGAATCCTTTTTGCCCCGGCCAAAGGAACTAAAACCAGAAAAAGAATCCTGAAAAAAGGAAATGATTATACCAAAGACCTTAAAAATAAGTTCAATGGTTTGTATGATGATGTGGTTACTAAATATGAACATGTAACGGATAAAGCCAAAGAATTTGCTTCCGATCATCAGGAAAAATAAAAGTATAGTATAACCTATGGAAAACAGTGCCACCACCATCGAAAATTTAATCGAAAGAATAGAACAATACAGTAAAATCTCTTTTGATTTATACAAGTACTCCGCCATTTATGAAACAGCAGCGTTATTTTCCTCGTTGGCGGTAAAACTGGTGATGACACTGGTAGTGGCTGTAGTGGCGTTGCTCTTCACGGTGGGATTGGCACTTTGTCTTGGAGATGCTTTAGGCAAAACAGCTTACGGTTTTTTACTCATGGGTGGAGTGTATATTCTTTTGGGTATTGTCCTCTATATTTTTCGAAAACCATGGATTCAAACGCAGGTTAGTAACTTTGTTATCGACAGTTTTGAAATAAAAAACTAAACAGAACAAATGAAAGCTATAGCTAAAAAGGATGTTTTGAGGGAGCGCATCGCCATACTGGAAAGCCAACAAACAGCAGAACTAATGTTACTTAAACAACAGTTTCACAACACGGTAGAACAATTAAATCCTTTGTATTTTATAAAAAATGCCTTTAAAGGAATCACCACTTCGCCCGAAATCAAATCTGACATTCTCCATAGTGCGGTCACCGTCACTTCGAATTTTGTTTCTAAGAACACCCTGTTTGGTGCTTTCCAAAAACCCATTAAGAAGATTATTGGCAACATTTTAATGGCTGTTTTGAATAAAATAAGCTCCGAAAAATCAAGACAACTTTAAACTACAGAACTCATGTTTCAAGCCAAAGAATTTGGATGGAGTGTAAAAAATGAAGAACAAAATAAATTAGATTTATTCTATTGTATCGTATTTCTCATTTCCTATCTCTCGCTCAAAACTCTCCTCAAAGGCTATCGTTACTTTTGGACTTCTTTTACTCGAAAAATGTATACACCTACATAAAAGAAAAACTCCCAACACATGTTAGGAGTTTTTTATTTAAAATTATTTAACATAAAAATAATTAAATTTAGTATGCGTGCATAATATTTTTTTGTATCTTTGGTTTATTAAAACAACGCCATGAAAGATAAAACTATAGATTATATTCTCCGCGCCACTTGGCAAGCCGTTGCCCGCATGTATAACGAAGAGGCTTCTAAATTTGAAGGCTCCATGGCTATAGGTTTTGCCCTGCTAAGTATTGACAAAGAAGAAGGAACGCCATCCACCGCCATCAGCAACCGCATGGGAATGGAACCTACCAGCCTAACCAGAACATTAAAGACCTTAGAAGAAAAAGGACTCATCATCAGAAAAAAAAATCCCGATGACGGTCGCGGGGTTCTTATCTACTTAACCAAATTGGGCAAAGAAAAAAGAGAACTCTCCAAAACTACGGTAATTAAATTTAACGAAATCATAAAACAAAACATTCCTGAGGAAAAATTACAACACTTCATCGAAGTCGCCGAGACCATCAATGAATTAATCTCTGAGAAGAAAATATTTTAACCAAAACTACAAACAGTTTACAATGAAACGAACAATCAAAAAAGTGGCCATCGTAGGTTCGGGAATCATGGGCTCCGGAATTGCCTGTCACTTTGCTAACATTGGTGTAGAAGTATTGCTTTTGGACATTGCTCCCAATGCCCTTACCGAAGCCGAAGAAAAAAAAGGGCTGACCCTCGAGAGTAAAGTCGTCCGCAATCGCATCGTCAACGATCATTTGACCAATGCCCTAAAATCAAACCCCTCTCCTATTTACAGTCAGAAGTTTGCCAGCCGAATCACCACTGGAAATACTACAGATGATATGTCCAAAATAGCCAATTACGATTGGATTATTGAAGTCGTAGTAGAACGTTTAGACATTAAGAAATTAGTTTTTGAGCAGATTGATCAATTCAGAAAGCCGGGAACCCTGGTAACCTCCAACACTTCCGGAATTCCGATTCACTTTATGAGCGAAGGTCGCAGCGACGATTTTCAGGCGCACTTTTGCGGCACGCATTTCTTCAATCCGGCGCGTTATTTAAAGCTATTTGAAATCATTCCGGGACCCAAAACAACCACTGAAGTATTAGATTTTCTAACCAATTATGGTTCTCAATATTTAGGCAAAACTTCGGTCGTTGCCAAAGATACTCCGGCTTTCATCGGAAACCGTATCGGTATTTTTGGTATTCAGAGTTTATTCCATTTGGTAAAAGACATGGGCTTAACCATTGAAGAAGTGGATAAACTAACCGGACCGGTGATTGGCCGACCAAAATCAGCAACTTTCAGAACGGTGGATGTGGTTGGTTTAGATACATTAGTTCATGTGGCCAATGGTTTATACGAAGGCTGTCCTAATGACGAAGCCCACGAATTATTCAAGCTACCGGATTTCATTACCAAAATGATGGAAAACAAATGGCTCGGCAGCAAAACCGGCCAGGGCTTTTATAAAAAAGTAGACAAAGATATTTTGTCTTTAGATTTAGATACACTAGAATACCGTCCTGCCAAGAAAGCATCTTTTGCTACTTTAGAATTGACCAAAACCATTGACAAACCTATTGATCGTTTCAGGGTTTTGGTAAAAGGAAAAGACAAAGCGGGCGATTTCTACAGAAAAAACTTCTCGGCCATGTTTGCCTATTGTTCCAATAGAGTTCCTGAGATTACTGATGATTTTTATAAAATTGACGATGCCATGAAAGCCGGTTTCGGTTGGGAAAATGGACCGTTTGAAATATGGGATGCTATCGGTGTCGCTAAAGGTATAGAACTGATGCAAGCCGAAGGTTATCAACCGGCAGCCTGGGTTACCGAAATGTTCGCTTCTGGAACCACTAGTTTTTATACGGTAAAAGAAGGCGCCACATATTATTATAACATCCAAACCAAATCACAAACCAAAGTTCCGGGACAAGATAGTTTCATTATACTAAACAATATCCGCGAAAGCAAAAAAGTTTGGAGCAACAGCGGAACGGTACTTCATGATTTAGGTGATGGCATCTTAAATCTTGAATTTCAGTCGAAAATGAATACCATTGGTGCTGATGTTTTGGTGGGAATCAACAAAGCTATTGACCTAGCCGAAAAAGAATACAGCGGGTTAGTCATCGGAAACCAGGGTGCCAATTTCTCTGTCGGCGCCAATATCGGAATGATATTCATGATGGCGGTTGAGCAAGAATATGAAGAACTCAACATGGCTATTAAATTCTTCCAGGACACTATGATGCGCGTGCGTTATTCCGGAATTCCGGTAATTGTTGCCCCTCACGGCATGACATTGGGCGGTGGTTGCGAAATGACCATGCACGCTGATAAAGTAGTGGCTGCAGCCGAAAGTTATATTGGTTTGGTGGAATTTGGTGTCGGCGTAATTCCCGGCGGTGGTGGTTCTAAAGAAATGGCATTGCGTGCTTCCGATTTATTCCGTAAAAATGATGTTGAACTGAATGTACTACAGGAATATTTCTTGGCGGTAGCTATGGCTAAAGTATCAACTTCAGCTTATGAAGCCTTTGATACGGGTGTGTTACAAAAAGGTAAAGACATTGTGGTAGTCAACAAAGACCGTCAGATTGCCGAAGCAAAAAAACACGCGCTACTATTGGCTCAAGCCGGTTACACCCAACCTATCCGCAGAAATGATGTTAAGGTTTTAGGCAAACAAGCTCTGGGAATGTTCTTAGTCGGAACAGACCAAATGGAAGCCGGAAAATACATTTCGGAACACGACAAAAAGATTGCCAACAAACTAGCTTACGTAATGGCTGGTGGCGATTTATCCGAACCAACATTAGTATCCGAACAATACTTATTGGATATCGAAAGAGAAGCCTTTTTATCGCTTTGTACCGAAAGAAAAACATTGGAGCGCATCCAATTCATGTTAACCAAAGGGAAACCGCTAAGAAACTAAAATTATGAAAACTGCCTATATAGTAAAAGCATACAGAACTGCCGTTGGTAAAGCTCCCAAAGGAGTTTTCCGATTCAAACGCCCCGATGAGTTGGCAGCCGAAACCATTCAATTCATGATGAATGAACTGCCTGATTTTGACAAAACCCGAATCGATGATGTCATGGTAGGCAACGCCATGCCCGAAGCCGAACAAGGACTAAACGTTGCCCGTTTAATTTCCTTAATGGGATTAAAAGTAACCGATGTTCCCGGTGTAACGGTGAACAGGTATTGTGCTTCCGGATTGGAAACCATTGCCATGGCAACCGCTAAAATACAAAGTGGTATGGCCGATTGCATCATAGCCGGTGGTGCTGAAAGCATGTCTTTCATTCCAATGGGTGGCTACAAACCAACACCTGATTATACTGTGGCCAAAGAAGGTCATGAAGATTATTACTGGGGCATGGGATTAACGGCTGAAGCTGTTGCTACCCAATTCAATGTCTCTCGTGAAGATCAGGATGAGTTTGCCTTTAATTCCCATAGAAAAGCATTGCAAGCCCAAGCCGATGACAAGTTTGACAAACAAATTGTTCCAATTACAATCGAACAAACTTTTATCAACGAAAGTGGTAAAAAAGAAACCAAATCATACACCGTAACCAAAGACGAAGGCCCAAGAGCCGGAACTTCTACAGCAGCCTTAGCCGGATTGAAACCTGTCTTTGCCGCTGGCGGAAGTGTAACTGCCGGAAACTCTTCGCAAATGAGTGACGGAGCCGCTTTTGTTTTAGTGATGAGCGAAGCCATGGTCAAAGAACTCAACCTCACTCCTATTGCCCGAATGGTAAGTTATGCTGCCGCTGGTGTAGAGCCACGAATCATGGGAATCGGACCGGTGAAAGCGATTCCGAAAGCCTTGCAACAAGCCGGATTAAAATTAAGCGATATCAACCTAATAGAACTAAACGAAGCCTTTGCTTCTCAAGCCTTAGCCGTAACGCGGGAATTAGGATTAAATCCTGATATTGTCAATGTAAATGGCGGTGCGATTGCTTTAGGCCATCCGCTGGGTTGTACCGGAGCGAAACTTTCGGTTCAATTATTTGACGAAATGAAACGTCGCGGAGACAAATACGGAATCGTTTCGATGTGTGTCGGAACCGGACAAGGTGCGGCAGGAATTTACGAATTATTATAATCAACCAACTATAAAAATATAAAGCAATGGAAATTACAAGAGGAGGACAATTCCTGGTTAAAGAAACTAAATGCGAAGACATCTTCACCCCGGAAGATTTCTCGGAAGAACAAATCATGATGCGTGATTCGGTTAAAGAATTCGTCGATAAAGAAATATGGCCCAATAAAAACCGTTTCGAAAGCAAAGACTATGCTTTTACGGAAGAATGCATGAAGAAAGCCGGAGAAATGGGTTTTCTAAGCGTAGCCGTTCCCGAAGCTTATGGAGGTATGGGAATGGGATTCGTTGATACTTGCCTCGTTTGCGATTATATCTCGGGAGCTACAGGTTCGTTTTCAACAGCATTCGGTGCCCACACCGGAATCGGAACCATGCCGATTACACTTTACGGAACCGAAGAACAAAAACAAAAATACGTACCCAAATTGGCTTCGGGCGAATGGTTTGGAGCTTATTGTTTGACAGAACCTGGTGCCGGTTCAGATGCCAACTCCGGGAAAACCAAAGCTGTGCTTTCTGCCGATGGTAAATACTATAGCATTACCGGAGGGAAAATGTGGATTTCGAATGCCGGATTCTGTTCGGTATTTATTGTCTTTGCAAGAATAGAAGACGATAAAAACATTACGGGTTTCATTGTAGAAAACGATCCAAGCAATGGCATCACTATGAACGAAGAAGAGCACAAGCTTGGCATCCGGGCTTCCTCTACCCGTCAGGTGTTTTTTAATGAGACAAAAGTTCCTGTGGAAAATATGCTGGCCGGTCGTGGCGAAGGGTTTAAAATTGCCATGAATGCGTTGAATGTTGGCCGAATTAAATTGGCTGCCGCCTGCTTAGACGCGCAACGTCGTGTAACAACCGGAGCGGTGCATTATGCCAATGAAAGAATCCAATTTAATGTGCCGATTGCCACTTTTGGTGCTATTCGTTATAAATTGGCCGAAATGGCTACTTCAGCTTATGCCGGAGAAAGTGCAACTTACCGTGCTGCTAAAGACATTGAAACCCGAATAAAATTACGCGAAGCCGAAGGTGCTACCCACCAGGAAGCCGAACTAAAAGGTGTGGAAGAATTCGCCATTGAATGTTCGATTCTAAAAGTAGCCGTTTCAGAAGACGTACAAAATTGTGCCGATGAAGGAATCCAAATCCTGGGCGGCATGGGGTTTTCGGAAGATACTCCGATGGAAAGCGCTTGGAGAGATGCCCGTATTTCGCGTATCTATGAAGGAACCAACGAGATTAACCGCATGCTTTCTGTAGGAATGCTAATCAAAAAAGCCATGAAAGGTCATGTTGATTTATTAGGCCCGGCTATGAAAGTACAGGAAGAATTAATGGGCATTCCATCATTCGACACACCGGATTACTCAGAGTTGTTTTCAGAAGAAAAAGAAATGATTGCCAAGTTGAAAAAAGCCTTTCTAATGGTAGCCGGCGCTGCTGTTCAGAAATTCGGAATGGATTTGGATGCGCACCAACAACTTTTAATGGCTGCTGCTGATATGCTAATCGAAATTTACATTGCCGAAAGTACTTTATTAAGAACCGAAAAACTGGCCAAAAAACAAGGCGAAGCCCAAGTAAAAGAACAAATCGCCATGGCCAAATTATACTTATACAAAGCCGTGGATGTCGTTACTTTAAAAGGAAAAGAAAGTATCATTTCCTTTGCTGAAGGCGATGAGCAACGCATGATGCTAATGGGATTGCGTCGTTTTACCAAATACACCAACATGCCGAATATTGTTGGCTTACGAGAAACTATTACCACCAAGTTAGTGGCGGAAAATAGTTATTGTTTCTAAATTTTAGTTACGTTAATTGTTAAGAAAACCACTGGCTTCGGCTGGTGGTTTTTTTGTATACTTAAGATTAGTTACTTTTGAAAAAAACTTTGATTCGCATAAATTTTGCCTAAATGATTACCATAAAAACCTTAGAGAATACCAGTCTTGAAACAATTATGAATACGTTCAATTTGGCGTTTTCAGATTATATGTTGCCAATGCAAATTACCCGGGAGCAATTGGAAAGTAAAATAAAAAATGAAAACGTAAAACTGGAATACTGCGTTGGAGCTTTTGAAAACAATCAACTAATCGCTTTCATGCTGCACGGACAGGATATCATTAACGGAAAGAACACACTTTATAATGGTGGAACCGGCGTCATTCCGACGAAAAGAGGCAATCATCTTACTTTGAAACTGTATGAATTTCTCCTTCCCCAGCTAAAAACAGCAAAAATAGCTGCGGTAAAACTAGAAGTCATCACTACTAACAAACCGGCCATCACTACTTATGAAAAATCGGGGTTTCAAATCATACGCAAACTTAATTGTTACAAAGGAAGCATTAGTCAGCAACAACCATCCGATACTTATAAAATAAGCACACTGATTGATTTTGATTGGACGAAACTAACTTCTTTTTGGGATTGGACACCAACGTGGCAAAATGATACTACCGCTATTGAAAACAACAAAGAAAACGCAATCCTATTAGGCATTCATGCAGCTTCAGAACTAGCCGGTTATTTGATTTTTAATCCGAAAAGCAACCGAATACAACAGTTTGCCATTGCCCATGAATACAGAAACAAAGGACTGGCAACGCAACTTTTCAGTTATATAGCCAGCAAGTATGACGCAGAAACTGTCATAATAAACATCGACAGCGCAGATGTACCAACGAACCGATTTTTGGAAAAAATTGGCTTTCAAAAATTGATTGAACAATATGAAATGGTATTGGAGATTTGATTGTAACCGTTGGTTAGTTATAATTGTTTTTTTATTTGTCACAAATTTCTATTTTAGTGGCTTAATACAATCAATCTGAAAAACATGAAACTTTTAGGAATAGGCTCCAGAATTAATCACGCCGAATACGGCAAAGGTGTAGTAACGAATGTATCTTCCAAAGAATATTGGGTAACTTTTATCGATGGCGGATTAGAAACCATAGCCCTCAACAGCGAATTTGAAGTTATCGAAGCGGCAGAAAACGAAGTAGACACCATCAGTTTTTATGATGTCGAACAAAGTTTATTATCCATCTTAAAAAAATGGAACGGACTCGGAGAACCTGTCGCCATTGGCGATAAATGGAAAGGTGGCAAAATGACCTTAGAACCGGGACAAGCCGGATTGGCCAGCAAAGATGTCCCTATTGATGTGTTTTTTCACAAAATAGTAATGCTACGCGACCGTCTTCGTGTGATGGAACAAAAAATCAATGCCAGCAACCTGGAAGAAATTGAAAAAGTAGAATTACAACAATACATCACAAGAATCTACGGTAGTTTAACGACTTTCAACGTGTTGTTCAAATCGCAAAGTGATTATTTTGTGGGCGAAAAGACCAAATAAATTTTAACAAAACTTAAAGATTTCTCATCGGGTTATTCCGTACTTTTATACATCAAAAAGTAATTCACCATGAAAAAAATACTCTTAGGAATAACAGCTCTCGGACTGTTGATATTCAGTTGTAAAAGTTCCAGTACCAATGACAATTCCAAAAAATTGGATATAGCCTTTGAATCAAAAAGCGGTAGCAACGTAAAAGGCAATGCGGTTTTCACCGAAAAAAACGGAGAAGTAACTTTAGTAGCCAAGCTTACCGGATTAAAACCAGGCATCCATGCCATCCACATTCATGAAAAAGCCGATTGTTCCGCTGCTGATGCGGCTTCTGCTGGCGGTCATTGGAATCCAACGTTTAAAAAACACGGCAAATGGACCGATACTGAACATCACAAAGGAGACATTGGCAACTTCACCGCCGATGTGGATGGGAATGCTACCATCATTTTTAACGCCAAAGACGAATGGTGTATTGGTTGTGGTGATGCCAACAAAGATATTTTGGGCAAAGGGCTAATCGTACACGACAAACCGGATGATTATGTTACACAACCTTCCGGAAATGCCGGTGCCAGAGTAGCCTGTTCGGCTATAATCAAATAAATTGTATTGAAAGAAAAAGAACATTTATACTTTAAAAATGCTGCGGAATGGCGTGCTTGGCTGCATGACAACCATCACTCGTCAACCGGAGTTTACCTTATTTTTTATCGGGTTGACAGTGCTAATGAAAGCATGCGTTGGGAAGAAGCCGTTCAGGTGGCGATTTGCTATGGCTGGATAGATTCTACAGTGAAAAAATTAGACGAGGAACGCCGCAGACAAATGTTCACGCCAAGAAAAGAAAAAAGTGTTTGGAGTAAACTCAACAAAACCTACATCGAAAAACTCATAGCCGAAGACTTAATGCACGAAAGCGGTTTACGCAAAATCGAAATCGCCAAACAAAACGGCTCCTGGACTTCCCTTGACAGCGTTGAAAACCATGAAATTCCACAAGATTTAGAGTTGGCTTTCCAACAAAATAAAATTGCTTTTGACAATTATAACAGCTTCAGTCCGAGCTATCGAAAAAGCTATCTGTATTGGTTAAACCAAGCCAAAAGAGAAGAAACCCGCAAAGCCCGAATAGCCGAAATCATTAGTCTGTGTGAGCAAAATATCAAAGCGCGCGGAACTTTTTAAATTTGGTAACACTCACACTACCCAATCATCACAAAAATAATTTAGTTTTGCACTACCAAATGATTACAGGATGATTAACCCTTCAGTTCACGGTTGGATCGAAAAATACTTTGCCGAGCAGCAGCCTTTTCCGCAGACTTTCGCTAGTGATGAGGAAGCGTTTTATTTGCAAACGCGCGCCACCGGCTTTATTTTTGGGCACATCATCAGCTTTGATTCGGCAAAACCTATTGAACAACAGGAATGGTTACCGGTAGAAATATCAAAAATTGGTATGCTCAACACGCTTTTTCAAATGTATCGTTTGACCAAGCAGCATAATGACCCCGGACACTTTATAAACGAAGCGGTTGCTTTTTACAACCTATTGACTCCAAAAGGATTCAATCCGTTACAGAAGATGTTGCCGAGTAGTTCTCCGGCCAGCAAACTGGAGAAAATCATACACGAAAGAGTACAGACCAACGAGGATCTATTCAGTAAAAACTTTTCGCATGTGATTACCAATGCGCTGCTTTTTATTGATGTATTGGCCTTCAAGCAATATCTCGAAAAAGGCTCACTTCCTGAAAAATACTTTAACCGGATTGAAGACATTGTTATCAGTGTCATTTCGCTTTCGCTAAAAACCAAAACAGATATTTCGGCACACGATGATTTATTATTGAAATTATTTGAATCGTCGGTTCGTTACAATAAGTTTTCAACAGCAAACATTACCAACATTGAAGATCTGGATTTAAGTTATTTAAAAAATGATTTGGAAAAATTTTATGTGATTGACTTGGCCGGTATCAGTTTGTGGAGTGATGAGCAGGTTGAGAATGAAGAGCGATATTTTCTCTATAAACTAGGAGAAAAACTAAGTGTGGCAGATACTTTTGTTTTGGAAAGCATCAACTTTGTCAACGCTTTTATATCCAAATACAAAGAAGAAATTCCCTATTTCAACAGTTCCAATCCGGTAAAAACGTTCTATGATCAGACAACGGATAATGTGGTGGTGCTTATCAAACGAAACAAAAACCGATTACTCAAAGAAATCTCCGAAAGCAAAGAACTGATGCAGCTTCTGGCCAAATCCACACACAAGGATTTAGACAAAGAGGAAAAGAAAAAAATCAAAAAACAACTACTCGACATCTGTAAAACTGTGCCGTCACTAACGATATTTTTGTTGCCCGGCGGAAGTTTATTATTGCCAATTTTGATCAAATTCATTCCAAAACTTATGCCTTCCGCTTTCAACGAAAACGAAGAATAAGCATAAAAAAAGTCGCCCTAAAGCGACTTTTCTCTTCTTCATAGCCATTTTAATCGTGTAGAATTTCTTTTAAAAATTCAACTTCGCCGGTTTCCACATCGTAATAACCACCCACAAAACCCACTTCACCGTTATCAAACATGGTCTTTAACACATCGCTGCGTTTGAGGATTTCATCCATAGAGTGAATTACATTGATTTGGGCCACTTCTTCTACAAATTCGGGAGTAGTTTCCATTGAATTTTTATTGGCTGTTGCTTGCTTTACGGATGGTTTTATTTTGTCCAAAAGCCCGGTAAGATGTCCCATTTTCACATCACTGCAAGCGCCTTTTATGGCGCCACATTTACTGTGTCCAAGAACCACTACCAATTTGGAACCGGCCACTTTACAGGCAAATTCCATGCTGCCGATAATATCGTCGTTCAGTATATTGCCGGCAATCCGAACGCTGAAAATATCACCTAAACCTTGGTCAAAAATTAGTTCTGCCGATGTTCTTGAATCGATACAACTTAAGATAATGGCAAAGGGAAACTGCCCATTTTTGGTATCATTGACTTGCTCTAAAAGGTTTCTGTTGACCTTTAAATTACTCATAAACCGCTGGTTGCCTTCTTTCAAAAATTGCAGGGCTTTATAAGGAGTTAAGGAGGATTGTGTTTCTAATGTATGTGCTTTCATAATTTTTTTATTTGTGTTCAACAAAAACGTGTTTTTCTTCTTCGCCGGAGTTCACTAAGTCGTATGCTTTTTTAAACCCCACTAATTTAACTTTTATATTTTCTTCTTTGGCTCTTATTTTCTTAAATTCTTTTATCAAATCCAAGACGTCGTGCGCAATGTAAACCGTATCCGAAGCATTGATAATCACTTTTGAATTTTCGGGAATGGCTGTCAGCGTTGATTTGATGGCGGCTTTGTTCAAAAACGAAACTTCCTGTGCCAAATCAATATGGATGACATCACCGTCTTTGTATTGCTCTTTTCTGAATCGATACGCGCGTTTCATATTGCCTCTGACGATAAACAAAATGCTGATAATCATGCCGAGAGCAACGCCTTTCAGCAAATCGGTAACAACAACCGCTACAAATGTTGCTATGAAAGGAATGAATTGGTATTTCCCCTTTTCCCAAAAATGCTTGATGTGCTTTGGATTCGCCAGTCTGTAGCCCACCAAAAGCAATATCGCTGCGAGTGTGGCCAATGGAATTTTGTTCAAAATCACTGGAATCGCTAAAACACTCACCAAAAGCAATCCACCGTGAATAATGGTCGACATTTTCGATTTGGCTCCGGCATTGTTATTAGCCGAAGTTCTGACTACAACTGAAGTCATTGGCAAACCGCCCAAAAGTGAACTCACGATGTTTCCGATACCTTGTGCTTTCAATTCTACATTGGTATCGGTGTAGCGTTTTTGAGCATCCATTCTGTCGGCAGCTTCAATACACAATAGTGTTTCTATGGAAGCGACTACAGCAATTGTAAGTGCTACAATCCAAATCTTTGGATTGGTAATGGCCGAAAAATCCGGTGTGAGGATAATGCTTTTAAATTCGGAAAAAGAAGTTGGCACCGGTAGTGAAACCAAATGCTGTTTACCAATAGCTAAGCTGCTGCCGTTTTGAATAAAAATTTCATTCAAAATCACACTTACAACCACAGCAATCAAGGCAGCCGGAATGAATTTGACTTTTTGCAGAAAAGCAAATTTTGTCCATCCAATCAAAATCAAAAGCGAAACTATTGTGATAATAATTGCGCCTAAACTAACGGCATCGAGAAAGGAAAATAATTCTGAAAAACCGTAGCTGCCATTTTCTTTGAGAAACGATTCATCACCTTCAAAATTGGCATCATAGCCGATAGCATGTGGAATTTGTTTCAGAAAAATAATCACTCCGATACCCGCCAACATCCCTTCGATTACGCTGGTTGGAAAATAATTGGAAATCGAACCGGCTTTGATAAACCCCAGCAGCAACTGAATACAACCGGCAATGACTCCGGCCAAAAGGAACATTTGGAACGAACCTAAATCCGTAATTGCGGTTAATACTATAGCCGTTAATCCCGCCGCCGGGCCGGAAACGCTTAAATGAGATTGGCTGAGATAGCCCACCACTATTCCGCCCACAATACCGGAAATAATTCCGGAAAATAAAGGTGCCCCGCTTGCCAGTGCAATACCGAGACAGAGTGGCAATGCCACAAGGAAAACCACTAGACCTGACGCAAAATCAGATTTAAGGTTCGCCAAAAGATTGATTTTTTTTGTCATACCTATAAATTAATTTAATACATAAAAAGCTTCGCCATAGCGAAACAAGAATTGAAGTATATTAAACTAACTCGGGTGGTGGGGAGAATATTTCTTCTGAAACGTTATCGTGTCGGGATAAGTTTTCAAAGGTGATTTTTGATTTTTTTTGTTGGGTCCAATCGAAGAATACAAAGTGTGCTTCTTCATTAAGATTGGCTTTAATTTCTTTTACATTTTTATGAATTTCTTCTTCAGAGAAGTTATAGAAAACAGAAATATCGGTATTCTTTTCAATCAAAGTCACTATAGTAGGTGTTGAAAGAAAAGCTACAAACAAGAATAACAATATCCCGGACAATAGTTTCATAGCGCAAAAATAGCTATTCAGGCTGGGACTAAAAGGCTATTATAAAAAATTTAACATCTAAATTTTAAAATAATGATCGGATGTCATTATAAATTAAATTGATAGTTTTTATATTTGCATCAAATTTTACTATAAATGACTATTACACAACTCAAATACGTTTTGGCTGTAGCCGAACATAAAAATTTTACTCTTGCTGCTGAAAAATGTTTTGTGACGCAACCCACCTTGAGTATGCAAATTCAAAAAAT
>NZ_DAINRG010000030.1:0-30294 GCF_036741995.1 Flavobacterium sp. | reverse complement strand
GTTTATGCCTTGGAAAGGGTATAACTTCGAGGATGCGATTGTGATTTCTGAAAAAGTAGTTCGTGATGATATTTTCACGTCTATCCACGTAGATGATTATTCATTAGAGGTTAGAGATACCAAATTAGGTAACGAAGAGTTGACTAATGACATCCCGAACGTTTCGGAAGAAGCTACTAAAGATTTGGATGAAAACGGAATGATCAGAATTGGAGCCGAGGTTAAACCTGGCGACATTCTAATCGGAAAAATTACACCAAAAGGAGAATCAGATCCTACTCCGGAAGAGAAGTTGTTAAGAGCCATCTTCGGGGATAAAGCAGGGGATGTAAAAGATGCTTCATTGAAAGCTTCTCCATCTTTACACGGTGTGGTTTTAGATAAAAAATTATTCGCGAGAGCGGTAAAAGATAAAAAGAAACGTACCAAAGATAAAGACGATTTGACGTCTTTGGAAATGGAATTCGAAACGAAATTTGTGGAATTGAAAGACAAATTAGTAGAGAAATTGTTCACTATTGTTAATGGAAAAACATCGCAAGGTGTAATGAATGATTTGGGTGAAGAAGTATTGCCAAAAGGTAAAAAATACACTCAAAAAATGTTACACGCCGTAGAAGATTTCGCTCACTTAACCAAAGGACAATGGGTTGCCGATGAAGAAACGAACCACTTGGTTAACGACTTAATCCACAACTACAAAATCAAGTTGAATGACTTGCAAGGTGCCTTAAGAAGAGAGAAATTCACCATCACTGTTGGAGATGAATTACCTGCCGGAATTTTGAAATTAGCAAAAGTTTACATCGCTAAGAAACGTAAATTGAAAGTAGGGGATAAAATGGCAGGACGTCACGGAAACAAAGGTATTGTGGCTCGTATCGTTCGTCATGAAGACATGCCGTTCTTAGAAGACGGAACACCGGTAGATATCGTATTGAATCCACTTGGGGTGCCATCTCGTATGAACATCGGACAGATTTACGAAACGGTATTAGGTTGGGCCGGAATGAACTTGGGTAGAAAATTTGCTACACCAATTTTTGACGGAGCGACTTTAGACCAAATCAATGAATTTACTGATGAGGCAGGCATTCCACGTTTCGGTCATACGTATTTGTATGATGGAGGAACCGGAGAGCGTTTCCACCAACCGGCAACTGTTGGAGTTATCTATATGTTGAAATTAGGACATATGGTTGACGATAAAATGCACGCACGTTCTATTGGTCCATACTCTCTTATCACACAACAACCATTGGGTGGTAAAGCTCAATTTGGAGGTCAGCGTTTTGGAGAAATGGAGGTTTGGGCACTTGAAGCTTATGGAGCCTCAAGCACGCTTAGAGAAATTTTGACTGTTAAATCGGATGACGTTATTGGTAGAGCTAAAACTTACGAAGCTATCGTTAAGGGAGAAACTATGCCAGAGCCAGGATTACCGGAATCATTCAATGTATTAATGCATGAATTGAAAGGTCTTGGATTAGACATCAGATTAGAAGAATAAAAATAGTAATCAGAAGCAGTGTTCGGCAGTAAAGCCGGGCACTGTAAACTGAACACTGAAAACTTTAAAAGTTTACGACTATGATGAATAGAAATAAAGATACTAAAAATACTATCAAAAGATTTGACAGAATTTCGATAGGGTTAGCTTCTCCGGAATCCATCTTGGCTGAGTCAAGAGGTGAGGTGTTGAAGCCAGAAACTATCAACTATAGAACCCACAAACCAGAGCGTGACGGTTTATTCTGTGAGCGTATATTCGGGCCTGTAAAAGACTTCGAATGTGCTTGTGGAAAATACAAAAGAATCCGTTACAAAGGAATCGTTTGTGACCGTTGTGGTGTTGAAGTTACGGAGAAAAAAGTACGTCGTGATAGAGTAGGACACATCAATCTTGTTGTGCCTATTGCTCACATTTGGTACTTCCGTTCTTTGCCAAACAAAATCGGGTATATCCTTGGTTTGCCGTCTAAGAAATTAGACATGATTATTTACTACGAAAGATACGTAGTAATTCAAGCCGGTATTGCTCAAAATGCAGAGGGAGAATCTTTGCATAGATTAGACTTTTTGACAGAAGAAGAATATCTAAATATTTTAGATACCCTTCCGATGGAAAATCAATATTTAGATGATAATGATCCAAATAAATTCATCGCCAAAATGGGTGCGGAATGTATCATGGACTTATTGGCCAGAACGGATTTGGATACCTTGTCTTATGACTTAAGACACAGCGCTAACAATGAAACTTCGAAACAAAGAAAAACAGAAGCGTTAAAAAGATTGCAAGTTGTTGAGTCTTTCCGTGAAGCGAACTTAAACAGAGAAAACCGTCCTGAGTGGATGATTCTTAAAGTAATTCCGGTGATTCCACCAGAATTGCGTCCGTTGGTGCCGCTTGATGGAGGTCGTTTTGCCACTTCCGATTTGAACGATTTGTACCGAAGAGTAATCATCCGTAACAACCGTTTGAAAAGATTGATGGAGATCAAAGCTCCGGAAGTAATCTTAAGAAACGAAAAACGTATGTTACAGGAATCAGTAGACTCCTTGTTCGATAACACGCGTAAAGCTTCTGCGGTTAAAACCGAATCCAACAGACCATTAAAATCTCTTTCTGATTCCTTGAAAGGGAAACAAGGTCGTTTCCGTCAAAACTTACTTGGTAAACGTGTGGATTATTCTGCCCGTTCGGTAATTGTTGTTGGACCGGAAATGAAATTGTTTGAATGTGGTTTGCCAAAAGATATGGCTGCTGAACTATACAAACCATTCGTTATTCGTAAGTTAATCGAAAGAGGGATTGTTAAAACGGTTAAGTCGGCTAAGAAAATCATTGACAAAAAAGAGCCTGTAGTTTGGGATATCTTAGAGAATGTAATCAAAGGTCACCCAGTATTACTGAACCGTGCTCCTACGTTACACCGTTTGGGAATCCAAGCTTTCCAACCCAAATTGATTGAAGGAAAAGCGATTCAATTACACCCGTTAGTATGTACGGCATTCAACGCGGATTTTGATGGGGATCAGATGGCGGTTCACTTACCGTTAGGGCCAGAAGCTATTTTGGAAGCACAATTGTTAATGTTGGCTTCTCACAATATCTTGAATCCTGCGAATGGTGCTCCGATTACGGTTCCTTCTCAAGACATGGTTTTGGGTCTTTACTACATGACCAAAGAAAGATTGTCTACTCCTGAACTTAAAATTTTAGGGGAAGGGTTAACGTTCTATTCGGCTGAAGAGTGTAACATCGCTTTGAATGAAGGAAGAGTAGAATTGAATGCTCGTGTTAAAATCAGAGCTAAAGATTTTAATGAGAACGGAGAATTAGTTTATAAAGTGATTCAAACTACGGCGGGTAGAGTATTATTTAATGAAGTAGTACCTCAGGCAGCTGGTTATATCAATGAAGTATTGACTAAAAAATCGTTGCGTGATATTATTGGAAAAATCCTTGCAGTAACTGATGTTCCTACAACGGCAGCCTTCCTTGATAACATGAAAGATATGGGATACAAATTCGCTTTCAAAGGTGGATTGTCATTCTCATTAGGAGATATCATTATTCCGGAAAGAAAAGGCGAGTTGATTGCAGATGCAAGAGAACAAGTGGATGCTATTTCGGTAAACTATAACATGGGTCTTATCACCAATAACGAACGTTACAACCAAGTTATTGACGTGTGGACTTCAACGAATGCCTTACTTACAGAATTAGCCATGAAAAACATTAGAGAAGACCAACAAGGTTTCAACTCGGTGTATATGATGCTTGACTCTGGAGCGAGGGGTTCTAAAGAACAAATTCGTCAGTTAACCGGTATGCGTGGTTTGATGGCTAAGCCTAAAAAATCGACTGCTGGTGGTGGTGAGATTATTGAGAATCCGATTCTTTCTAACTTTAAAGAAGGTCTTTCGATCTTGGAGTACTTTATCTCTACGCACGGTGCGCGTAAAGGTTTGGCGGATACCGCTTTGAAAACGGCTGATGCGGGTTACTTGACTCGTCGTTTACATGACGTTTCTCAAGACGTAATCGTAAACTCAGTTGACTGTGGTACCTTAAGAGGAATTGAAGTTTCGGCTTTGAAGAAAAATGAAGAAATCGTTGAAACCTTAGGGGAAAGAATCTTAGGACGTGTGGCGTTACAAGATGTTATCAATCCTTTGAACAATGAAATATTAGTCCACTCTGGTGTTCAAATTACAGAAGCTATCGTTAAAGCTATCGAAGAGTCTCCGCTGGAAAGAGTAGACGTTCGTTCGCCATTGACTTGTGAAGCTAAAAAAGGTATTTGTGCTAAATGTTACGGAAGAAACTTAGCTACCGGAAAAATGACTCAAAGAGGTGAGGCAGTTGGAGTAATCGCTGCTCAATCTATTGGAGAGCCGGGTACACAGCTGACACTTCGTACCTTCCACGTTGGTGGGGTTGCGGGTGGAGTTTCTGAAGAATCAAGCATCATCGCAAGATTTGGTGGAAAACTGGAAATCGAAGATTTAAAAACTGTAGTTGGCGAAGATGGCGAAGGAAACAAAGTAGATATCGTAGTTTCCCGTTCCACAGAGTTAAAATTAGTAGATGTTAAAACAGGTATCTTATTGAGTACACATAACATTCCTTATGGATCTATCATCAATGTAAAAGATGGTGATACGGTTGAAAAAGGGGCTGCTATCTGTAAATGGGATCCATATAACGGAGTTATCGTTTCTGAGTTTACCGGAAAAATTGCTTACGAAGATTTAGAACAAGGACAATCGTTCCAAGTTGAAATTGATGAGCAAACCGGATTCCAGGAGAAAGTAATTTCGGAAGGAAGAAATAAAAAATTAATCCCAACCTTATTGGTATATGGTAAAGACGGAGAATTAATCCGTTCTTATAACTTACCGGTTGGAGCTCACCTTATGGTAGAGGATGGCGAGAAAATTAAAGCCGGTAAAATCCTGGTTAAGATTCCGCGTCGTTCTTCTAAAGCTGGCGATATCACCGGAGGTCTTCCAAGAATTACCGAGTTGTTAGAAGCTCGTAATCCTTCGAACCCAGCGGTAGTTTCTGAAATTGATGGAGTTGTTTCTTTTGGTAAAATCAAAAGAGGTAACCGTGAGATTGTTATCGAATCTAAATTTGGTGAGGTTAAGAAATACCTAGTGAAATTATCAAGTCAAATCTTAGTACAAGAGAATGACTTCGTAAAAGCCGGGGTGCCTTTATCTGACGGAGCTATTACACCGGATGATATCTTAAGAATTCAAGGACCTTCTGCTGTGCAACAGTATTTGGTAAATGAAATTCAGGAAGTATATCGTTTGCAAGGGGTAAAAATCAATGACAAACACTTTGAGGTGGTTATCCGTCAAATGATGCGTAAAGTACAAGTTCAGGATCCGGGCGATACTTTGTTCCTTGAAGAGCAATTAATCCATACTGCCGATTTCTTAGAAGAAAACGATAAGCTATACGGAATGAAAGTGGTAGAAGATGCCGGTGATTCAGAAGTGTTGAAACCAGGTCAGATTGTATCACCTCGTGAATTGCGTGATGAAAATTCATTATTGAAACGTAATGATAAAAATATGGTTGTGGCTCGTGAGGTTATTACGGCTACTGCTACTCCGGTACTACAAGGTATCACAAGAGCATCGTTACAAACGAAATCATTCATCTCAGCAGCATCGTTCCAGGAGACTACTAAAGTATTAAACGAAGCCGCAGTTGCTGGTAAAGTAGATACCTTAGAAGGCTTGAAAGAAAATGTTATCGTGGGTCACAGAATTCCTGCGGGAACAGGTATGAGAGATTATGATCACACTATTGTAGGTTCGAAAGAAGATTACAATGAAATTATGGCTAACAAAGAAGAATACATCTATTAGTCATGAGCGATACTAATCAACAAGGACAAATCAACATCGAATTGGATGAGAAAGTTGCCGAAGGAATTTATTCTAACTTAGCAATTATCAATCACTCTGCTTCAGAGTTTGTGGTAGATTTTGTAACTCTTATGCCGGGCGTGCCTAAAGCAAAGGTGAAATCGAGAATAGTGTTAACACCGCAACATGCTAAAAGATTTCTGAAAGCATTAGGGGAAAACATTCACCGATATGAATTGGCTAACGGTGAAATCAAGGATACGGAACAGCCTGCTATTCCTATCAATTTTGGTACCGCCGGACAAGCATAAACTAATAAGCATTAGTTGTAAAAAGCCTCTCATTTTTGAGAGGCTTTTTTTGTTTGTAACAGATTAAAAATGAATCATGTAGCTGTTTTGGGTTTGGTGATTATAAGATAAGTTCTAACTTATTTTATTTTTTTTATTTAATACGTAAGGAATATTCTAAATAAGGTAACATTTTATTAACATTTCTTGTAAACTCTTGAGAAATTGTTAATTTAGCGAACCGAAATAGTAAAATAACTTGTAAATTTATATTGTTTTTAATGCCCTAATCCTTGAAAACGTCACAATTTACTTATTTTTTATATCGTAATTTTTGTTAATGAACTCACAAAGAGTTGCTTAGCTTAAATGTTTTGCATTTCATCGAAAATTTAATTTTTTGGTGAAGTATATTTTATTGAAAATAATTATAAGATGTACATTTATGTCTTAGTCAGTAGGGGGAATGGTAGTAATACTTGTTCCTTAATATATAATACCACAACTAAAAAACAGCATGAAAAAAAATTTACTTACTGCCTCGAGTAATTTGTTTACCGTATTGCCCCAAAACTCCACTAGACTGCTCTATGTTTTGTTATTGGTTTTTTGTTTAGGGTTTAGTTCCCAAACACAGGCGCAGTGTACTACTGGTCCTTATCAGTATTTTGAGAGTTTTAAAAGGCCTGCGCTTTCTCCTTTTACAAGTTTGATGACGCCTGATGGATGGTCTTTTAATGGTACGGCTGCTATTACTGTAGGGGGAGCTGCTGCTAGCGCCAGGTCAGGATTGAACTTTGTCGTTTTTGGTGCTGCTCCCGGTGCTATTGGAAATAATTTAGTAACACCAGTTTTTAGTAATCCAAGCGAGATTCGATTTTTCTACAGAAGTTCCAGTAGTACTAACTGTAATTTTCTTGTAGAATGGTCAACGGATGGTTTTTCTAGTGTTGCCGGATCTTCTTCGGGGACAACAAGCGGAACTGCTTATCAGCCTTTTGTATTAAACACATTTGGAGGAGCTGCCAGTGTTCAACTTAGAATCACTTTTACTTCGGTTGTATCCGGAAGTCCTAGTTTGTTTGTAGATGATTTCTCTTCTATTTCTACTACACCTTCCTTGAATACTATAGTAGTGCCTGAGACAGGAGCTGCTGCTGCAACAATCACTTGTGATCCAGTTAATATTCCGGCTACGGGTATTTATTCTTTTTATGATCAAGGAGGGGCTAGTGATAACTATATCAAAAACCTAACACAGGTTACGCATTTTGCACCATTAGATGGTACCAGTAAAGTGCAGATTACTATTAATGCTTTTGCTGTTGACGCCTCTACTTTTGTTACTGTTTATGACGGTAGTGGGACAGGGGGTACACAATTAGTTGCTACTACTGCTACTGTAACCACTCCTTTGACGGTGACCTCTACTACCAGTAGTGGGTTGACGGTTAAGTTTGCCACTAATACAACCACAAATCCTGTGGCTGCTAATACCGGTTATGATATGACTGTAAAATGTGTTAGTGCTCCTACCATTACGAGTTTAGGTACTAGTAGTGGTTGTTTAGGTACGCCTCTGGTTATTAATGGAGCGAATTTGAGTACGCCTACCGCTGTTACTGTTGGTGGTGTTGCTGTTTCTTCTATCAGTTCCAATACCGGAACCGTTATGACTGTTATACCAGCAGCCGGTTCTTCGGGTACGGTTACGGTTACTACAGCCTTGGGTTCTGCCACCAGTGTTGCTTCCTATACGGTTAATGCTTTACCAACCATTTCTGCTCAGCCTTCCAGTGGTACGCAAACCATTTGTTTGAATGGTGCTGCTACTGCTTTAACCGTTACTGCTGCAGCGGGTAGTGGTACTATCTCCAGCTATCAATGGTATAGCAATACTTCGGCTACTACCGTGGGCGCCACTTTGGTTGCTACTAACGTTAGTGCTGCTACCAGCGATTCTTATACTCCCTTGACTAGTTCTGCGGGAACCTTATATTATTATGTTGTAGTCAATAATTCAAATGGCTGTTCTCTTGCTAGCTCCTTTACCGGAGCCATTGCGGTTAATAGTCCGGTTGCTATCACTGTATCTCCTTCCTCTTCTGCTCAAACTGTTTGCGTTGGCAGTGCTATTACTGCTCTTTCGGTTACGGCCACTGGTGGTGGGTTGTCTTATCAATGGTATTCTAATGCTGCCAATTCCAATAGTGGCGGAACTCTTATAGGAGGTGCCACGGCTTCAACTTATACACCATCCAATGCTTCGGCGATGGCTGCTACCTATTATTATTGTGTGGTTTCCAATGGTGCTCCTTGTAGCAGTTCTGCTACTAGTGCTGTTTCGGGAGCTATTACGGTTAATGCTGTTCCTACTGCGGTTACGGTTAGTACGGCAGGTACTTATTGTACCTCTACTACTTTGACTGCTGCTAATGGCGGCAGTGGTACTATTTATTGGCAAAATACCACGACTGGTGGTACCAGTACAGCTACTCCTTCGAGTAGTCAGTCGGTTTCTTCTACCGGGACTTATTATTTCAGAGCTCAGTCTGCCGCAGGTTGTTGGAGTGCTGAAGGTTCGGCTGTTGTTACTATAGTTGCAGCTCCGGGCTTGCCAAGTGTTTTGGCCGGTTCGGCTATTACTACTACCTCTTTTAGTGCCAACTGGAATTCGGTAGGTGGTGCGACGGGTTATTATTTGGATGTTGCTACGGATGTTGGTTTTACGGCTATCGTTTCGGGGTATAACAATTTGTCTGTTGGTAATGTTACCACCTATAGTGTTACCGGTTTGACTCCGGGTACTACTTATTATTATCGCGTAAGAGCATACAATGGTACTTGTTCCGGCAGTAGTTCCGGATCGGTTAGTTGTGCTACCAATGCGATTACCTATTGTACGCCTTCAGCGCCGGCAACGGCTACTACTTCTGTTAATAATTTTTCCACTTCGGGTGGGATTACCAATATTTCCAATTTAGGCACCGGATTTACGGCGGGAGGTTATGCTAATTATACTGCTCAATCTTGTTCACAATATCCGAGTTCGGCTATTAATTATTCAATTACCAGTTTGAGAACTGATTCTACGGATCAGACTTTCTTCTATTATATTTGGGTGGATTGGAATAATAATGGTTCGTTTGCTGATGCCGGAGAAACTATAGTTGCTACAACTACTTATCAGGCGGGTCCTTTTACAGGAGCGTTTAGTGTTCCTTCGGGTCAAACGGCTGGTTCTTATAGAATGCGTGTTTCTACCAGTTGGGTAGGGGCGAATACTTCTTGTGCTATTAACGGCAGTGGCAGAGGAGAAATGGAAGATTACACTATAGTTGTAGTGGCTGTGCCACCTTGTGCTTCCAGTACTCCATCGGCTTTAACTTCGGGTAGTATTACAGCTACAGGGGCTGTTATTTCTTGGACTGATGCTGCTATGACCCCAAATAGTATTTATGATTATTATGTGAATACGACTGGTACAGCTCCTTTAGTAGGGACTACACCTACGGGTACTGTTACCGGTGTTAATTCGGTTACTCTTACGGGATTGACTTTAGGAGTTCCTTATTATTTTTGGGTACGTTCTAATTGTGGTGCCCCAAGTGCTTGGGTTGGATCAGCCACATTCACTACGGTTAATCAGGATGTTGTTAATATGACAAACGGGAGTTTGACTTCTTGTAATGTTAAGTTTTATGACAGTGCTGGTTCGGCTGCTAATTATGCTAATAATGAATCCTATACTTATACTTTTTATCCTGCTTCGGCCTCTACTAAGTTAAAAGTGGTTTTCAATTCTTTCAGAACGGAGTCCGGTTGGGATGGTTTGTCTATCTATAACGGGAACAGTACTGCGGCTCCCTTGATTTCTTCCGGGTTACCGGCTGGTACCAATCCACCAACTTGTCCAGCGGGTTCTTACTATGGCACCACCTCACCGGGAACTATTTATTCTACAGCTGCTGACGGTTCGTTGACTTTTAAGTTTACTTCTGATTCTTCTTTTTCCTATAGTGGATGGGATGCTATTATCACTTGTGTTACGGTTCCTATTATCAGTAGTTTTACTCCAACGGGTATTTGTTCGGGTGCTACTCCTACGGTTACGCTTACCGGAGTTAATTTTACTGGTGCTACTTCTGTTAAATTTAATGGTGTAGTAGCTGCTTATACTGTCAATTCGGATACCTCTATTACTACTACTTTGCCTATATCGGCGACTACCGGTTATATTACTGTTTCTAATGCACAAGCTACCGGAACCAGTACGACGGTCTTTAGTGTTAATCCTATCCCAGCGACTCCGAATGCCGGTAGTGATTTGCCTCTTTGTAATGGGGATAGTATCTCATTAAGTGGAGCTTCATCAGCTACCAGTACTTCTACTGTTTTGAGTGAAGATTTCAATGCGGGGCCTTGGCCTTCTGCTTGGACCAGAACTCTTAATGGAGGGTATAGCCCGGGAGACTTCAGGACTTCTTCTGAGTTTGTTTCGGGGGGTAATTCTTGGGCTGGTAACGGGCATACCGGGTATTGCAGTTATTTTTATTCTTATTTGATTTCCAATGCTACTAGTGGTGATATGATTACCCCAGCAATGGATTTATCTTTTTATACAGCTTCAAGTTTAACGTTTTGGATTTACAATTCGGCCGGAACTGATGTCTTGAAAGTATATGCCAACAATAACAATGGTGCATATACGCAGGTGGGTAGTACTTATGCTACGTATGGTGCTTGGACACAAATTACCATCTCTCTTAATGCATACGCAGGCACTGGTTTCACGGCGGTGCGTCTTAAATTTACGGGTACCTCTGACGGCGGTAGTTCTAATATAGGTATTGATGATGTCTTGGTTACCGGTAGTACCACTGCCGGTTTTGTATGGTCACCTTCCACTGCCTTAAGTGCTACTAATGTGCTAAATCCTACTGCTAATCCAACGAGTACTATTACTTATACCTTGACTACGTCTTATGCTACAGGTTGTTCTTCTAGTGATGATGTGGTGGTTACGGTTAATCCTAAGCCAACGGTTGGTATTTCTAATCCGAGTGCCAGTGTTTGTGCTAATTCTATTCAGACCGTTACCGCTACCGGTACGGCGACTACCAATACATGGACTTCAAGCGTAGCCGGGACATTATTCTCGGATGCTACGGCCAGTACGGCTTATGTGCCGGGCACTAATACCGCTACAGTATATGTAAAAACACCTAGTACAGCTACTATTACCCTCACCGGAAGCAATGGTTTCTGTTCGAATACTGCTACGGTTACCTTTACGGTTGTAACTAAAACTTGGAGTGGTGGATTGTGGAACCCTGCGGGTCCACCATCGGGTACTGATAATCTTGTTTTATCGAGTAACTGGTCATTCGGAAGTTTATCAGGTTGTAGTTGTACTGTTACGGCAGGGACTATCGCCTTTAACAGTGGGGAGACTTTATCTTTACAAAACGGATTGAATGTTTCGGGTGGAACGGTTACTTTTAATGAGGGGTCGAGTTTAATTCAGACCAATAATGTTTCTAATTCGGGAAACATCACTTATGTGCGAAATTCTAAAGCTTCTTTTAAATACGACTATACTTATTGGTCTGCTCCGGTTAATCCTATTACCTTAGCCAGTGCTTCACCGGCTACTTCGTGGGATGGGCTCTTCCAATATAATGCGAGTATTCCTGCCTGGCAGTTAGCTCCTGCGAGTTCTAATATGTCTATTGGTAAAGGGTATATCATAAGAGTGCCTAATACCTTTAACCCAGCGCCTGCAGGGCCTGCCGCTATCCATACGGTGAGTTTTACGGGTGTTCCTAATAATGGTACCTATACGACTCCTATTTATGGTGGGTCTAATCAATTGAATTTAATTGGAAATCCTTATCCTAGTGCTATTAGTGCTGCCTTATTTGTTCAGGATGTTGCCAATTCGGCTATAGTAGATGCTACTATTTATTTTTGGACCCACAATACTGCACTGAATGCTTCTTATCAATATTCGGGTACGGATTATGCGGTTTGGAATATATTGGGTGGCACGAATACCTATCCGGCTCCTAATCCGGGGCTTAACAATACTACTCCTAATGGCAGTATTGGTTCGGGGGAAGGGTTCTTTATCAAAGGATTGTCTACGGGTGTTGCTACCTTTACCAATAGTATGAGAACGGCGACTCCGACCTCAAATACTCAATTCTTCCGATCGACTAACGCTACTACTAATGTTGGTGTTGATTCACTTGAGAAACATAGAATTTGGTTATCGGTTTTCAATGCAGAAGGTGCTTACAAACAGATGTTGGTAGGTTATGTTCAAGGAGGTACTCCGGGCATGGATAGAGGATTTGATAGTGAAATGGTTGATATCGGGAATGTTGTTGGCTTGTACACTATGGTTGAGGATAAAAAATTAAGCATCCAAGGTAAAGGCTTACCTTTTGCTACTAGTGATTTGATTCCGATAGGTTTTAAATCGACTCTTGATACCGGTTATACTATTGGCTTGTCAGATTTTGATGGTTTGTTTGCCGATCAGGCTATTTATTTAGAAGATAAGGCTCTCAATATTGTTCATGATTTGAAACAATCTGCTTATACTTTTGCTACTTCGGCGGGTACTTTTGAAGATCGTTTTGTGCTGCGTTTTACGGATGCTGCTTTGGGTGTGCCTGTCTTTACTGAGGGTGCTATAGTGGTATACAAAAATGCTGAAGGGCTACACATTAACACTGGTAGTGTGCCTATGAAAAGTGTAGTATTGTATGATGTTACGGGACGTTTGATTGCCTCTCGTACTTCTATTGGTTCCTCTGAGACTACGTTTACTACTTTGCCGGATACTGGGCAAGTGCTCTTAGTGAAAATTACTTCTCAGGATGGTATAGTAGTTACTAAAAAAATTATATACTAACAGCTTAAATGCTCCTCCTTGTGCTATAAACAAATTGTTCAGTTTCATTTTTTAGTTCACAAGGAGGTGCTTGTTTTTTTTAAAAGAAATTAATTTCCCCAAATCTAATTTCAAACTTACCGTCTGTTTTTTTACTCTTTTTTGTAGTATAAAATCTCCTTTTGTAAAAGGCTAATTGTCCTGTTGGATTCTAGTTTTTGGTTTGGTTGCACTGTTCTGCTATAGTGTTGATAAAGTATCTTTTGAGTCTATGCTACCGTTTTTTTTTTGTAGGAGATAGTGTCTTGGTTTTACTTTTAGTTTTGTCGATTAGCAGTCAGAGTTTTAACATTAATTATAGTCTACAGACTACATTGACGGTGTGTTTGTCGATTTTTATAGTTATTTATCGATGTTTTTAATTTTTGTTTAACTATTGTTTTAAAATATATATATATTAACAGCCTTTTAACAACTTGACCTAAATTTTACATGGCGAACAACTATTTACTAATGACCCCAAACCTACTTCGTTTTACCGGTACTTCTTTCATCAATGACGTAGCTTCTCTGTGTCAGTGCCAGAAGAAATCGGTAGGAGGGAACTTGTTGGTTATTTTTGTGTTGTTTTTCACTTTAACTTCCGGTCAAAAAGCCATAGCGCACAACGCTTCGAATGGTTTGTTTAAAGCTCAAATTACTTTCCTAAATTATCATTTATTAACTGCGTCGTCTCAGGGCAGAAGCAGTGGAGGCGGTGGCGGTGGCCACGGCAATGGGACTCTCTTGAGTTTGCTTTGATGCTAAGCTACTTAACAATCACTATATATCTTCCTTTATTGAGTAAAGGAAATCCAAAAAACAAAAAATTTATTTAACCCAATTTTTTAATTATGAATAACAACTACAATTCTTTGTGTAACAGTACTAGTACTACGCACAAACGAACATGGCAAAAGAAGGCGGCGATGCTGCTGTTTTTTGTTTTGTTTAGTGTTCTGGGGGTTCAAGGGCAGGTCACGGTTTCCAGTACCGGAGGTAATGGAACGGGTAACGGCTCTTACACTACTTTAGGCGCAGCCTTTTCGGCATTAGGAACAACCGCAACGGGAGTTGTCACGGTTACCATTACTGGTAATACGACAGAAGCCGTTGGTGGTGCTAGCTTAGGTGCCGGTGCTTGGACGTCTTTAACAATTGCCCCTAGTGGTGGTTCTTGGACGGTCAGTGGTGCAGCTACTGCAGGGACACCTTTAATTACGTTTAACGGTGCTGACAATGTTACTGTCAATGGTGGAGGGAACTTAACGTTCTCGAATACCACAGCTTCTGCGACATCAGGAACGTCCACATTAAAATTAGTTGCAGATGCTACTAATAACACCTTTAACGGTGTTACCATTTTGGGATCGGGATTTGCTAGTACAGGATCTAATACGGCTAACGTATGGATAAGTACTGCGACTACAACAGGTAATGACAATAACTCTTTTCAGAGTTGTAAATTTGGCCCTGCGGGAACAAATTATCCAAGTCAATTAGTTATTGGTAATGGGACTAACACTTCTTCAACAACATGTAATAGCAATGTTACCTTTAATAACTGTGAATTCTACGATTATTTTCTAGCAGGTGGTTGTATGGCCATCAACGCTGGTTCAGGAAACACAGATTGGAACATTACTAATAATAAAGTTTATCAAACCGCTTCACGTGCTATGACTAGTACCATGAGTGGTTTTGTTTTTTCCAATTCTACCTTTGGAAATAACCTTCAAATTACAGGTAATACAATAGGTTATGCTAGTAACTCTGGAACAGGAACTTTAACCCTTACTGGGACAGGTTCTTTTACAGGTATTAGTTTTACTTTACTGTCTACGGCAGCAACAACCTCTAATGTAAATAGTAATATTATATCTGATATCTCACTTACTTCTTCAACGGGTACTTTTACGGGTATTAATAATAGTACTTCTGCAAGCAGTAATACTATCAATATTAATAGCAATACAATTAGAAATATAACTAATATTGGTTCAACGGGTGCTATGCAAGCTATTTCAGCTGGTAGTGCGACTACCTTGAACTGTAATAGTAACACTATAAATAACATGACAAGAAACACCGGAGGTGTTTTTTATGGTATTATATATACTTCACCAACTACTGGTACATTTAATTTAAATACAATTTCCAATTTATCGTCTACAAGTACCTCAAGTACAAGTGCGTTTTATGGGATTTATTCGGTTTCTTCTCCTCCAAATGAGGTTTGGACCAACAATACTATTGATGGCTTGACTTCTTCAAGTACAGGCTCACAAACTATAATTGGTATTTATAATGTAACTTCGACATCGGGTAACAAAACGTGTCAAAATAACACAGTTAAAAACCTTTCTCTTCCATCGACTAGTACAGGTTCTATTTACGGTATAAGAGTTGCTTATTTAGGAGCGGCTAACGAAGTTTCCGGAAATAATGTTAATACATTAACAGGAGGAACTACTGTATATGGTATACAAACAGGTAGCTCAAGTGCGGCCGCTGTTTCAGTAACTAATATATTCAAGAACAAAGTCTACGGATTAAGTTCTTCAGTTGCTGGAGCTACTGTAAATGGTATTTACATTTCTGCAGGTTCTACTAATAATCTTTATAATAACATTGTAGGTGGTTTAACTGCTTCTGCTGCTACAGGATCAAATGCTGTAGCAGGTATTTATTTGAGCGGTGGTACTACAGATAATGTTTATTACAACACGGTTTATTTAAACGGAACAAGTTCAGGATCAGGTTTCGGATCGAGTGCGGTGTATGCTGCCACTACGCCAACTGTTGATTTAAGAAATAATATCTTTGATAATGCAACCGTTGCAACCGGATCTGGTTTGGCTGTTGCTTACAGAAGATCATCAACAACTTTGACATCTTATGCTTCTACTTCTAACAATAACATGTTTTTTGGAAGTACAATATATACCGATGGAACCAACACAGACGCTACTTTTGGCGCTTACCAAACAAGAGTAAGCACTAGAGATACTGCTTCTAAATCTCAAAACCCAACGTTTGCTAATACGGCTACCGGTTCACTTTCAACCTATTTGAATTTTGCTAACGGGGCTATTAACTTAGCAGGTGGTACTGCACAAGTCATTTCGGGTTATGCTACAGATTATGCCGGTACGACCAGAGATGCCAGTGCCCCTGATATGGGAGCATACGAGTTTGCGCAAGGTTCTATAGCTGCGCCAACGATTAGCGGATATTCTACTGCGTATAGCTCTAATCCTGTTTTACTTTGTGTAAATGGCGGTTCGGTGGTTACTATCACGGGAACTGGTTTTGATACTGTTACTGCAGTATACTTCCACGGATCAGGAGATCCTTCTGGTGTTAATACTTTAGCCGGAACTATTACAGGCTCTACGACCACTACTTTAACGGTAACCTCTCCGGCTAATGCGGTTGATGGTAGCATCACCGTAGTGAATCCGGGAGGACCGGCTACCTCTGGTTCTACTTATGCTCAAGCCCTTACCCCTACTGTAGGTGTTAGTTCGGGTGTAACTGTATGTGCAGGAACACCAACGACGCTTACGGCTACGGGTGCTGCCACCTATGGTTGGAGTCCGTCTTTAGGATTAAATGGTACTACAGGCGATACAGTTACAGCAACTCCATCGGCGACCACTACTTATACTGTAACCGGAACCAGTTCTGCTGGTTGTACGGCTACTAATACGGTAACGGTAACGGTTAGTACTACACCAGCGGTTATTACTGCGGCTTCTACGAAAACCAACGTTTGTATTGGTGGTTCGGCTAGTTTGTCTACTTCTTCCGGAAGTTTAGCTACTAACGTTGCGGAAGGATTTGAAACTTTCCCACCATCAGGATGGACGTTTATCAATGCCGGTACAGGTAATCCTTGGGCTACTTATACTACTGCGCATACAGGAACAAAATCTATGTATTGTCTGTATACTTCTGCCAATGCTGCCAATGCTTGGGCTATTTCGCCTGGGCAAAATTTGGTAGCTGGTATTACTTATTCTATTTCATATTGGTATACTACTGGAGGAGGTTATACAGAAAGTTTAAAATTGACAGTAGGTACAACTAATACCGTAGCCGCTCAAACGACTACACTGTTGAATCAACCGTCGTTGACTAATACAACCTATACCCAAGCTACTGCAACTTTTACTCCGTCAACTACTGGGACTTATTATTTTGGGTTGAATTGCTATTCAATAGCAAATCAGTATTATATTGCAGTTGATGATTTCGCTATTTCGGGCAGTATTCCGGCAACTTATGCCTGGACATCTACTCCTAGCGGATTTACTTCTTCGGTTCAAAATCCGGGAACTGTTTCTCCTACGGTATCTACTACTTATACTGTAACGGCTACTATAGGAAGTTGTTCTACTACTTCATCAGTTGCTGTAGGTGTTAATCCTCTTCCTACTATAGGTGTTAATAATGCTGCTACTTGTACCGGTGGTGCAGGAGCAACCTTAACAGCTACTGGCGGAACTTCTTATGCTTGGTCTCCGGCTACCGGATTATCGGCTGCCACAGGAGCTTCTGTTACGGCTACTCCGGGATCGACTCAGGTTTATACCGTAACCGGTACAGATGCGAATACTTGTCAAAACACGGCTACGGCTACAGTAACAGTTAATAATGCGGTTGTTATTACTACTCAACCGGCTAATCAAGTTGTTATAGAAGGTACTGACGCTACGTTTACTGTTGCCGCTACCGGCACAGGATTGTCTTACCAATGGGAAGAATTTGATGGTACATGGAATACTCTTGCCGGAGCTACCAGCGCCAGTTATACTGTAGTGGCAGCCGCTGCTACATCTAATACTCATCAATTCAGATGTATCGTTTCCGGTACGTCGCCTTGTTCACCGGTAACTACTAATGCTGCTACTTTGACTGTAGGAAATGTTAGTATCTCCTCACAACCTGTTTCTCAAACGGTTTGTAGTAATACCGATGCTACGTTTACTATCACAGCCTCAGGAACGGTTACTTCTTACCAATGGCAATATACTACTAATGGTACCAATTGGTTTGATGTACCTGGACAAACCGCTGCTTCTTTAGTGTTGAGCGGAACTACATCAGCTAACACCGGAACCAGTTTCCGTTGCGTCTTGAATGGTTCTTTGAACTCTAATTCGGCTTCGTTGACTGTTTATGATGCTATTGTTATCGGAACACAACCAACAAATCAAGCTATTTGTTCTACAGCTACTTCAGTAGCTTTTACCGCTGCTGCTACCGGAAGTGGTGCTGCTTACCAATGGCAAATGAGTACCAATGGTACTAGTTGGTCAAACGTGGGTACTAACTCAGGGACATATACTATTAGCAGTCCAACACCAAGTATGAATGGAAACCAATATCGCGTTGTTGTTAGTGGTACTTCTCCTTGTGGTGCTGTTACTTCAGATGTGGCTACTTTGACGGTAACTAATGTTACGGTTGCTGCGAGTTCGGCTTCTATTTGTATTGGGTCACCAGTGACGCTTACCGCTACTTTTACTGGTGCTCCGGGTAGTCCAACTTCTTCTTGGCAGTCAGTGACTACCGGAAGTGGGGCAGAAACTGCTGTTTCAGGGGCTACGGCTACTGTTACTCCAACAGCTGCCGGAACTTACGTTTACACGTTTACGACTAACGGAACTTGTTCTTTTACCAGAACAACTTCGGTAACGGTAAATCCATTGCCAGCTATTACGACGGCTACTGCTACCCCAACTGCGCTATGTAGTGGTTCTACGATTAATTTGGCTGCTACGAGTGTAACAAACGCAAATGGGTCGGCTTCTTTAGGAGCAGGTGGTTCTACTAGTACTCTTGCCGGTATAAATCCATTTTATGGTGGTTATGGCGGTGTAAAAACTCAATTTATCATCAAAGCTTCGGAGTTAACCGCTTTAGGTTTTGCTGCCGGTAATATTACAAGTTTAGGCTTAGATTTGACCACAGCAGGTTCTACCTTATCTGGTTTTGCATTAAGTATTGATCATACCTCTCTAACTGCTTTAACAAGCAATATAGAAACTGTAGCTAATACTGTTTACAGCGGGTCGTTTGTGCCAGCTGTAGGTGTTAATACCATTACTTTTGCCAGCCCTTTTGCTTGGAATGGTACTTCAAATATCATTTTAAGTTTCTGTTGGAGTAATAATAATACCTCTAATACTGTGTCAACAGTTAAAGTTGATGCCCCTGGATTTACAAGTTCTAATGCAAGATATGTTGATAGTAGAACTTCCAGTGAAGTTTGTTCTTATACAGGATCAACAACTCCTAGTGGATGGAATGGTTCTTCAACTACTGGGTCGTCTAGACCAAAATTTGTTATTACAGGTAATAAAGCAACCAGTTTAACTTCCAACTACACTTGGTCTTGGAGTCCAGGTGCTGTGACCGGTGCTACGGCTACTACTTCGGTAACTAATGCCAGTGGAGCAGCCGTTAATCAAGCATTTACAGCCACAGCCACTAGTGCTGCGGGTTGTAGCAGTTCGTTAACGACCAGTACAGTTAAGATTAATTCTACTATACCAACTCCTACCGGAGCAGATAGTACTCAATGTGGTACTAAAACGCCTACTTGTTCTGTGACCGGAACGGGTACATCGGGCAATACGTTCCACTGGTACACAGTGTCTACTAATGGTACTGCTATCTCCGGTCAAACGGGAAGTACTTTAGTTTCTCCATATACTATAGCCGCTACTACTACTTTCTATGTTTCGGAAGTAAGTGCAGACGGTTTGTGTGAAAGTCCACGAGTGGCTGTAATTGCTACGGTTACTAATCCTTATGCCTTCACTTTATCTTCGGGTACAGCTACTAATTGTAGTGGTTTTGCGAGTTTAACTCCGGTAACCATTGCTACTAATGGAGGTTATGATACCTATTCTTGGTCTAATTCCGCCACTGTTTCAGGAAATGAAACTACCGGTTGGACTTTTAGCCCAACGGCTACTACTACTTATACCTTAACGGCTACCGGTGGTGGTTGTTCAACTACAGCTACTGTAGCCGTTACACCTGTTGCTTTGCCAGTTGTTGCTGTAACCGCTTCACCAGCTGCTGTTTGTGTTGGAGCTTCTTCTACTTTGACAGCTCAGACGAGTGTTATAGCTGCTGGTATTGCCACGATAGGTGCAGGCGCAAGCTCTTCGACTACTTATCATAATCCATTCTATGGTTTATATAGTAATATCCATTCTCAACATATTATATTAGCTTCGGAACTTACGGCTTCAGGACTTAAAGCGGGGAACATTACTGCTTTAAGCATGAATTTCACTACGGCTAATACTGCAGCATTACTTGATTTAAAGGTTAAAATAGGTTCGACTACAGCTACTTCAGCCAGTGCTTTTGTAACTGATGCTACTACTACTGTTTATACAAACAGTTCTTTCCAATCTGTAGTAGGAACTAATACTTTTGCCTTTTCCACACCATTCAATTGGGACGGAACTTCAAATATTATGCTTGAATTCTGTTATGGGAATGCAGCTACTACAACCACTAATACTAGTGTTGTGAGTTTAGATAATACATCTTATGTTTCTTCTAATTATTTCAGAAACACTTCCGCTATTGACGGTGCTACTGCTTGTTCTTCTAATACTGTAACAGGTTCTTATTCGGCAAAACCACAATTTAAATTGTCGGGTCAAGTTGCTACTTTTGGAGTTGGTACTTTAGCTTATGCTTGGAATGATCCAGCTGCTACTACCGGAAATGTATTGACTGTAACCCCAAGTGCGACTACTACTTATACAGTATCGGGTTATAATTCAACTACAGGTTGTACAGGAACAGCTACCGGTACAGTAACTGTTTATGCTCCACCAACGGCTCCAGTAGCTACAAATGGTGCCCGATGTGGAACTGGTGTTGTTACAACCGCTACTGTTGCTGATTCTAATGGTTATACTACGCCTACCTTTAAATGGTATGCTGACAATACTACTACTACTGCTTTACAAAGCAGTACTTCTACTTCTTATACTACCAGTATTAGTGCTACGACGACATTCTATGTTTCGGTACTTAGTCCAGGTGGTTGTGAAAGTGGTAGAACGGCTATCACAGCTACTGTTAATACACCAGCTACTTTGACTGTTTCTACTGCGGCTATCGTATGTGCCGGACAAAGTACTACTTTAACTGCTAGTGGTGCTGCCACTTATACTTGGTCACCAGCTTTAGGTTTAAATGGTACAACAAGTGCTTCTGTTATCGCTACGCCAAGTGCTACGACTACTTATTCTGTTACAGGTGTAGATGCTAATGGCTGTACTACAGCCGCTGCTACTGTATTGGTTACTGTTAAGTCTAATCCTACCACAGTGAGTATTGCTCAAGGAGCTGGTTCGGTATGTGTTAATGGTGTTATGTCATTAACAGCTTCCGGTGGTAATTCTTCTGCTTCTGCAAATGTTACTTTAGGAACAGGTATAACGACTACATCAGTACAAGGCGTTACTCCTTTCGGATCAAATTATGAAGGATCAAGACAGCAATATTTAGTTAAAGCTTCTGAACTTAATGCGTTAGGTTTGTCAGCAGGGCCTATTTCCTCTGTTGCCTTTACTGTAACAGCTGCTAGTAACTATGCACAATCTAACTTTACCATTAAAATGGCTAAAACGAATGATACTGCTATAACGGGTGCTTATGGTACTCCAGTAGGATCTTTTACAACGGTTTATACTACTGCCAGTTTACCAATTCAAACTGTCGGATTAAAGACCTTTGCGTTCTCGACACCATTTACTTGGGATGGAACCTCTAATGTTTTAATTGATATTTGTCACGATAATGACATTAATGCTACTTGTTCTTCTTGTTTTTCTACAAGTGGTACTGTAGCTTATACTGCTACTAGCTTTAATTCTGTTTTTGGTAGTTATGCTGATAACGTACAAAGTTGTGGTTTGACTGCTGCGAGTGTGTTGTCTTCTACTTATTACACTTACCGACCTAATATGATTTTTGGTGGTGTTAGTCAAACGATTCCTTCCTTTACATGGTCACCTTCCACTGATTTGTATACTACATCGGATGCGGGTACTGCCTATACAGGAGGTGCTACACCAGTTGTTTATGTTAAACCATCGGGAGGTGCTGTTACTTATACAGCTACTGCCAGCAATGGTACTTGTGCTATCAGTACTACTACTACCGTAACTCCAAATCCTCAACCGGTATTCAGTTTAACGAATGCTATTATCTGTAGAGGGTCTTCAACTACCTTGACCGTAACCGGTACAGGAAGTAACTATGCATGGTCTCCTACTACAGGGTTGTCTAACATTAGTACTAACGGTGCTACTGTTACGGCTGCTCCAACGACTACCACTACTTACACTGTTACGGCTACTGATACCACTACCGGTTGTCAGTCTAGTCATACGGTAACGGTTACTGTTAGTGAGCCAGGTGCTATCTTAACTTCTGGTACGACTACTGCTCAAACTGTAGTTCCAGGACAACAAGCTGTTTTCACCGTTGCTACTGCTTCGGGTGTTACTTATACTTACCAATGGCAAGAAAATTCCGGTTCAGGTTGGGCTAACATCTCTGATGATTATGTTGCACCAAGTACCGGACATTATTTAGGAACACAAACGGCTACTCTTACTATTGATAATATTGGTGATGCTTTAGATACTCATCAATACCAATGTATAGTAACGGGAACTTCTCCGTGTGCTGCTTTGACTCCAATTGCAGGTACCTTAACTGTTAGCAGTACAGGTATCTCACAACAACCAGCTGATGTAACTTTATGTTCTTCTAGTACTGCCTCTTTCAGTATTACTACCAGTGGAGATGATCCTTATGGTATCCAATGGCAAATGAGTACTGATAACGGTGTTACTTACACAGATATAGCGGATGGTTTAGATACTACTACTGGTCTTACTTTCTTAGGCGTTGATACAACGACTTTACAAGTAAGTACTATTACTGTGGCTAACAACAATGTTAAATTCCTTTGCTTCTTGAATTTCTTCTTGCCAAGTCAAGCTGCTACTTTATCGGTTAAAAACCCAGTGGTTATTACCGGCAATCCATCAGATCAAACGGTTTGTGCCTCGGGCGGAACTGCGACGTTTACCGGAGCTGCTACAGGAGATAATTTAGCTTATCAATGGCAATTTAGTACTAATGGTGGTGCTTCATGGGCTAGTTACATTGGTACAGGAGCGAATACTACTTCTATTACCCTTACTAACCCTGCTATTGCTTCTGACGGTACTAAATATCGTTTGTTAGTAAACGGTAATGCGGCGTGTACTAGTGCTACTACTACAGTGGCTACTTTACATATCAACAATCCTACTATTACTGCTGAACCAGCTTCAGCTATTGTATTAAGAGGAAATGCTGCTACATTTACTGTTGGAGCTGCTTCAGCAACAACTTACCAATGGCAACGTTCTACTACCTTGAATGGTACATACAGCAATGTAGTGGATAATACGCCAACTGGTAATACTTATTCTGATGCAACTACGGCTACTTTAACGGTTACTACCAGTGCTACTACGGCTACGGACAATGCTAATTTCTACCGTTGTATAGTAAGCAATGGTGGTTGTACCGCTACTTCCAAAGGAGGTCAATTGACTGTTAATTACTACTGTACGCCAGCTATGACAACTGTTAGTGCTTCAGGAGATTATATTAATAATTTCACTTTTGCTGATATCTCGAACGATGCTTCAGGCGATACTGCTACAGACTACACTTATTATGATGCCCTTACAGCCAATGTGACTGCGGGAGGTAATTATCCAATCTCTATTACGGCAGGAGGTATTTCAAGTACTTATGCTATGCAGTTTAGAGTATGGATTGACTTTAATCATAATGGAAGTTTTGCTGATGCCGGAGAAAGCGTATTTGCTACTTCAGCGGCTACTTTTAGCCCTACTGCTGCTACAGGAACTGTTAGCATTCCATATGCTTCTGCCACTGTATTAACCGGAGTTACTCGTATGCGTGTTGCCGGTAGATATTCATCAGTAGTTGGTGCGGGTGCTTATTGTTTAGGAGAATCCACTTATGGGGAATTCGAAGACTATAATGTTAATATCCTTCCTACACCTGCTTGTACCAGTGGCGATTTAGTAGCCGGTACAGCTAGTACTGCTTTATCTTCTTTATGTGCTGGTAATACAGGAACTACGGTTTCACTTGCCGGAAGCACTTCAGGAGTTTTTGGGGTTACTTACCAATGGCAATATAGTACTAATGGAGGGTCTACATGGACTAATGCCTCAGGCGCTAGCGCTACTACCACTGCTTTGAGCACTGGAGCTATCGCTACGGGTAGTACTTCCTTTAAATGTATTTCTACTTGTTCTGCAGGAGGTTCTGTAGAATCTAATGTGGTTACTGTTACTGCTTTTGATCCTCAATTGACCGGTTCTACTCCGGCAGGGCGTTGTGGTACTGGTACCGTTACTTTAGGGGCTACTGCCAATGCGGGTGCTGATGTGGGTTGGTATGCTGCTGCTACCGGAGGTTCTACCTTAGGTACAGGAACCAGCTTTACTACACCAAGTATCGCGGCTACTACTACTTATTATGCTGAAGCCAATATCGGTGTAAGTACCGTAAGTGGTTTAGGAAATACTTCTATCCCTACCGCTACAGGAGCTTCTTCTGAAAGAGGTATAGTGTTTACTGTCGCTACCAATGGTACCATAGTATCTGCACAATATTATTCTCCTACTTTAAGTGTAACCAATACGGTTACGGTTAGATTGGTGAATAATGCTACTGGAACACAAGTTGGTTCTTCTTTGGTTTTACCAATTGTACAAGGTACTACCGCAGGGTTTTATACTATGAACTTGAATTTAGCTGTAACTGCCGGTACTACTTACCGATTGTTGGCCGGATTCACTCAATCTGTAAATAGAATCAGCTCGGGTGCTGATTATACGTCAGCGGCTTACAGTAATTTGACTCCAATCGGAACCATTACTAGTGGTTATGATTCGGGTATTACTACTGCTTCTTATAATTATTTCCATAATATTGTTGTAACCACTTCGGGTTGTTCTGCAACAAGAACTGCGGTTGTGGCTACTGTTACTCCAAAACCTACAGCTACTATCAGTTATGCGGGATCGCCTTTCTGTAGTACAGCCGGAATTGGATCTGTAACACTTAACGGCACCAATGCTTATACAGGAGGAACTTTTAGTTCTACTTCAGGTTTAGCGATTGACTCGACTACTGGCGCTATCGATGTTGCCGGAAGTACCCCAGGTACATATACTGTTACTTATACTACCAATGCTATTGGTAATTGTGGTGCCCAAACGGCTACTAGCAGTGTAACGATTAACCAAGCGCTGACTTCAACGTTTGCTTATGATGCTGCTACTTATTGTTCGAATGCCGGTACTGTTACTCCTACCATCAGTGGTAGTGCAGGAACATTTACGGCGGCGCCAGCAGGGTTAAGTATCAATGCTGCTACCGGAGTTATTACTCTAGCTACTTCAGCTGCCGGTACTTATACTGTTACTAATACTGTAGTGGTTGCCGGATGTTCTAACAGTGTTAGCACCGCTAGCGTTACTGTTACTACTGCGGTTGCTATCACTACACAACCTATCAGTGCTTCTGCGTTGCCAGGTGATAACGTTACTTTCACTTCGGCTGCTACCGGTACCGGTATTGCTTACCAATGGCAAGTTAATGACGGTTCAGGATGGGCTGATTTATCAGGACAAACTGCAGCTAGCTTAGCCTTGAGTGCTGTGACTATCGGTATGAATGGCTACCAATACAGAGTCGTTGTTTCGGGTGCTGGTTCTTGTGCACCAGTGACTAGTTCAGTAGCTACTTTAACAGTAGATACTGCCGCAATTTCTGTACAGCCAGTTAATGCTACTGCTTGTAGCTTTGGTGCTGATACTGCTTCTTTCTCTGTTACTACAACAGGAACGGTTACTTCTTACCAATGGCAAGTAAGTACCAATGGTACTACTTGGACTGATATTAGTAATGGTGGTATTTATGCTAATGCAGATACGGCTACCTTATTATTATCCGGTTTAGGAGTTTCTAATACTACTTGGTCATTCCGAGTTAAATTGAATGGTGGTAATGTTATTTCAAATGCTGCTACTCTAACTGTGAACACTGCTGTTGCAATTTCTACACAGCCAGCAGCTGCTACTGCCTGTTCAGGTGGTGGTGCTAGTTTCTTTGTAGTGGCTTCCGGAACTTCATTAACTTACCAATGGCAAGTGAGTACTAATGGTACTACTTGGAATGCTGTTTCAGGTGCTACTACGGCTACTTTAACGTTAAGCAGTTTATTGGCTAATACTAATGGCAATCAATATAGAGTGATTATTAGTGGTGCTTCTCCTTGTGGAGCTGTTACCTCTAACCCAGCTGTATTGACTACTAATACTGTTGTTGCTGTTACTACACCACCGGCTTCGGCTACTGTTTGTAATGCGGCTAATGCCATCTTTACAGTTGCTACTTCGGGAACAAGTCCAACTTACCAATGGCAAATGAGTACTAATGGTACTACTTATACAGACGTTTCAGGAGCTACTTCAGCTACTTTAACAGTAAGTGGTGTTACTTTAGGAATGAATGGTTATAAATATCGTGCTGTGGTATCGGGTGCTGCTCCTTGTGGAACTGCTACTTCAAGTGCTGCTACTTTAACGGTAAGTCAACCAGCTGTTCCAACGATTACGCCAAGTACTACTGACTTCTGTCCAGGTTCTATTGTTACTTTAACAGCTGGTAATATAAGTGTTAATAGTTATTCAAATAGTTTTGATGTATTGCCTTCTAGCTTTACAGCGGCTACCGTTTCTGGTACGACAACAACCTCTGCTACTTTAAGTACAACTTATCAAGCAGAAGGTACTGGTTCAGTATTGTTTAATACTACAGGAACTTCATCTGTAGCTACATATTCAATGAATACCAATGTTAATTTGGCCGGTATTTCTAATGTTCAATTGACTTTTAGTCATCAAGCTATCATGGAAAGCCCGACTACTTCATTCGATTATGGTTATGTTGAATATTCTGCTGATGGTGGTACAACTTGGGTTACTTTCCCAGCAACCAGTTATTCAGGATCTGCTGCTTCAACAGTATTTACAGGTGGAAATGCTAGATTTACTACGAAAAGTTATCCTGATTGGATTACTAACTTCACGTCACTTACTTCTCTGCCAAATAATACTTTATGGAAAGCAGAAACCTTTACCATTCCAGCAGCTGCTTTAACAAGTCAGTTTAGAATTCGTTTCCGTTACACAACCGATTCTTCTACTAACTACTATGGTTGGTTGATAGATAATGTTAAGATTAGTGTACCTAACGCTAGCACAACTTGGTCACCATCTGCAGGATTGTATACCAATGCTGGTGCTACTACTGCTTATGGAGGAGGTAATGCGACTACTGTTTATGCTAAACCGACTGATTCTACTGTTTATACAGTTACTACAGCGAATGGTTTAGGATGTACTAATTCAAATTCGGTTAGTTTACATCTAATGACACCTTCTACATTAAGTTCGGTTACACAACCTAGCATTACTTGTTCAGGTTCACAAACTACCTTTAATTTGACAGGTTTATTGCCTAGCAGTACTTCTACCATTAACTATACTGTTAATGGAGTGGCTCAAACGGCTATTACAGGTGTAGTTGCTAATGCTTCCGGAAATGGGTCGTTTACAGTTGCTTTATCAGCAGTTAATAACGGTAAAACTTTAGCGATTACTTCTATCACAAGAACAGACTTGACCCCAAGTTGTTCTACGGCCATTACAGCTAATAATACTGTAGTTATTGCCGTTCAACCATTGGTTACTTACTATGCAGATGCTGACGGTGATGGATTCGGTAATAGTGCTGTTACACAAATTACTTGTCAAGGGCAACCTTCTGGTTATGTAACTAATTCTACGGATTGTGATGATGCCGATGCTACTAAGCATGCTAGTTATCCTTTCTATGCTGATACAGATGGTGATGGTTATGGAGCAGGAAGCGCGGTTTCTTTATGTGCTGTAAATGCTACTACACCACCAGCCGGCTATTCTGTTAATAATACGGATTGTGCGCCAACTGATGCTACTAAACATGCTTCTTACTCGTTCTATACTGATGCCGATGGTGATGGTTATGGAACAGGAAGTTTGGTAAGTGTGTGTGCTGTTGATGCTACTACACCGCCTACGGGCTATTCAGTAAATAATACTGATTGTAATGATAGTGATGCTGCATCAAATGCTAACACTACAACTACAAGTAACGTAACCGCTTGTGACAGTTATACCTGGTCAATCAATGGTAGTACTTATACTGCATCGGGCACTTACTCTTATGTTGTAAACAGTTGTCATACAGAAGTATTGAATTTAACTATTTCATGTTCTTCTGTTGTTAATATTAAGTTGAATATCCAAGGTTATTATGATACAGCGACTCATGCTATGCGTCCAGTATCGTTAAATCAAGGAGTTGGTACCAGCAGTACTGATGTAGATGATATTACCGTTGAGTTGCGTGATTCTTCGAGTAATGCTCTAGTTGCTAATGCGACGGCTAAATTGTTAACTAATGGAAATGCTCAGGCTACGTTTACAACAGCGCCTAGCGGATCTTTCTATTTAGCGATTAAATACAGAAATGCAGTTCAGACTTGGAGTGCAGTTCCTGTAACTGTTGGTGCTACACCAGTTAGTTATGATTTCACTACCGCAGCTAATAAAGCTATGGGAGATAATCAGATTCAATTAGAGTCTGGTGTTTATGGAATCTATTCCGGTGATTTAAATCAGGATGATAATGTTGACGGGTTTGATTATTCAATCTGGTTAACCGATTACAATGATTTAGCATTTGGATATTATGCTAGCGATTTGAATGGAGATGGCAACGTTGATGGATTTGATTATTCTATTTGGTTATCTAACTACAATAATTTAATATATTCAATTCATCCATAATAATTTACAAGACCACCATGTGTTTACTGTTTAGTGCACATGGTGGCTTATAAAAGTTTACTGAATTTTAATAATAAAAAAAACTTTAATATGACTACAGAAATTAAAAATTTTAAAAAATCTTGGTTATTAGTTTGTTTTGCATTGTTTGCGTTTGTCAGTTCTTATTCACAAACTCACTTAACGTATACTATAACAAACTTTACATCAACGGCAAATACTTTGTCATATGATGTGTATATTACCAATGATGGTACTACTCAGGTCAAGTTAGCCAATTTAGTTGTAGGTATTAATTACAATGCCGGGATTCTAAATGGTTCAACCAACCCGGCGAGTAATACCAATTATACTTATGAGGCTAATTCGCGTTCAGCTGGTTTGAACGGTTTAAATCCTTATGGTAGTATATTTCACCAGTATAGTGCCACTAAGAATCACTTACGATTTCAAACTAATGCTCCTGCTATACTAGATGCAGCTCCTGTTTTAACCAATGGAGTGGCTTATAAAGTTGGTCGTTTTACTTTTGCTAATGCAGGAGGTGTGAATTGGACAAGTGCCAGTAATGCCATGTTGGCTTTTCAAGGTGCAGCTGTAGCAGGATATGCTACTACACAAGCCACTGTATATGTTGACGGGACTAATCCAACCTATGGTGTTGGTGCTAACATGGCATTTGTATATACCAATGCTCCTTACTTGTTGAATAACTGTACTAGTACATCATCAAGTCAATCAGCAACAGCTTGTGACAGTTATACATGGGCAGCTAATAATACTACTTATACACAAGGAGGAACTTACACTAGTGTAACGAATCTAGCGGGAGGTTGTACTGATACTAAAACATTAAACTTGACTATAACGCCAAGTTCAATCAATACAACTACAGTATCGGCATGTGATAGTTATACTTGGAATGGTACTACTTATACAGCTTCAGGCTTGTACACGGGTGCTACTGCCAATTGTGTTACTCAGAAGTTAGACTTAACGATTAACAGTAGTACTACAAGTTCCCAATCGGTAGTGGCCTGTAACAGTTATACCTGGACAGCCGGAACAGGGGCTATGTATACTGAATCGGGTACATATACTTTTACCGGAACTAATCATAGTGGAT
>NZ_DAINRG010000029.1:0-31031 GCF_036741995.1 Flavobacterium sp. | reverse complement strand
CGCTGCGCACAATTTTTTCAATGAGATTTTTTTGGAATGTGGATGGTACATTTCCGGCCACGATTACTTTTCGCCCGTTAACGTCCACACTGATATCAGAGATAATGGATTTTTCTTTGTAAATGGCAGCCAAAATATCTTTTTCGCTAATGATAGGTTCAGAAACCGTGCCGACTGCAATGTTATTTTGAATCGAAACGATGCCTTCTAAATAAGTGATACAATCAGTTGCCAGCATTTTTTGGTACTTCCATTTTAACGTTCCTTCAAGAGTAACATGGCCGTTTTTTATGGAAATCTCAATGTTTTTATAGGAGTTGCCAAAATTTTTCTCAAATTTTTCTACTATGGCTTTTGTGATAATCTCGTCATTGAATTGATCCGGATTGATTAACTGTACCTCAATACGATCGATTACACTTTTAATTCCGGTAATTTCACTCACAATCTTGCAGGCCAAGGCTTTTTTGAAAAATTTATTGACTTTACCACTAACAATAACCTCGTGGCTGTAGAGCTCTACAGCAATTTCGGCATCCTTTAGAAGCGGATCTTTCTTGAGTTGATTAGCTACTTTTAATGGTAGACTTTCGTTGGTTTTCATTTGTAAAATTAAGTACAGCCCATTTATTGGAACAAAATTCACTATATGTTGCAACATGAAAAATGATATATATCATAATTAGTCTTTCGCTCTGACTTTTTAATTATTGTTGTATTCTATAATAATTAGGATAGGAAGTTTAGGAAGTTATTCCGGATAAGATGCTCGTCATTAATTATTTTACTGAAATTTTCAAAGTTATGATTTCAGTCATATTTTAACATTTGTTTAATATTGAACTTTGTTGAAGAAATTTTAAAACAGAATTATCATGTACAAAGTATCATTATTTATTGCTATGGGATTGTTGGTTATATCTTGTGGCAAAAAAGAACAATCAGGCGACGATTTTTCAAAACCTACAACAACTGAAGCAACCACTACAGCCGATCCGGCTTCTTATGACCCTAACAGAGGAGAAGGGAAATATGATAAGGTTGATTTAGGAGCTACTCTTGACCAAGCCATGGCTACTGAAGGCGAAAAAGTAGCTGGTGTAAAATGTACTTCCTGCCACAAACCTACGGATGAAAAATTAGTCGGACCGGGTTGGCATGGCGTTACATCACGTCACAAACCGGAATGGATTTTGAATTTCATCACCAATCCAGACCCAATGATTAACAAAGATCCAAAAGTACAGGCACAATTAGAAATTTGCTTAGTTCGTATGCCAAACCAAGGATTAAACGATACAGAAGCCCGAAATATTTTGGAGTATATGAGAAAAATCGACGGCGTTAAGTAAACACAAAAGCAGTCTTGTTCAAACAAAAGATTGTTAACCTAATCCAATACTAAAATGAAAAATACAGTTGTAAAAGCAATAGTTGCTATTGCGATGGGGAGTGCTTTGTTCACTTCTTGTAAACCCAAAAACTCTGGCGATGCCGTGAGTGGTGATGCGGCTCAAAAGGCTTATGTAGCACCGGGAAAATATGATGAATTCTATAACTTCGTTTCAGGCGGTTTTAGTGGCCAAATGAGCGTGTATGGCTTGCCAAGCGGAAGATTGTTTAGAGTAATCCCCGTATTCTCTGTAGATCCTGAAAAAGGCTATGGATATAATGAAGAAACCAAACCCATGTTAAACACGTCACACGGATTTGTACCTTGGGATGATTTGCATCATACCGAAATGTCGCAAACCAATGGAGAAGTAGACGGACGTTGGGTATTTGGTAATGCCAATAATACACCGCGTATTGCCCGTATCGATTTAAAAACATTCACGACTAAAGAAATTATCGAGTTACCTAACAGTGCCGGAAATCACTCTTCACCTTTCATTACCGAAAACACAGAGTATGTAGTAGCCGGAACCCGTTTCAGTGTACCAGCTGATAATTCTAATGGTGATGTGCCTATTAATACCTACAAACAAAACTTTAAAGGTCATTTAAGTTTCGTAAAAGTGGGCAAAGAAGGACAGATGGATATTGCTTTCCAAATTCAATGTCCGGGAGTGAACTTTGACTTGTCCCACGCCGGTAAAGGAAAATCACATGGCTGGTTCTTCTTTTCTTGCTACAATACAGAACAAGCTAATACACTGCTGGAAGTTAATGCTTCACAAAAAGACAAAGACTTTATCATGGCAGTAAACTGGAAAAAAGCAGAAGAATATATCAAAGCCGGAAAAGGCAAACTGACACCAACCCGATATGCGCACAATGTTTACAACGAAAGTACTCATACGGCAACGTCAGAAATTAAAACCCAAGTACTGATTTTAGATTCTAAAGAATTAAAAGACATCTGTTACATGATTCCTTGTCCGAAATCACCTCACGGTTGTGATGTTGATCCAACAGGAGAATACATTGTAGGCTCAGGGAAACTGGCTGCCTTAATTCCGGTATTTAGTTTTGATAAATTAATGAACGCTATCAAAACCAAACAATTCGAAGGAGAATATGACGGAATTCCTGTAGTGAAATACGAAGCAGCACTTCACGGAGAAGTTCAAAAACCGGGCTTAGGACCATTACATACTGAGTTTGACGGAAAAGGAAATGCTTACACTACTTTCTTTGTGTCTTCTGAAGTGGTAAAATGGGATATTAAATCACTTAAAGTGTTAGACAGAGTTCCGACTTACTATTCTGTGGGTCACTTATGTATCCCTGGTGGTGACAGTAAAAAACCATTTGGAAAATACTTAATCGCTTATAATAAAATTACCAAAGACCGTTATTTGCCAACAGGTCCTGAGTTAGCACAATCGGCACAAATCTTTGATATCAGTGGCGATAAAATGCAGTTAATATTGGATTTCCCAACGATTGGAGAACCGCATTATGCGCAAGCAGCACCGGCAGATCTGATTCGAAATAACGGACAGCTCAAATTCTATAAATTGGAGGATAACAAACATCCGTTTGTAACCAAAGGAGAAAAAGAAACTAAAGTAGTTCGCAACGGAAAACGTATTGATGTGTACATGACTTGTATCCGTTCTCACTTTGCACCGGATAATATTGAAGGCATAAAAATGGGTGACGAAGTGTACTTCCATATTACTAACTTAGAGCAAGACTGGGATGTTCCTCACGGATTTGCTATCAAAGGTTCCAGTAATGCGGAGTTGCTAATCATGCCGGGTGAAACCGCTACACTCAAATGGAATCCGGATAAAGTTGGTATTTTCCCATTCTATTGTACCGATTTCTGTAGTGCATTGCACCAAGAAATGCAAGGCTATATAAGAGTGTCTCCAACCGGTAGTAATGTTCCGATAAGTTTTAGTTTGGGAACTAATTTACCCGCTCCAACAACCCAAAAATAAAAAACATTTCATCAAAGGAGCAATTTTAAATTGCTCCTTTTTACTTTTCAATTATGAAAACTCAAAAAATTTCCATCCTGTCAAAAGCCTTACTTTTGATAGTAGCAGCACTCTTTGCCGGTTCACTTTTTGTGCCGATGTGGCGAATAGAATTGCAAGCACCACAATACCCGGAAGGATTAGTGTTGCAGTTATTTGCCAACAAAATAGGAGGTGATGTCGATATCATTAACGGATTGAATCATTACATAGGCATGTCAACCCTGCATACCGAAAACTTCCCCGAGTTCAAAATATTGCCTGTTGTTTTCGGTCTATTTGCCTTGGTTTCTTTGCTTTTGGTTTTTGTGAATAAACGTAAAGGCGTAAAAATCTTTTTGATTACCTATATGGTTTTCATTCTTTTAGCGGCTGTTGATTTTTATCGATGGAACTATCAATACGGACATAATTTAGATCCCAATGCTGCTATCAAAGTTCCGGGCATGGCGTATCAACCACCGTTACTGGGATATAAACAACTACTGAACTTTGGAGCCTATTCCATTCCGGATACGGGAGGATGGTTGATGACCGGAGCTGCGGTGTTGCTTTTGGTTATTGTGGTCAAAGAATATAACTTGCTAAAGAAAAAATAATTGTCTCATGAAAAAGTCAGCCTTACTTCTTTTAGTTTCAATAGTACTAGCTTCCTGTGTTTCGGGAGAGCCAAAACCGTTGCAATTAAATTCGGATGCTTGCGATTTTTGTAAAATGACAATCGCCAACGGACAATACGGAGCCGAACTCGTTACACAAAAAGGCCGATATTACAAATTTGATGATGTGGCCTGTATGATTCATTTTGCTACTTCAAATACTGTGGTCCCTTATAAAGCTTTTTTTGTTTGTGATTACTTAATGGATAATGCACTAATTCCTGCTGAAAAATGCTATTTCTTAAAAGGAGGTAGCATCAATAGTCCGATGCATGGGAATGCTATTGCCTTTACTTCCAAAAAAGAAGCACAGGATTATCAGGCAAAATACAACGCAGTATTGTTATCCTGGAAAGAACTTTACAGCAGCTACTAAATGAAAAATGTCAGCTATATAGCTTATTTCTTTTTTATGCTTCCAACACTAATGGCCAATACCATTCACGTTGGAACTCAATATCCTGTGAAAAGTATTCGGCAGGCTATTACACTATCTAAAGATGGTGACACCCTTATGGTTCACAAAGGATTGTATAGAGAAGGAAACATCGTCATCAACAAAAAGATTGTTTTTTTAGGAAAAGGATATCCCATCTTAGACGCTCAAAAAAAAGGAGAAGTCTTATCTGTAAAGGCTGATAGTGTAGTAGTTCAGGGTTTTAGAATTATCAACTCAGGCTTTGCGGCATTGGATGATCCTTGCGGTATAAAGGTGTACAATCGAACCTTTGCCCGAATCTATAACAATCGCCTTGACAATAATTTCTTTGGCATTTATCTTCAAAACTGTACCAATAGTATCGTAAAAGGAAACACCATCGTTTCGCACGGAACCCAGGAGCAGCTTATCGGCAACGGCATTCATTGTTGGAAAAGTGATAACCTGCAAATTATTGGCAACACGGTTTCCGGACATCGCGACGGGATTTATTTTGAATTCGTAACCAATTCGGTCATTTGGCGTAATATTTCTACCGAAAACATTCGCTATGGCTTGCATTTTATGTTTTCCAATGACGATTCCTATATCACTAATTTGTTTAAAAACAATGGCGCAGGAGTAGCTGTGATGTTTTCCAAAAGTGTGAAAATGTTCAACAATACTTTTGAAGAAAACTGGGGCGATTCCGCTTATGGTTTATTGCTCAAGGAAATTGCCGACGGTTATATTTTTAATAATAAATTTATCAAAAATACTACCGGAATTTATATGGAAGGCACTTCCCGCATTAAAGTCGAAAAAAACGATTTTGTATCCAATGGCTGGGGCATGAAAATTCAGGCCAGTTGCATGGAAAACGAAATCGTAAACAACAATTACCTTAAAAACACGTTTGATATCAGTACCAACGGCAGCTTGGTATTAAACACTTTTAACAGCAATTATTGGGACAAATACGAAGGCTATGATTTGGATAAAAACGGAGTAGGCGATGTGCCTTACCATCCGTTGAGTTTATTTGCGGTGCTGACCGAAAAAAATGCTTCGACCATGTTGCTTTACCGAAGCTTTATGATTACCCTTTTGGACAAATCCGAAAAAGTATTGCCCAGCATAACACCCGATAATTTTGTTGATAAAACGCCCCTAATGAAGTCGCTACCGCTATGATTGAAATAAAAAATATTTATAAAAAATTTGGCAAACTCGAAGTGCTTTCGGATGTGAGCCTGTCCTGTAAAAAAGGCGAATGTATTGCATTGATTGGCCCCAACGGCTGTGGAAAAACCACCTTAATAAAGTCAATACTCGGTATGGTTTTGCCCGATAAAGGTTCGATAGAGTTCAACGGAAAAACCGTACTGAAAGAGTATTTGTACCGCGAAAACATTGGCTATATGCCACAAATTGGCCGTTATCCGGATAATATGACTATTGGTCAGATTATCGAGATGATCAAAAAAATCAGAAATACAACCAACGAATTGGATGAAGACTTGTTAAAAGCATTTGAGTTGGAAAAAATGTTCGACAAAAAAATGAGAACGCTCTCAGGTGGAACTACCCAAAAGGTCAGCGCGGTGTTGGCCTTTTTGTTCAATCCCGATGTTTTGATTCTGGATGAACCCACCGCAGGTTTAGATCCGTTGGCTTCGGAAATCCTGAAAGAGAAAATCATCAAAGAAAAAGACAAAGGCAAGCTCATTTTTATCACCTCTCACTTGTTAAGCGAACTGGATGATTTGATTACCGAGATTATTTTTATGCAAGACGGAAAGGTCTATTTCCATAAAAAAGTGGAGCTGCTGAAATCAGAAACCAAAGAAGATAAAATATCCAAAGCGATTGCTCAAATATTAAAGAAAAATAAAGATGAACAGAATCATTAAAATCATTTTGCTCGACATCCTGAAGAACAAAATAGTGTTGGGATACACCCTTATTCTGGCTGTATTATCGTGGAGTTCTTTTGCGCTCGAAGACAATTCCGCCAAAGGAATACTGACTGTGTTGAACGTGATTTTGTTCACAGTTCCCTTAGTTTCTATATTGTTCTCGACGATTTATTTATACAACAGTTCGGAGTTTATTGAGCTGTTGTTGAGCCAGCCCATTAAGCGAAGAAAGATTTGGTTGAGTTTGTTTTTCGGACTTTCGTTGGCCATGGTACTGGCCTTTTTTGTTGGTGCCGGCATTCCGTTATTAATTAATTCACCCGATGGTGTAGGATTGATGATGCTTATTGTAGGATGCTTAATCTCGGTTGTATTCGTGGCTTTGGCTTTTCTGAGTTCGATAATGACTCGCGATAAAGCCAAAGGAATCGGAATTGCCATTATGACTTGGCTGTACTTTGCTTTGCTTTTTGATGGTATGGTATTGTTTTTATTATTCCAGTTTTCCGATTATCCTATTGAGAATGCCATGGTAGGTGTTACCGCTTTGAGCCCGATAGATTTGGCCCGAATTCAGATTTTATTGCATCTTGATGTTTCTGCCATGATGGGCTATACCGGAGCTATTTTTAAAGACTTTTTCGGTACCACAATCGGTTTGATTGTTTCCTTCTTATTGCTTTGCCTGTGGGTAATCATTCCATTTTTCATTTCGCTTAAAAAATTCAACAGTAAAGATTTATAAAGATGAAAACTGATATCAGAAACAGAAAGGATATTGAAAAATTAGTCAATACCTTTTACAATAAAGTAAAAACAGATGCTGTCATAGGGTATTTGTTTACCGAGGTAGCCCGCGTAAATTGGGAAGAACATTTGCCAAAAATGTATGATTTTTGGGAGAACATTCTGTTTTGTACGGCTAATTACAACGGCAATCCCATGATGAAACACAAAGAATTGCATCAAAAAAGCACTATGACCGCGGAGCATTTTGCTCATTGGACCACTTTGTTTACTGCTACAGTAGACAAACTTTTTGAAGGTCCAAAAGCCGAAGAAATTAAAAACAGAGCGATGAACATAGCTTCGTTAATGATGTATAAAACGTTGAACTAATGTACCATCAGCTTCTTTTGATAACACATTTATTGGCTGCAACGATATGGGTTGGGGGACATTTGTTTCTTTCGCTGCGGTTTTTGCCTGAAGCTCTAAAGAAAAAGGATGTCACTATCATTCAAAACTTCAAAGACAAGTTTGAACCCATTGGTATGCCGGCATTGATTGTTTTAGCAACAACCGGAATATTGATGGCGTATGATTATGATATCACCATTACCAAATGGTTTTCCTTTACGGATGCTATTGAAAAAGTTGTTTCCCTTAAATTGATTTTGTTTCTACTAACAGTAGGATTGGCGGTTAATGCGCAGTTGTTTTTATTTCCGAAACTCACTTCCAAAAGTCTTCCCAAAGCGGCTGTTCAAATTATTCTGGTAACACTTATCGGAGTAACCATGTTGGTGCTGGGAAGCTTAGTCAGAATCGGAGGATTGTAAAATAAGTGATTCCTTTACAAAGCCACCGCGGTTTTCTTTTCTCTGAATCGACTGTTCTACTATGAGGATACCAACGGTTATCATGTTTTTTAATTCATAAAAATCTTTAGAGATTCGGTGTTGCTTTTCCATGCCTGACACTTGGTTTTGCCAAATTTTAAGCTGCATCTGCGCCCTAAACAAATCATTCGTATTCCGAACTATCCCGGCATTTTTTTGCATCAGCAACTGCAATTCAGATTTCATTTTCACAATAAATTCGGCGTTGATGACTTTTCCGGTATTGGATTTCCATGTTGGTATGATATTGTTACCAATGGTGTTTTCTACCGTTTTATGGGCAATGAAATCGTAAATGTTACTAGCATAAACCAAAGCTTCTAACAGCGAATTGGAAGCCAAGCGATTCGCTCCGTGAAGACCGGTTTGGGAACATTCCCCACAGGCAAATAAGTTGGTTACAGAAGTTTGCCCATACTTGTCGACCGAAATCCCGCCACACAAATAATGTTGCGCCGGTATCACCGGAATCCAATCTTTTTCAATATCGATATTCAAAAGTTTACAATTCTCATAAATCATAGGGAAGTGCTCTTGGAATGCTTGGCTATTCAAATGAGTACAATCCAAATAAACACAAACGTCCCCCGACTTTTTTAATTCTTTTTCAATGCTTTGCGACACTATATCCCTGGAAGCCAAATCACCTCTTTTATCATAGGCCAACATAAATTGCTCACCGTCTTTGGTTCTCAGGCAAGCGCCAAAACCGCGAACAGCCTCTGAAATTAAAAAAGTAGCACTTAAATTGGGGTTGTATAAAGCGGTGGGATGAAACTGAATAAATTCCATTTCTTTGATGCTGGCATCCGCTCTATTGGCCATGGCAATTCCATCTCCGGTAGCTATAGCCGGATTGGTTGTATGCCCGTAAAGCTGCCCGATGCCGCCTGTTGCCAGTAAGGTGAAATGGGATTGAACGGTTAGGATAGCATTGGTTTGCTCCTCAAGAATGTAAGCTCCTAGACATTCATTATTACTGATGATTAATTCCAAGGCAAAATGAAAATCATAAAGAGTGATGTTGGCTTTTTTATGAATCTGTGCCAAGATGGCTCTTTCAATTTCATAACCGGTTTGGTCCTTATGATGCACCACTCGGCTGTTCGAATGGCCGCCTTCTTTACCTAAATCTAAAACGCCCTCTTCGTTGCAATCAAAATGAGCTCCCCAATTGATTAGTTCCTGTAATCGTTTGGGACCTTCCGTAACCACCATTTCCACAACAGTTTTGTCACACAAACCATCGCCGCAAATCAGCGTATCCTCAATGTGCTTTTTAAAACTATCCTCGCCACCATTTTGGACGACAGCAATACCACCTTGTGCATATTTGGTATTGGATTCTTCGGCATTGGATTTGGTAACTATAGTAACGGATCTTTCCGGATATTTATTCGCTATTTTCAGAGCAAAAGTTAGTCCGGCTATTCCGGAGCCTATAATTAAGTAATTGGTATGTATCATTAGTGGGATAATTCAAGCATGCGTTCAATAGGAAGTAATGCTTTAGTTCTGATTTTTTTGGAGACTATAATTTCGGGAGTTTCGTTTAGCAAACAGTCATATACTTTCTGCAACGTATTCATTTTCATAAAACCACATTCGCTGCAGGCACAGGTATTGTTTTCCTGAGCCGGTGCCGGAATCAATAGTTTGTCGGGAACTTCTTGTTGCATTTTATAAAGGATGCCGGCTTCAGTAGCCACGATGAATTCTTCGGCCGGATTGGTCTTTACAAAGGCAATCATACCGGAGGTTGAGCCAATATAAGCAGCGGTTTCCAGGATATGCGCTTCCGATTCAGGATGTGCAATGATTTTGGCATTCGGATGTTTTTTATGGAGCGCAATCAATTTGTCTAGGGAAAAAGCTTCGTGTACTACGCAGGAACCATCCCATAACACCATTTTTCTTCCGGTTTCCTGTTCAATGTAGCGCCCCAAATTTTTATCGGGAGCAAAAATAATCGGAATGTTTTTGGGAACCGAAGACACTATTTTAACCGCATTGGAAGAAGTACAAACCAAATGACTCATGGCTTTAATCTCAGCCGAGCAGTTGACATAAGTAATAACAATATGATCCGGATGAGCGTCTATGAATTTTTTGAAAATTTCGGGCGGACAGGATTCGGCCAATGAACAACCTGTCGCTAAATCCGGAAGAATTACTTTTTTATTCGGGTTCAAAATTTTGGCTGTTTCGGCCATGAAGTGTACGCCGGCAAACAAGATAATATCCGCATTAGCTTTGACGGCTTCTTGCGACAGGCCTAAACTATCTCCCACATAGTCGGCTATTTCCTGTATGTCGGGCTCCTGATAATAATGCGCCAAGATGATGGCGTTTTTGGCTTTTTTCAATTTTAGTATGGCTTCTTTTACTTTTTTCATTTCCATTTTTTTAATGATAAACACTTGAAAATCAAAACCGGAAAACGACTTTGATTGCTATGCAAAATAACTGCTGAAAAACAAGCTTTTATATGATTTAAGTCATAATCGCGAATAGGAATTAGGTAGTAATATTGGAGTAAATTAAAACACAAATAAAATGGAAACAATAGACAAAAAAACCATAGGGGATTATGTAGCAGACGATTTCAGAACAGCGGCCGTATTTTCTAAATACGGGATTGACTTTTGCTGCAAAGGCAACCGAACTCTAGCCGAAGCCTGCGAAAAAAAACAAATTACTTCTGCCGCTTTAGAAGCAGAAATCAATGCGGTTAAACTCACTAAAAATGATAACGGAATTGATTTTAAATCCTGGCCTCTGGATTTATTAATTGACTATATCGAAAAAACACACCATCGCTATGTGGAGGAAAAATCTTCGGTGCTTTATATGTTTTTAGATAAGCTTTGTAAAGTACACGGAGGTCGTCATCCGGAGCTGTTTGAAATCAATAGACTATTCATAGCCGGAGCCGGAGAATTAGCCAAGCATATGAAAAAGGAAGAATTAATTTTATTTCCGTTTATCAAAAAGATGGTTACTGCCCAAAAAACCAATCAGGCTATTTCACTTCCACATTTCGGAACGGTAGATAATCCTATTGCCATGATGCAGGACGAACATACTATAGAAGGAGAACGATTTGCCAAAATTGCCGAATTAACCAATAATTACGCGCCACCGGCCGATGCTTGTGAAACGTATAAAGTAACTTTTGCCATGCTCAAAGAGTTTGAAGAAGATTTGCACAAACACATCCATCTGGAAAACAATATCTTGTTTCCGGGAGCTAAGGCATTGGAAAAACAATTTACCATACTAGATAAATTAGCCCAGACTTCACTTTAAACTTTGGCAACATGGAAAAATATGTAATCAAAAGAAACGGTGATTATAAACCTTTTGCCCGGTATAAGATAAAAGATGCTATACTCAAAAGCTTTAACAGCGTAGCCATTCCGTTTGATGAAACTGTTTTTGAAAAAGTGATTGAGGCGACCAATACCAAAGAAACCTGGGCGGTAGAAGAAATTCAGGATAGTATTGAGAAAATACTTTTTGAGAAAGAGTACTTTACCGTCATGCGTTCCTTTATGCTGTACCGCCACACAAGAAAGTTGCAGCGCGAGCACATTCAGGGATTGAATGACGACACCACCTATGTTGACAGCACGCAAACCATTGAAGAATACATCTCGCAAACCGATTGGCGCATCAATGCCAATGCCAATACTTCGTATTCCAATGCCGGTTTGGTGAATAATGTAGCCGGAAAGATTATTGCCAATTATTGGCTGGATAAAGTCTACTCCAAAGAAGAAGGTTATGCGCACCGCAACGGTGATCTGCACATTCACGACTTGGATTGCCTGACGGGCTATTGTGCGGGCTGGAGCTTAAGAGTGTTGCTCAACGATGGTTTCAATGGTGTAAGAGGCAGGATAGAAAGTAAAGCGCCGTCGCATTTCCGGGAAGCCTTGGGACAAATGGCTAATTTTCTTGGGATTTTGCAAAGCGAATGGGCAGGAGCACAGGCATTCAGTTCGTTTGATACTTATTTGGCTCCTTATGTTTTCAAAGACAATCTGTCTTTTGATGAGGTGCTCAAAGCGGTTCGCAGTTTTGTGTATAACCTGAATGTTCCGGCGCGTTGGGGGCAATCGCCATTTACCAACATCACTTTAGATTGGGTCGTTCCGGCCGATTTGAAAGAGCAGGTTCCGACCAAAAATGACCAGCATCTTTTCGATAAACTAACCGATGAAAGTATGGTGGAACGAGCCAAAGCAAGAGGTGTAACTTCTTTACCGGATATGCGTTACGAACATTTTCAAACCGAAATGAATCTGATTAATAAAGCTTATTATACGGTGATGACCGAAGGAGATGCCAACGGACAACCCTTTACGTTTCCGATTCCGACGGTGAATATTACCGAAGATTTTGATTGGGAAGGAGAAAATACCGAATTGCTCTTTGAAAATACTGCCAAGATAGGGTCTTCGTATTTTCAGAATTTTATTGGTAGCCAATACACTTTGAATGAGGAAGGGCATAGAGTGGAAAATCCGAATGCTTACAAACCAAATGCGGTTCGGAGTATGTGCTGTCGTTTGCAACTCGATTTAAGGGAATTGCTGAAACGCGGTAACGGGTTGTTTGGCAGTGCCGAAATGACTGGAAGTATTGGAGTCGTGACCATTAATATGGCAAGGTTAGGCTATTTGTATGAAAATGACAAAGAAGGTTTGTTCCAACAATTGGATAAACTCATGCTGTTGGCGAAATCAACTTTAGAGAAGAAACGGCAATTTATTCAGGAAATGTATGACCGTGGTTTGTATCCTTATACCAAACGCTATTTGCCGCATTTTAGAAACCATTTTTCCACCATAGGCGTAAACGGCATGAACGAAATGGTGCGCAATTTTACTGACGACAAAGAAGATATTGCCACAACTTTTGGTCATGATTTATGTCTGGAGATTTTGGATTATATCCGAAACCGAATGAAAGAATTTCAGGAAGAAACCGGTAACCTCTACAATTTGGAAGCCACACCGGCTGAAGGCACTACCTATCGTTTTGCCAAAGAAGACAAGAAGCGTTACCCCAATATTCTTCAGGCCGGAATGGATGAAAACATTTACTATACCAACAGTTCCCAGATTCCGGTTGATTATACGCAGGATCCGTTTGAAGCTTTATGGATGCAGGACGAATTGCAATGCCAATATACCGGAGGAACAGTTTTGCATTTGTATATGAATGAACGAATCAGTTCTGCCGAAGCCTGTAAAAACTTTGTCAAAACGGTATTGACAAAATTCAAATTACCTTACATCACCGTAACCCCGGTATTTAGTGTTTGCCCTATTCATGGCTATTTGAACGGCGAACACGAGTACTGCCCGAAATGTGATGAAGCTATACTGGAAAACCAAAACAACACAAATTATGAAAACAAAGACCATTGAGATTTTAGAACAAAACCAACCGTTAAGAACCAAGTGTTTAGTGTACACCCGGGTGATGGGCTACCATCGGCCTGTAGAAAGTTTTAACATTGGTAAAAAAGGAGAACATAAGCAACGGATGCATTTTCAGGAATGTAAAAAGTAAGCATGTCCATTTACAGTATCACACCGTTTACGTTGTTGGATTTTCCCAATAAATCGGCTTGCATTTTTTGGTATGCCGGTTGCAACATGCGATGCTTGTATTGTTATAATCCGGAAATTGTTTTAGGAAAAGGAGTCGTGACTTTTCCTGAAGCAATTTCTTTTTTGGAATCCCGGAAAGGACTGTTGGATGCCGTAGTTTTCAGTGGTGGCGAATGTTTGATTCACAAAAATAGCATCGAGCAGATTAGAGCCGTGAAAACGATGGGGTTTTTGGTTAAAATTGACACTAATGGAAGCCAACCCAAGGTGCTCAAAACCTTAGCCGAAGCTAACCTAATTGATTATGTAGCGATTGATTTTAAAGCCCCAAAAGAAAAGGTAAAGGCGATAACCCAAAAGAATTTCCATGCCGAATTTATCGCATCCTTAAAAGTACTAATCGATTGTAAAATCCCGTTTGAAGTAAGAACCACTTATCATTCGGATTTGCTAGACGAAACTGATATTAAAGCAATGATAGCTGTTTTGGAAACCCATAACTATCAGGGAAATTTTTATATTCAACATTTTAGAAATAACACCGAAACCCTCCAAAAATTAGAGTATTCCACAAAGAACCTTACTTCAGCAACGTTAGCTACAAAAGCAATAAAAGTGGTCTTTAGATAAGAATCAGCTTCTTCAAATCCTCGATTAAATGATGTAAGCTATCTACTTCCACATGTTCCATTAAAACAATTTTATACCACTGGTTATCAGCATTGTGTTTTTGGGGCACTAAATCATATTTGTGTGCTATCTCTGTTGGAATATAAGCTGCTTTTATCGTGACGATATTCATATAAGGTTCTCTGAAATAGGCAATGCCTAAAGCATCCAATTGTTTGCAAATCCAATCCGTCCGCAATTGAAGAATTTTTACTTTTTCAAACCATCCGTTTTCGCCATAAGTGGTCAAAATCATCCAGGCAGCGATGGCATTGGCTCCCGATCTGCTGCCGCATAAAGTCAAATCCATTCCTTCCACATACTCGGCTTCTTTGGTTAGTACATTTTCGATTAAATTTTTCCGACATAAAAATATCCCGGTACCATAAGGTGCCTGCAGCATTTTATGGGCATCAATCGTAATGGAAGAAACCTTCTTATTGGCAAAATCTAAGGTACTGTCAGGAGCAATAAAAGGGTAAACAAAACCGCCATAAGCCGCATCTATATGAAGCTTATATGGTACATTGTATTTTTCCAACAGTTGGGTGTAAGTATCAGGATTGTCAACTGAGCCAAACATGGTGGTGCCCATATTGGCTACTACAATAAAATACTTCTTCCCATCGGCTATGGCTTTACAAAGCAATGTTTCCAGTTCATTATCCAGAATGCGACGCGTTTCAAAATCAACTTCAACCTTCATCAAATCAAGTGATAACAGATTTGCTCCTTTGGCAATAGAATAGTGAGTATCTTCCGAAGCCACTATCATGATTTCAGCTAATTTTGCCTGCTGTGTATTTTGAAAAAAGTTTCTGTAAATCCACAAAGCCTGAATATTGGCTTCGGTACCGCCGGTGGCAATATAACCGTCGTATTGTTTTTTAGCCGATTTGAAAATATCCACGGCTACTATGTCCAGTACTTCCCGTTCCATTTCCTGAGTGCCTTTAAAAGCAGTTTCAGAAGTTCCGGTTGTGTGACACCCAATATGATTGGGATTGGCCACATAAGTCATTAATACCGGAGCATCTTTCAAAAAAGGAGCATCATCATAAAAAACCTTACCGTCCAATTTGGAGGCAGGATATCCCAATGAGATGTCATGCATAAAATTTACATTCTCATGCAATGCTTGTTGCACTCTTTCTATTCGTTGATTTGATGTTAACTTTTTCCAGTCTTTCATTTTTTCAAAATTTAATTAGCAAATAGACGGTGTCAATGACAGTTGAGCCTTTTCATTTTTGTCAAATGTAATCTGACTAATTTCCATTTTATAAAATTTCAGCTCCTTATAAATTTCCACCGTATTTTTTTGGAAAAAGGAGGTTGTGGCAAACAAGGTTTCATAATATTCAATGCCTTCCAGAATATTTTTTTTGAACAGGCTCCACTTTTTTATTTTTCCGTCACTGATATCATCCGTAAGGTTTTGTATTTCATTTTTCAAATAGTCTACATACATTTTCAATTCTTTCACAAACATGTTCGGACGATTCACCTCTTTAAGAATGTTAGTAGTACCATAAATATGTTTTACCATCTCAGCCAACGATACTATTTTATCAAAATAAGCCAAATTCGGGCCGGGGCAGATTACTACGCCTTGTTGTTGTCCTTTCACTTCAATACCGTTTTCCAGATAGGAAGGATTGGCTAGACCAACACACAGACAAGATTTCGCCATTATTTTGGTTTTTTGTTTCTCCAGATCAGATGCAGAGATATCTTTTTTTAGGATTTCCAATTCAGCCAACTTAATATCTTGGTATTTTTTGGAGGCAGTACACATGCCCTGGTTATCATATTCTTTGCTCAAGGCCAATAGTTTTTTAGGGCAGGAGCTTCCGGCTTTATTTTCGTTTATCCGTTTTTGCTTCCAACGATCATTACTCATTCCCTTTACGGCATTGAACGGAACCCCGAGAGGTGAAATATCACTAAGGTAAAAATCATCTTCCTGCGCTTTGGCTAGCAACATTCGGGTTTCTTCATCTACCGATGTGGCTTCGGGCACTAAAAGAAACGGAGATCCCCAGCCCACACTGTCCATCTGAAAATGCGATAATAAAAAGTCATGCTCTTCGGCCGTGCCTACACCCCCTTGCGCGGTAATTTTTAAAGCCAAGGGTTTTGTTGGAATCGGAAGGTTTTTGGCTTCCAAAGCCTTAATCATGAGTTCGTATGCCGATTGCACTAATTGTTCTTTTTTGGTTCTGAATTCTTCCAATATGGGTCCCAACAGAAATCCGTCGGTGGCAAAGGCATGCCCGCCACAATTCAGTCCCGATTCGATTCGGTATTCCGAAACCCAGAGTCCTTTTTTGGCTAAAAAATTGCCTTGTATCATAGCCGAACGGAAGTCACTCACCTTAAGAATGATTTTCTTTTGCAAATGCCCATTGGCATCGGGATAAAACATCGGAAACTGTTCGAAATAACTGTAAAGTCTGGGATTCATACCGGCAGATAGTACCACGGAAGAATTCAAATTGCTATTGGCAAAACCGCGTAAAGAGGCATGAGCATCATTAAATTCAATCGGCAATTGGATGTTGTTTTCAAAGTTATCTTTATCCACTTTGGTCATGATATTTACGTCTATCGTACCGGGGGAAAAATGGTCGGTCAAGTAATTTTTCACGGTGTCTTTTAGTAACAAACCTTCCTCGATGAATTTTTGGAGTCCTTTTTTTAATTCCGATGTATTGGGAAGCATGGCCATGTAGTTTTCCATAGCTGTTTTGCTTTCGGCCAATTCATTTTTGAAATGTTCAAATTTATCTTTGACAATAGTATCCACTAAATTCAGATAATGTTTGATTCTTTCTGCCCGGTAGTCCTGGCATTTCTGAGTGATTTCCTGATAGGGAAGGCTGAATTTTTTGCTGTAAAACGCCCGCATTTTTTCTATAAGCTCGTCATCGGTTATAGAAATTACAGACGAAATTCCGAAATGAGCCACCCGAATCGGACTGTCAATGGTATAGGCCAATCCCATTACGGGAATATGAAAAGTGTGGGTGTTTTTTAGAGAAGTCATTTGGTAATTTTTTAAATAAACTGCGAATTTTGCGAAATCATTTAGTAAAAAGGATGATATATATCATGTGATGGATTAATCTATTGGCACTTTAGTATTTTCAGTAGTTCAAAAACGATTCGATACAAGCCGGTGGCCATTCCCAAGCCAAAAATGAAAAACAAGACATACAGCCAATGCAGTGAATGTTGAAATTCGCCAAAAGAAAGCGATGAATTAAAGCAGGTCCAATATCCTTTTTTGGCACCAATTAGTAAAAGCAGCAACCAAAAACCAACAAATGAAAAATTAAAAACGCGCAGACCGAGTTGTATTTTACGGGTAGCATTTACAGAAATCAGGTTAGTCGATTCTAAAATATAAGTTATGGAAGACAGTAGAATTAAAGTATTAATCCCAATAGTAGTTCCCATGGAATGAGCAACGGTTATGTGCGTTCCGTGTGTAAAAAGGTTTATGGAAGGAATAGAGATGAGCAGGGCTAAAACAATGTTTAAGAACACCCAGAAATTGGCCAGCTTCATAAAACGATAGGCCAATGGATAGTTGGTTATAGTCTCCTTGGATAAGTTCTTTTTCCAATCGTATAGGATGGAAAACAGAATGATCCATTCGGTCATACTGATGGCATAAGCTACATAGCGTATCCATGGCGCCGTGGGAATGATGTAAATATGATGGGCCCAACCGAACATTAAATTGGTTAGTCCGAGGAAATAAAAAAAGAAAGCTTTTTTGGAGTGGGCATAACTAGCATCCTTGCTGATTTTTGCTATGACATACAGGGAAGTTCCATAAACCAGCATATTCCAGGAACCCACATACGAGCCACCGGCTTTCCATTGCAGGGCAATATTTTGAATAAAATGACCTTTGAAATAAGGCAACAACCAAAGATGCGCTTCGGTAAAATGATACAGCATAAATACAATTCCGGTGCCCCACATCCAATAATAGACCGGCCAAGATTTAAAAGAAGCTTTGGTTGTTTTAAAATAATTTAGGCCAAACAGTAGCCAGCCTAGCATTATGGGAAAATAGAAATAACTGGGGAATTCCAGATATTCCTTGCCTTCAAAATGACCACTGATATAGGAGAATATAATTCCCAAACCGGTTAGTATGAAAATCCAAAAATGTCCTTGGATAAGTTTAGGGTTGAGGCTTTTCGCATTCGGGTTTTTTCCGAGATAATAATAAATTCCTCCAATAGCAGCCAATAAAATCCATGACACTACAAATAAGGTATGCAAAGGGCGCAAGGCATTGAAAGGCAAAACCGTTTTTATAAAATCGGGAACTATGTATTGAAATCCGGCCAATAAACCACAAAGCAGCCCCAGTACTAAAGAAACCAAACCTATAGTGATAAAATAAAAAGGATAGGCGTTATTTTTCATAATCAAGGTTTTTGTATTTCAGGGTTACCCATCCGTTGGGTTGTATTTTTGCCGTGCTGTTCGGGTAATAACCGGTTTGGTCTATTTCTTTCAGAAATTGAATTAGCGCTTCTTTTTCTTTTGAATTAAAATGAAACTGTGGCATCGTTTTGACCCCGCTGTTGAACATGGCTTTGAGATAATTTTCATTGGAAACTCTTGAATATTCATTGGTCAGATCGGGACCCAAATAACCGCCTAAACCATAAAGCTGATGGCAGGCATTACAATTGTTTTGCAGCCATAGATGCTCACCTTTTATAGCTTTTGCTGATAAGGTGACTGTGTTGTCTGAAGTGTAAACCAAAGTATTGTAAATTGTAAAAGCGGTTATCAGACTTAGCAGAATGACAAGGTATTTTAGGGATGAATGCATTAAAAGGAGACTTGAAGTAACACCACAAAAAGAAGCATTAAACAATGAATATAATATGATTTAAATCATAAAAAAGCGTGAATTAGTAAAAATTCACGCTTTTTCAACGTTAAAAAAAAGGACTTATTTTGAATTAATAATTATTTTTATTTTGGTAAAAGCACATCGCCAATCACATGAATGATTCCGTTTGATGTTGGGATAGAAGCTACGATTTCAGAACCGTTAACAAAGGTTTTGTCTCCTTTTTTGGTGATTTTGACTTTACCGCCAAAAACCATGTCAAACTCTTGTCCGTCCTGCATATACTCTGTTTTAAGAGTTCCTACATAGGTGTGATAACCTAAAATATTTTTCAGCTTTTCTTTATTTTCAGGTTTTAATAAATCCGCTACCGTACCTGCCGGTAATTTGTCAAAGGCGGCATTAGTAGGGGCAAAAACGGTAAAAGGTCCTGCATTACTCAAAGCGTCTACTAAATCGGCTGCTTTAACAGCGGTTACCAAAGTAGTGTGGTCTTTACTGCCCACAGCAGTCTGAACAATATTCGGGCTGGAGGATTCATCTTTTACGCCAGATTGTCCTGTAGATTGTTCTTTTGTAGTGTTTTCTGTTGTTGTTTCAGAAGGAGCTTGGTCAGTTTGTTTGCAACCAAAGGCTACAAGTAAGCCCGCAAATAGCAAAGTTTTAATTGATTTTTTCATGATAATAAATACTTGGTTTATATACACAAAGTACTTAATTATGAAACAGTTATTTTATGAGTTGAATCATAAAACAGCAAGAGTTTTAACTTTTTTTATCGAATAAAAAGCGGTAATGCCAATTCCGGAGACCAAGACAACCGCAGCACCAAAAAGTGCTATGTCTACATGAGGAATTAAGGTATAACTAAAGGAAGCTATTCCTTGTACGGCCAAAATAATTTCATTGAGTAATACGCCAATAGAAAAAAGGATTACGCCTAGTTTTATTTTTTTATTGCTGTGTATTAAATGATTGGCATAAATATAAAACAACAGAAATAAGCTGATAATGGCCAAAAGAACTAAGTGCAAGTAAGCAATTACTATGGGTCTGAAACCAAAAGCTAATTTACTTACTGACGGTATGGTAGAGCCTAACTGCAATAAAACCTTGATGCTTACCGCAAACGCTACAAAAAGCAAAATATAACGCAAAAAATAAGGGAAATTAGTCAGGTATTCTCTTTTGGTGTTTAGGAGTATAAACAAAAATTTATACCAAGCAATTACTTGAATGATAGCTGCTAGTACTGTAAGCCCATACAGCCAAACCGGTAAATCAGCCCACAGGGTAGATAGGAAGTAAGCCGGCAGACACGAAAAGAAAAAGAGTCGGAAAGTGGTATCAAAAAAGTGGTTGTCTGTTTTCTTCAGATTCAAAAAACCATACAATAATCCCATGCAGGCAAAGAAAAACCAACCATTATATTGAAAATGCAGGTAATAGTAAATAGAAGCTAAATATTCCTCCTGATGAATGTTTTTGGTAATCATCATATAAGCCAAGAAAAAGGTGCCTAAAGAGGAAATGATATTAAAAAAAATAGCAGCAGTAAACCATTTTTTAGTCAAATCATCGGAGGGTAATGACTTTAGATGTTTTATATAACAATAGCCAAAAGCATAAGAAACCAAAAGAGAGGCCGTAGAAAATGCAATTGAAAATGCACCATACCCCTGAATGATAAAAGAAATCAACATTCCATAAGCGCAAAATAAATTGGCTGTAAGGATGAAATTATATTTTTTTAAATCGATACCGGAACCTTTTTTTTTGCTCAGATACGCAATCAGTAAAACCATTAGAGTGTGGCTAATCCAGCCGGAAAAAGCAAAATGAGAATGAGAATGCTGCAGACTTTTTTGATTGCCATAAGGAAATTCAAAACCGATTTTGTAACGCATTAAAAGCCCGAGTAGCGCAACTATCAGCAGATTAAGTAGTGAAAATTTCAACCAAAATTTACTGTTAAAATTCATTAGTAATATATTTTATGATTAACAATATCCACTTTTTTTCCTTTGCTCATTTTTGATAAGGCTCTGATGACGGTTTCCACACGCAATCCTGTAAAATTGGCTATTTCCTGTCGGGTAAACGGAACCAATTCTTTTTCATTCCCGTTTTTACTTTTTTTGTGGGTATTTAAAAAGGCCGTAATTCTAAACTCGGGCTTTTGATTGATGATATCTTTAGACGTGAGCGCTTTAGTGTGAATGCGTCGACACATTAAGGTTAAAAATTTCTTTTGTACTGCCGGGTATTCATCTAAAATTTTCAACAGTTTGTCTTTGGATAATTTTATGATTTTACTGTCCTGAAAAGCTACGGCTGTTGAGGGATAGGATTCATCAATAAATAAGGGAGGTTCGCCAAAACTTTGACCGTCAGAAAAATAGCCTTGTGTAAATTCTTTTCCTTCATCATTAGAATTGAACATCCTGATACTGCCTTCAATAATCTGAAAATAAAAGTTGGCCATTTCGTCTTCACAAAAAATCATTTCCCCTTTTTTATATTCTTTAGCTATGGCGCCCCAAGTAAAGAGTAAATCTAAATCTATCTGCATAATGGATTTCAAGTGTTTAAGCTTTCGAGTACTGTTGTTGGTAACAAGTACTGTTATCGATTACAAATTTAGAGGATATAAAAGGCTAAAAACATGACCATAGTCATACAATGGTATTTTTCATCTGCCCTAAATTTGCGGAATAATATCAAGCTGCAAAAAGCAAAATACTTTTAGTAAAGTGAAAACAACTGTAATCATAATAGCCTTAGTCATGCTACTGAAACCGGCTTTTCCGGTTGTTGAGTATGTTGTGAATTATGATTACATCACTACGGTGCTTTGTGTCAATAAAGCAAAACCACAAATGCACTGTAACGGAAAATGTCATTTGATGAAAGAATTAGCCAAAGAGGCTGAAAGCGAAAAACCAATCTCTTCCGATAAAAAAGGAATTGCTCAAGAAGTGGAAGTCTTATACTGTGAAGTCATACCACAATGGGAACCCCAGTTGTTTTCCGACTGTAGTACAGTGGAAAGAAACACTCATTATACCAATCTTTACTCGCATTTGGATAGTCATTCCGTATTTCATCCCCCAACTTTCACTGCTTAATTTTTATCGTTTGTTGACTTCTTAAAAAGATGTCAATAGGATTTTTATGTCCAAAAATGATTGAAAGAGGAATCTTTCAGACAAACTATTGTATAAACTTAAGTAAAAATAAAATGAAACGTAGTATAAAAAATATAGTGGCGATACTAGCCATAGGAGCAGTGTTTACTGCTTGTTCTTCCAGTGAGGATGCAACAGTGCCAACCGATGAATTAGCAGGCCTAAACAAATTCAAAGAAATTACTAATGATACACATACTCTGGAATTGTATTCTCATAGGGATGTAGAACAAGGGTATAACGAAATCAAAATAAGAATCAAAGATAACGCCACTAATAATTATGTAAAGGACGCAGAAATTAATTGGACACCACTAATGCACATGAGCATGATGACGCATTCTTGCCCAAAATCGGCTGTAGAAAAAGTAACCTCCAATGGTACTTTATACGAGGGTTATATAGTATTTCAAATGCCCCAAAATGAAACCGAATATTGGGATTTAACCCTTGATTATACTATTAAGGGAATCTCCTATACAGCCACAACGACTATGGATGTGCCGGCTTCCGCCGAAAGAAGAGTTACTACTTTTACCGGTACCGATGGCATAAAATATATAGTGGCTTATGCCGAGCCTCATCATCCTAAAGTGGCCGTAAATGATGTGATACTTGGTGTTTTTAAAATGCAGGATATGATGCATTTTCCGGTAGTGGACGGCTATACTTTAAAAATAGACCCGAGAATGCCAAGTATGGGTAACCACGGTTCCCCGAATAATATGGATGCAGTCCAGCTGAGCCCCGGAGAATTATATACCGGTAAAATGGCATTAACCATGACCGGATATTGGAAAATCAATTTGCAGTTGTTCAAATCTGACGGGACTTTACTCAAAGGAGAACCTATTTCCGATACGGTTACAGAGAGTAGCCTTTATTTGGATTTAGAATTTTAAGTTCAGTTTATCTTAACAAAACGGTCAATGCCTGTTAAGGTTTTGACCGTTTTTAATCCTATTGTTATGAAAAATTATAGTTGGTTTTTGCTGCTGATTTCGGGTTCACTCATGGCTCAGGAAGCGGTAAAAGATATCACACAACCCAAAGAACTTCAGGAAGTTATTGTCATAGGTAAAAAGGCGCAGCTTTTTGAAAAACAAACCAAAGTATTGTCTTCGATTGATGAATACTTACAACAATCGGCCAAAGTTGACATGATAAAACGTGGAGCTTATGCCTGGGAACCCATTATTAATAATATGACTACCGAAAGAACACTAATTACTATAGACGGCATGCGGATTTTCGGAGCCTGTACCGATAAAATGGATCCGATAACTTCCTATGTTGAGGTGTCCAATTTATCCGAAGCCACCATTTCTTCCGGTCAGGAAGGAGCTTGTTTTGGCAGTACTATTGGTGGTGCTATCGATTTAAAACGCAACAGAGATCAATTTGGAAAGCAAAAATGGGATTTTAATCTGAATAGCGGTTACGAAACGAATAACCAACAAAAAATCATGGGGATGTCTGTCAGTTATGCGGATAGTTTGTTTTATGCCGATACCGATTTTATGTTTCGCGATGCGGAAAATTACAAAGCAGGAAAGTCTGAGGAGATTCTATTTTCGCAGTTCAGAAAAATGAATTTATCCACTACTTTGGGATATAAACTGGGGAGCAATAAACTCGTAGAAGCCTCTGTAATTTATGACAAAGCTACGAACATAGGCTATCCGGCATTGCCCATGGATGTATCGTTGGCAGAAGCCCTTATCAGCTCATTGAAATTCCAATATATCCCCCATAATGCGGTTATTAAAGATTGGGAAACCAAAATCTATTTCAATACCATCACGCATCGTATGGACGATACCCAGCGACCTGTAGTGCCCATACATATGGATATGCCCGGTTGGAGTAAAACCTATGGCTATTATTCCAAAGTAAAAATCCAACTGCAGCAACATCATTTGCTCTTTAATTGGAATGCGTTTTACAATCAATCCTTAGCCGAAATGACAATGTATCCGGCAGCTGCTGCTGAAAACCCTATGTTTATGTACACTTGGCCGGATGTGAGAACTTTTTACAATGGTCTTTTTGTGGAGGATACTTATGCGTTAAATTGCCATTCCTCCATTAAAATGGTACTGTCTGCCGGTTTTCATCTCAATAAAGTGGCAAGCGAATCCGGGTTAGAGAGTTTGCAGATTTTTTATCCTGCAATGCCGTCGCAGCAGCAACGTTTTCTTAAAAGTTCGGCACTGAATTACAATTATATGAAAGCCGGGTGGGAATATGGATTAGGAATAGCCTATGGCGAAAGAGCTCCTTCGGTTTCGGAAGGATATGGTTTTTATTTATTCAATAGTTTTGATGGGTATGATCATATTGGTAATCCCGGTTTAAAGAATGAAAAATCATGGGAAGGCAATACTTATATAGGATACAAAAATGATAAGCTTGCCGTTAAAATGACCGCTTCTTATTTTCATATTTCCAATTATATCATGGCCCAACCGGATGCTGCGTTAGTTCCAATGACTTTGGGTGCCAATGGTGTAAAAGTATATACGGCATTGGAGTATGCAACTATCATCAATGCAAACCTCACAACAGAATATCAATTCACCAAACAATTGAAATGGAATACACAATTGGTTTTTAGCAGAGGAAAGGAAGGCAATGGAATGAATTTACCTTTTATGGCACCGTTTAGTTATGCTTCGGCTTTATCCTATGCCAAAGAAAAAATCAGCGCCGAAATAGCGGTGCAAGGCAATGCGGTACAAACCCAGTACAGTGCTTATTATGGAGAAGATAAAACCCCTGACTATGCCGTAATCAATTGCAGTGTAGGGTATAAGTTTTCATTTTATCCCAGTAAGATACTGATAAAAACAGGTATGGAGAATGTGTTAGATACTCACTATTCAACTTATACGGATTGGAATAATCTTCCAAGAATGGGACGAAATGTATTTGTGAATGTAACTGCTCGGTTTTAAGTTTTTTTGGCTAAACCAAAAATGTATCGAGAGGTTTTTGATACATTTCTGATAGGCAATTAGTTGCGGATTGACGCCTCTTTTTTCTTGATAACTATTGCTTAGTAGTGCCTCAAGCTGGTTTTAATTCCGTTTGTTTTTTCTACATTTGGAAGGTGAAGTAAGGAAGTGCGATTGGGAAATAGTAAATTTCAGAATCGAATTTCCACTTTAAATTTTGATAGTAAGTATATGGGAATGTTTGTCATTAGCAAGCGCTATAACGGAGATTATAAATTTATTTTTGCCACAAGAAAAGGGAAAACGATTTTTACCAGTATAGGCTGTAAGCAAAAATCAGATTGCGAACGCATGATTGCCGCCATCAAAGACAACATAACCGTATTTGGCTTTACCAAATACAAAAAGGCGGCCAACAAATACTTTTTCCGACTATCCAAAGACGGTTTGGTCCTGGCCAATAGCCGGAAATATTCAACAGAACTGATGTTGAGCAAAGGGATTGATGAAATTATAAAACACGCTCCGATGGCGGAAATCCTCGATTTTTCTGAAAATGACTTTGTGTTTCCTGATGGGGATACCGTTTTGGACGGAACCGAAGCAATGGATTGAGTTTTTGAGAAAAACAAAAGTATGATGGCAATTAAAAGTCAGATACCGCCTTATTCTGAAAAGGATAAAACATCTTATTAAACTCCTGTTTTATACTACAAGTATCATTAACATACGATTCAATAGCTTTTTTAAAAAGTGACAGTACAGCCCAATAGTAAATTATGTTCAAAGGAACGGGTATGAAAATTGATATCGTACTTTTTTTTAAAAGGAGTTAGCATACTTTTAGAGTCTTTGGCAATTTTTATTAGTCTTCTCTCAGCAATTTGTTTTCCCATGATATAGCCTACAAACAACCCAATCGGATAGTCCGAAACCCAATGTACTTTACTGCTGACCATATTAAAAGACAAAATAGTCATAAGCGAATAGCCAACCGGTTTAATCCAGTGTTTTTCGGGGTAATTAATAGCAATAATAGTAATTGATGCCATAAAAGTTGCTAAATGACCCGAGGGCATTGCATCATAATTGGGTGTGTTTGTTTGGAAAGCATCAAAGCTTGGAAAAGGGCTCCAGTTTCCACCGTCATTCCCATCGGCAATCGCTGGTTTTGGGCTTTGCCTTCCGGTAATTCTTTTCATGGTTTGTGTAACAACACCAACGGATAACAAGCATTCTATCAACTCACTCGATGTGTTTAAAGCTCGATAATCTTTGTTTTTGCCTGTTCCTATACCATAAAAAAGACCACTTAATAACAATGTTGTACCCCCATTACCCATATAATAGACTCCCGAGCTGATGTTTTTGGGAATGATATTCAACAACCCGAGTAATTTAGTATATTGATTGTCTTTATCCCAGCCCCCTAACCGTTGTCCTAAGTAATCAGCTTCTGTCATCAATTTTTGATCAAAAGGGATTAAAAGTAGAGTACTTCCCAGCGCCAAAGCATCCCATTTTAAATTCTCGTTTTGCACGGTATATACACCCAACTGATATACATCTTTAGGAACATAAGTTACCATGTCCCAAAATTTTGGTTTAGAATATTCATAAACATAGTGCGTATCACATTGTGAATAACGTTGTGTTTTTAGAGTATCAGGAATGGTTTGAGCCCCAAAACGGCTACTGATTAATAAACTAAGGATTAACCACTGATACATCTGGAAATATTTGTTTAAACTCATTTTAGTAAGTATCAAAGTGCCTGGTTTTTAAAAAATAATTGTTTTGTCATGACAGACAGAATTTTGCTCCAAAAGTAAGTAGCAAATAAAAAATATAAACTGATATGCGTCATACTATGAAGAAACTGCCATCATGATACCGGTATATTCAGTTCGGAACTTTATATTCTTAATACATGCTTCGTAACTCTCTAATGGCAGACTATACTATCCGATTAATGAACAAATAAGGCAATAGCAATTTCGAGGACGATGAGTAGGATAATCACCCATTCTAAACGGGAACTTTCCCTCACATTCAAAACATCGGTAAACAGGGTAAGGTTGTCTTCTATAATCTGCAGGCGGTAATCAATATCTTTAAAGCGAGTATTGATTTCAAAATTCGCTTTGAGTTGACGGTTTAAGGTGTTCAGTTCTTCATTATCCCAAACCAGATTAGGATCGTCAAGAATGTATAAGTTATCGATGACGCTGTTTTTTACATTCAGGACTTTTCCGATATATTTGAGCAGGTTTGTTTTGGAAATCGACAGTTTTCCGCGGCGTTCCAATTCTAAAATATAATGTTTAGAGGAGGTAATCATCTCGTCGGTCAGGGTTTCATAATATTCCAAGGCCACTGATTGCCCAGTGTTTAAGGTCACTATGCGCATGATTGAGGGCGTAATCTTGGGCACTGTAACAAAATTATTTTTTACGCTGTGGGTGGTGAGTTGTGTATTGATTTCTACCTGATATTCTTCATTTAAAGGAGTTTGAATAGGAGTGCTGGTGTATTGTTGGGCAAAGGCCAGCATTTCAGTTTTGGCGGCAGCCTCATAATTGGCAAACACAATCACTCCATAATCAAAAAGATAAAGGTACCGGTTGGTTTCGGGGAAGACAAAGAAAATTTCAGACTGGGTACCAAAATGCTCCACCCCCTGAAAGTCCTCTCGGAACTTCCTGATGTTGAACGATTCGGCAATTTGCAGGGCTTCAATTTTGATCGACATACAGCAGCGTTTACTACAAAGATATTAAATTTTGCCGGCAAGGTTAACAATGTTTAGCCGTTTAACCATAAGTGTAAAAGCATATGATAAAATGCCATGCCTTCCTCAACGTTGAGTAGAGTTTTAACGTGATGTTTTTGAATAAGACGATACTAGTAATCATCGTTTTTCTATATTTTCGATGTACTACCTCTTTTTTTAACACAGCTACTCTCTTATTTAACATAGTTTGCGAAATGGTTTGGTACTTTTGCTGTACCAAAACTAAACAATACCTACCTATGCCATTTTCTGCTATTTTTGAGTATACACAAATAATCAATGTTCCATTGACCATTGAATATTTTTATGAAGGTGAAAAAATGGAAGATCCCGCCACTTTTTTTGAAAACAATCCAGGAGTTTTTGAGCTTTTTTTTCCGTCTCCGGAAGAAATATTGGATATGATTAATAAAAAAGCCCTGTATTTCCAAACCCATAAACTGGTCATTTCAGAGTTTGGGTTTCATCTTATCCATCTTTAAGAGTCCGTTGTTCCCTCAGTCCAAAAGCTAATGACTTAGGTTTTGTTAATAGTGATAGGGTTGGCAGTGCTACGATACATACTGCTGAGCCTGCCGAAGGACCATCACGAAGAAAAGTGACCGAAATAAAAATCTTAGCGCCTCAGCACCTTATAACTTCTAAACGGGATTAGCTGCGCTGTTCCCATAAAGGGTATCCTGAGCAAAAAACATAAGGCTGTTACTCAGCCTATTTTTTTATTTCCCAAAAGCACTCAAAAGTAAACTTTTGGCACTTTTAGGAAATAAAAAAACCGATTGGTTTCCCAATCGGTTTTCTTTTGCGGAGAAAGAGGGATTCGAACCTCGTTCTGTATGCTAGTATTTAAAGGTATTCGCTGTAATTATGGTTGATAGGTCACGAAATAGGTCACTATCAAACTGTGATAAAGAACATTAAATTGTATGTCCAAATATAATCATTTCTATACTGATATACAAGGGAAAGTTCATATTTTGAACTGGTTATTGAACTAGTTTGTAAGCTTCTCAAAGAACCGTTAGACCTAAATCTACTCTTTCTACCCTAGAGCATACAACGCAAAACTTCTTCTATTGGAAGACCTGTATATTTTGAAAATTCTTCAACTGAAATGTATTGATGATCTTCTTTATTCAGGTGCTTCTTTATCTTGATTAAATACAGCCTTGCCTGGGTGTATTCCTTTCCCATTATTCGTTGAACGTCTTTTGGGTACATGCACACTCTTCCGCTGCTTTGTCCCATTTGATACTTTATCTATGCCTTTGGTATGGCTATGTCATACCTCTCATATTATACAAAACTATAGAATTTTTGGAAAACTCCAAGCATTATTATTTGTGGTTATAGTCGATTATTTGTGGCTATTGATTGTAGCTCTTTTAAATGTGATTTTAATGTTTGAATCTTTGATTAAATCATTCGGGATTTAGTTGCAACGATTATCGAAATGAAAGTGAATTGTGAAAATGAGTATTAATCAAAAGTTTAGAAATTATGGCAAGACAGAAAGGCATAATTAAATTAAAAGGCACTATCGGAGGTATTACCTTTTATAAAACTTCGCAAGACGGGCACCTTGCCCGCGAGAAGGGAGGTATCGAAAAAAGCAGGATAGAAAATGACCCTGCGTTTCAGAGAACCCGTGAAAACGGTTCTGAATTTGGACGGGCTGGGAAGGCCGGAAAATTGCTTAGAACCGCTCTAAGAGCTTTGCTATTGAACTCTGCTGATGGCAGAATGGTAAGTCGACTTACGCAACAAATGGTAAAAGTAATTCAAGCTGACTTGGTTAGTGAACGTGGTTTGCGAAATGTGATTGACGGTGAAGCCGAATTGTTATTGGGTTTTGAGTTCAATATCAGAGGTAAACTTGGTACAAGTCTTTATGCACCTTACACAGGTGCTATAGACCGTGTTAGCGGTGAAATTACAGTGGACATTCCATCATTTATACCGATTAACATGATTGCAGCTCCATCGGGTACAACGCATTACAAAATTATTTCTGCCGGTGCAGAAATTGACTTTGAGGCGGAAACCTTTATTGTGGAAAGTTCGGCAACGGCTATTTTACCTTGGGATGCAGTGGCAACTGTTGCGATTGCACAAACCAATCAGGTTACAGCAGCCAGTACAAAACCTCTTTTCTTGGCGTTAGGAATTGAATTCTACCAAGAAGTTAATGGTCAGATGTATCCGCTTAAAAACGGTGCTTTTAACCCATTATCGATTGTGAAGGTTGACAGTGGTGTGTAATGGTTCTTTTACTCACCCGAACTTATTTCCCTGAAGGAACTAATGGCAAACTCGAATGCGAGGGCAAATTGATTTGCTACACAATTGAATTGCCTTGGAAGAATAACGAAACGAAGGTTTCCTGTATTCCGGAAGGGAAATATTTTCTAAAAAAGCGATTTAGCAGAAAGTTTAAATGGCACTTGGAATTGGTTGAAGTAAAAAACAGAAATCTTATTTTGATTCATCCTGCCAATAATGCCATTAAAGAATTGAACGGCTGCATCGCGCCGGTTACAAAGATTTCGGGAGCCGGTTTAGGACTACTATCCCGAAAAGCTTTTACCAAGCTGAAAACAATTGTTTATAAAGCTTTGGATGAAAAGCAACGAGTTTTAATCATTATCAAATCTTAAATTTTTATTATCATGAAAACAAATTTTTTAAATAAACTGAAACAAGGATTGTTTCTTTTAATTGCCGTTCTAGGAACATTCGTTGGCTATTCACAGTCGACAACAACGACTACCATTGGTGGTAGTAAAACACCCGATACTGGCGGATTTTTTGATATCGGAGGTAAACAGAATCCCCAACCAACCCTTTTAACTAATTTGACTG
>NZ_DAINRG010000028.1:0-34785 GCF_036741995.1 Flavobacterium sp. | reverse complement strand
GTCGATATTATTTTTCGTTAGTGCCAAAACTAAAAAACCACTCCGTAGAGTGGTTATATTTTTTGCAGGTGTAAATAAAAGAATATTACATTACTCTAATTATTTAGTTGAGAGCAGATTTATTATTTTTTAATAAATATACAGGTGAAATAGTTCTTCCCTGTTTCCGGATCAGGAGTGACCGCTAATCCAAAATTGGTAAAATCACCTTCTATATTTTGTTTGTGAATTGGACTGTTTAACCAAGCATTAAGGACAGCTGCAGCCGAAGAATAATTATAAGCAATGTTTTCAGCCACAGTTTGTGCATTTAAAACCGTGACAAGATTATCAACTCTATCCTGAAAATATTCGTGATTGACAACATTATTAGCAATCATATACTGGTTATGCTCTTCACATTTGTAGGAGATGTGATTGATTACTTCGAGTGAATTCAATCCGATACTTTGACGATAAGTATTGATTATTGCTACTAAATTTAATTCTGTGTCATTGTAATTGTATGTTGTTACCAACGTTTTATTTGTCGAAGTTGTTTCTGAAGCATCAGAGTTACAAGAGACCATAGTAAACACCATTGCCAAAGGCAATAAAATTTTAAACATTTTTAATTTCATAGTAGCATGCTAAATTTTTAATAAAGTAGCTGTGGGGGCAAAAACTTCATTTTGATTAATAGTGACAGTATACATTTTATCTTTTTGACAGATCATACTATAGTTTTTGTCGGCCAAAAACACATAAAATCGATTAAATACAGTTAACGAAACATTTAAGAATACATTTCCCCTACTTCTCAAATAATAAAAATTTGCACATACAAAAAAACCACTCCAAAGAGTGGTTCAAATTAAGCTGATTTGTATATCCTGTTTATGGGAATCGAATGGCCTTGCTTGAGTATAACCCGTTGATCGGTTACAGCCCAAACCGTGGTTTCCACGACTTTTTTAGATTGATTGTCTTCAAAGTAGATTCTGATTTTAGCATGCTCCAGATTTCCTAAAGCCAAAGCTCTGTTCAAATCGGAAAAACGTTGTTGGATTTCTTCTCGGGATTCGAGAACATCTGATTTAGGAAAAGAAAGTTGATGAATTTTTTCCTTTTCGATAGATTCGAAATTTGGTATCATAATAATTAAGATTAAGTTAGTAATAGATTAATGGGCAGAATAAAATTAATAAAATATATTTGTGAACCAAACTTTTTAAATAAAAATCACAATCCAGCATTGATTACAACTATCTCAAATTCAAAGTTATCCGCCAGCATAAATCACAAAGGAGCTGAACTGATATCATTACAGCATATCGACTCTAAAAGAGAATACATTTGGGAAGGGAACCCAAAGCATTGGGGCAAACACTCCCCTGTTTTATTTCCGATTGTAGGTACTTTACAAAATAATTCCTATGCCTACAAAGGCAAAAATTATGAATTAACCCGCCATGGTTTTGCCCGGGATTTAGAATTTATCTTAGTACATAAGAAAAAAAATAAAGTAGTTTTTTCGCTACAAAAAAATAAAACCACAAAGACCATTTACCCGTTTGACTTTGAATTACAAATAACATATTCTTTAAAAAACACCGAATTAAGTATTACTTATACCATCATAAATAACGATACTGAAACGATGCCCTATTCTATTGGTGGACATCCGGCATTTGCTTTAGCAGAAGATTTTGAAACATACAGTTTGCAGTTTGAACCCAACGAAAAACTTATCAGTTACCAATTGGAAAACGATTTGCTTTCGAACAATCAACAAGAAATTAAACTAATTGATAATCAATTACCGCTCACCTATTCGCTTTTTGAAAATGATGCATTAATCTTTAAAGCCTTGCAATCGAAACAAATTCAGATTATCGAAAATAAAGTTCCCTTCCTGAATTTTAAGTTTGCTGATTTTCCCAATTTTGGGATTTGGACCAAAATGAACGCGCCGTTTCTTTGTTTAGAACCTTGGGTTGGGTATTCCGATGTTTTAACTACCAATGGCAACATTATGGAAAAAGAAGGCATTCAGTTATTAGAAAGTAATTCGACCAAAGAATATCATTTTAGCATAGAAATTCTATAATTTTACCAAAAAACAGAAGTATGCTGACCATCAATTTCCATCCTTTTCAGAATATAGAAACCGAACGATTGCTGCTGCGTCGCATTGACGAAAACGATGCTGATGAAGTACTAGCACTACGCGGCAATCCCGAAATTATGAAATACATTCCAAGACCCATAGCCCAAACTAAGGAAGACGCCTTAGAGCATATTGCCATGATTGAAGATAAGATTGTCAACAATATCGGAATCAACTGGGGAATTACCATCAAAGGAAGCAACAAAATCATTGGAATCATTGGGCATTACCGAATTCAACCTGAAAATCATCGGGCTGAAATTGGCTACATGTCGCTACCCGAATTTAATGGAAAAGGGTACATCACGGAAGCGATTAAAGCAGTAGTGGCTTATGGTTTTGAGCAAATGAATCTGCATTCCATAGAAGCCGTCATTGATCCGGAAAACATTGCTTCGGAACGGGTTTTACAAAAAAACGGGTTTGTTAAAGAAGCGCATATTCTTGAAAATGAATTGTGGGAAGGCAAATATTGGGACACCGTAATCTATTCTTTATTGAAAAGAAATTTTAAGAAATAATCACTTTTTCTCCCATTTAGGAAGAGTTCTAACATACAAGTCTTCCACTTTTTTTCGAGCCCAATCGGTTTTTCGCAAGAAAGTTAAACTTGATTTAACCGATGGATTGTCCCGAAAGCATTTTATGTTTATCAATTCACCCAACGTATCAAAACCATAGAAATCAACCAATTGTTCTACAATTTTTTGAAGTGTAATCCCATGAAGCGGATCTTTTGAGGAAGTATTTTGCATGCCGTAAAAGTAACAAAAAACCGTCATTCAATCAAGAATGACGGTCTCTAGAATTCGACAGCGTCGAATACTAATTATTAACTCCTAAATTAAAACACAAATTTAAATCCGAAAGATAACGGTGTAGTCAGGTTAGGCATACTTCCACCCAAAGCATCTATATACACAGGATCAGCTGAAGCAACATGCGCTACTGAAAAATTATTAACGGTTGTTTTATCGCCGCCATCTGGCTTGATAGTGGTTGATGTAAAGTTGGCCAAATCATAAGAGAACTCAACAGAGAAGTGTTTGGTTACAAAGAAATCCATACCTCCTGACATGGCTAAACCGTACTGATTTACTTTTGTATTCGCTTCTTTTTCCTTACCAGAAATGATTGGAGCGGCTAATTGTCCGAAGAAATAGAAATTTCCGGCTACATTCCAGTACTTTCTAATTAAAGGTTCTACCACAATTAAATTGGTGTTGGCAGCTGTACCGGCAGCATTTTCTGATTTTATGTTAATCATCCCTACTCCGGCTCCAACAGTAACTGATGGGGATACAAAATAACCTGCCAATGGCAAAACAGTAAGGTTAGTCCCTTTGTTGTCACCGGTTTTAGTTTGTTGGTAACCAAATTGTGCCGTTGCCCACCATGCTCCTTGTAAGCCTTGACTTTTTTCTTGTGCTTGAGCAGTTAATGATAGTAATACAATCCCTGCTGCTAATAATAATTTTTTCATTTTGAATATTGGTTTAAAATTATACCCCAAAATTATCCTGAAGAATTTGCTAAAAACCTGATATAAATCATAGTTCAAGTGTTTTTTTTATTGATAATTTCATTCCAAATTGCAGCAATAATTTATACATTTGCCATCCATGTTAAAAACCATCAACATACTAAACAAACGAGCCAAGTTCGATTATGAAATAATTGAAACCTACACGGCTGGTATTGTTTTAACCGGAACAGAAATCAAATCCATTCGGTTAGGAAAAGCTAATATTACGGAAGGCTTTTGTGAATTTCACAACAACGAATTATTCGCCATCAATACACAAATTGACGAATATTTATATGGGAATCAGTTCAATCACAAAGCCAAAAGCGAGCGAAAGCTGTTATTGAATAAAAGAGAGTTGAAAAAATTGGAAAGAGCCATGGACACTAAGGGCTTGACCATCATTCCGTTAAAATTGTTTACCAATGAAAAAGGTATCGCCAAACTCGATATCGGACTTTGTCGCGGAAAGAAAACCTATGATAAGCGTGAAAGTCTGAAAGAACAAGACACTAAACGGGATTTGGATCGAATTAAAAAATCCTTCTAATTTTTATCTTCCAACAAAGGAACAAAACGAAAATCACCAAATTCGTGTTTTTCAAATTGAGTCTCATTTTTTCGAATGAACAATGTCATTACTTGAACATCTTCTCCAACGGGAATCACCAGTCTACCTCCTATTTTTAGCTGAGCCATTAAGGCTTTTGGAATAATCGGCGCACCTGCAGTAACAATGATGCTGTCAAACGGTGCAAAATTGGGTAGTCCTTTATAACCGTCGCCAAAAGCCAAATGTTTTGGACGAATGCCCAATTTTGGTAATAAAAGAGAGGTGGCTTTGAACAATTCATTTTGTCTTTCGACTGAGTACACCTTGGCGCCGAGCATGCACAAAACGGCGGTTTGATAACCGCTTCCTGTGCCTATTTCCAAGACTTTGTCTTCTTTTTTTATTTGTAATAATTCCGTTTGAAACGCCACTGTATAAGGCTGTGAAATTGTCTGGTTGGCCACAATAGGAAAGGCCTTATCCTGATAAGCAAAGTCTTCAAAGCTGGAATTCAGAAACAAATGTCTCGGAATTTTGCGAATCGCTTCTAACACATTCTTATCGGTAATTCCTTTTTCTTCCAATTGTTTGGCCAATTGATTTCGAAGTCCTTGATGTTTGCTGGTGTCTTTCAATTTGGGTTGAGATTTATTCGGTAAAAATAGTAAAGAAATCGGCAATTAAAAATTACCAATTATTAATTAATTTCTATTTTTGTTTAAAATACATTTATATGCTTAAAGTTGGCGTTTTAGGTGCCGGTCACCTTGGAAAAATACACTTGCGTTTATTACAACAATCAGAAAAATACGAACTCGTTGGCTTTTATGACGAGAACCACGAAAACGGAGCAAAAATCGAAGCCGAATTTGGATACAAACAATTTGATACTATTGCCAAATTAATCCATGCTGTGGATGTGATTGACATAGTGACTCCTACGCTTTCGCATTATAAATGTGCTAAAGTGGCCATCAAATCCGGGAAACATGTTTTTATCGAAAAACCGATTTCAACCACCGTTGAAGAAGCCGAAGAAATTATTGCTTTAGCCAAAGAATACAACGTCAAAGGACAAGTTGGGCATGTAGAACGTTTCAATCCTGCCTTCACTGCCGTGAAAGATATGATTGACAACCCAATGTTTATCGAAACCCACCGTTTGGCCGAATTCAATCCGCGTGGTACTGATGTTCCTGTGGTATTGGATTTAATGATACACGATATCGATGCGATTTTGAGTGTGGTCAAATCAAAAGTCAAAGCCGTTCACGCCAGCGGTGTTTCGGTGTTGAGCCAATCGCCAGATATTTCCAACGCGCGTATCGAATTTGAAAACGGTTGTGTGGCTAACATTACTTCGAGCCGCATTTCGATGAAAAACATGCGGAAGTCGCGTTTCTTCCAAAAAGACGCTTACATCTCTGTAGATTATTTAGACAAAACCTGTGAAGTGGTCAAAATGAAAGAAGCTCCGGAAGTTCCCGGCGATTTTGATATGATTTTGCAAAATGCAGAAGGCGAAAGAAAACAAATCTATTTTGCCAACCCTGAAGTAAGTCACAACAACGCTATTTTGGACGAATTAGACACTTTTGCCGATGCTATCAATAACAACACCACTCCGATTGTAACCTTAGAAGACGGAACGGAAGCCCTGCGCGTGGCCTACATGATTATTGACAGTATGCAACAGATTTCAAAATAAAAATGAACAGGAAGGAATTCATATATTACCTAATGAATAAGGTTGTTAAACCTATTCTTTATCTAGTATTGCTCATAATTGGACTGTATTTTTTAAAGAATGCGTTTACTGATAAATTAGGAACTGAAAGAACCCTAATTTATGCTGGTTTGGTAATTATTGCAGTCCTTTTTATAATGTCATTGCTATCCCTTCTTTTCGATTCCCTTTGGAAAAAAACTCCAGAGAAAGTCAAAATTTCAGTACGAAAGGCTGATACAATTTTAATATATGCCTTGCTCCCTTTTTTAGCTTATCTTATATACATCAAATGGAACAGCGACAAATGGGGAATTATTGTATTTTTAGCCATATTTCTTATCCAATATTTTAAAAACAAAAAACAAACTAAACCCATATAATGAAAACAATAGCTGTAATAGGCGCAGGTACCATGGGCAATGGCATTGCTCACACTTTTGCCCAAAGCGGTTTTACCGTAAAACTGATTGATGTTTCCGAAAAATCTTTGGAAAAAGGAATAGCCACCATCGCTGCCAACCTTGACAGAATGGTAACCAAAGGCACCATCACCGAAGACGACAAACACAAAACCATAAGCAACATCATCACTTATACCGATATCAAAGACGGTGTGGTAGGAACCGATTTAGTAGTAGAAGCCGCAACTGAAAACGTAACGCTGAAGCTAAACATCTTCAAGCAACTAAGCGATATCTGCGATCACAATGTGATTTTGGCAACCAATACTTCTTCGATTTCAATTACTCAAATCGCAGCACAAGTCGTGCATCCAGAGCGTGTAATCGGAATGCATTTTATGAATCCGGTGCCGATTATGAAATTGGTAGAAATCATTCGCGGCTACAACACTTCGGATGAAGTAACTAAAATCATCATGGATTTATCGATTAAACTTGGAAAAACTCCAACAGAAGTTAATGATTATCCTGGCTTTGTAGCCAATAGAATTCTGATGCCCATGATTAACGAATCCATCGAAACCTTATACAATGGCGTTGCCGGCGTTAGCGAAATTGATACCGTGATGAAACTCGGAATGGCACATCCGATGGGGCCGTTACAACTGGCTGATTTCATTGGATTGGATGTTTGTCTTTCCATCTTAAACGTAATGTACGACGGATTCAAAAACCCGAAATACGCTCCTTGCCCACTTTTAGTCAATATGGTAATGGCCGGAAAACTGGGTGTAAAATCAGGAGAAGGGTTCTATGATTATGCCGAAAGCAAAAAAGCAGAAAAAGTTTCCAAACAATTCGCTTAAAAACATATGAGCAAAATAATTCCTTTCAAAGCGGTTCGTCCAACGCCTGATAAAGTAGCGTTGGTGACTTGCAGAAACTATGATGATTACAGTTCGGCTGAGCTTGCCGCTTGGTTGAGTTTTAATCCGTATTCGTTTTTGCACGTAATCAATCCGGCCTATATGCACTCGCAAAAAATTACTTTGGACAAACGTTTTAAAGGAGTGGCTCACAAATATCAGGATTTTAAAGAAGAAGGCGTTTTCATGGAAGAAGACAAACCCGTTTTCTTTTTATACGAAATTCAAAGCAAAACCCAATCGTTCACCGGAATTGTCGCCGGGACTTCGATTGAAGATTACAAAAACAATATCATCAAAAAACACGAGGATACGTTGCAGTATCGCGTGGAATATTTCAAGGATTATTTGCACCAAACAGGTTTCAACACAGAACCGGTTTTAATCACGTATCCCGATAATTTGGAATTGGATAATTGGATTGTTAAAAAGAAAAAACAGCAACCCATTTACAACTATTCGACCACCAATAAAGAAAAGCACCAGCTTTGGAAAATAGAAACCGAAGAAGAAATTAGTTGGTTGACAAAGCAATTTGAAAACATTCCCGAATTATATATTGCCGATGGCCATCACCGTTCAGCATCCGCGGAATTGTTGTATGATGAAGACAAGCATTTGGGCAATGAAAATCTAAACTATTTCATGAGCTTCCTGATTGCGGAAAGCAATGTCAAAATTTATGAATACAACCGAATCATTCGCGATTTGAATGGTTTTTCCAAAGATGATTTTATCGAAAAACTCTCGGAATATTTCATCATCAAAGACAAAGAACAGGAATTGTGGAAACCGCAAAGTAAGTTTGAATTTGGCATGTACCTCGATGGTAATTTCTATGCCTTGTTTTACAAACAGGAAAACAAACAGCCTTCGATTTTGGAGAATTTGGATGCTCAAATTTTATACGATAAAGTACTGCAGCCTTTACTTGGAATCGAAGATTTGCGTAACGATGAACGCATTGAATACATTCCCGGAAAACAATCCATACTGACGATCAAAGAATTGGTGGATGAAGGCGAATTTGAAGTGGGCTTTATGCTCTACCCTTCGGATATTGCTGAAATCAAAGCTTTGGCCGACAACAACTTGATTATGCCTCCAAAAAGTACGTACATAGAACCAAAGTTCCGAAGCGGCTTGATGGTGTATGAATTGTAATTTGAAAATGTACCAATTTGAAAATTTGAAAATGTCAATACAAGACAATCTCCTCAAAATAAAATCTTCCCTTCCCTCCCATGTCACATTGGTAGCGGTTTCCAAGACCAAACCAGTAGCTGATTTGATGGAAACCTACCATGCCGGTCAGCGCATTTTTGGAGAAAACAAAATCCAGGAAATGACCGAAAAATGGGAAGCCATGCCCAAAGACATTCAGTGGCACATGATTGGCCACGTACAAACCAACAAGGTGAAATACATGGCGGAATACGTGACTTTGATTCATGGTGTGGATAGCTTAAAATTATTGGAAGAAATCAATAAACAAGCCAAGAAACACAACCGAATTATCGATTGTTTGCTTCAAATGTACATAGCGGAAGAAGAAACCAAATTTGGTTTGGATGAAAAAGAATTGGAAGAAATTCTAAATTCAGAAGAATTCAAAAGTTTAAAAAACATTAAAGTCATTGGCCTAATGGGAATGGCTACTTTCACTGATAATCAAGCTCAAATCAAAAAAGAATTTCAAATATTAAAATCGATATTTGATAAGCATCCACAACTGACAACTCTTTCGATGGGCATGAGTGGTGATTACCAATTGGCAATCGAATGTGGCAGCACTATGGTTCGAATTGGAAGTAGTATCTTTGGTGGCAGATAATAACCGTTAAATTAAAACTTATTTACGCAATACTCGACATAGAAACTACCGGTGGTCAATTTAATGAAGAAGGCATTACTGAAATTGCTATCTATAAATTTGACGGCCATGAAATTGTTGACCAGTTCATCAGTTTGGTAAATCCTGAAAAACCAATTCAGCCTTTTGTGGTGAAATTGACGGGAATTAACAATGCCATGTTGCGGTCGGCACCAAAGTTTTATGAAGTCGCCAAGCGTATTATTGAAATTACCGAAGACTGCATAGTCGTGGCACACAACGCTTCTTTTGATTACCGAATCCTGAGAACAGAGTTCAACCGATTGGGCTATGATTACATCAAGCCTACTCTTTGTACCGTTGAATTATCTCAAAAATTAATTCCGGGGCAAGCTTCTTATAGCTTGGGAAAACTGGTTCGTTCGTTAGGAATTCCGGTTACCGACAGGCATCGCGCCAGTGGTGATGCTATGGCTACGGTAAAATTGTTTAAAATGCTTTTGGCCAAAGATGTCGAAAAAGAAATTTTAATTAGTTTAATCAAAGCCGAAATCAAGAAAGGATTATCGCCAAAATTATTGGATATCGTTGAGAGCATGCCAAGCAAAACGGGCATCTACTACATTCACAACGAGAAAGGCGATTTGATTTATATTGGCAAAAGCCGAAACATCAAGAAACGCATCAACCAGCATTTTACGGGAACTTCGGGGAAAAGTAAAAAGATTCAACGCGACGTTTTTGCCGTGACTTATGAAGTTACAGGCAGCGAATTGATTGCCTTACTAAAAGAAAGCGAAGAAATAAAAATCAACAAACCTGTTTATAATACCGCTCAGCGGAAAAGCATTTTTCAATGGGCATTGTACCAAGAGAAAGATGAAAACGGTTATATGACATTGAAAGTGTTGAAAGCCGATGGCCGAAAAAAAGAAATTACTTCGTTCAGCAGCATTCAGGAAGGAAAAAATATGCTTTTCAAAGTGACCTCGGAATATCATTTGTGCCAAAAACTAAATGGTTTATACGAAACCCAAAACGGTTGCTTTCAGCATAAAATAAAGGAATGCAATGGTGCTTGTCTTGGTAAGGAATTGCCGGAAACCTACAACGAGCGTGTTGCCGAATTCATTCAGAACGCCAGTTTTGAAAACAACAACATGGTCATCATTGACCGCGGCAGAAGTGTGGACGAACGCAGCGCAGTATTGATAGAAAACGGAATTTACAAAGGCTATTGTTTCTTTGATTTGAATTATCAGGTGAACAATATTGAAATCCTGAAAAACATCATCATTCCGATGCAGAACAACCGCGATACCAAAACCATTATACAAGGGTATTTGAGAAAAAATAAGGTGATGAAGATTATTACCTTTTAATCATGAACTATTTAATCACCATTATTGGGCCAACTGCTATCGGGAAAACTTCTCTGAGTATTGCTTTGGCACAGCATTTTGGTTGTGCCATTATTTCGTGTGACAGTCGGCAGTTTTTTAAGGAAATGCGTATCGGAACTGCGGTTCCCACTGAGGAAGAATTGGCAGCGGCTCCACATTATTTTATCCAAAACAAATCCATTTTTGAATCGTATACGGTGGGTGATTTTGAGAAAGAAGCTGTTGCCAAATTGGATGAATTATTTTTGAAAAATAACGTTCAAATCATGGTGGGTGGCTCCGGATTATATGTAGATGCTGTGTTGAAAGGGTTTGATGACTTTCCGGACATTGATTCCAAATTCAGAGAAGAAATTTGCGTTCAGTATGAGCAATTGGGTATTGAGTATCTCCAAAATAAGTTGAAAGAGTTGGATGCTGACTATTACAATACCTTGCTTTCCGAAAATCCACAAACCTTGCAAAATCCTCAGCGAATGAAACGCTTTGTAGAAGTTTGCTTAGGTACTGGAAAACCGTATTCAGGTTTTATCGGACAAAAGAAAAACCAGCGCCACTTCACTCCTATTGTCATTGGTTTGGAAGCCGAAAGAGACATCATGTACGCCCGAATCAATCAGCGTGTGGATATTATGATGAGCGAAGGACTTTTGGCGGAAGCTGAAGCATTGTATCCAAACAAAGCATTGAATGCCTTGCAAACCGTTGGTTATAGGGAATTGTTTGATTATTTTGGTGGAAAGATTCCGTTAGATTTTGCTGTTGAAGAAATCAAGAAAAACACACGACGTTTCGCCAAACGCCAATTGACTTGGTTTAAGCGAACTGAAAATGCGGTTTGGTTTGATTATTTAGCCGATAGAAAAGAGATTATAAATTGTATTGAAACAAAAATCAAATAGATGCCAATCGCTCCTAACTTCACTTCCGTTTTACAGCAAGATTGGGAAATCAATTTTCTGCAATGCTATCCGAATGGGTATTTGAAATATACCGATTTGTGTAATATTTTGCAATTGACCGCCGGTTTGCACGCTGAACTTGGCGGCATTAGTTTCAGTGACATGCAAGTGCATCATCAGGCTTGGGTTTTGAGCCGAATGCGGGTAGAAATAAAGCGGTTGCCAAAATGGAAAGAAACCATAACGGTTAAAACCTGGATTAATTCACTGGAGAATTCCCGTTCTATCCGTTGCCTGGAAATCTATTTGGGAGAAGAAAAAATCATCGGTTGTGAAACTTTTTGGGCCGTCTTTAATACCAACACCAGAAGGCCGGAAAATTTGGCTTTGCCACACGAGCATTTTGAAAAATATTCAGACAGGGCAACGGTTCAGGCTTTCAGTAAAATTGATTTTCAACAAGATATGGCGCAGGTTGCCCATCATAAAGTATTGCTTTCTGATTTAGACATTGTTAATCATGCCAATAGCGTCAAATACCTGGAATGGTGCTTAGATGCATTGGATTTGGACATCATTCAGAATCAACAAATTGATAGCTTTGAAATGAACTATCTCAAAGAAGTTTCCTTAAATGACACGGTTGAAATCAAACAACTTGACCTAAGTAATGAAATTATTTTTGCGGTACAGCGGGATACAAAAACCTGTTTTGCGCTTCAATTGCATTTAAAATAAAAAGGGCTCCAATTTCTTGAAGCCACTTTTCTTATTTTTTTACTACCAATCGGAAACCTTCTCCGTGGATGTTCAGGATTTCAACTCCCGGATCTTCTTTTAGGTATTTACGCAACTTGGCAATGTACACATCCATACTTCTTGAAGTGAAGTAGTTGTCTTCTCTCCAAATTTTGGTCAATGCTAATTCTCTCGGCATTAAATCATTTTCATAGATAGCCATCATTTTCAACAAATCAGACTCTTTTGGTGATAATTTAATTGGCTCCTGATTATCAAATTTCAAATAACGTAGCTTAGAATTTAAAAGAAATTTACCAATTTGGAATTCAAATTTGGCTGGTTCATTTTTGTTTTCAGCTGATTTTCTTTGGATGATAGCTTTGATTTTCATCAACAGTACATCTGAATCAAAAGGTTTGTTCAAATAATCATCGGCACCAACTTTGTAGCCTTTCATGACATCTTCTTTCATTGACTTGGCGGTCAGGAAAATCAAAGGCACGTCTTTGTTTTTTTCTCTTATTTCTTTAGCTAAGGTGTAACCGTCTTTGTAGGGCATCATTACATCCAAAATACACAAGTCAAAGTTGTCTTTTTTGAATTTTTCAAAACCTTCCATACCATTCTTGGCGAGGGTTACATCAAAATCATTTAGAGTCAGATACTCTCTCAAAACTATTCCGAAGTTTTGGTCATCTTCGACTAAAAGAATTTTTTTATTTGTTTCCATATATGTTAATTTATGAGTGGGACTTTAATTATAAATGTGCTTCCTTTTCCTTTTTCACTTTCGACAAAAACCTGACTGTTATGATCGTCAACTATTCGTTTTACATAGGCTAACCCTAATCCGTGACCTTTTACATTGTGCAAATCACCGGTGTGTTCCCGATAAAACTTTTCAAATATTCTTTTTTGGGCCGCTTTTGTCATTCCGGCTCCTTGATCTTTTATTTTGATGATAACGAACTCTTTGACATTCTCTGTATAAATATCGATTATCGGTTCTTCCGGAGAATATTTTATAGCGTTATCCAGTATGTTAACCAATACGTTGGTAAAATGAACATCATTCAAAAGTACCGTTGTTCGGGTAGCCTCAAAATGAGTGGTTATTTTTCCGTTTCGGTCATCAATAATCAAATTCACGTGATCAATAGCATCTTCAATGATATCGTGAATGTTATTGGATTCCTTGGTAATTTCTAATTCTTTCTTTTCCAATTTAGAGATACGCAACACATTCTCAACCTGAGCGTGCATTCGCTTATTCTCATCCCGAATCATCTGCAGATAGCGAAACACTTTCTCTTTATCTTCAATGACTTTCGGATTCTTTATGGCATCCAAAGCCAAGTTAATGGTGGCAATTGGTGTTTTGAACTCATGCGTCATGTTGTTAATGAAATCAGTTTTGATTTCAGAAATCTGACGTTGCTTGATCAATTGGCTCAAAGCACTTGAATAGGCAATGATGATAATCAGCGTAAAAATGATTGACAAGATGCAGATGCCTACTAATTCCGAAAACAAAAACTTCTTTTTTTGCGGGAACGTCAGCAACAACTGGTATTTGTTATTCCCATCGTTATCAATAAAAATTGGGATAGAATACGTGGCTGTCTTGTCGTATCTGAACTTCTCCGATTTGATTTTAGTAGCCAAACCATTACTGTAGACATTATACTCGAATGGTGTTTTTATACCGTATTCATTGAGTTCTTCAGATAATAGTTTCAATAACATTTCATTGGAAACCCTCTCCTGAATAGGCTTAACGGCAGCAATATCTTTGAAGAACATTTCAAACTGTGCATTGTCTAATAAATCCGAACGTCCTGCTTTTTCGATTTTTACATCGGGAGAAACGTTGTTTTTGATGGACGGATTGTCAATGCCTTCATTGTAAATCTCTGTTTTTCTTTTGGCAGAAAAATTTTTGAATTGTTTAATACTGTCAAATTTTTTATCAAAGAACGATGACGATATGCCATAATCCTCGGAAATGATGCTGTTGGAATAAATGATAGTTTCGTTGGTTCTTGAATCTCTTTGATAGTAACCAAACTCTAAAAAATCACTTTTATCAGGATTTTTTCCTATACTGTCTTTTACATGATTGTATTTTTCATAGAAAGTATAGGCTTCATATTTTTCCAATTTATCCGCAACATTGCCCAGAACTTGCTTAACGTGATACTTAAATTGTTCATCATTATTCTCAAATGATTTATCAAACCAATACACTTGAACAAGTATTATGCCAATTAGGGATAAGCTCATTAAAATGATTAGTAAACGGAAAAACAATTTATTCATTAAACAAATTTAGCATTTTAACATTTATACGATAAATACATTAACCAAACATTAACATCTTAACCTTAAATTATTGATTTTTTAATAATTTAAGAATTTCATTGGTTTGTTTTTGGGATTCTTTAACAGAAAGGTTGTGAATTACATAATTACTTTTAGCGATACGCTGCTCATCGGTCCATTGGTTTTGCATTCTTTGCAAAATACTCTCACGATTCGTCTTATCGCGGGCTAAAACTCTTTGAATTCGAGTTTCTAAAGGAGCGGTTACGGTAATGATACTATCACAATATTTGTAGCTTCCACTTTCAAATAAAATGGCGGCTTCTTTAACTACAAATGGAAAATTTTGGTTAGCCAAAACCCAAGTGTCAAAGTGTTTTTTTACAGCCGGATGGACAATATTGTTAAGTTTTTGTAGTTTATCAGGATTGTTAAAAACCAGTTGGGCCAGTTTTTCTCGATGGAGTTCATTATTATCCATCACTTCATCGCCAAATTCCTTTTTAACAGCCTCAATAATTTCAGTAGTTTGCATTAACTTCTTGGCTTCTTCATCGGCAATGTATACCGGAATCCCCAACGATTTGATATAATTGGCAATCATCGTTTTTCCGCTACCGATCCCTCCTGTTAATCCAATTATTTTGGTCATGATTTTACTTTAAAAAATAATTCGGGGAAAGCTTTCTCCGGTTGCTGCTTTTGCAGATTCACTTTTATGAAGGATTCAAGAAACCCTCTTCCGTAGCCAACGAATTGTTTAGAAACAGCAATCACTGAAAGAAAGCCAATTTTTAAACTTTTAGTTTGAATCGTGGCGATAACAAAAAGCAACAGATAATAAAAAACATAGCAAGCTATTGGCAATTTTATTCCAAATAAGAATAGAAAAAGTGCTAAACAAAATCCTAAAATGAAAAGCGTTGGGAAGAAAAAAGTAAGCTTGCTGTATTCCGGATACCAGGAATTTAAAATGGGTCTGGCTTTGCCAAATTTATTGACTTGTATGGAAAATTTATCCCAATCGATTCGTCGCTTATGATATACAAATGCTTTTGAAAATAATCGGGTTTGAAACCCTGACTTCCATAATCTGATTGATAAATCGGGATCTTCACCAGGATGAATATTACCAAAGCCATTGGAAGCTTCAAATGCTTTTTTGGAAATTCCCATGTTAAAACTTCGCGGCTGGAATTTATTCAGTTTTTCTGAGCCTCCTCTGATTCCTCCGGTTGTCAAAAAAGAAGTCATAGCAAAATTGATGGCTTTCTGAACATCGGAAAACGAATCCAAGGCAGCATCCGAGCCACCAAAACAATCTACATAATCTGTGGTCAGTTCTTTTTCGACTTCGTTTAAATACTGTTTTGGAATAATACAATCGGAATCGAATATGATAAAATAATCGCCTTTGGCTACTTTCATTCCATAATTTCTGGAATCACCCGGACCTGAATTTGATTTGAAATGATACGAAATAGTTAATGTGTTTTGGAACTTTTCAACTTCTTCCTTACAAGTTATGCTGGAACCGTCTTCAACAATCACCACTTCAAATTCTTTATCAAAATCAGATATTGATAGACTTTCCAGAAGCTCTTTAATTTCATCAGGTCTGTTATAAACTGGAATTATAATTGAAAAATACATGGCAAAAATTTTAACAAATATAAGTTTTATAAAAAAGAAAAGCCACCTAAAATTTAGGTGGCTTTAAAAATCTGTAATGACGTAACAATTATTGTTTGATAACTTTAATTGTTTTTACTTGACCATTTGAAGTTACTTTAACCATATAAGCTCCGTCTGATAAGTTTGACATATCAACTTGAGCCTGATTAGCGTTAAATTTATTATAGCTTACTTTTTGACCTAATAAGTTAAATACTTCAACACTTGAAATTTGCTGGTTATAAGATAATGTTAAAATATTTTTAACAGGATTTGGGTAGTACGAGAAATTTGAATTGTCAAATGTATTAGTTCCTAACCCATTATCTGAAATTGTTAAATCAAAAGTACCTCTAGCGGCTGGAGTTGCAGAGAATACTCTAAGATAGTAAGTAGCACCTGCTGTCAATCCTGTAAGACTTACTGAACCGGCAGTAGTTGTACAAGATCCCGTTACCATGGTCAGTGCGCCACAAGTTCCTGAGTATAATGCAAAACCAGTTGTCCCGCTTGGATTAGCCAAAGTAATGGTGAAATCAGTACCATTTCCGGTATCAAAAGAATACCAAGTATCGTAATAAGTACCAAATTGATTTCCACAACTTGGGTAGGTTACCCCTAAACTGGCTGAAGAACATAAATTATCCGCACCGGTAACTGTTGTCCCAACTGTTACTGGTAATGCCGTAGCACAATCATCATTTGTAGTTGCCGGTGAACAAGGAGCTGTACAACTCACATTCAATTCAAAACTTAATGCTGTTGAAGTATAAGCATATACCAAGATATAATAATCCGTACCAACAACAGTATTGAAAGTAACTAAAGAAGATAAGGCATTAGTAGAACAACCAACCAATTCTGCATCATCATTTCCAGCAACACAAGTAAGCGCTCCACAAGAACCTGAAAATATGGCAATTCTTGAATCTCCTGTTGTTATCGTTGGAGAACAAGTAGTAACGGTAACATTGCTACCATCACCAATATATTTATACCAAACACCTGGAGTGTTTTGTACAGTAACTACGTTAATGCCACAAACAGCTGCATTTTCATTAGTTGAACTAGCTGTTGAGCCTAATGTGGCAGAACCACAAGCTACCACAATAGCACCTGCGCAATCATCATTAGCGGGTGGTGGTGGTGGTGTCCCAATACATACGTTAAAAGTAGATGTTTGTCCGCCAGTAGCTGTATAAGTGTTAACTCTAACATAATAAGTTTGTCCAATAACCAAACCGGTTGGATTACTAGTATCAGCATCTGAACATGAACCGGTAACTAGTGATAAACTACTACAGTCAGTTCCTGTCCATAAAGAATGGTACATATCAACTGTCGAACCAGCTATATTCAAAAGGCTAATTCTGTGTGTTGTTGCAGTGGCAACAAATGAAAACCAAACGTCATCATCTTCAGTACCAGCACAAGCAGTTGCATCAACTGTTGATGCTGTAGCACCAAGAACAGTCCCCGGAGTTACCGCTCCACAAGCATAATCTGGGTTTACAGTCAGACCTATAGCACCAGTACAATCATCATTTGCTGGTGGTGGTGGTGGCGTTACTGTTAATACACCACTTCCGAAAGTGGCTCCATCCCAAAAATTACCATTATTTGGTGCACTTGCATTAATTCCTCCATATACGTAACTACCGTTACCCAATTTAAATCTTGTAGCATAATAATAAGTTCCGGGAGTTAAACCTGAACCTATTGCGGCTTGGTATTCGTCATTATTACCCGCTTCAACGTTGAATGTTGCGGCAGTCCAATTGGTCCATGTGTTAGGATTTGTATTTGTTGCATTAGTTCCAACCCAAGCTTGAATACCAGGTGCTTGTCCTGAAGTAGTATCGGTCAGACCTGCTTCATAAACTTGTCCGTATACAGTCAAACTTCCTCCTTGAACGATTGATCCTGTTGGTGGCCATTGTAAATTAGCATAATCAATTGGATTTGGTAATGCGCCAACTGAAATATCGTCAAGATAAAGCTGCCATTGGTCCAATGTAGTACTTCTGAAAGCAATATAAACGGTTTGCCCTGCATAGGCAGTTAAATCATAACCATAGCTCCCCCAAGTAATACCCGGAGAAACAGCTGCAGCAATAGTTGTGGTAAAATCTGTAGTAGCTGTTCCTGTTGTAGATAATAAAATATCAAATGGTTCCGGGAAAGTAGTAGATCTGTTTCTTGCATAAAGATTAAGATAATCAGAAACGCCAGCTGTTACTGTAAATTGTGGTGTTACCAAATAATCGTCATGTGCTGTTGTTGCATTGTAATAAATTCTGACAACATTGGTTCCGCTATTTGCAGTTCCGTTTCCTGGTGTGCTGACGGTCCAGGTATTGGCATCACCACCATTAATAACACTCCATCCAGCTGGCAAAGTGGTACTAGCATCAAAATTTTCAGAAAACTGAGCAAAAGATGTCATTATACCTCCAAGTAGAAAAAGTAGAATAAACGTAATTTTTTTCATATTGTTAAAGTTTAAAAGTTAATTGCCCATAAATGTACGCCAAATAAAAAAAACTCACAAAAAATTGTGAGTTTTAAACTTTAAAAAAAGAAAAATTAACAGTTATATTAATTTTGAATACTAGGGACTAAAACCATTTCATTCGCATCAGCATTGTAGTCAACTCCATCGAAACCAAAACCAAAAAGGTTTAGAAAATCTTGCTTGTATCCTGCTAAATCTCCTATTTCAGTTAAATTCTCCGTAGTGGCTGTTGCCCATAATGCTTTGATTTTTTCCTGAATATCTTCGCGCATTTCCCAATCATCAATACGAATTCTTCCTTTATCATCCGTTGGCACAGCTTTTCCTGAGTAAAGTCTCTGCTCAAACAACCGTTGGATTTGCTCAATACATCCTTCATGAACTCCTTCGGCTTTCATTATTTTATACAACAAAGAAATATAAAGTGGAATTACCGGTATAGCTGAACTAGCTTGGGTTACTAATGCTTTATTTACTGAAACATAAGCTTTGCCCTGTAAGTCTTTCAAATTGTCTGTAATTTCAAAAGCGGTGGCTTCCAAATGATCTTTAGCACGCCCTATGGTTCCTTTTCTGTAAACAGCTTCCGTAACTTCCGGGCCTATATAAGAATAGGCAATTGTAGTTGCTCCTTCTGCTAAAACCCCAGCATTTTTCAAGGCTTCCATCCACATAGCCCAATCTTCACCTCCCATTACTACCACCGTATTATCAATATCTTCCTGAGTAGCAGGCTCAATAGTAACCTGAGATACATTTCCGGTATGGAAATCAACCGTTTTGTTGGTAAAAGTGCTTCCAATTGGCTTTAATGTTGAACGGTGCAAAATACCCGTAACAGGATGCATACGCACAGGGGAAGCCAAACTGTAAATGACTAAATCTATTTGTCCTAAATCTGCTTTGATTAAATCAATGGCTTGTTGTTTAACTTCATTAGAAAAGGCATCACCATTAATACTTTTGGCATACAAACCGGCACTTTTAGCTTCGTTTTCAAAAGCAGCAGAATTATACCAACCCGGTGAGGCTGTTTTTCCTTCGCTTGGTGGCTTTTCAAAGAAAACACCAATGGTTCCCGCATCGGAGCCAAAAGCACTTGTGATTCTTGAAGCCAAACCAAAACCAGTGGAAGCACCAATTACTAATACCTTTTTTGGGCCATCAATGTACCCTTTTGATTTTACATAGGCTATTTGATTTTTAACACTTTGCGCACAACCTTCCGGGTGGGCTGTTAAACAAATAAATCCGCGCATTCTTGGTTCTATAATCATATTCTATCGATGTTAAGTTGTCTATATATTTAGTTAAAAACGGAACAAAAATAATAAATTAAAACGGTTAGTTCAGTAATGCCTTAGCATGATTAACGGCCGAATCCGAAATTTCTTTGCCCGAGAGCATTTCGGCAATTTCAATGATACGTTCGTCATTGGTCAATAATTTTAATTCCGAAACGGTATTTTCTCCCGAAACCGTTTTGAAAACTTTGTAATGACTATTTCCTTTGGCGGCAATTTGTGGAAGATGTGTGATAGCAAACAACTGCATCGTTTGGCTCATTTCCCGCATAATTTCTCCCATTTTGTTGGCCACTTCTCCGGAAACTCCGGTGTCTATTTCATCAAAAATTATGGTTGGTAATTTAGAATATTGCGATAAGATAGCTTTTACAGCCAACATGATTCTCGACATTTCACCACCGGAAGCCACTTTTTTCAGCAATCCAAAATCGGTTCCTTTATTGGCTGAAAATAAGAACTGAATAGTATCTTTCCCATTAGTATGGTAAGTTGTTGCTGGCACAATATCAATTTTAAAACGAACATTCGGCATGCCAAGTTGATTCAAAATAACAATTAATTTTTCGCTTAAATTTGGTACCGCTACGCTTCTACTTTGACTTATTTTATCAGCAATAGTATCTAATTCTATTTCGAAATCCTTGATGCTGTTTTCTAATTTTATAATTTCTTCTTCCAAAGTTGCGACAGAAACTACTTTGCCTTCCAATTCGTTTTGAATTTCAAGTAATTCCTCTACCGTCAAAACCTGATGTTTCTTTTGCAAAGTATAAATCAACTGTAGTTTTTGATTAATCAGCTCCAGTTTTTCCGGATCATTAAACACTAAATCCGATTCGCGGTTTAACTCTTTAACAATATCATCAAACTCAATTACAATCGAATTGGTTCTTTCAAATAACGATTGATATTCTGCAGAGAAACTGCTGTTTTTTTGAAGTATGGCTTTGAATTCCTTTAAGTTTTTAAGCAAACCTAATTCTTCATTATTGGCCAAAGCCAAAAGCATGGATAAGTTTTCTTTAATGAATTCAACATTATTCAAAGCTTCATAAGTCTTCTCTAACTCCTCCAGTTCTCCGGATTTCAACTGAGCGGATTCTAATTCGTTATAGAGAAACTCATTATAATCTTTCTCTTTTAAGATAGCAGAAAGACTGGTTTTCTTTGTTTCTAATAAAGATTTTGCCGAACGGTATTGTTTTAAAACTGTTTGGTATTCGACTATCATTTCCTGATTATCGGCAATAGCGTCTATAATTTTGAACTGAAATTCTTCTTCTGATAATTCAAGGGTTTGGTGCTGCGAATGCACATCAATTAAGTAGAAACTCAAGTCTTGCAGTTGTTGCAAATTCACCGGACTGTCATTGACAAAAGCCCTGGATTTGCCCGATGGCAGAATTTCCCTTCGGATGATTGTCTCTTCTTCATAATCCAAATCATTGGATTCAAAGAAAGATTGCAAGTGATACTTTCCTATGGAAAAGTTGGCTTCGACTATGCATTTTTCCTCTTTGTTTTTGAGCGAAGACAAGTCGGCTCTTTTGCCCAAAACCAATCCTAAAGCGCCCAGAAGTATTGATTTTCCGGCTCCTGTTTCTCCGGTGATGATGGAAAAACCATTGGAAAAATCAATATTTAATTTTTCTATCAATGCAAAATTCTCGATTGAAAGCGATGTGATCATGTTCGGAAAAAGAGGGAAAAGTTTAAAAAGTAAATGTACTGATTATAACTTAATCGTGGCCCATTTACTGGAATTGATTGGCGAAAGTTTGTTTAAAGTATCCACCGTTTCTGCCAGTGAAACTTTTGGCCCGCCGGATAAAATAGAAACAATTTCATCGCCTTTAGCATCAAAAAATATTCTGGTTAAAAAGGCATTGGGGCGTACTTTATAGATGTCGTTTAAAGTATTAATGGACTCAATAATTTTATTTTTGGCCGATTTTAAATCGGTGGTCATGGTATCTAGACCTTCTCGGTGATATTCATACATCACTTGTCTGAAAGAATCATAAGTTCCCGATAGCACATCGCTTATCAAAAAATATCGATTCTGATTTCCGTCTGCCTGACTCCAGCCTTTATAGCCGCCTTGTTGGGCAACAGTTAAAATTTGTTGAGCCGTATCAAACCAATTTTTTCCTCCGTTTAAAGAATAAGTATCAGCATCAAGTCCAAGTATCATATAACTGTAAAAAGACAACACTGAAACTAAATTAGAACTAAAACTAGCCGGATCAAAATTCAGGTTTTCAAATTCAATATAGCTAAAACTGAAATCTTTGTCATTATAATTGAAGATTGGCGTGGCATAAGTAGAATTAAATACCGGACGAGTTGACTGAACTTGTAGGGTTGCCGAAAATTGGTTAGAATCATACGAGTTTACGTTGATAACCATTGAGCAATTTATTTTTTCATTTTGCTTGTAGATTTCTCCCGTCCAATCTGTTTTATTGATAAACTCGCTAATTGATTTTTCTAATGTTTTGAATATTTGATTGTTGGTACTGGCCAATTTCTCAGCATTTACCTGTACCGTACAATTTAATTGTTGAGCTTGCGCCCATCCAACAAAAAACAAAAAAAGAAAACTAACTATTTTTTTCATAATGTGTTATTACTTTATTGATGATATCATTCGCTACAGCTTCTTTTGATTTTAAAGGCATGGGTTCAATTGCAAAATTCTTATCAATAAAAGTGATTTTATTGGTTGATTTGGCAAACCCGGCTCCTTCATCCTGAAGCGAATTTAAAACAATCAAATCTAGGTTTTTTTTCTGAATTTTCAACTTGGCATTTTCAATTTCATTTTCAGTTTCCAAAGCAAAGCCAATCAGAAATTGTTTTTGTTTTATTTTACCTAACGAAGCTAATATATCTTTGGTTTTTTCTAAAATGATAGTAAACTCAGCATCCGATTTTTTGATCTTTTGGTCAGCAACAAATTTAGGTTTGTAATCCGCTACAGCAGCTGCGCAAATAGCAACATCTATTGAATTAAAATGCTCATGGCAAGCTTCATACATTTCCTGAGCAGAAGTCACCCGAATTAGATTGATATTGGAATCGGACACTTTTAAATCAGTTGGACCAGAAATTAAAATTACTTCGGCTCCATGACTGGCCGCACTTTTAGCAATATCAAATCCCATTTTCCCGGAAGAATGATTGCCAATGAAACGAACCGGATCAATGGCTTCATAAGTTGGACCGGCAGTGATTAGCATTTTTTTGTCTCGCAATGGCAATTTACTTTCCAAATCTTTTTCCAAAAAAGCTATAATGTTTTCAGGCTCTGCCATGCGTCCTTCGCCGGACAAACCACTGGCCAATTCACCATTTTCAGCCGGAATCATGATGTTGCCAAATTTTTGCAGAAGCGAAAAACTGGAAATCGTTGAAGGATGTTTGTACATATCCAAATCCATCGCCGGAGCAAAATACACCGGACATTTAGCTGATAAATATGTAGCAATTAGAAGATTGTTACAATTGCCATTAGCCATTTTGGATAAGGTATTGGCCGTTGCCGGAGCAATAAGCATCAAATCGGCCCAAAGTCCTAATTCAACGTGATTGTTCCATTGGGCATTCTCATCTTCTTCGTTGTAAAAAGTAGAATGAACCGGATTTTTGGAAAGTGTGGAAAGTGTTAACGGAGTTACAAAATCCTTAGAAGCCGGTGTCATGACCACTTGGACATCAGCACCGGCTTTTATAAATAATCGAACTAATGAGGCTGTTTTGTAGGCGGCAATTCCACCAGAAACGCCGAGTAAAATTTTTTTACCGCTTAAAACAGACATCTGAATTAGTCTTTTGTAGTATCTCTGTAGTAAATTTTGTCATCAAGCCATTCCTGAACAGCCAATGCGTGTGGTTTTGGTAATTTTTCGTAGTATTTAGAAACTTCGATTTGCTCTTTGTTTTCAAAGATTTCTTCAAGACTATCGTTGTAAGTGGCAAACTCTTCTAATTTCTCAGTCAATTCTTTTTTAATTTCTGAATTGATTTGGTTTGCTCTTTTAGCCATTATTGTTATTGCCTCGTAAACATTGCCAGTACGCTCTTCAATTACAGTTTTATTGTAAGTAATTGTGTTTACCGGTGCATTCGTCTTTTTTAAATCCATGACTTTATTTATTTAGAAAATTGTTGTAAATCTTTATCTATTCGGGCTAACATTTCGTCAGCTTTTGCTTTGTATTCGGTATCTGCTTTGAATTTAATCAAACTCAAATAAGCTTGTTTGGCATTTTTTAAACGCTCTTCCATTTTGGCGGGAACGCTATTGATGGCTAAATTATAAGCAGAATCAAATTTATAAAACAAGGCTTTTTCCTTGTAAGGTGTTCCTGGAAAATTAATCATGAAATTATCAAAAGCCACCATCGCTGCTTTATAATCAGAAATGTTATTGTAAATTTTGGCATTTTCGTATGCTTTTTTCTCCAACTTCTCTCTTAAGGTTTTGGCCATTTCATTAGCTTCAGCCAAATATTTTGAATCTGGGTACGTATCAATAAAACTTTGCAACTTATCTACTGCTTTGTAGGTATCCGTTTGGTCTAAGCTATAAACCGGAGATAACTGCGTAAAACATTTAGCGCCTAAGAAAGAAGCTTCTTCCATTTTTTCACTTTTCGGATAACTGGCTGCAAAACTTTCAAATTGATAACCGGCTAAATAATATTGTTCTGTGATGTATAAAGATTGGGCATACATGTAAAACATCTTCTCAGCCTGTGGTTTTCCTTTGTAAGCCGGAGCAATCTGCTCAAACAATCTTATGGCTTTCCCGTATTTTTTGGCATCATATTGTTTAGTAGCAGAAGCAAACTTCACAGCTACATCTTCCGATTTCAATGCTTTTTGGTATTCGCTACAAGATGATAAAAATACTATTACGGCAAACAGGGCTAAAAATTTCTTCATTTTTTTATTTAATTCAGCTGATTTTAAACGCTTTTCGCGACTTAAAAAGCAACTGCAAATTTAGTTATTAATTGTAGATTACAAAATATTTTTTTCGACTTCCAAAAATCTACATTTTTGAAATTTTATTGGTGAAATCATTTAGGCGTTTTGCTAAATTTTCATCCACATTTACTAAAGGCAAACGAACGGTATTCTCTGATAAGCCCAATGATTTAAAGACTTCTTTGATACCAGCTGGATTTCCTTGTTCAAAAATCATGTCGATAGAATCCGCTAAAAGATAGTGCAGCTTATAAGCGTCGTCTACTCTTTTATTCAAACCTAAATGCACCATTTCTGAAAATTGTTTTGGAAAACCTTCGGCAATCACTGAAATAACGCCCGAACCTCCTGCTAAAATCATAGGTAACGTAATCATGTCATCGCCCGAAATTACCAAGAAATCTTTTGGTTTGTCTTGAATCAATTTCATTGCCTGAACGATATCGCCGGCAGCTTCTTTAACAGCTACAATGTTTTTAAAATCATTTGCTAATCTGATAATCGTGGAAGGCAAAATATTACTTGCAGTTCTTCCCGGTACATTGTATAAAATCACCGGAATGGGTGAAGCTTCGGCTATGGCTTTGAAATGCTGATAGATTCCTTCCTGAGTGGGCTTGTTGTAATACGGAGATACCGAAAGTATTGCCACAAAATCAGAAAAATTGCCCGATTTCAATTCATCAACCACTTCCTGAGTATTATTACTTCCCACTCCCAAAACAAGTGGCAATTGCCCTTTGTTGGTTTCAACTATAGTTTTTATAACTAACTCTTTTTCAGATTTTGACAACGTGGCACTTTCAGCAGTAGTTCCAAGAACGACCAAGTAATCAATGCCATTATCTATTTGGAAATTTACTATAGCTTTTAATGCATCAACATCTACAGAAAAGTCTTTTTTGAATGGTGTAACAAGCGCAACTCCAGTTCCAATTAATGATTGCATGTTATATTTTGTTTAGAATTTTTAAATATTTGAATAATTCCTCCATAAAAACTTTATAGTTTTCGGCATTGGTATTAATCATAAAATGATTCAATCGCTTGTCAACAGTAGCAAAACCAACTTTAAAACTTGCTTTGGATAAATGGGAAACTAACAGTAAAGCCACTTTTTCGGTATCGTAATAATTAATCAGTAAATCGAATGGTTCTTTGATAAACTCTTTTACTTCCTTTTTATCCACTGTTCCATGCCAGCTTAAATCTTTGTGGCTGAAAACCGGATAATCAAAAACCTCATTTTTTTTTATCTTGTCTTTGTAAACCAGAATTTTAATGTCATTTTCAGCAATACCCTTTTGAATTAATTCCTGAACCAAGGCTTCTCTTTCGTAAAAATAGCTTTCATCAAAAATAATCCCAACCGTTTTAATTATAGTATCGGAAGCCAAATGTTTAACATTGGATAAGCTATTTTTAACTATTTTTTTTGTTGAAAAATCCTTGAAGTAATTTAAAAACATACTACTTTTACTTGAATTACAAATTTACTAAAATTAGTACCAAAACCGATGGTAAAACTAAAAAACTATAGCGTTGTATTAAAACATTTTGTTTTATTATTAACATTTATCGCTGTTATTTCCTGTGCCGAAAAAAAATACGCTCTAACCAAAATTGAAGGCAAAGAAATTGGAATCACAGACAAGAATACTGAAGTTCCTGAAATTGAAAACTTTATAAAACCGTATCGTGATAAAATTGATGCCGATTTAAATACGGTATTGGCCAATGCACCGGAAACCATTGATAAAACGGGAGAATGGCAAACACCAATGGGCAACTTTTTAGCCGATATTACTTTTGAAAAATCAAATAAAATTTTTCAAATGCGCGAAAAAAAATCTGTCGACATCTGTTTTATGAATCATGGCGGCATACGAACAGTCATTCCGAAAGGCGATATTACCGCCCGAAATGCTTATGAAATCATGCCGTTTGAAAACAGCGCCATTGTTATTGCACTAAAAGGCGAACAGGTTTTGGAAATTGTTAATTATATCATTTCTGAAAAAAAACCACATCCGTTGCATGGCATGACTTTTACCATTGACAAAAACAACCAGGCAAAAAATATCCTGGTCGGTGGAAACCCGTTAGACACTGACAAAATCTATTATGTAGCGACTTCGGATTATTTGGCAAATGGCGGTGATAATATGATTTTCTTCAAAAAAGGAGTTCAGAAATATGATTTAGAATATAAGCTTCGAAACATCATTATTGATTATTTCAAAGCCAATAAGACCATTACTGCGAATAAAGACATTAGAATTACTAAAGAATAACACCATGAAAAGAAGAGATTTTATTCAAAAAACAGCTGCCAGTTCAGCTTTTGTTGGACTTGGAGGTTTATCATTAAGTAGTTTCACAACTTTAGACACTAAGCATTTAACGATACTTCATACAAACGATGTTCACAGTTATATAGATCCGTTTCCGCCGAATCATCCTAAGAATCCCAATATGGGCGGTGTGGCGCGAAGAGCAGCTTTGATAGAAACCATCCGAAAAGAAAATCCAAATGTTTTATTGCTCGATGCCGGCGATATTTTTCAGGGAACCCCTTATTTTAATTACTACGGAGGCGAATTGGAATTCAAACTGATGAGCATGATGAAATACGATTTGGCTACCATCGGTAACCATGATTTTGACAACAGCATTGACGGATTATACAATCAGTTGCCTAATGCCAATTTTGAATTTGTTTCGGCCAATTATGATTTCAAAAACACCATAATGGATGGTCATGTGAAACCGTATAAAATATTCAACAAAAACGGAATTAAGGTTGGTGTATTCGGACTTGGCGTAGGATTGGAAGGTTTGGTTGACAAGAAGAATTACAAAGAAACTGTTTACAATGATCCAGTAGGCATTTCACAGGATATGGCTCGTATTTTAAAGCACGATAAAAAATGTGATTTGGTGATTTGTCTTTCGCATATTGGTTACAAATACAAAGACGAACCGGAGAAAATCTGCGATGTGAAATTAGCCGGATTAACCAAAGACATTGATTTGATAATTGGTGGTCACACCCATACTTTTTTAGAGAAACCAACAATTTTGAAAAATGCCGAGAACAAAGAAGTTTTAGTCAATCAAGTTGGATGCTATGGTGTCAATCTAGGTCGCGTTGATTTTTATTTTGACGATGATAAAACCAAAGTATCTTCGGGAAAATCAATTATTGTGGTTTGATTTTTCGGCTGTAATTACATACTTATAAAAAGAGAAAAATGCCAGTGTATTGAGCGTCATGGCCAATGGTCTGAATAATTCCTGAAATTCGTTGGTCAAAAAATACTTCTCGATAAAAACAGCAAACTGAAGCATTACAAACAGTAAAGCACTGATTAACAAAATTGAATTTTGCTTGTTGTCATTCATCACATAACTCGAAAGTGAAACGCCGGCAAATATCGAAATCAGCATGTTTTGAACAATCAAAAGCAGAAAACTGTTCTCCGGAATTTCTGTCGTTTCCATGAATAAGTAAAAAAAAATTAGCAAGAACGGAGCCGTGGCGATGATAATCGGAATCAAATCTTTGGGCTTTTGCAACGAAAAAATTAGGTAAATCGCCAGTATTCTGTGAATGGTAAATACAATCAAAGCGTAGAATAAATAATTTGGCGTATTGGGAATGAAAAGAAGATTAGTCAGCAAAGACAACAGCAACGCGGTTATAAATATCTTGTTTCTTATTTTAGAATGTATGCAATAAGTAACAATTAAAACTAATGTAATTAACGGTTTAAGAACAAAAATAACCGGAGTGGCAATGATGTATTCTGAAATAACTTCCAAAAAGGCTATACTAAAATAAGATATGGTTAATACTTTTAATATGTTTTCTTTATTTAGCATAGAATACCAATTAATTAATTTCTCTCAGATTTTTAACAACACCTAATCCTTGTTTCTTTTTTTCGGTATGAAACATATATTTTGTCAATAAAAATTGGCCAAACACAAAAAGAATCATAGCCAAAGCCTGAAACTGATTAACCTCACTGTAGTACAGTTTCAGCAGGAATACAAATTGATTAAAAGCCATAAACATCGTACTTATAAGTAATAACGAATTGGATTTATTAGAAACCATTATGTAATTCCCAAGACTAAAACCTCCTAAAAATATAGTAAATATCCCTTGTATTAAAAAAAGATAAACACCATCTCCCAAAGCATCATAGGTAAACATAGTAACCGAAGCATAGATGAATATAAAAGGAATTGAGCCGATAATTAGTGGAAGTAAACTCGGCATTTTGACTTTGTTTACTATTATATAAATCACTAGTATTCTGTATATTACAAAGAATAAAACGCCATAAACAATATACTGAAAAGTGTTCGGAATAAACAATAAATTGGCAACCCAACTAAACAATAATGCCACAATAAATAGCCAACTTATTCTTTTAGATCGTTTTAAATAGTACGCAATTAATAAAGGGAGCAACAATGGTTTGGTCAACCAAATCAATGTTTTATCTTCCAGATATTCTGCCATTATTTCAAGGAATGAAATGGCAAAAAAAGCGACCAATATTATGGTAGCGACTTTATTATTTTTCCAATTATTCAAATAATCGCTATTGTTTTTTTTCATTTTAAACCGCTATATGACAATTTTTTACAGTAAAAATATAGCTCTAAATTTAAGCTAATAAATCGGATTCAAAACAAGTATAAGTGTTAATTTTTAAGCCGTAATCATTTCCAAAAAATCATCTTCAGAAATAATCGGGACTTTTAATTGGTTGGCTTTTTCTAACTTGGCCGGTCCCATATTATCACCAGCCACCACAAAATCAGTTTTTGCCGAAATGGAGCTGCCTACTTTACCACCATTGTCTTCAATAGCTTTTTTCAAATCATCGCGAGAAAATTTTTCAAAAACACCGGAAACGACAAAAGTTTTCCCAACCAGTTTATCCGTAGCATTGGGATTGTATTTTTCAATCAGTTCCAATTGCACTCCGAATTGTTTCAACCTTTCGATAATGCTCACATTTTCCTGATTATCAAAAAACTCTAAAACACTTTGGGCAATCTTCTCTCCTATTTCGTCTACCAAAATCAAATCCATCATAGAAGCCTTTTGCAAAGCGTCGATTGACTTATAATGTTTTGCCAATTTTTTAGCCACAGTTTCCCCAACATAGCGAATTCCAATAGCATATAATACTCTTTCAAACGGAACTTCTGTCGATTTTTGTACACCATTCACCAAATTCTCTGCTGATTTCTGAGCCATGCGCTCCAAAGGAAGAATTTGCTCTACAGTTAATTGATACAAATCAGCGTAATCTTTCACTAATCCATTATTATAAAGCAGCGCCACAGTTTCACCGCCAAGCCCTTCTATATCCATGGCTTTGCGCGAAATATAGTGTTGAATTCTTCCAATAATTTGCGGCGGACAACCATAAAAATTCGGACAATAATGGTTGGCTTCGCCTTCCGTTCGGATTAATTCCGCTTGACATTCCGGACAATGCGTTATATACTGTGTTACTTCCGAATCCGGATTTCTTTTCGCAAAATCAACTCCGATAATCTTTGGAATAATCTCTCCTCCTTTTTCTACAAAAACGGTGTCACCAATACGAATGTCTAATTTTTCAATCTGATCAGCATTGTGCAAAGATGCTCGTTTGACAATGGTTCCGGCTAATTGCACTGGCTCTAAGTTGGCTACAGGCGTTATCGAACCAGTTCTTCCCACTTGATAGGAAATCGAATTTAATTTAGTAAAAACCTGCTCGGCCTTGAATTTATAGGCCATCGCCCAACGTGGCGACTTAGCGGTATAACCCAATTCATCTTGTTGATGGAAGTCATTTACTTTAACCACCACCCCATCGGTTTCATAAGGTAAATTGTGACGATGGATGTCCCAATAATTAATATAATCGAAAACTTCTTCAATAGTATTTGCTAGTCTGGCTTCTTTTGGAACTTTGAAACCCCATTTTCTGGCAGCTTGCAATCCTTCAAATTGAGTAGCAATATTCAGATTATTGCCTACAATAAAATACAACAAACATTCTAATGGTCGTTTAGCTACTTCGCTACTGTCCTGTAGTTTCAAACTTCCCGAAGCGGTGTTTCTTGGGTTAGAATAAGGTGTTTCCCCAATTTCAATCAGTTCCTGATTCATTTTTTCGAACCCTTCATACGGCAAAATGATTTCACCACGAATGTCAAATCGTTCCGGAAAACTACCTTTTAATTGTAAAGGAATCGATTTTATGGTTTTGATATTGTTGGTCACATCATCACCTTGAAAGCCGTCGCCTCGGGTAACCGCTCTTTTTAGTTTTCCATTTTCATAGGTTATACTAATGGAAGCACCATCGTATTTCAACTCACAGGTGTATTGCAAAGGAACATTACCTAAAACCCTTTGGATTCTGGCCTCCCAATCCAGTAAATCTTCTTTGGAATAGGAATTATCTAAAGAATACATTCTGTAATCGTGAACGACAGTATTGAAATTTTTGGTAATCGTTCCGCCCACTCGCTGTGAAGGTGAGTTTTCATCAAAGAATTCGGGATGTTGACTTTCTAAATCCTGAAGTTGTTTTAGCTTTTGGTCAAATTCAAAATCGGTTATCGTTGGATGATCTAATACATAATAATTGTGGTTATGCTGATTGAGTTCTTCGCGTAAATCCTGGATTGTTTGCTGAATGTCCATAAAAGAAATTGGCTATTTTAGTTGCAAATTGTGTGCACTAAAATAGCCAATATTTTTGAAAAAGAATAGTCTTTTACGACTGAATTATTCCGTTGATTTGCAGGTATAATTGTCCGTCACTTAAGATAGCTCCCTGTTTTATTAAATCAAAGATGGCGGCATTTCGTTCCGCTTCATATTCTTTTTTACCTAAATGAATTTCAACCGTATCGGTAAATAAGTTGTCACTCAACCATTGCAGTCCCTCTTTTTCCATGAAATTCACTTCGGATTCTACAGCTTTTAAAACAATAGACTGAATTAATTTTTCCTGGCAGTGAAAAAGGAAAATATGATTTTTGGAAAAATGTTCCAAATATTGAGCACTGGTTAAAACGCCTTCCCAAATCAAATCAGAGAAAACGTCTAATTCCTGTTCGGCCACTTCGGGTTTATCGGCTTTGATGGAATCCCATTCGGCTTTGTCTATGGATTGTGTCGCCAGAAAGTTACTGAACTCCTGGTGTAAGGCTTCGAATTGTTCTTTGGTTAATCTTTTGTACTTCATTTTTTTTAAGTTACTAAGGCACTGAGGTTCTAAGGTTCTGAGATTTACTTTTACTGTAAAGCCCTAGTCCCGATAATTTGATATTAAGAGGAGGAAGCCCAGTGGGCTTCAGGTATTTTTAAAAATTTGAAACATCATATCTAGCCCCGATAGCAGTGGCATCCTTTTGCGCAGCAAAAAATATAACGGATAGAGGGAAAAAGCTTCAAAAAAAAATCCCGACTTTCATCGGGACTTTTACTTTGTATGTTGAAATATTATTTCTCAGCTACAATTTCGTATGGCAATTCGATAACCACTTCTCTGTGTAATCTCACAGTAGCAGCATATTTACCAGTACGTTTTACGACACCACTAGTGATGAATTTTCTATCGATTGGTTGACCTGCAGCTTCTAAAGCAACAGCAATATCAATGTTTGTGATAGAACCGAATAATTTCTCTCCACCAGCTTTTGCTGTAATTTTAATTTCTAAAGCTTTTAAAGCTTCCGCTAATTTTTTAGCATCATCAACAATTTTAGCTTCTTTGAAAGCTCTTTGTTTTAAGTTTTCAGCTAAAACTTTTTTAGCAGAAGGCGTTGCTAAAGCAGCAAATCCTTGTGGGATTAGGTAATTACGACCGTAACCGTTTTTCACTGTTACTACATCGTCTTTAAATCCTAAATTTTGAACGTCTTGTTTTAAGATCAATTCCATGTTGTTGTCCTTATTAGAGAAGTTAGGTTCTGTTTGACGAGAAACCAACAACTGTGTTTATATTATTTTAATAAATCGGCCACGTATGGCATTAAAGCTAAGTGACGCGCTCTTTTCACAGCTACTGACACTTTTCTTTGGTATTTTAATGAAGTTCCTGTTAAACGTCTTGGTAAAATTTTACCTTGCTCGTTTACGAATTTCAATAAGAAATCTGGATCTTTATAGTCTACGTATTTGATTCCTGATTTTTTGAAACGACAATACTTTTTAGTTTTGTTGGTTTCAATGTTTAAAGGCGTTAAATATCTGATATCTCCGTCTTTTTTTCCTGAAGCTGATTGTTGCAAGTTTGCCATAATGATTAAGCTTTAGATGATTCTTTTAATTTTGTTCTTCTTCTTTCAGCCCAAGAGATAGCGTGTTTGTCTAAACTAACAGTTAAGAAACGCATCACTCTCTCGTCACGTCTAAACTCAGTTTCAAAAGCAATAAGAGCTTCTCCTGATACTTGGAATTCGAATAAATGGTAAAAACCACTTTTCTTGTTTTGGATTTCGTAAGCTAGTTTTTTCAAGCCCCAATCCTCTTTAGATACCATCTTTGCTCCTTTTGCAGTAAGAAAATCTTCAAATTTGCTTACTGTTTCCTTTACCTGAACTTCAGATAAAACGGGATTTAAGATGAAAACAGTTTCGTAATGATTCATAATAATTATGATTAAATTTTAAATTGGGCGCGAAGATATAAATTACTTTTCAATTAACAATACCGATATGCTACAAATCGTCTAAAAGTATAAAATTCCGTTTAAAAGCAAAAAAAATCGATTAAATGTTAGGTGGATTAAAAAAAACTATCTATTTTTACATCACCAAATCTATAAAAATAAAGTTATGAAACTAAATTGTGTTGTTGTAGATGATAGTTCGATACAAAGAATGATCATTGCAAAGTTAGTAAATAATCATCCAAATCTACATTTAGTTGGTGATTTTTCAAATGCAATTGAAGCAAAAAATTGCATGTCGGTTCATACTGTTGATTTAATATTTCTAGATATAGAGATGCCAGTCATCAGTGGATTTGATTTTCTGGACGGATTAAAAGTAAAACCCCAAATTATTTTCATCACGTCAAAAGCTGAATACGCTATGAAAGCGTTCGATTATGATGCTACGGACTACCTACAGAAACCGATAGCTCTTGACCGTTTTAACGCTTCCGTAAGAAGAGCAATGGATTTCCATATGCTTAAAAAAGAAAATCAGGAAGAAGAAGGCGAACACATCTTTATTAAAAGTAATCTCAAAAAACTTAAAGTATATACCAATAAAATTAAGTGGATTGAAGCTTATGGCGATTATGTAAAAGTAGTTACCGAAGAAGACAGTAACCTTGTACTTTCTACAATGAAATCTTTCGAGAAGGATTTATCCAAAGACAAATTTATCCGCGTTCACAAGTCCTATATTATTAATATAGACAAAGTGGAACGTTTCAATAGTAAGTTTGCTGAAATTGGAGTCACCAAGATTCCTTTAAGCCGAAACAAAAAAGAAGATTTAATTAAAGCATTAGCAATAGCTTAATAAAAATCCACATTTACAGTAACTTTAATCGTTCTGTATTGTGCCACCAAATCAAAACTATTCAGTACTTTCTGGATAGTTTTTTTTGTGCCTTGTAATGGCGTTTCACTCGGAATCTTAACCATTATGGTGCGAATGTATTCGTTTCTGATTCTACTGATAGCCGGTTCTTCCGGGCCAAGCACCGGAATAGCTAAGTTTTGTTGCAAAACCTGATACAACCACATCGAACCCTCTTTTAATTT
>NZ_DAINRG010000027.1:0-35768 GCF_036741995.1 Flavobacterium sp. | reverse complement strand
TGTGGAATTACAAGACAGTGAAGGCCGCATTCAATTGTATTTTAACCGCGACGTCCTATGTCCGGGGGAAGACAAAACTTTATACACTCAGGTTTTTAGAAAACTGACCGACCTAGGTGATTTTATCGGTGTAGAAGGCGAAATGTTTTTAACCAAAGTTGGCGAAAAATCAATTCGTGTTGACAAATTTACTTTCTTAAGCAAAACGTTACGCCCATTGCCATTACCCAAAGTAGATGACGACGGAAAAGTTCATGATGCCTTCAATGATGCGGAACTGCGTTACAGAATGCGTTATGTAGATTTAGTTGTAAATCCGCAGGTAAAAGAAGTGTTTATCAAAAGAACCAAATTGTTCTCGGCGATGCGTAACTTTTTTAACACAGCCGGTTATATGGAAGTGGAAACTCCGGTATTACAATCGATTGCCGGTGGTGCTGCTGCTCGCCCGTTTATTACACATCATAATAGTTTAGATATTCCTTTATACATGAGAATTGCCAACGAATTGTATCTGAAAAGATTAATCGTAGGTGGCTTTGATGGCGTGTATGAGTTCTCGAAAAACTTCAGAAACGAAGGTATGGACCGAACCCACAATCCGGAATTTACTGCCATGGAAATCTATGTAGCTTACAAAGATTACAATTGGATGATGGAATTCACCGAAAACTTATTAGAGCATTGTGCCAAAGAAGTAAACGGCACTACCGAAGCGACTTTTGGCGAACATAAAGTAAACTTCAAAGCACCTTATGCCAGAGTTACCATGACGGATGCTATCAAACAATTTACCGGTTTTGATATCTCAGGCAAAAGCGAAGCTGAGTTATTTGCAGCGGCCAAAAACATGGGAATTGAAGTAGATGAAACGATGGGGAAAGGCAAATTAATCGATGAAATTTTTGGAGCCAAATGTGAAGGCAACTTTATACAACCAACATTCATTACAGATTATCCAAAAGAAATGTCGCCACTTTGCAAAGAACACCGCGACAATCCTGAATTGACGGAGCGTTTCGAATTGATGGTTTGCGGCAAAGAAGTAGCCAATGCGTATTCGGAATTAAACGACCCTATTGATCAAAGAGAACGTTTTGAAGCGCAATTAAAACTAGCCGAACGTGGCGATGATGAAGCTACACAATTTATAGACAATGATTTCTTAAGAGCTTTAGAATATGGTATGCCGCCAACATCCGGTTTAGGAATTGGAATGGACCGATTGATCATGTTCTTAACCAATAATGCTTCCATTCAGGAAGTATTGTTCTTCCCGCAAATGCGTCCGGAGAAAAAACAACTCGATTTGACCGAAGATGAAAAATTAATCATTGGTTTGTTAAAAACAGAAAACAATCAGGCATTAGGGCAATTGAAAGAACAATCCCAATTGAGTGGCAAAAAATGGGATGCCGCCATGAAAGGCTTAGCCAAACACGGACTGACAAAAGTAATAGTGGACGGTGACACCAAAACAGTTGTTCTGAATTAATTTAAAATATAATTTTTTGTTAAAGATTAAACCATTTACAGCTAGCTTTGTCATATTGCAACATAAACTTAAAAAACAATAAAATGAAAAATGTATTTTTAGCCGCACTAATGTTGATTGGATTAACAACATGGGCACAAGAAAAAGCAACCGCTCCTAAATTCGCCACCCTATCTACTGAAGAAAAAGTAGATTTTCAAGTTAAAAAATTAACCAAAGACTTGGATTTAAATGAAAAACAAGCAGCTGATGTAAAAGTGCTTGTTACCAAAGAAGTAGAAAAAAGAGAAGCCAAAAGAGCTGATATGATGGCCAAGAAAGAAATGAATGCTCAAAAAAGAGAAGAAGCTAAAGCTAAAATGGAAAAAGAGCAAGACGCTGTTAGAACCGAAATGAAAAAAATCTTAACTCCGGAACAATTTACAAAATGGGAACAAATCCGTGACGAAAGAAAAGCAGAGATAAAAGAAAAAATGGCAGAAAGAAGAGAGAAAAAAGCCATGACAGCAGCACCGGAAGTTAAATAAAAAAATAAATTTTGAGTTTCGGTCAAAATAAATTAGTTTTGGGACTATTATTCCACTAAAAACAAAAACAATGAAAAAATTAATTGCTGCTTTAACTTTACTGTTAGCATTTACGATAAATGCAAATGCGCAAGACAAAAAAGTTTTATCCTCTGCTGAACAAGGCAAAAAAGAAGCTGCTGATTTAACAGCTTATCTTGGATTAAATGAAACTCAAAATGCTGATTTTGCTCGCCTTTTCGAACAAAAACACCAAACATTGGAAGAAGCATTGACACCAGAAAGAAAAAAAGAGTTAGCTAGAGTTATTGAAGCTAAAATAAGAGCTTCTCTAGATGCAGATCAAACCAATAAACTGGAAAAAAATCCGGAATTATTCAAAAGATTGATTAACTAATTCGTTTAGAATCAAAAATAAAAAAGTCCCTTCAACGAGGGACTTTTTTATTTTAAAGTGTTTGAGCCACTTTGTTTATGGCATTTATGGTAAAGTCCAGATCCTCATAAGTCAAGGCATCCGTGATAAACCAAGTTTCATAAGCCGAGGGTGCAATGTAAACCCCTTCATTTAACAATCCGTGGAAGAACTTTTTAAAAGTCTCATTATCGCCCTGCTTAGCCGTTTGAAAATCAACTACAGGAATAGCATCAAAATGAACCGAAATCATAGAGCCTACTCTATTAATCGTAAACACTATATTGTTATCTGATAATACTTTCTGTATGCCTTTGTGCAAATAAGCCGTCTTTTCTTCTAAGCGTTTGAAAATCTCTGAATCAGCATTCAATGTTTCCAACATCGCCAATCCCGCAGCCATCGCTAACGGATTTCCCGACAAAGTTCCTGCCTGATATACCGGCCCAAGTGGTGCCAGATAATTCATGATTTCATGGCGAGCCGCAAAAGCACCCACCGGTAAACCACCGCCAATTACTTTTCCAAAACAAACAATATCGGCTTTGACATTATACAGTTCCTGAACACCACCTCTAGCTAAGCGAAAACCTGTCATTACCTCATCAAAAATCAATAATGCATCATTGGCATCACAAACTTGACGCAAGGCTTGTAAAAAACCTTCTTTAGGCGGAACACAGCCCATATTTCCGGCAACCGGTTCAATGATGATGGCAGCAATTTCATTTTTATTGGCTTCGAATAATGCTTTTACATTTTCTAAATCATTATAATTGGCCAATAAGGTATCTTTCGCTGTTCCTTGTGTAACGCCCGGACTGTTTGGCGTTCCAAAAGTACTCGCACCACTTCCGGCTTGAATTAAAAACGAATCCGAATGGCCGTGATAACAACCGGCAAATTTTATAATCTTATCTCTTTTCGTAAATCCTCTGGCCAGGCGAATGGCACTCATACAAGCTTCGGTTCCTGAATTAACAAAACGAATTTTATCAATATTTGGCACCATTGCTATAGCTAACTGGGCAATCTTGGTTTCCAGTTCGGTTGGCATTCCAAAGGAAGTTCCGCTTTTAGCTCTGGCAATGACAGCATCCACCACTGGCGGAAAAGCATGCCCTAAAATCATAGGCCCCCAAGAATTAATATAATCGATGAATCGGTTTCCGTCTTCATCATACAGATATGCGCCTTGGGCACTTTTGGCAAAAATGGGCGTACCGCCTACACCTTTAAACGCTCTCACCGGGGAATTTACACCACCCGGAATTACTTTTTCAGCTTCAGCAAATAACTGACTGCTTCTTTGATATAACATAAGGTTACTGGAATTTTAAATTTAGAATAGATGAGAAATTATTTCACAATAATGCTTTGACCCAGCGATAAGCCATTGTCTACCAAATTGTTTTTCTTTTTTAATTCCTCAATCGAAATGTTGAATTTTTTAGAAAGCGAATACAAAGTATCGCCTTTGACAACCGTGTATTTTACTGTATCATCACTATACGCAATTTCCTTTTTGGTAATTGTGGCCGGAACAAAGTCTTTGCCCAACACTTCGGCATCATATTTATTCAATTGATAACGCTCAATCAAAGCAATAAGCTTATCCGGATATTTTGGATCAGTAGCATAACCGGCTGCTTTTAGTCCTTTGGCCCACTCTCTGTAATCATCTTTCCCTAATTGAAAAAGTGGTTCATATCTTGGCCTGCTGGTTAAGAAGAATGAATGGTCCCGGAAAGACTCGCTAGGATCTTGGTATTTTCTGAAGCATTCATTTTCTTCATCATCGGTATAGCTAATGCTAGGTCCTGTCCATTCTTTATGGCATTTGATTCCGAAATGATTATTGGCTTGTACACTCAATGGTCCAGTTCCGGCACCCGACTCTAATATGGCTTGTCCCAAGGTTACACTGGCCGGAATTCCGGTTTTTACCATATTGTCTTTGGCCACCGCTTTATATTTTTCAATATAGGCCAACACCATTTGAGTAGTTACTTTTACTCTGGTTGTGGCTTCTAAAACGACCATATCGCTTGAATTATTTTCAGCAGGAGTCGTTGAAGTGGGTGTTGTTTTTTGAGCTACTGCCTCAGGCTTTTTCACACCAGTGGCTCTGTATATTGGTTTTTTAGTTCTTTGAACTACTGGTTGTCCTACCTTTCTCGGGTCTGGCTTCGAAGTTCTGACTACGGCTTTATTGGAGCTACAGGAAGCTACAACAATCATGAGGAGCAATAAAATGAGTTTCTTAATCATTGATAAGTATTTCAGTTTGTTTTTTTTGTCGCAAAACTTGATTCATTCCGGCTATGCCTTGCAATCCGCCAGTATGAATCAGTAATATTTTGGAGTTCTCTGGAAACCAATTCTTTTCGATTAAATCAAAAACACCAAAAACCATTTTCCCGGTATAAATCGGATCTAACGGGATGTTGTATTGCTGATAAAACTTGTTTATAAAAAATATTAATTCGGCCGAAACCTTTCCATAACCACCAAAATGATAATCGGCAATTAATTTCCAATTGTCATTCTTAGCAAATTTACGAATATCTTCACTTAAAAAATCACCTTTCAAGGCCGGAAAACCCAAAACTTGTTGACCATTTTTTGAACAATTGATAATACCCGAAATTGTCCCTCCGGTTCCAACAGCACAGCAAATATAATCAAAGTCGGCATCATCGGAAGTCAGGATTTCTTCGCAACCTTTTATGGCCAAATCATTTGTTCCGCCTTCGGGCATCAGATAAAAATCACCGTATTTTTCGTTTAATTGTTCTAAAAAAGCATCGCTGTTTTTATGACGGTAAGCTTCTCTGGAAACAAAGTCAAAAACCATTCCAAATTCCTGCGCTTTTTGTAGTGTGGGATTTTCGGCCATCTTATCGTTCAACTCCTCACCTCTAATTATGCCAATAGTCTTAAAACCTTGCTCTTTTCCAGCGGCGGCTACTGCCAAAATATGATTGGAAAAAGCACCGCCGAAAGTCAGCAATGTATCTTTCTTTTCTTTTTGGGCCTGCGCCACATTGTATTTTAGTTTTCGGAATTTGTTGCCCGAAACATAGGGATGCAACTGATCCTCCCGCTTAATATAAAGCGCGATAGCGGAATTCTTTAAAGCAATTTTTTGATTAAAACTTTCCAAACAACTGTTTTGGCAAAGGTACAAAACGCTCCAGCCATACATAAAAAAAAGCGATTTAAAATCGCTTTCAGAAGTAATTATTATTTTGACGAGACTATGATTTTTTGAGTTTTCCTTTGATGGTCAGCAGTAGAAACTTCAACCAAATAAACTGCCTGGCTTAATCCGCTGGTAGAAAACTGATAACTCTCCTGTGCTCCTAATTGCTGTTTCTCAAACACTAATTTCCCATTCAAATCATACAGTTTTGCTGATTGTAGCTCCATTAAATTCGGATTAGAAACGGTCACCATTTGAGCGGCATTGTTCTGAACTATGACTAAATTGGAAATGCTGTTTGCAGTTGCAGTCAAATTCATTTCGAGAACTTTAAAGGTAAGCTCGAATCTGTGATTGTAAACCCCTGTTGGCAAAGTCACCTGATAAGTGTCGGTTTTAATGTTATGGTAGCTGCCATCCTGTGCATCATATAGATAAATCGGTTGATTATCGTCAAAATTTATAACGGTAGAAGCATCAAATTTGAAAGTCGCATTATCCGTTGATTTTACTCCTAGCGGTATTCTTTTATTAATATCAAATTTCACTCCTTGGATAACATATTTATCATTGTCTAAAACGAAGTAAACCTCATTGGGCAAATTGTCATCTACCGGACTTTTGGCATCAATACCTCTGTCAACACCATCTGTTGCCTGAGTGGCAAAAGCCAATGCCGTTTGTGTGGTATATTGATTATTTATAATTGTATTTAAGCGTATTTGTGAAATTGTTTCAACATTGGCACTTGGAAAAGCTGTCGAGGGATTGCCCTGAACCGGATTAGCCATCCGTTCAAATTGAGAAAAACTTCCTTCCTTATTATAAGCGCGGTGTGAATTCTTGAGTGTTAAGGTACCGTTGGTATTTCCTTTAACCATAAAACCTTGTCCTATTGGCGCATATTTTCTTTGTATGGACAATCCCGAAGAAGCTCCGGTTGTGTTTATTGTTCCATCAATATTATATGTATTATATGTAGCCGGAACATAAACGCCACTTGATCCAAGACTTACCGGAGAATACGTTCCGTAACCACCTTGATAACTTAATAAAATATGGGAGTTTACCGTTTTGTTTTGTTCCCAATAATAAGCAATTCCGGTGCAAGCTGAATTGGAAGCATCCAACAAAAAGGCATTAACATGAAGCGCTGACGGATAAGGGTTTCCGGTTAAAGTATAATTATTGGCTCCAACTGTAACCGTAATATTGCCATCGTTGGGTTTTCCTCTAAAGTCGTACCGTTGTGCACTTCCCGGATTGTTTACAGCAGTTTCGCCAACATTAGTAGCATCCGAACCACTAGTGCCTTTCATCGTAAATCCTTCGCCGGCTTTGATATTTGATGTGGCTCCCGATTGAAACCATTGCGAATAGGTTGATGAAGACAGAAATTTAAATATCCAGTAAGAGGCTATCGTCAAAGCGCCCGCGCTTGAAACTCCATTGTAACTGGTAGTCGTAATTGTAGCTGGTGTGCTCGCTGACAAAGTTGTTGGAATATTCAGCATCGTAATCCCAAAATCTTCATTACCTAAAGTCGCAGAAGCATTTCCGACTGGGGAGCACCAATAATTATAGGCAAAGTTATTGACAGTTCCTTCTTGAAAAACCGAAAGCTTGCCCGTACCTTTGTTGGTAGAGGATCCTGTAGTCCCTTGCAGCAATTGCCCTTCTTTTCTTAAATAAAAATTGCTATTGGCACCAGCAAGCTCCACTTCTCCGGTAACAAAAACCATCGTACCCTTGTCATACAGATAGCTATTATTACTGACATACAATTGAGCGTAAGAGTTCCAAGTAAAACAACCCAAAAAAAGTAAGACTAACTGCCTCATTTTGAAATAATTTTTATAAAAATAAAAAAAATATACTAGCATTGAAAAAATGAACTGATTATTCTACACATTACGCACAAAACTAAGAAATCGTCTCTGCTTTATATAATCAAGATTAGTTTCGTTCTCATAGGCTTCTCTTTCAAAAGAAATGGCCTTGTAAGCCACTGCCCTATTTCTATATTTTAAATACTTCCAAAGAAACTCCACCAAGTACCAGATAAAGAAGGGCAGTATCAACAATTCTAATTGCTGCCGAAGATGAATTCGTTCGTGATTCAACATAATTAAATCAGCTTTGCTTTCCTTGTTTTTCAGAAATACAAAGGGAAAAAAAGTAAAGCCCAGATAACCTTTTGGAATTAAATATTTCGAAACGATTAGAATCATTACTTATAAAGTATTTAAATTTGTGACCATGAATGACCAAAATAATGAAAATAAATTAATCGAAGGCGAAGATTATTATCTTTCCCCCGAAGGCTACAAAGTTTTCACCGAGAAATACCATTTAAAACGCGGCTATTGCTGTCGAAGTGGCTGTCGCCATTGTCCTTACGGATTTGACAAAAAAACCGGCACGCTCAAACCCAAGAAATAAAAAACAACTAACGGAACACATAATGACTTTTCAAGAACAAATTTTAGAAGGAATCCCAGCGGTTTTGCCAAACAGTAAACCTTACGAACCTTCCATAAATCACGCACCAAAACGCAAAGAAATATTATCCGAAGAAGAAAAAAAGCTAGCTTTAAAAAATGCGTTGCGCTACTTCGAACCGGAACAGCACACCACTTTACTTCCCGAATTCAAAGCCGAATTGGAAACGTATGGCCGTATCTATATGTACCGTCTTCGTCCCGATTATAAAATGTACGCCAGACCTATTTCGGAATATCCGGGAAAATGCGAGCAAGCCAAAGCCATCATGCTGATGATTCAAAACAACTTGGATTATGCCGTGGCACAGCATCCGCATGAATTAATCACTTATGGCGGTAACGGTGCGGTATTCCAAAACTGGGCACAATATCGTTTGACCATGAGTTATTTGGCCGAAATGACCGAAGAACAAACCCTAGTCATGTATTCCGGTCACCCCATGGGATTATTCCCTTCACAAAAAGAAGCACCGAGAGTGGTCGTTACAAACGGAATGGTCATTCCAAATTATTCCAAACCGGATGATTGGGAAAAAATGAATGCCTTGGGCGTTTCCCAATACGGACAAATGACTGCCGGAAGTTACATGTACATCGGCCCACAAGGTATTGTTCACGGCACAACGATTACGGTTTTAAACGGTTTCAGAAAAATAAAAAAATCACCAACAGGAGGTTTATTCGTGACTTCAGGTTTAGGCGGAATGAGCGGTGCTCAACCCAAAGCCGGAAACATTGCCGGCTGCGTAACGGTTTGCGCCGAAGTCAACCCAAAAATCACACACATTCGCCACTCTCAGGGTTGGATTAATGAAGTGATTGAAAACATTGAAGATTTAGTGCCAAGAGTTAAAAAAGCACTTGAAAACAAAGAAGTGGTTTCCATCGCCTATCTCGGAAATGCAGTAGATGTTTGGGAACGATTCGACCAGGAAAATCTGCACATCGATTTGGGTTCCGATCAAACTTCACTGCACAATCCTTGGGCAGGCGGGTATTATCCGACAGGATTTACTTTTGAAGAATCAAATGATTTGATGGCCAATAATCCTGAAAAATTCAAAGAAGAAGTGCAAAAAACCTTGCGTCGTCATGCGGCTGCCATCAATAAACACACCGCAAAAGGGACATACTTTTTCGATTACGGAAACGCTTTCCTATTAGAAGCTTCCCGTGCCGGGGCTGATGTGATGGCTCCAAACGGAATCGATTTCAGATATCCGAGCTATGTGCAGGACATTATGGGACCTATGTGTTTTGACTATGGTTTCGGGCCTTTCCGCTGGGTTTGTGCTTCCGGAAACCCGGAAGATTTAGCCAAAACAGATAAAATTGCCTGCGATGTTTTGGAAGAAATGATGAAAAATTCACCAGAAGAAATCCAACAACAAATGGCCGATAACATCCAATGGATCAAAGGCGCTCAGGAAAATAAATTGGTCGTAGGCTCTCAAGCCCGAATACTTTACGCCGATGCTGAAGGTAGAATCAAAATCGCCGAAGCGTTCAATCAGGCTATTGCGCGTGGCGAAATTGGCTACGTAGTTTTAGGTCGGGATCATCACGATGTTTCCGGAACGGATTCGCCTTACAGAGAAACCTCCAACATCTATGACGGTTCTCGTTTTACTGCCGATATGGCCATCCAAAATGTCATTGGTGATAGTTTCCGTGGCGCCACCTGGGTGTCCATTCACAACGGCGGCGGCGTGGGCTGGGGCGAAGTAATTAACGGCGGATTTGGTATGGTTATTGATGGTTCAAAAGAAGCGTCAAGACGCTTAGAATCAATGCTTTTTTGGGATGTAAACAACGGAATTTCAAGAAGAAGTTGGGCCCGAAATGAAGGTGCCATTTTTGCCATAAAAAGAGCCATGCAGACGCAACCTTTATTAAAAGTTACCATCCCTACTATAGTTGATGAGAATATGTTGTAACTTCTAAATTATAAGGCTATGAAAAAAGTCGTTTTTTTACCGTTATTAGTAGTATTTATCACTTCCTGCAGTGCTGTAAAAGTAAACTCGGATTATGATAAAAAAGTTGATTTTTCCCAATACAAAACCTTTGCCTTCCTAAAATCGGGCATCGACAAAGTGGAAATATCCGATTTAGATAAGAAAAGAATACTCCGGTCTATTGATGAAACCTTAACAGCTAAAGGATTCACCAAAAGCGAAACACCCGATTTGCTCATCAACATCTTCACCAAAGAAAGAGAGCAAGTTGACGTCAACCAATTCAATGCGGGCTGGGGTTATGGCTGGGGCTATGGTTGGAATCCCTATTTTTGGGGAGGCAATACTTCTGTCAATCGCTACACCGAAGGAACCCTGTACATCGATTTGATTGATGCCAAGAAAAAAGAATTAATCTGGCAAGGTGAAGGCGAAGGGGTTTTGACCAAAGACACCAACAAAAAAGACGAAAACATCAAAGAGTTTGTAACCAAAATTCTGGAGCAATATCCACCTCAAAAAAAGTAAATCGCATCTAAAAATAAAGGAGACCGTAACAGCAATGTTGCGGTTTTTTTATGATAATAATCACTTAATTTTGATTTAAGATTTGTAATTTTACCCACAACTACAGCACAAAAAATATGGAAACAGCATTTGAAAGCAACCCTTTGATTGACAGATTACCAAAGCATTTAAAGCAATTTATCAAGCCACAGGATTACGCTGATTACACTCCGATTAATCAAGCGGTTTGGCGTTATGTGATGCGCAAAAATGTTGATTATCTTTCCAAAGTGGCTCACGATTCCTATCTCGACGGTTTGAAAAAAACAGGTTTGGAAGTTGATAACATTCCGAATATGTATGGCATGAACCGCATACTAAAAGAGATTGGCTGGGCGGCTGTTGCTGTTGATGGCTTTATTCCACCCAATGCTTTTATGGAATTTCAGGCTTACAATGTCTTAGTAATTGCTTCCGATATTCGTCAGTTAGAACATATTGAATACACGCCTGCTCCCGATATCATTCACGAAGGTGCCGGCCACGCTCCTATTATTGCCAATCCGGAATATGCAGAATATTTGCGTCGTTTTGGTGAAATTGGCTGCAAAGCCATTTCCTCTTCCCGCGATTATGAAATGTATGAAGCCATCCGTTTGCTTTCGATTTTGAAAGAAGCCGAAGGAACGCCTGCCGAAGAAATCAAAAAAGCCGAAGATCAAGTCGATTTTCTGCAAAACAATATGGGTGAACTTTCCGAAATGTCCCGAATCCGAAACCTGCATTGGTGGACTGTGGAATATGGTTTAATCGGAACGGTTGACAATCCTAAAATATATGGTGCCGGACTGCTTTCTTCCATTGGAGAAAGTGCTTGGTGTATGACCGATAACGTTAAGAAAATCCCTTATGACATTTCGGCTGCTGATCAAAGTTTTGACATCACAAAACCGCAACCTCAGCTTTTTGTAACGCCTGATTTTGCGCATTTAAGTTTGGTTCTTGAAGAGTTTGCCAATACAATGGCTTTGCGTACCGGCGGTTTGTCAGGCATTAAAAAACTGATTTATTCCAAAGCTTTGGGAACGATTGAATTAAGCACCGGAATTCAGATTTCGGGTTTGTTTACGAATGTGATTGAACACGAAGGCAAACCAGTTTACGTTCAAACTACCGGGAAAACAGCGCTATCCTATCGCGAAAAAGAACTAGTTGGTCACGGAACACAACACCATGCCGAAGGTTTTGGTTCACCTATTGGAAAACTGAAAGGAATCAACTTGGCTATAGAAGACATGAGTCCACGTGATTTGAGGGCTTACGACATCTACGAAGCGGAAAAAGTAACTTTAGAATTTGAAGGAAACATTACAGTAACCGGTGAAATCATCACAGGTTCCCGAAATCTTCAAGGCGAAATCATCATCATCAGTTTTAAAAATTGTACCGTAACACACAACGATACCATTTTATTCCAACCGGAATGGGGCATTTATGATATGGCTGTGGGCAAAAAAGTAATTTCAGCCTTTTCAGGCCCAGCCGATGTGAACAGTTTTGATATGATTAATCATGTGCCGTCAAGCCACACTATTAAAGCTAAAAAATCGTCTGAACGCGAAGAATTAGAAGGATTGTACAGCAACATCCGAAACATTCGCGAAGGGGAAACAGCTGTTTTATCTATCGAAAAAACCTTTGCCATTTTAAAGGAAAAACACGCTAAAGACTGGTTGTTATCCGTTGAAATCGCAGAGCTTTTAGACAAAAATAACGATACCGAAACGTTGAACCAAGTACTGACACATCTGGAAAAAGTAAAACAACATCGTCCCGAAGTGGCTCATTTAATTTCCGGCGGATTGGAATTGTTTTTGGATAAAGTGGCATTTTAACCATCAAATCAAATTGTTGTTTTTCGCTTTTTGAATGGCTTCCAGTTTGTTATGCACCTGAAGTTTGGTGTAAATGTTTTCAATATGTTTTCTGACTGTTGATGGTGATAAGAAAAGATTGTCAGCAATGATATTATAATTCAATCCTTTGCTCAATTGCTCCAGAACTTCCACTTCGCGTGTCGTTAGCTTGATTTCGTCATCACATTTTTGTTCAAAATCGACAGGATTCCTTAACAATTTCAATGTTTTTAAAGCGATGGAAGGATTCATGGCTGCACCGCCATTGAGTGTTTCTAAAATACCCTGATGCAATTCTTTGGGATTAACTTCTTTGAGCAAATACCCATCGGCTCCGGCTTTTATGGCGTTGAATATATTTTCATCATTATCAAAAACCGTCAACATGATAATTTTGATTTGCGGATATTTGGTTTTGACAATTTTGGTAGCTTCAATTCCGTTGCATTCGGGCATTTCAATATCCATCAAAATCAAATCGATATTCTTATTTTTCTCTAATTTTTGTTGCAAATCATTACCGTCAGTGGCCGTAAATTTCAATACTAAATCCTCAAAAAAGGAAAGCTTTTCGGCTACTGCTTTTTGCAAAAAAACATTATCATCCACTATGGCTATTCTTACTGACATACTTTTTATGGCTTTTTAAAACGCAATACAATGGTGGTCCCCGATTGCTTTTGTGAAGTTACTGAAATTTCTCCGTTGATTTCTTTAGCACGCTTTTTCAAGTTATTCATTCCGTTACCCGATACCGTTTCGGCTTCCTCAAACCCTTTACCGTTGTCTTTAATTGCTATTTGATACGTGCTTTTTTCTTTAATCACATTAATGTCAATCTTACTGGCATTGGCGTGTTTCATGGTGTTGTTTATGGCTTCCTGAATGATTCTGTACACATTCATCCCTTCAACCGAACTAAAAACAACTTCTTTAAAATCACCATCGCAAACAAACTGAAAAGTGATGCCTTGCGACGCTATTTTAGCATTTTCTATAAAATTCGAAATTCGCGCTTTTAAATCTTCGAAAGTAATTTCGTCTTTGTTCATCGCCCAAATGGTGTCGCGCAACTCATAAATGGTTTCTTTGGTAAAACCACTAATCGAAGCCAGTTTGGCATCGAGTTTGGCATCGGTGATGGCGAAACCATATTTCAAATTATCCAGCGAAGAGATAATAAACGTCAGTTGTGCACCAATGTTATCGTGTAAATCTCTTGAGATTCTCAGGCGCTGTTCCTGTAGTTTGTTTTGAGTTTCAATTTTGAGCAAAGCATCTTTCAACTCGTTGTCTTTTTGCAATTGAACGGTTTTCAGTTTTTGCTTGGTATACAAAATAAACCCAATCAGAATCGAGAAAATGGCTAGCGCAAATCCGCCCAAAATCCAGCTGTTTTTCTCCGCAATTTTGGCTCGTTGCAACAGAATTTCTTTCTCTTTTTGTTCTGTTTGATATTCGGTATCGAGTTCGGCCTGCTTGGTCCGGATATCCGTATTCATGATGCTGTCTTTGCTCAGCACATGGTTTTTAAAGTTGAATAAGGCGTTTTTATAGTCGTTGTTGTTCTCGTAAACTTCAGACAATCCTTTGTAGTTGTCTTCTAACAAGGACGGATAATCATTTTTTTTGCTCCAAATAATAGCTTTATTAAAATAGGCAATCGCTTCTTTAGTGTTTCCAATTTCTTTATAATAATACCCGTAAAAATTCAGGTTTTCGGCTATACCAAAAACATCATTACTCTTCACCCGAATCTGATAGGCGTAATCAAAAAGTTGCTTGGCTTCTGCCGGTTTCTTTTGCATCAATTTGACAAAGGCAATTTTATTGGCACTGTAAGGAATGCCTATTTGGTCTTTTCTTTTTTCCTTTAACGTCATGGCTTTTTTATAGAAAAACAGCGCGCTGTCTAATTCATTTTGCATTTCCTTCAATACGCCATAATTATCATAGATAGAAGTTAATATCCCTTCATCCGGAATGGATTCTGCCATTTGCATGCCTTTTTGCATATTGTACAATGCCATTTTCATATCGCGCTTTTTGAGCTGATACCCATACTCCCCATAAGCTGCCGCCAATTTTTTATTCAGATTCAACTTGTCGTACCAGCGAATCGCATGGAGCATACAGCTGGTGTTTTTATCGTATTTCCCTTGAAAGTAATAAACCAAACCTAAATTGGCATAGGAGTCGGCAATGCCTTGTGGATATTTTAATTTTTGGGCGGTAATCAGGTTTTGCGTAAACCATTTAACCGATTGGGAAGTATTGGCAATTTTTACATCATACGGAATCGCATTAATAGAATCTATTTGGCTTTTGGAAATTGTTTTTTGGGCTAATGCCGAAAGCCTTCCAAAGAATAGAAGTATAAAAAGGAATACTATTTTGACAGCTCTCAAACCCACTTAAAACCAATTATTTAATAAATTTAACAATTTCGGCCGATAAAAAAAGTCCTTTCCAAACAGAATTGATCTTGTTTACCAAAACCATTGTTTGAAAAGGACAACAATAAAAACAACCTGTTTTTAACTTTAACTACTTTTGTGTGTTGCTTCTACAAATGTGCTGTCTTAAAAGCAAAAAAAAAATACGACAGATGCCGTATTTCATTCTTTAGCGCAAGCTGAATTTATGCCTTGTGACTGTTCAAAATAATGGTAATGGTAGTGCCAACATTGGGAACGGAATGAATATCCAAAGTGCCGTTGACATCGGCTATTCTTTTTTTCATATTGGCCATGCCGTTTCCCAACTCAACTTCTTCACAATCAAAACCTTTGCCGTTATCCTCGACAGTAATCGAAATTTTAGCATCAAGCGGTTGTATCTTAATGGCAATTTGGGAAGCTTCGGCATATTTGATACTGTTGTTTATGGCTTCCTGCAAAGTTCTGTAGATGTTCATCCCTTCCAAAGAAGTGAATGTAGTGCTTCTCAGTGTTTCATCTATTTCAAAATTAAACTGAATCTCTTCTTTGGCTTCTTGTGCTTTATCAATAAAATTGTGTATTCGGGCTTGCAAATCCTCAAACGAAATTTCGCTTTTATTCATCGCCCAAATGGTGTCGCGGAGCTCAATAATGGTAGCTTTAGCAAACGAACTGATAGTGGATAATTTAGTGTCGAGCTTGGCATTTTGCAAATCAAAAGCGTATTTAATATTATCCACCGAAGAAATAATAAACGTCAATTGGGAACCGATGTTGTCGTGCAAATCTCTCGAAATTTGCAATCGTTGCTCCTGCAATTTGTTTTGCGTTTCAATTTTGGCAATCGCCGATTTGAGTTCAAACTCTTGCTTCTGCTGGGTGTTTTTTAGTTTTTGTTGGCGGTAGATTAAATAAATGATAGACAACAACGCCAATGAAATCAGTCCTAAAATGAGGAATTGCGTATTCTTTTTATCCAATTCCAATTCTCGCTCTCTGATTTCCGCTTTGGATTTCAGGAGTTGCTTTTCCTTTTTTTCGGTTTCGTATTTGGTTTCTAATTCGGCAAAAGTAGCCTCCCGGTCTTTCTTAAAAATAGAATCCCTAAGCTTTAAGTATTCTTCCTGAAACGCTAAAGCCTTAGCAACATTATTCCTTTTTTTATTAAACAAATACCGTGCATAGTAGTAATCCCTCAGCTTTTCAACGCTCTCACTTCGGCTGGCATAAAAATAAGAAGTATCAAACAACACCTCAGCTTTGTCATACTCCTTCAATTCATAAGCTATCGTGGCCAGGTTGTTGTAATTGGTAGCATTTTCATAATAATAAAAAGCATTTTTAGCTCCGTTACTATTGGCTTTGGAGATTTTTACCGCGCGAGTAATCCACTTTTCGGAGGCTTTGAATTTTTTAAGTTTTAAAAGCGTGTTGCCAATATTATTATAGGTATTGGCAATCTTGAGCGTATCGGCTCCTTTGATGTATTTAAAGACTTTGAAATGATAATACAAAGCACTGTCCGGTTTCTTCCAATCGTCAAAATTAATGGCGATGGCATTCAGAGCTCCGGCCACATCAAATTGCGTTGCTTTTTTATTGGAAAGCGCTTTAGCCAAAGCTATTTTGCCATAAGCAACGCCTTTTTTATACTCTTCAAAATCGTGATACGCTATAGAAGCCGATTGCGGAAAAGCCTGCATCCAATAGTTATTTTTCTCCCGTTCCGCTACCTTCATTCCGGTAAAATAACCTTCGATGGCTTTCTCGTATTTCCCTTGTTTGAGATACGTTTTCCCCATGTTGGACAGCACATACATATACTTGTTGTACTCTTTTATATCGAGAAACATTTTTGCCGCGATTTTGCCATAGTAAATAGAACTGTCCTGGCTATTATAATCGGTACAGCGGGCATTTTTGCAGAAATAATATTCGGCCAAATCCGCTTTGGTTTTGATGCTTTTTTTGGCTTTCTTAAAATAATAATCGGAAGAATCTTTAGACATAAATGCCTTAACCAATGTCTTTTGAACATCCTGCGAATACCCAAAAACAAAGCAAAAAAGAGTGCAGTATAAGTAGCGTAATGTTCTTCTCATCTAAAGGATTTATAGTATAAATATATTAAAAACATTTAATGTATTTATTTTCCTGACTGCAACTCTTCAAATAATTGGTAATTTAAATCGAATATGTCTTTGTTCAAAGTAGCATTAATCTGTTGGAGTTTTTGCTTTAATTCTTCGGTTAATTGCAATTGATTGTTTTGAACCCTGTTTTCCTGATTAATATGTATAAAGAAATCTTCTAAAACTTTAATTTTAGTTTGAAACTTCACTCTATCGGTTTGGATTTTGTCCAACAAATAGATGATAATAATTAAAAAGAAAACCGCTAAAAGGACTAAGATGTACACCATTATAAAAGTTCAAAACAATCAATAAAAAAATTAATTATGGACAATGGCACTGATATTCAAAGTACCGTCTGTAATGTTTTTAGTTACACTCGTATTGTCCCCAACAAAATTGAAGGTAGCCACGATCTTGTTATTGATCGTATCACAAGTGGTAACAGTAATAGTTCCTGATGTGGAATTAAAGTAATCCGCCGGATAATTCAATCCGTTGTTAGTCATGTAAGTCAACCAGGAATGTGTCATGTCCATAGTTTGATTGGCCGTAAAGCTTCCTGTTTTGGGCGGAAAATGGAATTCCAAAATCTGGTTGGTTCCTTGAAATGCAAAAACATCAATATACCTTCCACCGGCTACACTATTGGTATACAATGTGGCTTCCATAGTTGAAGCGGTAACGGCTGTTCCGTCAGCTTTAAAAGTGAGTCCGGCCGGAGGTGTTGTACCTCCACTACTGCTGTCACTACTACAAGCGACAAACAAGGTAACTGAAAGGAGAGTTAGGGCAAATCCGAATGATTTAATTGTTTTCATGATTATTTGTTCTTTTAAGTTATGACACAAAATTGCTTCGAAAATCAAGAGCAATCAATACGGCAATTGCAGTATTTATAGCATAGTGCTTTTACTGTTTTTGTGCTAATTTTTCTTTAGCAATCGGGATGGATTTCAATACTTGCTTCCCTTCCACATCAGAAATAAAATACAGCACTCCCTTTTTTTCATCATAAAAAGGCGAGCCGTCATAGTCACTGGTATTCACTTTACTCCCAAGATTGATAGGCTCTGACCATTTCTTCCAGGTATCGTCAAGTCGGTAAGTAACATAAATATCATAGTCGCCATAAGAACTAAATCCGTTACTACTGAAAAACAACGTTTTTTGATCCGACAACAAACAAGGCGAAGCTTCTTCGGCAGCCGAATTGAGTGTTTTTCCCAAGTTTTGCAGAAAACTATATGTGCCATCGTCTTTTCTGGTGGCCACATACAAATCGTGTCCGCCTTGCGTCATATCGGTTTCTATGCCCATGATGATGATTTTCCCGTCATCGGTAATAGAAGCAGAGGAAGTTTCATCATAGTTAGCATAAGCGGCAATTTTCAGCAACCCTAGGGATTGGTAATTTCTGTCTAAAAACTCATAACCGGTTTCCCCACTGGCTCTCGTATAAGTCTTCCCGCCTTTTAAAATAAAGTTGGAACAATAGCCCGCCATAAAATTATAGGTGTCATTCCTACTTAACAAATCGTTTTCTACGACTGGTTCAGACCATCTATCCGCTTGTTTTTGACAGGAATAAATGAGTTCTTTATCATTAGTCTCATCCGTAAAAAAGAGTTTTTGTCCATCAGGAGACACCACAATACAGGAAGGAATCAAATTGCCAACAGCAATAGTCTCAGCCGTTGGTAAATTTTCAAAAGCCTCAATGGTATTGACTTTAGCTTCAATTGGAATTTCTGAATCCGAAATCCCGATAGCATCAATTTGCTTTTGACCGGGTAATAACGAGAAATTAAATTCTACCCGCACGGCCACCACTCCGGAAACGGCATTCTCTAAAATGGCGTGTTCCACTCCGGGATTCAACACATCCGGCGCTTCCTGAATCTTTCTTCTTTTGCGTTTGAAATAGTATTTATGATCCGCCGGAAGCGACGCTTTAAACGTTGGCGTTTTGTAATTTACTTTTCTCGACCAGACGGTTTCATATTTCCCAGAACCGGTATCAACTCCAATTTTCACCACACAACCGGCATTTAGGTTTTCAAAAACGGCAATTTGCTTTACCGTTTGCGGGTTTTCGAAACTTACTTCCACCCATTGATATCCGTCTAATGCCTGCTTTGGCATCCACGCGTTGGGACTGGGACCGCCTTGCGGAAAGGCATCGGGTCTGCCCAATATTCTTTTGATGCCGTTTTGTTTTCCGCCTAAGTCAGACGAAAACTTAACCGCTTTGTTGGCCCATTGTACTTGCTGAGCAGTCGTAACAATGGCAACCAAACAAACTATAAGTAGCGTTATATTTTTCATAATTCAGAGAGCTGAAAAAGGGCTACAAATCAGATTCATAGCCCCTATCCAAAAAATCCACAATTATTAATTATTCACTTTTATTTTCTCTACTTTTTTGCCTTTGAAAGCAAAGATGTATTCTCCGTCAGAAGTGATATCAATACCATTTCCGTATTTTGGGCTTCCTCCTTTTCCTTTAGATTCGACAGAACCTTTGGTTTCGCCATTGGTCATATCAATACCGTAGATGATGTTTTTGCTGTTTCTTTGATCTCTTAAGAAATAATTATCGCCTATGTGATAGAAATAATCCACCCCTTTTATTTTCTCAGAAGCATACGCACGGGAACCATCTTTTTTGTTGTAAGCCGCCAATCCTTTTTCAGAAAGCACTACCACTTTGTCATCAAAGTCAATAACATCAGTGGCTTTCCCTACTTTGGCATCGTTGTGTTTTACATCGTATAATTGGTTTCCGCTGGCAATATCATAGCTGTAAAATTCATCGCCATCTCCCACAAAAACAGTTTTTTCTCCATCCAAAATCAAATCGGTAATTCTTTTATCAAATTTCTCCGAACGCCAAGCTGTGGTTCCGGTTTTATCATCTATACACAACACAGAGTTTTTCTGAGCTTTGTAATCCCAATAGATATAAGGCACCCATTGTTTGGTACTTCCGCCACCGAAACCTCCAAGCGCTCCCAATCCACCGGCTACCCCACCGGAAGTCGTTTCAAGTCGGTATTCTTGCACCTGCACTTTTCCACCCACTTGTATCAGAATTTTATCTCCGGCTTTGTAGATGTTTGGCATACAAAAAGCACCCGTAATTTTTTCAGAAGCCCACAACAACTTTCCGGAAGCCATGTCATGTTTTTCTACATATTTTGATCGGTTACTACCGCCCAGCATTACGATGTAAACGGCATCATCCACAAACAAAGGATCAGCAATGGTTCTGTAGTATTTTTTGTGAGCACTGTTGGAGAAGAGTCCGTTGCCGCCTCCCATATCATTTTCATAATTCACGGACCAAAGTTTTTGCCCATTGTTGTAATCGTAAACATTCATTCCGTCTAAGTACATGAATATTTTATCGCCTTTAATCCACAAATCGATAATCGCTCTTCGGGTTACCAATTCTTTTTCGATTGACCCGGTAAAAGTGGCATCCCAAAGCACATCGCCATTGGCAGCATTGATTCTCACCAATTGATTTTTAAATCCGGAGAATAAAGCGCCTAGAGCCGTTGGTTTGAAATTCACCATGATGATTTCGTTTCTTTTGGCATCGTAAACGTATTTCCCCACACCGCCTTTGAAACGATTGGTTTCCCAAATTTTCTCCCCCGTATTGGCTTTCACCAAAATCACCGAATTTCTTTGCGAGATTAGAAACGAATCCAATTCGCCTATGTATTTTACGGTTTCCAATTCGCCTTCGTCAGTACCTTCTTCTGTTTTAGCGCCGCCTTTCGGAATCAAATCTTGGTATAATTCGGAATTCCACAATTCTTTTCCGGTGGCTAAATCCAAAACCGCAACTCGGTCGGTTCCCATACTTCTTCGGTCAAAAAGAAACAAATAGCCGCCATTGTCTTTCCAAATGGTATATTGGTATTCCGAATTGTTGGTTTTGTTGGTGGTTAGCTTTTTATAATCCCCACTCCAAATGGTTTTCCCATTCGCATCAACTACTGTAGCCGAATTGTCATCGGTTCCGATAATATAAGTACCATCGCCATCACACAAAGCCAATCGTGAGGCTTTGTTGTCAAATTCTGATTCCCAAACGGTAGCAAAACTTCCTGATTTTTTTCCGGCCGATTTGCCTTTACCTAATAGTTTCCCAAACTGGGCGTGTGCGGGTAATGTGACTGCCAATACTAGCGCCGTCATTACTAAGGTAATTTTTTTCATTGTCTTATTGTTTTTATTGTTAGGTTGTTAAAATGTAGCGGTATATCTGATTTTGTACCGTTGCTGCTTTTGCAATTTGAATTGAAATTTGTGTTGCAGTATGTAATCCGACATGAAGTTGATGAAGTCAATATTCTTGATGTCGCTGTCTACTTTGAAGAAAGAAGAGACCTTTCCGTTTTGCACTACTCCGATATCAATGACCATCGTTCCTTTGACATCGGCGTATTTTTTGTTTTTTTTCTTTAAGAAATCTTCGCCATGAAAGACGTCATCGATTTCTTTGGTTACTGTTGTCGAAACTTCTTCTTCATCAGTAAGCACAGGTCTTTGAGCAAAGACTGAGGTAGTACACAGCATGAAAAACGCGAATACTAACGTGGATTTTAAAATTTTCATGATACAGGTTGTTAATTACATAGCAAACCTATGTTTAAAACCTACTCCAAGAAATACGGCAAATGTCGTATTTTGTTAAAATTGCATGTGGGGAAATTGTTCCTGAAGCCTGATAATCTTTTGATTAAGGTTCTGAAGAAACTTTTGATGGCTATCCGAATCCGGATTAAAAGCCCGGTGTGCCAATCCTTTTTGAATGGCATCAACTTCTTCCATAATGGGGAAAGAAGTTTCGGAAATAGTGGTTTCGGCAAAGCGTTGCCAAATGTAATCTATCGCGGTTTGATTGGGATGCAACATATCTTCGGCATAAAAACGATAATCGCGAAGCTCGTCCATCAGGATTTCATAGCTTGGGAAATAGTCTTGCTGCAGCGCATGAATAGCCGAAATCAGATGGGCTTTACTGCGTTGGTTTTCGACAAAGCCATCTTTGATGTGGCGCACCGGGGAAACGGTAAAAAGGATATGGCACTCCGGATTTATTTTTCGGAGTACATCAATTGTATGCTGAATGGATTGCTCGATGGTGGTTACCGAAAGGATTTCTTTGTCAAATTGGTTTTGGGGCACTTTATGGCAATTGGCGACAATGGCATTCGATGCTTTTAAGCGGTAAACCCAGGAGGTACCGTAAGTAATTAGACAATGTGTTGATTCGGTTATTTGGTGATGCGTTGATTTGAGCAGATGATTAAGAGTAACGAGTAATACTTCCCTATCCGGATGACTTAACTCGGAATGCACTTCGTAACAATGCCACAAATCGTTGTGAAAAAAAAGATCCTCTGCTGTAAAATAGTGTTCCGTAACGGCTCTGAAAATCAACTTCTCTATAGCAACCGGATTGAAGATAATGCCAAAAGGATTGACGCTGTTTTGAAACTTGAAATAGTCAAACTTCTTCCCGATATTTTCGGCAAAGCAGGAACCCAAAGACACTATTCTCGAGCTGTAATCTATAGGTTGATTACTGCTTTGAATTGGAACTTTGGTTGAAAATTCCATTAGTAATAGCTGTAATTACTGGTAGTAACTGAAGTACTTCCATCACTGTTTGTTAACGTTTGAATACACTGCGTTGGATAATTTAAACCGTTAAGTGTATACTCAAACACGGAACTGTTATTGTATCCCGCAACATTATTAAGTTGGTCATATGTGGCAAACAAGTTTTTTCCATCAGTGAATATCAAAAACTTATCAAAGCCAATCACATTGCGCCACGGACTGAAATTACTGGCATAGGTAGCCTGGGTTTTGGTAACCCAAGCGCCTTCATCAAAATCTTCCAACTTTACAAACCTGCCCTGGTCGTCTAGCGTTATTTTAGAGGTAAGGTATAGATCTTCGGGGTTTTGCGGCGTACCGTTATAGCTCAACTTTGTGACTGTGTTGTCCGTATTATAACTGTAAGTGGTGAAATCCGAAAAGCCTTGTTGGTATTCTGTTATAGCCGATGATATCAACCTATCCTGATTGTCATATTCATAATCTATCTTAAGCAATAAATCCCCGTGGTCATAATTGGAAACGGATGTAATTAAATTACCGGTATAAGTATAGTGGCTTTCCCAATAACCCTCTCTTTTTATGGTACTAAGTTTATTGCCGTTATAGCTGTATTTTAATGTCATGGAAGAAGTATTGTCAAGGGAAACAGTGGTCATCTGAATCTCCTTAAGCAACCCGCTTGTACTACTAGTATTCGAATCACTCGAACAAGCTGTAAACAATACAGCAACAAAGGCTACAACTAAATAGATTTTTTTCATTTTGAATGATTTTTATTTTACAAAATCAATTGCTTTTGTTAACGCTTCGTTGATTCCGGCAACATTCTTTCCTCCGGCTGTCGCAAAATGAGGTTGTCCGCCGCCGCCGCCTTGAATGAATTTCCCCAATTCGCGAACTACCGTTCCTGCATTTAGGTTTTTCTCGGCTACTAATTCTTTCGAAATATAACAGGTCAACATCGGCTTATCGTCTTCGGCTGTCGCCAAAACCAAGAACAGATTCGTTCCTAAAGTTCCCAATTCATACGCCAAGTCTTTGGCTCCTTCCGGATTCAAATCAACTTGAGTGGCTAAGAATTTCACGCCATTAACTTCCTGTATCTGTGCTGCTAATTCGCCTTTCAGTCCTTTAGCTTTTTCCTTTAACAATTGCTCGATTTGCTTTTTCAGTTTCGAATTATCCTCTTGCAACGAAACCACCGCTTTGATAGCATCTTGCGGATTCTTCAACGTTTCTTTGATAGCCTCCAGCACCGTTTCTTGTTGGGTAAAGAACGCTTTTACCGCCTCACCGGTTATCGCTTCAATACGACGGATTCCGGCTGCTACGGCACCTTCCGAAATGATTTTGAAATGCCAAATATCTGCCGTGTTCTTCACATGAATTCCACCACACAATTCTTTGCTGTCGCCAAACTCAATCATACGAACCGTATCGCCGTATTTCTCTCCAAACAAGGCCATAGCTCCTTGTGCCATTGCCTGTTGAATCGGAATATTTCTGTGTTCTACCAATTGCAATTGTGCTTCAATCTGAGCATTTACGCTGTCCTCTACTTGCTTGATTTCTTCCTCCGTTACTTTACTGAAATGCGAAAAGTCAAAACGCAAATAGTTAGGATTAACCAAAGAGCCTTTTTGCTCTACATGCGTTCCTAAAATATTTCTCAACGCCAAATGCATCAAATGAGTTGCCGAGTGGTTTTTAGAAGTCGAAGTTCTTAAATCAGTATTGACCTTCGCCACAAAACTCGCGTTTACATTTTCAGGCAATTGTTTTGCAAAATGTAAAATCAGGTTGTTTTCTTTTTTGGTGTCAATGATGTCAATGGTTTCGTTTGCCGAAACTAAAGTTCCTTTATCACCCACTTGTCCTCCGCCTTCCGGATAGAATGGCGTATTATCTAAAACGATTTGGTATAAAATACCGTCTTTCTTACTGTCAACTTTACGGATGCGCGTGATTTTTACTTCGTTCTCCGTTTGGTCATAGCCCACGAAGGTTTCCACATTGCCCGGAATTAAAACCGACCAATCTTCCGTCGAAACTTCCGAAGCGGCGCGGGAACGGTTTTTTTGCTCCTGCATCGAAGCGTCAAATTCGCTTTCGTTGAACGACATCCCTTTTTCTTTCAGAATCAAAGCCGTTAAATCTTTTGGAAAACCAAACGTATCATACAATTCAAAAGCTTTAGCTCCCGGTACTTCATTGCCTTTGGTTTCTGCAATTACATTTTCCAGCAATTGCAATCCTTGGTCTAAGGTTCTTAAGAAAGAAGCTTCCTCTTCGCGGATTACATTGGTCACCAATTGTTGCTGCGATTTGATTTCCGGGAAAAATTCGCCCATTTGATTGGCTAACACTTCCACCAATTTGTTGATGAAGGGTTCTTTGGTATTCAAAAACGTAAACCCATACCGAATCGCACGACGCAAAATTCTACGGATTACATAACCCGCTCCAGTGTTCGAGGGCAACTGTCCGTCAGCAATAGCAAAGGCTACCGCGCGCACGTGATCCACAATCACACGAATCGCGATGTTGGTTTTGTTTTGTTCTTCTGCTATATTTTTGACTTCGTTCGAAGTGTATTTCAATCCCGTGATTTGCTCCACTTTTTCAATAAGCGGTGTGAACACATCGGTATCATAGTTAGACGTTACGCCTTGCATGGCCATACACAAACGCTCAAATCCCATTCCGGTATCCACGTGTTGAGCTGGTAATTTCTCTAAGGAACCATCGGCTTTACGATTGAATTCCATGAATACGTTGTTCCAAATTTCCACTACTTGCGGGTGGTCAGCATTCACCAAACTTCTTCCGGAAACGGCAGCTCTTTCGGCATCGGTTCGTAAATCGATATGGATTTCGGAGCATGGGCCGCACGGACCTTGGTCTCCCATTTCCCAGAAATTGTCTTTTTTGTTACCCAAAATAATTCTATCCTCTGGAACGTATTGTTTCCAGATGTCCCAGGCTTCCTGGTCAAACGGTACATTCTCGGCAGGATTCCCTTCAAAAACGGAAACATATAAACGGTCTTTGTCTAACTTTAAAACTTCTGTCAGGAATTCCCAAGCCCAGTCGAGCGCTTCTTTTTTGAAGTAATCGCCAAACGACCAGTTGCCCAACATTTCGAACATGGTGTGGTGGTAGGTGTCAAAACCTACATCTTCTAAATCGTTGTGTTTTCCTGACACACGCAGACATTTTTGCGTATCGGCTATTCTTTTACTTTTTGGAGTTCCGTTGCCTAAAAAGTATTCTTTGAATTGCGCCATTCCTGAGTTGTTAAACATCAGGGTGGGGTCGTCTTTTAAAACGATAGGAGCCGAAGGCACGATTAAGTGGCCCTTGCTTTCAAAGAAATTGAGATATGCTTTGCGAATGTCTTGTGATTTCATTTCAGATGGTTAGATTGTTAGATCTTTAGATTCATAGATTTTAAAAATAGTTTACTGACTAGTCCTGATCGTAGCGACACCTTGTATAGCGAAGAGCAGGAAAATGGCTTACTGAAACTGCCCGAACGATTCGCTCCAAAAATAAAATTAGATTCGGATTGAAACATTTGTTAAATTTGTTCGTATAACCATTGTTTTCTAAAACCTGCACAAAAATAGTATAAAATAAAAAATGGCGAAGAAAGTAAAGTATTATTTCGATACCGAAAGTCTGGCTTACCGGAAAATTAAACCAAAATTGTCCAAGAAATTGGGTTACGCCGGATTATTTTTATTGGCTTCTGCCTTATTTGGCTTTTTGTGTTTTGTGATTTTACTGAATTCTTCCTTTTTAGAAACTCCGAAAGACCGTTTGCAGGCGCGTGAAATTGAAACGATGAAACTGCGTTACGCCATTTTGAACAAAAAAATGGATCAGGTGGATGAAGTTCTGACCGATGTGGAAGACCGCGACAACAATATTTACCGCGCTTATTTTAACACCTCTCCGATTCCGACAGAGCAGAGAAAAGCCGGTTTTGGTGGTGTGAACCGCTACAAAGAACTGGAAGGTTTTGACAATTCGGAATTGGTAGTGAATACTTCGAAACGCGTGGACGTGATTTCGAAAGAACTGGCCATACAATCCAAATCGTTGGATGAGATTTTGAAACTGGCCAAAGAAAAAAATAAATTACTGGCGGCGATTCCGGCGATACAACCCGTGAAGAATGAGAATTTGAAGCGCATGGCTTCCGGATTTGGATACCGCAGTGACCCGTTTACCAAAGTCCGCAAAATGCACGAAGGGATGGATTTCACCTCGCCAACAGGAACGCCCATTTTTGCCACCGGTGACGGAACCGTAGTGAGTGCCGACAACTCAAAATCAGGGTTTGGGAATCATATCGAAATCAATCACGGTTTTGGCTATTTGACCTTGTATGGGCATTTGAGCAAATACAAATGCAGAGCCGGACAACGTGTCAAACGTGGCGATATTATTGGCTATGTGGGCAGCACCGGCCGTAGCGAAGCGCCCCATTTGCATTACGAAGTACACAAGGACGGAAAGGTGGTCAATCCGTTGAATTTTTATTACGGCAATATTTCGGCAGCAGAGTATACAGCTATTTCTAAATTAGCCAATCAGGAAAATCAGTCTCTCGACTAGTGTTCAGTCACAGTTGACAGTTAAAAAATATAAAACTATGCAGATAGAACTAAAAGAAGGCAAACGGTATTACAGCATTGGCGAAGTGTCCAAAGCTTTTAATGTGAACACGTCCCTGATTCGTTTTTGGGACAAAGAATTTGATATTCTAAAACCTAAGAAGAACGCCAAAGGCAACCGGATGTTCACCCCGGAAGACGTTAAAAACCTGCAATTGATTTACCATTTGGTAAAAGAGCGTGGCTTTACTTTGGATGGTGCCAAAACCCATTTGAAAGAAGGCCAAAAGAAAACCTTAGACAAGTTTGAAATCATCAGCAAGCTGGAGGGCGTTAAACTGCAATTAGTAAACATCAAAAATCAATTATAAGCTTGATTTTGTAACATTGAGAACCATTTAAAAACAAATAATAAACATTAAATAGAAAAACATGAACTTTAAAAAATTTTTACCTTGGATTATTGCCGTAGTTGTGATTTTTGGAATCTATAGCTGGGCCACTGGGATTTATAATAATGCGATGACTATGGAGCAGGGAATTAAAGAAAGTTGGGGGAACGTGGAAACGGCTTACCAAAGAAGAAATGACCTGATTGTGAATTTGGTCAAAAGTGTTCAAGGTCAAGCTGACTATGAAAAAGGAACTTTAGAAGCAGTCGTGAAAGCTCGTGCTGAAGCTTCGCAAACCAAAATTGATCCTTCTAAAATTACCCCGGAACAATTGGAAAAATTCAACAGCGCTCAATCTTCTTTATCAAGATTATTAATGACCGTTGAAAACTATCCGAATTTACAAGCTAATGAAGGCTTTTTGAAATTACAGGATGAAATCACCAGCACTGAAAATCAAATTTTAACAGCCAGAACTCGTTTTAACGAAGCTGTTAAACCCTATAACAATAACATCCTGACATTCCCTAGAAACATCTTCGCCAATATGTATGGCCTTAAAGAAAAACCATATTTTGAAGCAGTAACCGGTGCTGATAAAGCTCCAGATGTTAAATTCAATTTTGACAAAAAAGAAGAGTCTAAATAATGTCTAAAGTAGAAGAATTTTTAACCGCAGAAGAGGAACAAGCTATTGTTGCTGCCATTGGCCAAGCCGAAAAAAATACTTCCGGTGAAATTAGAGTGCATATAGAAAAAGAAACTTCCATGGCTCCTCTTGAGCGAGCTGTGGAAGTTTTTCATCAATTACAGATGGAGAACACCCAGGAACGCAATGGTGTTGTTATTTATGTAGCCGTAAAAAGCAAGCAATTTGCTATTTATGGTGATAAAGGGATTAACGAAAAAGTAGACAACACTTTTTGGGATTCCACTAAAGATATCATGCTGGGCCATTTCAAAAACGGGAATTTTAAGCAAGGCCTGATTGACGGTATTTTACAAGCCGGGGAGCAGCTCAAAACACATTTCCCCTACCAAGATGACGATACCAACGAACTTTCCAACGAAATATCAAAAGGATAATGAAACAGCTATTTACTTCAACTAAAATCCTGACGCTTTTCGTTTGTCTTTTGGTAACCCAACTTGGTGTTGCGCAATTTACCATCCCGAAAAAGCCCGATATGCAAACTTCGGTGTATGACTACGCTAATTTGTTAAGTCCACAGGAGAAAACCCAATTAGAAGAAAAACTCATTCGCTATTCCGACTCCACTTCAACGCAAATAGTGGTGGCTACAGTGCCAACCATTAACGGCGAAGACATTGGGATTTTAACACCGAAATGGGCGCATGAATGGGGTATTGGTCAAGCCAAAGAAGACAACGGTGTTTTTATTCTGGTAGCCGAAAAAGAACATAAAATCTGGATTTCTCCCGGTTACGGATTGGAAGATAGATTGACCGCCGGAATTGGTGGCGAAATTTGCCGAAACATTATCATCCCTGAATTCAAAGCGGGAAGTTATTACAACGGTTTAGACAAAGGCGCCGATGCGCTTTTTGATGTTTTCAAAGGCAAATACAAAGGCACCCGAAAAGCCAATAAGAAAGACAAAGATTTTCCTATTGCTCCGATAATCTTCATTTTTATCATCATCATTATTATCATTGCCAAAAACCGTAACAATGGTGGCAACTCCGGCAATAGTGGCGGTGGCGGCATGAGTTTAACCGATATCATCCTCTTAAGCAGTCTGGGTCGCGGTGGCGGTTTTGGCGGTGGAAGCGGATTTGGTGGCGGAAGTTCCGGAGGTGGATTTGGCGGCGGCGGATTCGGTGGCGGATTTGGCGGTGGCGGATTCTCTGGTGGTGGTTCCGGTGGCAGTTGGTAAACCACTCTTTATACAAATAAAAAAGCTCGGTCAAGTTGACCGAGCTTTTTGTTTTTATTCTTCTATAAAGATACCGCCTTCCTGTTTCTTCTTCCCGGCAAACTTTTCGAGTTTGTAGGTCAATGAAAACATTACGTATCGTTTCAAAACCGTATTCTGAGCATCGATAATCGCTGTCGAAGTAATGGTTCTGCTGCTGTTTAAGTTTTGGTCTAACAAATCATAGACTTTGACTTTGGCCAACAATTGGTCTTTGAAGAAATTATACCCCAAACTCACATTCCACAAATAGAAATCCTTCTTGAATCCTTCGGCTATGCTGGAGTTGTAGGTGTATCCAAAATCACTGCCAATCACAAAGTTTTTAGGAACGTACGAAGTGATTTCAATTTTGGCATTGTGCTGAAAATTATCGGCGCTGCTTATGTCATAATTTTTATAATCGGTTACCGAAAAAGTATAGCGATAGCTTGGCGCGATCGTAATTAATTTATCAATACTCCAGGACAAATTAACTCTCGGATTGATTTCAAACTTTCTGGATTCAAACAAAACAGCATTGGTTAACCCCTGATCAATATTGTAATTAAAATTAAGTCCGGTGCCAAAACGGAAGGTTCGTTTTTCTTTTTTAAACGATTTATTCCAACTGCCTCCCAAATAGGAACTCAGGCTTTTATCCACATTTTGATAGGTGGTAATCGATTTAAAATTGGCATCATAAATCGTAGACGAAACCACCGCATCTTTCTTTAAATAAAAGCCCGAATACATAAAATACCCAGACCGACTGGCATAATCGTAATTGTTAAAGTTAAAGTACACATTATGTACCTGTGTCGGGCGCAAGCCGTCATTCCCTTTCACGGTGTTTAAAGGATTGGATAAATCCTCAATTGGCAAAACCTGATTGGCTTCGGGCACATCCACATTAAACTCATAGTTGGCGTAGATTGATTTTGACTTGTCAATGTTGCAACTGACATAGCCTTTAATTCTTGGGAAAACATAGTTTTTATTTCTATTGGTAGCCAACCCTAAGTAATTGGATTGGGCTTCAAAATGGATGAATTCCGGACCAATATTGATTCTTCCGTTTATTTTTGATTTGTCTACAATGATTCCGGTGGAAGGGAAATAACTGGTCACCTTTGAATTGGTCAGGTTGGATTGCTCGTCATTAAAATCGGAATAAGCATTAGTTGCAGTATCAAAATCAAAGGTATTCGCGCTGTTTTTGGTTTTGCGGTAATTCAGTTCCGAAGTCAGACTCAAGCGAAGCGAATCGGCTATCGGTTCGCCATACCGCACTTCCAGTTTGATAAAATCATTCTTGTCTTTGCCAAATTTGTTTTGCTTTCGAATGTCATCCGGTGTGCTGTCTGTAAAAAGCGTGGCCGAATTGGTATTGACATAATCATCCTGTCTTTGAATTTCGGTGTTGAAATTCACTACCATTCCTCTTTTCTTCTTTTTGAATTGCTTGCTAAAACTGGCATCGATACTAAAATTGGAGTTTTCATTTTCAGTATAATCCTCATTGCTGCTGCTGTTCAATTCATTCAACGTTTCGTCGGTAGTCATTTGTGATTTGGTCAATCGCTTTCTGACGAAGCTTTTGGCAAACTTTGGCGAAATGGCAATGGTGGCCGTAGAATCGAGCTTTATTTCAAAATCAAAACTCACATTGTGGGCATTGTTGATACTACTGTTAAACATAGTCGAATTGGTAAACGTTTTCCCCGAAGGCAATAAATTAATTCTGTCGGTTCTGTTTGTGTTTTCGTTTTCTGCATTCGAAAAATAATAACTTCCATTGCCATCCACTTTTTTGAACCATTTGTCCTGGTAATTAATCCCCACTAAATTGGATTGCGTTATCCCGCGACCGCTTCCGCCAAACGACATATTGTTGACTCCGAAACTTCCGTCATCATTATAGTAAACGGATGCATTCCGTCCTCCGCCCATGTTGTCAAAAATCTCATCCATAGAAAACCCCACAGAATTGATGTTATTGGAAGACGCCAGAACACTCAGCTTGCGTTCGCCTTTGAAATAATTGAGCAGCAAACTGGATTCATAGCGTTTATCCGAACCACGACCGGCCACAACTTTCCCAAAGAAACCTTTGTTTTTGTCTTCCTGTATGGTGAGATTAATGGTTTTATCCTGCGAACTTGAAGCCTCTCCGGAGATTTGTTCCGATTTGGTTTTTGTATCAACCACCTGCACTTTATCAATGATTTCCGCCGGAAGGTTTTGAGTGGCTATTTTACCGTCTTTGCCAAAAAACGGTTTGCCATTAACCAAAATATTACTGACTTCTTTTCCGTTAACGGTTATTTTGCCCTCGGGCGATATTTCTACTCCGGGCAATTGTTTTAACAAAGCTTCCACATTGGCATCGGCACCTACTTTGAAAGAGGAAGCGTTAAACTCGAGCGTGTCTTTTTTAATTCTGATGGGTGGAATTTCAGACTTTACCACTACTTCGTTCAAAGTAGTAACAGCTTCTTTCATTTCGATCGTTCCAAAATCTTTATCGGTTGCTAAAGACGTTACATCTTCTTTAAAATCCTGATAGCTGATATAGGCGATTTTCAGATAAACCGGCTCGTTGTTCTTTTTGATTTTAAAATTGAAAGCGCCCAGTTTGTTGGTAATGGTATAATCAACCACCGAAGAGTCTTTGACTTTGGTTAAATAAACGGTGGCGGATTCGATGGGTAGTTTAGTCGTTTGATCGATGACTTTCCCTTTGAGGGCAATAGTGCTTTGGGCGAAGGAGAACGAACAGACCAGAAAAGTACAAATAAGGTAGAGTGATTTTGGCATAAAAAAAATTAGCGGTTATTATTCAGGTTAAAAAATAATAACGGCTAATTTCTGATTTTAGTATGTAATGCTAAAATTTTCTTACTTAATTTAACATTTTGATTACTTCTCTCTGATGTAAATATCAATCGGAACCCCTGAAAAATCCCAGTGTTCGCGGATTTTATTTTCTAAGAAACGCTTGTACGGTTCTTTAACGTATTGTGGCAAATTGGCAAAAAACACAAACTGTGGCGTTGGCGTTGGCAACTGCATGCAATATTTAATCTTCACGTATTTTCCTTTCAAAGCCGGTGGTGGGTAGGCTTCAATCAATTTCAACATAAAGTCGTTGAACTTGGAGGTTGGGATGCGTTGTTTTCTGTTTTCGTATACTTTTACGGTTTCCTCTAAGGCTTTTAGCAAACGTTGTTTGGTTAAGGCGGAAGTAAAGATAATCGGCACATCGGTAAACGGTTGCAATTCTTCCCGGATTTTGGCTTCGTAATCACGGGTTGACATGGTGTCTTTCTCCACCAAATCCCATTTGTTTACTAAGATGATAACCCCTTTACGGTTCTTTTCGGCCAGCCAAAAAATACTTTGATCCTGTCCTTCAAAACCACGGGTGGCGTCAATCAGAAGGATACAAACATCCGAATGCTCAATCGCACGCACGGAACGCATTACCGAATAAAACTCTAAATCTTCTTTTACTTTGGCTTTTCTACGAATCCCGGCAGTATCTACCAAGTTGAATTCGAAACCAAAACGGTTGTAGCGTGTATCAATAGAATCCCTTGTAGTTCCGGCAATATCGGTAACAATGTATCGGTCTTCACCAATTAAGGCATTGATAAACGATGATTTCCCGGCGTTTGGACGACCTACCACACAAAATCTTGGCAGTACTTCTTCCTCGGTGGTTTCCGGCAATTCCGGTAATACTTCTACCAGTTTGTCTAATAAATCTCCGGTGCCGCTACCGCTGATGCTGGCAATGGTAAAGTATTCGCCTAACCCTAAATTATAAAACTCAATAGCGTCTTTTTCACGCATCGCATTGTCTACTTTGTTTACTGCCAAAAGGATTGGCTTAGTCACTTTTCTCAACAACTTGGCCACCTCAGCATCCATAGGCGTAATGCCTTCTTCTACATCGACCACAAAAATAATCGCATCCGCTTCATCAATCGCCAATTCTACCTGGCGACGAATCTCCGCTTCAAAAATATCATCCGAACCTTTGATGTACCCTCCTGTATCAATTACGGAAAACTCTTTTCCGTTCCACTCACTTTTTCCATAATTTCTGTCACGTGTAACGCCACTAACCGAGTCAACAATAGCTTCTCTTCTTTGGATTAAACGATTAAAAAAAGTGGATTTCCCTACGTTGGGTCTTCCCACTATGGCTACAATATTGTTCATGCGTTTTTAATTTTGGGCAAAGATAGTTTAAATTAGACTTCTTAGATTGTTAGATTATTGGATTGTTGGATTTTATATATAGCTATTAGATAATTTACTCCTCTAAGAGCGCAGCGTATCTAATAATCTAAAGGCCACAGGCCGTATCCAACAATCTTATTTCTGGTTGTATCCGAAACGACGCAATTGGTAAGCGTTACTTCTCCAGTCTTTATTGACTTTTACATACAATTCAATGTGGATTTGTTTGCCAAAGAATTTTTCTAAGTCTTCGCGGGATTGCATGCCGACTTTCTTTAAAGCGGCTCCTTTGTGCCCGATGATGATTCCTTTTTGCGTATCGCGTTCTACCATGATTACGGAACGGATTCGGATGATTTTTTCATCTTCCAGAAATTCTTCCGTTTCGATTTCTACGGCGTATGGGATTTCTTTGTCGTAATTCAACAGGATTTTCTCCCGAATGGTTTCGTTTACGAAGAAACGTTCCGGTTTATCGGTCAAAGCATCTTTCGGATAATACGGTGGTGATACCGGAAGTAATTCTAAGATTCTCGCGAATACTTCTTTTACATTGAAATTCTCTAAGGCTGATATTGGATAAATCTCCGCATTTGGCACTTTGTCTTTCCACAAGGTGATTTGCTCTTCTAATTGTTCCTGATCGGATTTGTCGATTTTGTTCAACAACAACAACACCGGGATTTTAGAATGAATGATTTTATTGAAGAAGGCTTCGTCTTTTAATTCCTTCTCTCCTATCTCCACCATATAAATCAACACATCGGCATCCTCAAAGGCTGACTTTACAAAGTCCATCATTGATTTCTGCATTTCGTAGGCCGGCTTGATAATTCCCGGGGTATCCGAAAGGATTACCTGAAAATCTTCGCCATTAACGATACCCAGAATCCGGTGACGGGTGGTTTGTGCTTTGGAAGTAATAATCGACAAACGCTCTCCAACGAACGCGTTCATTAAAGTGGATTTCCCTACATTGGGGTTTCCGATGATGTTTACAAAACCTGCTTTGTGTTCCATGATTGACTATTTGCGGTGCAAAGATAGTTTATAAATTAGACTTCATAGCCATTTTAGACTACTTAGATTGTTAGATAAAAGCGTGCGGCTCCCCTCCTTTTTAAGGAGGGGTGGCATAACGAAGTTATGACGGGGTGGTTCCTTTTTCAAAAAGTGTGGCTCTGCTTAGCTAAGAGAGAATGGTTTTCTTTCTACTCAGGCTTGGTATTTACTCTATAAAGCATTTTCTAATTTCTTCCAAAACAGCTTCCAGATTATCAAACACCTGCTTGTTTTCAAAGCGCAATACCCTGATATTGAAATAGGCTATAAATAAGTCCCTTTCTTCATCATATGGCTGAGCTGCCTCATGGTAATGGCCTTCACCATCCAGTTCAATGGCCAATTGTTCGCTCGGACAATAAAAATCAACTATATAATTACCTATGCTGTGTTGTCTTCTAAACTTTCTGTTGTCAAGCTTTGCCTTTTGCAGTTGTTTCCAAAGGAAAGCTTCTGCCGGGGTAAGGTTTTTGCGTAATTCAGTCCTAAAGGATTTTAAATAAGGAAGGGAATGAATTGGTAAGAAGGTGGATTTTTCCACCACCCCATCCACCTTTGGTGGACACCCCTCCTTATCAAGGAGGGGAGCCGAATGTTGCTTATTCTTTGTGTCGTTTTTCTTTTTCACGGCATTAAAGCTATTGTAGTAAAATAACAAATAAGTACTGGAGCCTAAATTAAAAAAAACAAAAAAGGCCGTCCTAAGTTGGACGACCTTTATCTAGTAGCGGGAACAGGACTCGAACCTGTGACCTTCGGGTTATGAGCCCGACGAGCTG
>NZ_DAINRG010000026.1:0-36751 GCF_036741995.1 Flavobacterium sp. | reverse complement strand
TCGAGAGCTATTCGGATAAAAATAAATTATTGACGCTCTATTTTACCTTGTTTGAAATACTAACGTTAAACAGAAGTTACGTCTTGTTTTCGCTAAAAGAAAATAAAGAAGGATTAAAAAATCTGAAAAATTTAAAAGATTTCCGAAACCATTTTAAAGACTATGTCGTAAATACCATAAAGTCAAAACCTTCAGAGCCCTATGGGAAAGTGGCGAAAGTAACCGAACCCATTTTCTCTGAAGGTGCTTGGCTACAGTTCTTATTCTTATTGAAGTTTTGGTTAGAGGATACTTCCAAAGGGTTTGAAAAGACCGATGTGCTGATTGAGAAATCAGTCAACACGGTAGTTGATTTGTTAGATACTAAACCCTTGGAAAGCTTACTCGATTTAGGGAAATTTCTTTGGAAAGAAAAAATGCAATAGCAGATGAAGACCTTAGACAAAATTCCAACAGGAAAAATAGAACGAGCCAGCCAATTGGTTAAAACCGGAATCAAAGTAGGAGGCAATTATGTTGCTTATTATGGCGAAAAAATGGTCAATCCTTCTTTGAATCGAGACAAACTAAATGAAAATAATGCCGAAGATATCTACGACGGATTGAAAAACCTGAAAGGCAGCGCGCTGAAAGTCGCTCAAATGCTAAGTATGGATAAAAGTATTATGCCACAGGCCTATGTAGATAAATTTTCGTTGTCCCAATTTTCGGTTCCGCCTTTGTCGGCGCCCTTGGTTAGAAAAACATTTAAAAAATATTTAGGGAAATATCCCGAAGAATTATACGATTCGTTCACTCCGGATGCTATGAATGCGGCGAGTATCGGTCAGGTACACAAAGCAACCAAAGATGGGAAAAACTTTGCTGTGAAAATCCAATATCCCGGAGTGGCGGATAGTATTAGTTCTGATTTAGCCTTGGTCAAACCATTTGCCACGCGAATGTTCAACCTGAAAGGCAAAGATTCAGAGAAGTATTTTAAAGAAGTTGAAGACAAATTGCTCGAAGAAACCGATTATGTTTTAGAATTAAAACAAAGCATAGAAGTTTCGAATTGGTGCCAAAGGATTGAAAATTTACGTTTCCCGAAATACTATCCGGACTTATCCTCTGAAAAGATTTTGACGATGGAATGGATAGACGGAGAACATCTGTCAGAGTTTACGTCACACAACGAAGACAGAGCAAAAGGAGATAAAATCGGGCAGGCGTTATGGGATTTTTACATGTATCAAATGCACCATTTAAAACAAGTGCATGCTGATCCGCATCCCGGTAATTTTTTGATTGATGCTGAAGATAAGTTGGTGGCTATAGATTTTGGTTGCATCAAACACGTTCCGGAAGCCTTTTACATTCCGTATTTTGAGTTGGCTCGACCGGAAATTATTGACAATCCAAAGTTGTTTGTCGAAAAGTTATATGAATTAGAGATTTTGCGTGCCGATGATTCCAAGAAAGAATCAGAGTATTTTACTAAAATATTTTACGAGTTATTGAGTTTGTTTACCAAACCGTTTCATGGTGATTACTTTGATTTTTCGGATGAAGATTTCTTTGGTAAAATTGCCCAAATGGGAGAAGAGTTTTCTAAAGACACCCAACTCCGCAAAATGAATGGCAACAGAGGTTCCAAGCATTTTTTATACATCAACCGAACCTTCTTCGGACTCTATAATTTGTTACACGATTTAAAAGCACGAATCGACACCAAGTCTTTCGAAAAATACATTGCTTAAATTAAGATTGTTTTGTTTATTGGTTAGGGTGATAAGAGCGAAATTCCACGTTTGAATTCCGCTCTTATCTTTTTAATAATCTTCGTAAGTTTGTCATTCATTTCAAAACAATGCTGCAAGTACAACAAGTTTCCTTTTCTTATTCGGATTCCGTAACGCTCTCCAACATTCATTTTTCATTGGAAAAAGGAAAAAACCTAGCGATTATTGGCGAAAGCGGTTGCGGAAAAAGTACTTTACTCAAACTCATTTATGGGCTGTACGATTTGGAACAAGGACAGATTTTTTGGAACGAAAAGGAAGTGTTGGGGCCCAAATTCCATCTCATTCCCGGCATGGAATACATGAAATACTTAGCACAGGATTTCGATTTAATGCCTTATATCACTGTAGCCGAAAATGTGGGCAAATACCTTTCCAACTTTTATCCCAAAGAAAAACAAGAGCGCATCGCCGAGTTACTGGAAGTAGTCGAAATGACGGAATTCGCCAATGTGAAAGCTAAAAATTTAAGTGGCGGACAAATGCAGCGGGTTGCCATTGCCCGTGTTTTGGCTCTAGAACCCGAAGTGCTTCTGCTCGATGAACCTTTCAGTCATATTGATAACTTCAGGAAAAACAGCCTGCGTCGCAAACTGTTTGGCTATCTCAAAGAAAAAGAAATCACCACCATTATCGCCACGCATGACAGTACTGATGTGTTGTCTTTTGCCGATGAAGTTTTGGTCTTGCAAAAAGGAGAAATTCTGGAAAACGGTACGCCACAAACAATTTACAACCAGCCGGAAAACAAATACACGGCCTCGCTTTTTGGCGATGTCAATGCAATCAGTATTGCTGGGAAAGTTCATTTGGTCTATCCGCATCAATTGGAGGTTACTGACCGTTCTGATATAAAAGTTGTGGTCAAAAAATCCTATTTCCGGGGTAGTCATTACTTGATTGAAGCTCGGTATGACGATGAGGTGCTTTTTTTCGAAAGTCCTTATGCCATTGAAGATGGAGCTTCGGTGTATTTAAAGTTGTCATAAAACCCAAAAAAGTATATTTTAGCAATCGCTGAAAAATGATTACCTTGTGTGGTGCTTTTTTAAAAGAAACTCAATTTCAGCAGGCTGTTTTTATCAAATTAACAAAAAGACTATGTATCATTCTAAAATATCGGGACTCGGTTATTTTGTGCCCGAAAATATTGTTACCAACGATGATTTATCCAAAATAATGGATACCAATGACGAATGGATTCAGGAGCGAACCGGAATTCAGGAACGCCGGCACGTGGTAAAAGGAAGTGGCGAAACCACCACTTCTATGGGGGTGAAAGCGGCCAAAATTGCCATTGAACGTTCCGGTGTGGCCAAAGAAGACATCGACTTTATCGTTTTTGCAACCATTTCTCCCGATTATTATTTTCCGGGACCGGGTGTGGCTTTACAGAAAGAATTGGGGCTTAGAACCGTTGGTGCCTTAGACGTTCGGAATCAGTGTTCCGGGTTTGTCTATGCCTTATCCATTGCCGATCAATACATCAAAACCGGAATGTACAAAAACATCTTGATTGTAGGCTCTGAATTGCAATCAATAGGGTTGGACATGACTACTCGTGGTCGAGGGGTTTCCGTGATTTTTGGAGACGGGGCAGGAGCCGCAGTCTTGAGCAGAGCTACTGATGACAATAGTGGAGTGCTCTCCACACATTTGCATTCAGAAGGCGAACACGCTAAAGAATTATCGGTCTTGGCACCAGGTATGGGAGGAAGATGGGTAACCGATATTTTGGCCGATAATAATCCGGATGACGAAAGTTACTTTCCGTACATGAATGGGCAATTTGTATTCAAAAATGCCGTGGTTCGTTTTAGTGAAGTGATTAATGAAGGCTTACAAGCCAATAATTTGCAGGTTTCCGATATTGATATGCTGATTCCGCATCAGGCGAATTTGAGGATTTCGCAGTTCATTCAGAAGAAATTCGGTTTGCGCGATGATCAGGTGTACAACAACATTCAAAAATTTGGCAATACCACAGCAGCATCCATCCCAATTGCTCTAACGCAAGCTTGGGAAGAAGGAAAAATTAAAACCGGAGATACGGTAGTTTTAGCCGCTTTCGGCAGCGGATTTACGTGGGCCAGCGCTATTATTAAGTGGTAAAACCAACTAGTTTAAAATAGAAAAAGCCAAACAGTACGTTTGGCTTTTTCATTACAACTAAATCAAAATAAATATAAACTTTTACATCATTCCGCCACCGCCTTGGGTTTCGTTTTTGTCTCTTTGTTTTCTTTGGATGGCCGCATTTTTACCACCACCAAATCGGTAATTGAAACCTAAGTACACGCTTCGGCTCTCCCAGTAAAAAGCACCTGTCTGATTGTAAGGTAAGGTACCGTCGAAGCTGAAATTCATAGTGTTGAAAATATCACTTACACGAGCACTGATGGTTCCTTGTCCTTTTAAAACATTGTAGCTGGCTCCAAGATCGGTTTTGTACATGCTTTTTCTCAAAAACTGTAAGCCTTGTTCTTGTCCGCGATACATTCCGAAAAGTTGGAAACGCAGGTTTTTGGTAGCTTTAAAGGTATTGTTGATTCTTCCGTTGAAGATAGAAACGTCTTTTTCTACAAACTGACTTGACACCGTTCCTCTAATGGTTTTGAAATAAATATCGGTTCCGATATTGGCGCTCCACCATTTGGTAAAATCAAGATTGGCAGAAATTTCGGCACCATAAGACTTATTGTCTTTGAAATTGTCATACGACAAAATATTTCGGTTTGGATCATTCGGGTCAATTTCTACTAAACGGGTGATTTCTTGGGTAATCATTCGATAAAAAACCACACTTGAGATAGAACCGATTTTGGTTTTACGAGTGTAATTCAATTCAAATGAATTGGTAAACTGTGGTTTCAAATAGGGATTTCCAACTGATGAAACGGTTGGTGTACTCCATTCTCTGATGGGATTTACCTGCCCAATGCTTGGTCTGTCCACACGTCTGGAATAGTTGAAATTAAACGAGTTGTTGTCTGATAATTTGTAAGAAAGGTAGCCGCTTGGATATACCGTGTTTATTTTATCATTGAAAGTGTCTGTGATGATTTCGGTAGTGTTTCCGTTTCCGTTTTCGTCATTGGTATCTACGGCATTGAATTTGGCGTCAGCCGTATAATTTTCGAAACGAGCCCCAACCTGATAGCCCCATTTGTCCCATTGTTTGCCATAGGTTACGTAAGCCGAATGAATTTTTCGGTCATAGTAAAAATCGGAATTGTAGGCTTGATTTAGATTAAAATCATTAGTGGTGTTTTCAATTCGGGTTTCTAAACCAGCTTCCAATTTGGCATTTTTTGGCAACGGATTGGTATAGTCCAAATTGATTTTTGTGTTGTTGTTAATACTCGTAATATCGTTAAGATACGAACTAGCTACATCAGCAACGGTATAAAACTGACTGTGCTCCGTGCCTTTGTTTCGGTTGTAATTGGCTTCTAATTCGATATTTTCGCCTTCTTTTTTGAATTTGTGTTTGTAATCAAAATTGTAAGTTCCCGATGGATTTTTGTTATGACTATGATTGTTCTGCACTATATCCGAAAGGGTAGAGTTGTCCGCATAATCCACCTTGGTAGTACTGCTGCCACTAGATAAATAGATATTCTGATTGGTGTAAACCGACAGTGTATTAAAATCATCCAGGTAAAAATCTACACCAACTTTGTATAAGTGCGAAGTGTTTTTGTTGCCAAAATTAAAATCGACTGTTTTCTCCGCATTGGGTTGGTGGCTGTTCACAAAGCCATGGTTTTTTTGCAATCCGTGATTGAAACCATAATTGCCATAGAAATTAAATTTTCCTACTTTGTAATTCATGTCAAAAGAGGAATTTACTTTAGGTGTTTTGGCGAAAGTTACTCCGTTGTTAATGCTGGCATTAAAGCCCTGATTGGCATTTTTGTGCAAAACAATATTGATGATTCCGCTCATGCCTTCCGGATTGTATTTGGCAGACGGATTGGTAATCAACTCAATTTGTTTGATGGATGCTGATGGAATTTGTTTTAGTAATTGAGCAGGGTCGATGTTTGTTGGTTTTCCATCTACCAAAACTCTCACGTTTTCATTCCCTCTAAGGCTGATGGCGTTGGTTTGCGCATCCACACTTACGGATGGAATGTTGTTCAGAATTTCACCGGCAGTCGCCCCGGCCGAAATCAAATCTTTCCCGACGTTTATAATTTTTCGATCGATTTTTTGTTCGTAGGTGGATTTCTCTTTTACGATTTCGACACCTTCCAATTGTACGGCTTCTTCTTCGAGCAGTATGGTGTTCATATTGATGCTTCTGGCGGCATTGTCAATGGTTATGGATACCGTTTGTTTTTTGTAACCAATGAACTGAAACTCGACAGTATAGTTGTCAAACGCTAAGTTCTTGATAGCGAAAGCACCATTGTCTTGCGTGATTCCTCCGGTTACAACTTTGTTGTCTTTTTTGATGGAAATGTTTACATAAGGAATCGGTTGTTTGCTGTTTTTGTCCACAACTTTTCCGGAAACACTTCCTAAGTTAATAGCTGAAGTAGCTGAGCTTTGGGCTTGTAGAAAAGAAATACTGCTGAAAAGAAAGAATAGTAAAGTTTTTACTCTCATGATTGTATTATGATTGTTGTTTTAATGTCTTAGTAGACTTAAAAAGTCTGATTATGTTACAAACATTAACATAAAAAAACTCCCAAGTTGGGGCTTGGGAGTTTTTACCGTAGGTTAAGGTTGGTTATCGCTTCATGGCGAAATGGGCTTTAAATTCTTTATCTTCTTGGTTCTCATCTTTATAATTTACAACAAACCAGTAATCATCAGACGGCATAAGGTTCCCATTGTAGGTTCCGTCCCAGCCGCTGTTACTTGGTTTAATTTGTTTTAAAATTTTTCCATAGCGGTCAAAGATTGTGATAATTGCTTTGGGTTGATTAGCTAGATCTTTGATATTCCAAGTGTCATTATATCCGTCATTGTTTGGAGTGAAAAATTTAGGATAATTGACTACTATGGCGTGAACTGTTACCACACCACATCCATATTTATCTCTAACCGTAATTAAATGCACACCCGAAGCAACATTTTCAAAAATAGGGCTGTCTTGGAAACTACCGTTGTCTAATTGGTATTCAAAATTATTTCCTTGTCCGGTTGCCACCACAGTAATGGACTGATTTTCTGAGAAATCCTCACTGACAGTATAAGTAACAATGGCTGGCTCGGATGGTGTTACAGTAACATTTACCGGATCTGAAGCACAGCCGGTAGCTGTATTGGTAGCTACAACGGTATATACCCCTGGTAAAATTGCCTGATAACTATTACTATGTCCAACAGTATTTCCGGCTTCATTGGTCCATACAAAACTATGAGAAGCTATACTTAAACCTGTGTGCATAGTATATGGGTTAAGAAGGGCTCCGGTTTCGCTGTCAATGCAAATGATACCATCAACCGGTTTTGGCTCAGGCAATTTGTGAACAATGATATTGATTGGTTTAACATCATAGCAATTTGGAGCTAATAAATTATTTACTCTAACATAAACAACCGCCAGAGTAGAAGTGGTCAACGGATTGATTTGTTGTGTAGCATTAGCTAAACTAGCGTAATAGGCTACCGTAAATTCGGTACCCGTTTGCGCTCCAAGTACAGTGGCTGATAAATTGGTAAGAGTAAAAGAATACAAACCATCATTAGTTCCATCATCGTCGCACACAGTTCTCATGGTAGCCGGCACTGCATTAGCCACCGGAGTATCAACTATAGTAACTGTGAAAGAGCTTTCATCGCTACAATTAGTGGTAAAATGCGATTGAGCATAAATATATATAGTCTGAGATGTTGTAATTACTGTCCCGGCCGGTAGCATAGTTCCGGTTCCGTTGGGACCAGTATAATACTTCCCAACACTCAAAGCCGGAAGAGTATAATTTTCACAGATGGTTATATTTGGCAGATTATCAACATTAAATATAGTTGCAATAAAACTTCTTTCACTAGAACAATCCGGTGATGTAGCAGTATGTGCGTAAACATATATGGTTTGAGTGGTCGTTATAACATTTCCGACATTTAATAAAGTTCCGGAACCATTGGTTCCCGTATAGTAATTACCAATTGTCAAAGCCGGTAAAGTATAAGAATTACAAGCGTTTACATTTGCAATGGCTGGTATGACAGGCGTGTTATTGATAGTTACAGTAAATGAATTTTCATCAATACAAGAAAACGAAGTTCTGATTAATGATTCTTTAAATACATAAATAGTTTGACTGGAAGTGATAACAGTTCCCGGTAAAATTTCCACCCCACTACCGTTTGGCCCGCCTGATTGCGTATAATATTTATTATTCACAGTTAAACCAGGCAATGTATAAGTATCGCAAGCAATTACATTTTGTGGTGCATCGGCCTGAGTGGAGAAAATATTGATTTGAAAACTATTTTCTGCACTACACGCAGGAGTACTATTGGATAGCGCATAAATATAAATTCTTTGTGAAGAAGTGATAACACTACCGGCAGTAAGCATTGTTCCGGTTCCGTTTGGACCGGTATAATAATTACCAACAGCCAAGGCAGTTAAAACATATTGGTCACAAATATCAATATCGGAACGGGAGTCAATATTTGGCAGCGGATTAATAGTTACCGTAAAACTGGACTGGTTAAAACAGGTAGCATCTAATCGGGCAAAAATGTAAATAGTTTGAGTAGAAAGGATTACATCCCCTGGATATAATTGAGTTCCGGTTCCATCAATACCCGTATGATATTCTCCATGAATTAATGCTGGCAAAGTATAACTTTCGCAAGCAGCCACATTGCTTATCGTGTCGACATCTGGTTGTGCGATGCTTAAACTAAAATGTAAATTATCAGTACAGTTGCTACCACCACTAGCTGTTGGAGCATAGATAAATACGGTTGTACTAGCATTGATTATGGTTCCTGCCGGTATTACCTGGCCAGTTCCCATTGGTCCGGTATAGTAATTACCGATAGGTAGTGATGGTAATGTATAACCATTACATTGAGCAATATCAGCAGGTTGATTCATACCAATAATTACCTCAAAACTATCTTCATCTGTACAAGAGCTATTTATCGTTGAAGACACATAAACATATATGGTTTGACTTGATGTAATAACAGTTCCAGCTGGTAATTGAACTCCAGTTCCAGCCGGACCTGTATAATAGTTCCCTATGGTTAAGGCCGGTAAGGTATAAGAAGAACATTCAAATACATCTGGTCGGTCACCAACTTCGACAGCTGGTAAAATAGTTACATGAAAGCTGGAATCTACAACACAAAAAGGAGCCGTAGTAGTGGTAAAGTAATAATATACAATTTGGGAGGACGTTATTACGGTTCCTTCCGGAATAACACTACCTGTTCCTCCGGGAGCGGTATAGTATTTTCCATGCAATAAACTAGGTAAAGTATAACTTCCGCAACTTGTTGCATTTGGTGGTGTTAAATTTGAAGCATTAACAATGGTTACTTTAAAAGAACTATTGGCGCCACAAGTACCTGGTCCGTCAGGTTGATTAAAGATATAAATGGTTTGAGATTGATTGATAACAGTTCCGGCAGCTAATGGTAAGCCATTTCCATTTGAACTAGTGAAATAGTTTCCATTAGTTAAGGGTTGCAAAACATAATCAGTACAAACCAATACATCTTCCAAGTCATCTACAACTGGTATTGGGCTTACAATTAAATTAAAACTAGTTACGCTAAAACAAGTTGAGTCGCTTACATTTTCAACTCTAACATAAATGGTAGTATTAGGGTAAATACCATTGGTCAAATTGGAAATAGGATTGATGTGGTTATTAGCGTTGTTTAATGAAGTATAATAACTAACAATATTAATAGCTGGAGATTGCCCATTCAAAACAGCTGTTGTTTGTTGCGATAAATTAAAAGTAGCATTATTGTTGGCTTGTGTTCTGGCGCATCTAACCAAGTCTTGAGGTTGATTAGCCACTGGTCCTGGAGAAACCAATAACGGAAACGATTTAACAAGATAACAAGGGTTATTAGGCAATTGAATTTTAACAAAAATAGTTTGCCCACTAGCAGTGTTATATACTAAAGGCAGTGGATTTGTATTAGTATCAGCATCACTTTGTGAAGCATAATAAGTAACAGTGGTTAATGGATCTAATCCTTGTTTAACAACTGGAGTATTTAAATCTAAATTATAAGCATACGTAGCAGCACCCGAATCACATTTGTAAATAGGAGTAGGATCCTGTGTAATTATTTCAGGATAGTATTCAACTACTATTGAATCGGTGATGGGTTGACAGTTGCTGAAAAGATTTGTATAGGTGACACTGTAGGTTCCTGGCTGTGTTACGCTTAATGTTGCTCCTGTTTCAGCCGGTAAAGTTACACCGTCTTTTTTCCAAACAAAAGAATAATTGGCCGTGCTCAAACCGGTATCAAGTGTGTGGGTATTTCCAAAGCAAATAGCAGTATTGTTAGCTACTGTTAAATCTTGGCCCAAAACATCTTGACCAATATTAAAACTGTCAGAGGATATGAATATAGCTGAATCGGATTGTGGATCAACTCTATCGGCTATTACTAATTTAATATGATAAGGCACATTTGGTGTCAATGCAGAAGCAGCCGTTAAAACTTTCGTCTGACCATTAAAATTTGTCGCTGAAGTAGCAGCAGAGGAACCTCCGTTAAAACTTCCGAAATATTGTGAATTGGCAGACGGACAGGAGGAGTTATATAAAAAGTCTCTTATCGTAACTACTGAAATTGGAGCTGTGGTATTAGGAACAACAGCCAAATTGGTTGTTACTCCTGTAGCCATGTTGGTCAACAAAAAAGCAAAAGCATCAGAATACTGACACTGAAAATTACCATATTCTTCTGAGGCAAACACAAAGTCAAAACTGAAATTCGGGGAAATCGGTGTAAAATCAAATTCTAAAACCGTAGCATTTTTAGATACCATTGCGATTCCGGCTGCAGCCAATGTCGCTTCTAAGTTGGGATCTCCCGGCCAAGCCATTGAGCCATCACTTAGTAAAGTTGTATTAGGCCCCGGTGCATTTAAAACATTACCCGTGCTCAATATAACACCACTTTGCATCGGAAAATTGGGATTGTTATTTTGGAAAAATCCAATACCATTGGAAGAACCAAAGTTGGAACCGGTACTCCAGGTGATGTTTGTTGCTGATACACAAGGGGAATTGATTAACACATTGTTGACCAATTGTGGTATTGTGTAACTTGTCGAACTTACCGATATAGGTTGTGAGAAACCTAAGGTGGCAAATAAGAAAGCGGTTAATAGTAATAATTTTTTCATGACTTGGGGATTTTGACACAACAAATATTGATACATTAATCGTTTAAATGCAAAAAAAATCGATGAAAAGCATAATATTTTAAAATAAAAGAGTATTATACTTACAAAATAATTATCCTTTTTAGTTTTTAGGCCTATTTTTATAAATCCTAGTTGTCATTAAAATTATATTCTAATGTTTATCTTTGCCAACCAAAAAGAAATTACCATGAAACTTTCACAAATTCTGACAAAACACATTCAAATTGCCATTCAGGAACTATTTGATCTCGCCACCGATAAAATTGAGTTTCAAATGACGCGCAAAGATTTTGAAGGAGATATTACGATGGTGATTTTTCCTTTATTGAAAATTATCAAAGGAAATCCGATGGATATCGGAACCAAAATAGGGAACTACTTGGTCGAAAATGTGGCGGAAGTAACCCGTTTTAATGTGGTTTCCGGATTCTTGAATATAGTAGTTTCAGATGCTTATTATCTAAATTTCTTCAACGAAATAAAGGACAATCAAGATTTTGGTTTTGGAACTCCAACAACAAATGACAAAGCGGTTATGGTAGAATATTCATCGCCAAATACCAATAAGCCACTGCATCTTGGGCATGTTCGTAATAATTTACTCGGCTATTCGGTAGCGGAAATCATCAAAGCTTCGGGCAAAAAAGTTTATAAAACCCAAATCATTAATGACAGAGGGATTCATATTTGCAAATCAATGCTAGCCTGGCAAAAATTCGGAAACGGACAAACGCCGGAATCAACCGGATTGAAAGGCGATAAGCTGGTTGGGAATTTTTATGTTGAATTTGATAAAACATACAAAGCCGAAATCAGTGCCTTAATGACTCAAGGCAAAACCGAAGAAGAAGCCAAAAAACAAGCGCCCATTATTTTAGAAGCCCAGCAAATGTTGTTAGATTGGGAAGCCGGAAAACCGGAAGTAATCCAACTTTGGAAAACCATGAACCAATGGGTTTATGACGGTTTTGCTCAAACTTATAAAAATCTGGGTGTTGATTTCGATAGCTACTATTATGAAAGCAATACTTATTTGTTAGGGAAAGAAGTCGTTCAATTGGGTCTGGAAAAAGGCATCTTTGAAAAAGATCCTGATGGTTCAGTTTGGATTGATTTGACAGATGACGGTTTGGATCGAAAAATTGTACTACGTTCTGATGGAACTGCGGTATATATGACACAGGATATCGGAACTGCCATTCAGCGTGTGAAAGATTTCCCGGATGTTGGCGGAATGGTGTACACCGTTGGTAACGAACAGGATTACCATTTCAAAGTATTGTTTTTAATTCTTAAAAAACTGGGATTTGATTGGGCTGAAAGCCTGTATCATTTGTCTTATGGGATGGTGGAATTGCCTTCGGGAAAAATGAAATCCCGTGAAGGAACAGTAGTTGATGCCGATGATTTAATGGAAGAAATGACCGCAACAGCTGGAAAAATTGCCACGGAGTTAGGAAAACTGGAAGGATATTCAGAAGAAGAAAAAGCAAAATTGTTCAAGACGATTGGTTTAGGCGCTTTGAAATATTACATTTTGAAAGTGGATCCCAAAAAACAAATCCTGTTCAATCCGGAAGAATCGGTTGATTTTGCTGGTAATACAGGGCCTTTTATTCAATATACGTATGCCCGTATTCAATCCATTTTGCGAAAAGCCAATTTTGATTTGAATACCGTAACCGAAATAGAGCTGCACGAAAAAGAAAAAGAATTGCTAAAACAAATCGAACTTTTTCCTGAGGTGATTCAAAATGCCGCCAACAATCACAGTCCGGCGCTGATTGCCAATTATACTTATGATTTAGTCAAGGAATACAATTCGTTCTACCAAGCGGTTTCTATTTTGGGCGAAGAAAATATAACAAAGAAAACTTTCCGAGTGCAACTGTCTCAAAAAGTGGGCGAAACCATAAAATCAGCCTTTAAATTATTGGGAATAGAAGTTCCGGAACGAATGTAAATAAATCTAAGGTTGAAATTTTTCAACCTTTTTTTATACTAAAAACTCAGCTTCACGTTGATATTTGGCGTCAGTTCTAAAGCGTAAGTATTCACGCTCTCCACCGTGTTGTTATTGGCGTTTATTCGATAAAATCTATTGATACTATTCTTGGTATTCAATAAGTTTATAACCGAAATATTGGTTTGCAATCCAATAGTATCGCTCAACTTCCAATCTTTTGACGCCGAAAAATTCAACTGAAAAAAGTCATTTAGTTTTTCGTTGTTGGGCGAGTTGTATGCGATTTCATTATTGTTGTTGACAGTTGTAGAAACAGGCGTAGTAATAGGTTTCCCCGTGTGCCATTTGCAACCCAAAGCTAGTTTCAGCGAATTCCATTCATAAATCCCAGCCCAGGAAATGCAGTGTTTCAACTCATAGTTGTTGAAAAACTCGGGTGGCGACAGCGATAGGAAAAGGTATTTGTTGTCGTTATAACTATAGCTCATCCAAGTGTAAAATCGTCCAAAATTCTTCTGAATCAAAAACTCCGAACCCAACACTTCATAATCCCCACTCGATTTTACGAACTCAAATTGGTTCTGAAATCCTTGACTACTAGTGGTAATTCCGGTTACTTTTTTGTAGAAGTTGTCTAACGTCAGCAGCCAGTTATCTTTTTTAAACGTAAAGCCCAGCGAAATTTGATGGCTTTTCTGTATCGGTATAGTACCGTCATTGGCTAATGTCCAGCGGCGTTTTTCAATGCCCAGAAAATCTTGTTGCAAATCAATCACTTGAGAAAGCGTCTGGCTTTTTCGTTCGCCCAAAATCTCTAAGCGAAGATTTTTACTTAAAGCTTGGTTAAACTGAAGACGCGGTTCAATCAAATAGGTTTTAAATTTTGCGTAATAATTGGCACGAAGCCCTGCTTTTAGAAATGTTTTTTTGTCTGTTGTTTCAAAAACACCTTCGGCAATCAAGGCATGACTACGCAATACTCCCACAATGTTTCTGGAGAAAAACGGAGAGTTAATTTCGTCAAAATTGGTTACACCAACTTCATCAAACTGGTAACCTTCATTGAGTGTAATGGTTTTCGATATGTGATTCGAATTTTTTACTTGAAATCCTAAATCCAGCACCTTGTTTTTTTGATTTAAAATCTGATTGCTCTCAATAGCTTCATTTTTTGAAAGGAGTTCATATTGGGAACCATAAAACTGCAGTTGCGTAGAGTTATGACTGTTCCAATTGGTTTTCCAATTCACCGTGCCACCAAAGTTTTGCTGTTTTAAGTCACTGTTTTTACTGGCATCAGTAGTAAATTGGTTCACAAACAAAAAGTTTTTGATTAAAATGACATCAGCGGTAAGTTCACTTCTTTGTCCGATTTTTTGTTGGTATTGCGTGGTAAAGTCATAAAAATAAAACTTCTCATTGGATTTAAAATCTATCGTTTGATTGTTGTTCAAATTAGTGACTACAGTATTCTGAAAGATTTTATTTCGATAGTTTTTATATGTTGGTGAGGCGAAAAAATCAGTCAACGAACGCCTTCCTGAGAGTATAAAGTTGGCTTTTTCGGAAGTTTTGATTTTGGTATAAAACTCGGCGCTAATCAAATTGGTGCTGATGCTACTGTTGGTTTTTTCAATAGTTTTCGTATGCGAAGAAATGTCAATCAAACTGGAAACGCTTTCGCCAAAAAAGGCTGAACTTCCGTTTTTGGTTACGGAAATGGTTTGTGCCAAAGATGGATTGAAAGCCGAAATTAATCCGAAAAAATGACCGGTTTGGAACATTCGAATACCATTCCAAAGGAATAAGTTTTGGTCATGAGTGCCGCCACGAACATTGATGTTGGAAACGGTTTCATCAACCGAATTGATGCCGGGAATTTGTTGCATGGTTTGCAGCACATCGGGCTCAATCAAACCGGGGAGTATGCCAAATTTGGAAGGTTTTATTTCAAGACTGCCGTCATTTTTTTTGGAGATTCCGGTGGTTAAATAACGTTGTGCAATGACTTCTTCCAATTGTTGAACTACGGGATTGAGCTTTATTTTTGGGCAATTAGTAACATATAATTCTGCTGGATTGATGGTTTTTTTTTCAAAATTCAGATGCGAAATTTCAATGGTATTTGGCGAAACGAGTGGCAACTCAAAATATCCTTTTTCATTCGAAAAAACAATGACTTTGGTGCCGGCAATTGAAACTGTAGCATTTTCAACAGGAAGATCAGATTCAGTGTCGATGAGGTAGCCACAGAGCGGTTTGTCCAGTTTTCGGTTGTTGAAAACAGAATAATAATTTTCGCTGATTTGTTTGATGGTAATCCCGGTTTGAGATTGGATATATGCTATTTTTTCAGAAAGCGATAAGGTTTCTTTGGGAGGAATTATTTTGTAGATGATTAATTCCTCGTCAATATAGTTGAACTTGATATTATTCTTGGAGCTTATATCTTCTAAAACTGACTTTAACGGTAGAGCACTCTCACCTTGTTGCGCATGAGCGACAAACAGGGAAAGAAACAGTAAGCATAAAAAAAACAGTTTTTTTTTTGACAGCATTAAAAATCCTCTAGAATAATTTTCTTGTTTTCAAATTTAGAGATTTTTAAATGATATGTTGCAGAAACTATATCTAAAGCTGTTTTTATATTGTCAGACGGCAAGGTTCCTGTGAAAAGTTGTAAATTTTCTTTGGAATTTAAGATGATTTCGCAGTCGTATTGTCTTTGTATTTCATCAAGAATGTGCTGTAATTTTTCTTTTTTGAAGACAATTTGATTTACAGTCCATTCCGGTTTGTCGTTTTGTATAGATTGTTTTTCAAAGGAATCGGCATCAAAAGTTACCGAAGTTCCTTTGGTAATGATTACTTCATGGTTGTTGTGTACTATTTTAACGCGGCCTTCATAACAAGTTACATCAAAGCGATTTTCTCTTGCTTTTACATTAAATTGTGTTCCCAGTACGGTTACTGTACCCAGTTTGGTATTTACTTCAAATTTTTTACCGTGTGCTACTCTGAAGTAGGCTTCGCCATTCAAGTCTAATTTGCGGTTATTGGCCCAATTCCATTTTTTATATTGAATTTCGGAACCACTATTTAAAACGATTTGGGAATTATCGGGTAAAGAAAAATTGATTTTTTTACCGTTTTCGGCAATTTCAGTTGAGGTTACTGTTGTTTTGAAGTACAACCCCAATGCTAAAAACAATACAAAAACGGCCGCAATTTTCATCCATTTCGATTGGTAAAGGGGTATTACTTTTTGGACTGGTTTTTTACGGGTAATGGTATTTTGGTACAACAAATCATGGTCAAAATCAGGAGCTTTCAATTCACTTGAATACTCGGCGATTTTGGCGTAAGTGGCATACTCAGGAGTATTTTGAAAGGTTATTAATTCTGCCTCGGTCATTTCTCCTGCCAGCCATTTGGCTAATTCGTAATTTTCTTCCATTGCTTTCATTATGCTGGTTAAACAGTTCTTTATAAAAAAACCCTACTTGAACTGTTCAATTTCAGTTCGTAACGTTATCAATGCTCCGTGTATTCTTTTTTCAACAGCTTTGACGCTGATATCTAACATGATGGCGATTTCGTGGTATTTTTTGCCTTCTATTCTGTGTAAAAGAAAAGCGGTTCTTTGCGCTTCGGTTAATTTGCTTATGGCTTTTTCCAGTTTTTGTCTGAATTGTTCTTCTTCTATCAAAAACTCCGGATTTTGGTTGGTTCGGTCGTTGTGCGTATTATTTTGGGCATATCGCAATACTACTTTTTGATGTGCTATTTCATTTAAAGAAGCGTTATTGGCAATAGTATATATATAGGACTTGGCTTTTTCAATGGGAACATTTTTACAGTTTTCCCAAAGTTTTATGAAGGATTCCTGAGTAATGTCATTGGCTTTTTCTTCGTTTCCAAATTTGAAATACAAATAATTCCGCAAGGCTTTCACATTGGCTTTAAAAAAACCGGAAAAAATTAATTCTTCACAAATACTATTAGAATCCTTTTGATCCATTTTGTTAAATTTGAATTATTTGAGTGCTTAAATTTAAAATAATTTTCGAAAGTAGGGTTTTTTATTGCAACTTTGTTTAACCTTTTGAATTGATGTTACAATTATGAGAAGTTTTATTTGGTTAGTTTTAATAGTGTTTGCTTTTTCTACTGTGTCTTGTCAAGACGAGGGCGAAACGGTATCACAGGATACTACTAATAGTTTCAGCAAAACATCGCCGATTTCTTCTTTGATAAAGAGGGTTTCACAATATGAAACAACAGGGGATAACGTTTTAGACGGAACTAGTAATTGCAGTATACAATTACCGGTTCACGTGACAGTCAATGGTCATTATATTTATGTTGCCGATTCTTCAGATTTTCAACAGGTTGAATATGCTAAAGACAACTATCCCGGTGACGATGTCGTACATTTTGATTTTAATTATAACGTTAGTATTATATATCCTAATTATGACGCCTATGCTATAAGCAGTCAAACACAATTGGATTATATTTTTTCCCATTATGGAGACGACAGCCCTTACCGTGATATAGATTGCCTGGATTTTGATTATCCGTTTTATATTAATCTGTATAATACCAATAATCAGGTTGGCAGTACTTTAAAGATAAATAACGATTCCCAACTGTACAACTTTATTGATGATTTGAATACCGCTCAAATTGTTGGCATCGTCTTTCCGTTATATTTAACTAAGACTAACGGGCAACACCTTACCATTAATAATAATTCCCAGTTGGAAGACGCTATTGAAGCAGCTGTTACCGATTGCAGTACCACAACCACAACTACGCCATTACAAGATATAATCAGTAGCGGTACTTGGCATGTTACTTATTTTTTTGATAGTGCTGAAGAAACTAGCTACTATAACGGGTATAATTTCACCTTCAATACTAACGGAACCACATTGGCTGTTAAAAATAGTATAAGCACTCAGGGCGATTGGGTTTTACAAACTCAAATGGGACATCAGTATTTTACTCTGCATTTTAATAATGAGCCCCAGGAGTTGCATGAATTAGAAACAAATTGGGAAGTGATGGAGTACACTTCAACTTATCTTAGACTCAGACACGAAGAGGGAGGAGGCGAATGTCATTATTTGTATTTCGCTAAAAACTAACGTTCGTTTTCGCTATACCACAATTAATTTAGAATGAAAATATTTCACAAAAAATTTCTGAGTCAAGAAAGAGAACTCAGCAACAATCCCGAAAATATCGCCGCAGAAGACAAAACAAAATTTGGTTATTTGTTAAATCAGGTTTTGATTTGGGGATTGATTTTTATGGTATTGTTCTTCATTTTTAAATTTACAGCCATAAATTTCAATTAAATCAGCATTTTAAAAATACAACTCAATTTGAAACCACGTTTTTGCGTGGTTTTTTTATTTGCTTTACTATAAAACTTCAAAATCAAATCCTTAAATTTGCCACTTCATTAAAAACAAAGCTTGCCATTATGTTCAATACTTTAAGTGATAAACTAGATAAAGCCTTCCACATCCTGAAAGGACACGGAAAAATTACCGAAGTTAACGTAGCCGAAACATTAAAAGAAGTGCGTCGTGCCTTGCTTGATGCCGATGTTAACTTTAAAATTGCCAAAGATTTTACCACAAGAGTTAAAGACAAAGCCATAGGTGAAAATGTATTAACGACATTACAGCCGGGACAATTGATGGTGAAACTCGTGAAAGACGAATTGACCGAATTGATGGGTGGAGAAGCAACCGGAATTAACCTAAGCGGAACACCATCAGTCATTTTGATGTCAGGTTTGCAAGGTTCTGGGAAAACTACTTTCTCCGGAAAATTAGCCAATTATCTGAAAACCAAAAAAGGAAAAAAACCACTTTTAGTGGCTTGTGATATCTACCGTCCTGCAGCAATCAACCAGTTGCACGTTGTTGGTGACCAAATCGGAGTTGAAGTTTATTCAGAACCAGAAAATAAAAATGCAGTTCAAATTGCCTTAAACGCTATTCAACACGCCAAGTCAAATGGGTACAACGTAGTCATTGTCGATACTGCCGGTCGTTTGGCTATTGATGAGGAAATGATGAACGAGATTGCCAATGTGCATGCAGCCATCAAACCACAGGAAACCTTGTTTGTTGTTGACTCCATGACAGGTCAGGATGCAGTGAACACAGCCAAAGCGTTCAATGACAGATTAAATTTTGATGGTGTTATTTTAACCAAATTAGACGGTGATACCCGCGGTGGAGCTGCGATTTCGATTAAATCGGTTGTGAATAAACCGATTAAGTTTATCGGAACCGGTGAAAAAATGGAAGCCATCGATGTGTTCTATCCATCGCGTATGGCGGACAGAATTCTTGGGATGGGTGACGTGGTTTCCTTAGTGGAAAGAGCACAGGAGCAATACGATGAAGAAGAAGCGAGAAAAATCCAGAAAAAAATCGCTAAAAACGAATTTGGTTTTGATGATTTCTTAGCGCAAATCCAACAAGTGAAAAAAATGGGGAACATGAAAGACTTAGTCGGAATGATTCCCGGTGCCGGAAAAGCCCTGAAAGATGTAGAAATTGAAGATGATGCTTTCAAACACATTGAAGCCATCATCCACTCAATGACGCCAAAAGAAAGAACCAAGCCGGCTATCATTGATATGAAAAGAAAGACCAGAATCGCTAAAGGTTCCGGGACCAAAATAGAACAAGTTAACCAATTGCTAAAACAGTTCGACCAAATGAGCAAAATGATGAAAATGATGCAAGGCGGCGGCGGTAAGAACTTAATGCGCATGATGGGCGGCATGAACGGAATGAAATAATACAGAAAAGGCGCGAGGATTCGCGTCTTTTTTATTGCAATACACAACACACAAAATAACTACACATGCAAATTTTAGACGGAAAGAAAGTATCGGAAGATATCAAAAATGAAATCGCAGCCGAAGTCCAAAAGATGAAAGCCAATGGTGAAAAAGTACCTCATTTAGCGGCAATTATTGTCGGGAATGACGGAGCCAGTTTAACTTATGTGGGCAGCAAAGTCAAAGCCTGCGAAAAAGTAGGATTTGAATCGACCTTGATTAAAATGCCAAGCACAACATCCGAAACCGAATTGCTCAAAAAAATCAAAGAGCTCAATGAAGATGATAACATTGACGGCTTTATTGTGCAGCTGCCATTACCCAAACAGATTGACACCCAACACATCATCATGTCGATTGATCCAAGTAAAGATGTGGATGGTTTTCATCCGGAAAACTTTGGAAAAATGGCTTTGGATATGACGACTTTTATTCCGGCGACACCTTTCGGGATTTTGGAATTATTGGAACGATACGGAGTAGAAACCCAAGGAAAACATACGGTGGTTATAGGAAGAAGTCACATCGTTGGTCGTCCGATGAGCATCTTAATGGGAAGAAAAGGGTTTCCCGGAAATTCAACCGTTACCTTAACTCATAGTTACACCAAAAATATTGCCCAAATCACAACACAAGCCGATATCATTATCACTGCTTTGGGTGTACCCAATTATCTGAAAGCCGAAATGATAAAAGATGATGCTGTAGTGATTGATGTGGGCATTACCCGTGTTAACGACGATACAGATCCACGAGGCTACCGAATTACAGGCGATGTGGATTTTGATTTTGTTTCCAAAAAAGCGTCTTATATTACGCCGGTTCCGGGTGGAGTTGGACCAATGACTATTGCGATGCTTTTGAAAAACACCTTATTGGCCCGAGAGCAAAAACGACTAAAATTGGAATAAAAAAATCCTGAGTGAAAGCTCAGGATTTTTTGTTTTATGTATGTTTTACTTCTACAATTTGGCCAGCCAAAGTGAAGCATTCATATGTAATCTGGCATGGGAAGCTAATTCAGTCCAACCCGGATAAAGGGTATCTCCACTGGCTCCGGTTCCGTCATCTGCTGGGGAACTGTCGCCAATCACTACCACTCTGCCGGTTCCGAAAGTTGCCGTAGCACACATGATGTTAGAGGTGCCTTGTGATGAACTTCCTCTCCAAATTAATCCTTGTGCGGTTGGATTAGCCGTTGTATTGATAGACATAGTAGCGCCGTTGGAATATTTCAATTGCGTTACCGTTCCTTGCGAACCATTCAGGATTGGATTGGTTGTTATGCTCAATCGGTTTGAAGTAGTTTCCGAAATGTTATTTAAGGTAATGCTAATTCCAAAAGGATTGGCTTGTACGGAGTTCGTAGTCATTAAATCATTCCAAATCGCCGGAGAATCCCAACCGTCATTGTTTCGGTCGGAAACTGTGTGGTCAGAAATCATGAATAAACCACCACCATTTTTAACGAAATTTAAAATGGCTGTTTTTTCTGCTGCGGTGAATCTTGTGTTAGGTTCATCTACCACAAAAACGTCATAGTTTTTCAAGTCCTGAGCTCCGGTGCCGCCATAAGTAATAGCTGTTCCCGAAGGTAAGGTTTCTACTTTATGTCCCAATTTAGCTAAAGCAACTCCCCATGAGGATAATCCACCGCGCCAAAAAGTTTCGCTGGTTGTTGCTGTAATGTTGCTTTGAGCTGGTGTGGGGAAACGTTGTGGTGAAGAATCTGCATCCAAAACCCAATCCGCATTACCGGCCGTTTCGGCTTTGGTAGCATCAAATAAAAATTTCTTTGGTGTGGCCGTAAGTGCCGTAGTAGTTGAAGTTGTTTTCGAAGTAGTACTTTCAGCGCTTTTTTCATTATCACATGAAAAAGCAATGATTGCAAAGCTGGCAATCATAAGTTTACTAATTAAATTCATTTGGTATTTTGTTGGTTATTAAACTTTTAAACAAGCAAATATATCATTTACCCTAATAGGGAAATTATTTTTTGCCGTTTTTAAACTTAACTTTCTCTACTACCTGCACTTTTGGAGCGGGTTTCTTATTTTTTGTATTAGAAGTTGTGGCTGGTTTCTTTTTGAAGTCAGTTTTTGGCTTCAACTCTGTTTTGGCTTTTTCGGAAACATTTTTCTTAACGACTTCCTGGTTTTGTTTAATAACATCCATCGCGTTTTTAGGGTTTTCCTTGGTACCACGCAAATGAATCACCAATCCGTTTAAAAAGTTGCGCAACACTTGGTCGCCACAATCCATGTACTTAGGATGATCAGCATTTCTGAAAAAAGCACCCAATTCGGCAGCTGAAATACGGAAATCCACCAATTGCATGATTTCTACAATTTGGTCATCGCGCAATTGCAAAGCCACTCGGAGTTTCTTAAATATATCGTTGTTATTCATAGTTTAGACTTTCAAATTTTCACTTCGTACTTCTTGTTTTGTACTTCGCTCTTTAAAACAGCCAAAGGTACGCCTTTTTAAAACTTTGGCGCCACAATTTTTCGTTATGCTGTCCGCCTTTAACGATTACTTTTTTGTTTAATTTTTTGCATTCGCAACGCTTGGTGTTGACCCAATGCTCAACATTTTCCATATCGGGAATGACATCGGCATCACCTTCATTATCACCACACAGGAAATAGACTTTGGTTTTAAAGTTTTCTGTTTTAGCCATTAACTCGTTCATTTCTTTTCTGCCAAACCAAAAGGAAGGCGACAAACAACCGACTTTTCCAAAAACTTCCGGATATTTCAAAGCTGCATAAAACGAGACTAATCCGCCCAGCGAACTCCCCATGATACAAGTATTGTGGGCGTTGGTTTTGGTTCGGTAAGTAGCATCTACCTTGGGTTTTAAGGTTTTGACAATAAAATCAATATAATCATCTGCTTTCCCTCCGCCGTATTTAGGATTTGGGTAAGGAGTTAATTCATCAATTCGCTTATCACCGCCATGTTCAATACCGATGACAATAACTTGTGCATTGATGCTGTCCAATGTTTCATCTACATTCCATTCGCCTACATAGGAAGTTTTAGCATCAAACAAATTTTGAGCATCGTGCATGTAGATGACAGGATATTTTTTGGTAGAAGTGGCGTAATTTTTTGGCAAATACACCCAAATTTTCTTAGTTGATTTGAGTTGCGGGGCGTCTATGGTAAATGACGAAACCTGCTTACTTGCCGTACTTTCCTGAGCTGTAAGGTTCAGGATGACAAAGAAGCAAAACAGTGAGAGTAAATGTTTCAAAATGATAGATGTTATTTAGATAGGCATTACTCAGGTTTTGAGTCTTCTGCTTTCTTTTTCTTTTTGTCGTTTCGGTCGTCTTTTTTTGAGTTTCGTTCTTCTTTTAGTTTTTGGTATTTTTCTTTTTGCTCAGTATTCAGATAACTGTTAATGGTTTTGTCTGTTTTCTCCTGAATGGCTTTAACTTCTTTGCCTTTGTCCTCGTCAGAGTTTTCACTTTTGATGACAATTTCAATACTTTTGTTATTGGCGGCAATTTCATTTTTTATGGCAATAAATTGAAGTTCATCCAGATTTAACTCGGTTTTCAGTTTTTCCATAATCTTGTCAATCCTTTCTGCTCTCTCTTTTTCAATGGCTTCTGGAGAAGGTTTTTTGGGTTCGCTTTGTGGGATACCATTATTTCTCATTCCGCCATAACTATTTCCATATTGAGCAGAAGCGCTTACTGCTGTAAGCATCAGACTAAAAAATACTATTTTAAAGATGTTCATGTTTTTTAAATTTAATGAAGTAAAATTAAATCAAAAATGATTTTGAAAACAATAAACTAGTACAATTTCACAAAAAATTATATTTTAGCTAAAAAATAACACCTCTTGATGAACAAATACGAAGAAAAATTAGCGCTATTGGCAGAAATGATTGCCTTTTCCGTAATTGACGGAAGATTGCATGAAAGAGAATATCTGTTTTTGACTATGATTGCCGATGAACTTCAGGTAACGAATGAAGATTTCAAAGCTTTGTTTCATCAAGAGAATTATCCAATCGTTATTAAGTCAGAATTTGAACGCATCCAGCAGTTCTATCGCTTGGCTTTATTAATGCATTGTGACGGCGTATTGCACGAACGCGAACAAATCAAAATTCACGAAATTGGCATCAATATGGGACTTAACCCGCATGCGATTAAACGCGTGTTGAAAGCGATGGAAATCTCCCCAACCAAAATGATTTCTCCTGAGTTTTTAATGGAAGTTTTTCAGGAGCAATTAAACTGATATTTAGTCAGTTAAAAACTTGTTAAAACGGTCAAAATTTCATTTTTTACTTTTATTTTTTTGCCAAAATGACTTAAGTAGGGTCTTGGTACAGCATTTGTTTTTGGGTTAGTACCATCAAAAAAATGTTTAACAAAAATTAGTGAAATTATGAACTTAGTTAAAAAAAATTACAACAATTTTCCATCCATTATTGATGAGTTTTTGAAACCGGACTGGTTTGGTGGACTCCAAAATTTTCAAACAAATATGCCGGCAGTAAATATCAAAGAAATTGATACTAGCTATAGTTTAGAGATGGCCGTTCCGGGGAAAAGTAAAGAAGATTTTATAATCGAAATTGATCACAATGTTTTGACCGTTTCTTCAGAGGTGAAAACGGAGAATGAGCAAAAAGAGGAGAATGGCAGATATACTCGAAGAGAGTTTAGTTATGCCGCTTTCCGTAGAGCATTTACTTTGCCAGAGACTGTAAATACAGAAAATATTAATGCCAATTATGAGAATGGTGTTCTGTGTATAGTACTCCCTAAAAAACAGGAAGCGTTACCAAAGCCAAAACGCATGATTGAAATTGCTTAAGGAAAGTAATTAAAAGAAAAACGCCCTTCGAATGAGGGGCGTTTTCTTTTAGTAATCAGGTTTTTGAAACAAAATTAAATTAGCATTCCACCCGAAACTTCAATGCGCTGTGCGTTTACCCATTTGGCATCGTCTGAACATAAGAACGCCACTACACTGCCAATATCATCCGGCAAACCAACTCTGCCAAGGGCTGTCATACCAGCAATCATAGTATTTAAATCCTGATTGTCTCTTACGGCACCCCCACCAAAATCGGTTTCGATGGCTCCGGGAGCCAAAGTATTAACACGTATGCCTTTATCGCCAAGGAATTTGGCCTGATAGCGCGTTAAAGTTTCCACGCCGCCTTTCATTACGGCATAAGCATCATAACCAGTGAAACTGAATCGGGTAAGTCCGGAAGCCACATTGACAATACTTCCACCTTTATTGATTAAGGGAAATAATTTTTGTGTTAAGAAAAAAGGTGCTTTTAAATGAATATTGACCATTGAATCAAATTGTTCTTCGCTAGTGTTGCTCATGTCAGCATGAACGCCAACGCCGGCATTATTTACCAAAGCATCAAAAGTCTCAGCCTGGAATTCCGATTTCAATATCGATTTAAAGTTGGCAACAAAGCCATCAAAACTGTTGCTTTTTGCTACGTCAAGTTGTAACGCGTACGCTTTATGTCCGCTGGCTTTGATTTCAGTTACTACATTTTCAGCTTCTGTTTGTTTACTATGATAGGTTATAACGACATTAAAACCTTTTTTAGCTAATTGCAAAGCCATGTCTTTGCCAAGGCCACGACTCCCGCCAGTTACTAAGGCGATTTTGTTTGAAATAGTTGTCATTTTGTATTGTTTTAAATTACAAGGCAAAGTTGAGAACTATTCAAAAGACAGCGGTTGTAAAATTCAATGGATTATTTGTAAAAATCAAACAATCATTTTCGATAGGATAGTGGAGACAGTTGCGTGCTTTTTTTGAAGAAGTTCGAAAAATGCGCTACCTCTTCAAAGCCAAGACTAAAGGCGATTTCAGAAACATTCCAGGTGGTTTGTTTTAATAGAATTTTGGCTTCCTGCGTAATTCGACTGCTGATGATTTCGGTGGTGGTTTTTCCGGTAATCTCTTTGAGTACTTTGTTTAAATGGTTTACGTGGACGCCTAAGTTATAAGCATAGTCGGTGGCTGTTTTCAGTTGGATGCTTTGTGTTGGGGATTCAATTGGGAATTGTCTTTCCAATAATTCAATAAAAAGGGTTGAAATTCTGGCCGAAGCATTCAGGTTGTTTTCTTCGCTGGCTATGGGTGTGAGCTTTTGGCCGTAATGAATTAACTCAATCACGTAATTGCGAAGCAGGTCGTATTTGAATGCATAGTCAGAAGTTATTTCCTCGTGCATTTTTTCAAACACATGCTCTATGTCCTTATATTGTTTGGCGTTGATTTCATAGATGAATTCTCCGTTAGGTTTAAAGATGGGTAATTCATCCAGGACTAATCCGCTTTTGGATTTGGCTAAAAAATCCTTGGTAAAAATGCAAAAATGGCCACTTTGATTGTCATCCTGAGGAATGTATTTGTACGGAACTTTAGGCGTAGCAAACAAGATGGCGTGCTCTTTTATATCCACTACTTTGTCCGCATATTCGGCTTTGTTTTTACCATTAATCAAACTTATTTTATAATAGGTTCGACGGTTGTAGGACATATTGGATTTGTTGGTGCAATTGGTGTACAAGTCGGCAATACTAAAAACGTTGAAATGACCAATGTCTTTATTGTTGTTTTCGTCTAAGAAATTATCAAGTATAGGGCAGTTGCCTCCAAAGACGTCTTTATAAAATTGTTTTACGGTAATGGTATCCATTTTTCAATATTTGCAAAATTCAAATAGAATGCAAAGTAAAGAAATTAGATTTTATCTTGCAATGCTTTTATCTCATCGCGCAATTTGGCCGCCTGCATAAAGTCTAAATCTTTAGCCGCTTTTTCCATGGCTTTGCGGGTGTCTCTGATTTTCTTTTCAATTTCTGGTTTCGATAAATAAAGACTTTCCGGCTCGGCAGCTTTGGCTATTTTGTCTTCAAAGTATTGTGTTGAAACCGAATTATTACTCAACGCATTGCCCAGGCTTTTATTCAAAGCTTTGGGTTCCAATCCGTGTAAAGTGTTGTAAGCGGTTTGTTTTTCGCGGCGGTAATTGGTTTCGTCAATTGTTTTTTGCATGCTATTCGTGATTTTATCTGCATACAAAATAGCCTTGCCGTTCACATTACGCGCGGCTCTTCCCACGGTTTGCGTAAGCGAGCGATGACTGCGTAAAAAACCTTCTTTATCGGCATCTAAAATCGCAACCAAAGAGACTTCAGGCAAATCCAAACCTTCCCGCAATAAGTTTACACCAATCAAAACATCAAACAAACCTTTACGCAAATCCTGCATGATTTCCACACGCTCCAAAGTATCTACATCAGAATGGATATAACGGCAGCGGATGGAAACTTTGGTTAAATATTTGGTCAGTTCTTCCGCCATTCTTTTGGTTAAAGTCGTTACTAAAACGCGTTCGTCGGCTTCGCACCGCACTTGAATTTCTTCGATTAAATCATCGATTTGGTTCAAACTCGGGCGTACTTCTATAATAGGGTCTAATAATCCTGTTGGACGAATCACTTGCTCCACATAAATGCCTTCCGATTTCTGTAATTCATAATCGGCAGGCGTTGCCGAAACATACACCACTTGGTTTTGCATGCTTTCAAATTCCTCAAACTTCAACGGACGATTGTCCATAGCGGCTGGCAATCTAAAGCCATATTCGACCAGGTTTTCTTTTCGGCTTCGGTCGCCACCATACATGGCATGTACTTGTGATATGGTCACGTGACTTTCATCCACCACCATCAAATAATCATCGGGGAAATAATCCAGCAAACAGAATGGTCTCGTTCCCGGAAGGCGTCGGTCTAAGTAGCGTGAATAATTCTCAATCCCGGAACAATAGCCCAATTCGCGTATCATTTCCAAATCAAAATTGGTGCGTTCTTCCAAACGTTTGGCTTCAAGATGTTTGCCGATTTCTTTAAAATAATCGACTTGTTTGACCAAATCTTGTTGAATGTCCCAAATGGCTGCTTGCAGTACATCCGGCGAAGTCACAAACATATTGGCAGGATAAATATTCAGTTTTTCATAGCGTTCGAAAACTTTAGCCGTCTTGGGATCGAAAGCTTCAATCTCTTCAATTTCATCACCAAAGAAATGCACGCGGAACGGCTCATCAGCATAACTGGGGAAAATTTCCACAGTGTCGCCTTTGATTCGGAAGGTTCCCGGTGTGAATTCAGCTTCGGTGCGAGAATATAAACTTTGTACCAAACGATGTAGCAATTTGGTTCGTGAAATCATTTGATTTTTTTCGATGGCAATCACATTCTTCTGAAATTCCACCGGGTTTCCAATTCCGTACAAACACGAAACAGAAGCTACCACTAATACATCTCTTCTTCCTGATAATAGGGCAGAAGTAGTACTTAGTCTTAGTTTTTCCAATTCATCATTGATGGATAAATCCTTTTCGATAAAAACGCCGGTTACGGGAATGTAAGCTTCGGGCTGATAGTAATCGTAATACGATACAAAATACTGCACCGAATTATTGGGAAAAAATTGCTTAAACTCAGAATACAATTGAGCTGCCAAGGTTTTATTGTGAGCCAAAACCAAAGTCGGTTTTTCGACTTCCTGAATCACATTGGCCATCGTAAACGTTTTCCCCGAACCTGTTACACCAAGTAAGGTTTGATACTTCTCACCATTGTTGATACCCGTGACTAATTTGTCAATGGCTTGCGGTTGGTCACCCGTGGGTTGGTATTCGGATACGACTTGGAATTTCATTTTTTACAGCAGCAAAAGTTCAGAGTGGTAAAGATAAGAAGAATGGTTTCTAAATCAAACCATTGATTTTCGCATGTTGTAACAGCATAATGGTTTTCGCGTCTTTGATTTCGCCTGAAGCAATCATGCCGTAAGCTTTGTTGAAATCGAGTTCCAACACTTCTATGTTTTCCTGTTCTTCCTGAACGCCGCCGCCTTCGTTGACTTTCATGGCTTTGGTATATTCGGCCACAAAGAAATAGACAATTTCGGTTACCGAACCCGGTGACATATAGACTTCAAACACTTTTTCTACCGCCGAAATTTTATAACCTGTTTCTTCTTCGGTTTCTCTTCGGATGCATTCCTCGGCGTTGTCTTTGTCTAATAATCCGGCACAGGTTTCAATCAGCATGCCGGTTTCGTTGCCGTTGAGATAAGTAGGCAAACGGAATTGCTGTGTCAGGATTACGGTTTTGGAATCTTTATTATACAGCAAAATAGTAGCGCCATTGCCACGGTCATACGCTTCGCGCGATTGGGTTTCCCAGTGGCCGTCTTTTTTGAGATAGTTGTAGGTGATTTTGCGTAAGGTGTACCAATTGTCCGAAAGGATTTCGGTTTTTAGAATTTCTATTTTTGGATTGCTCATAAATTTATAGCATTAATAAAATGGTGTTGTTGATTAGGCGAGAGGAATGTCCAGGCGACAATTCGGCTACTTTTTTGACCTTGCGCCATATCGATGGTTTTGATTTCGGCAGCACCAACTTTGTTTAGTAGTTTGTAAATATTCTTCAGATTGTCTTTTTTAGAAACCAAAGTCGTGAACCATAAGCACTGCTTAGGATATTTGACACTTTCATAAATCATTTGGGTGAGGAAACCCAATTCACCGCCTTTGCACCACAACTCCGCATTTTGACCGCCAAAGTTTAAGACGGGTTTATCAGATTTGATACTTTCTAATGCATTGACTTTTCGCAAAGCACTCTTCGCTGCTTCTTCCGGAGACGCATGAAACGGCGGATTGCAAATGGTGAAAGCAAACTTATCTTCGGGCAATAGGATGTTTTTGAAAATAAACCTTGGTTCAATTTGCAATTGTAACGCAACTGCGTCAATGAGTTTCGGATTGTCAGCAATGATTTTTTTGCAATTTTGCAATGCTTTTTCATCAATATCGGTGCCAACGAAACTCCAGCCATACGTGGTATTTCCAATGATTGGATAGATGCCATTTGCGCCAATGCCAATGTCTAAACCGGCAATATTTTCGCCTTTGGGAATGATTCCGTTATTGGTTTCAGCCAATAAATCGGCGATGTAATGAATGTAATCTGCTCTTCCGGGAATAGGTGGACAAAGATAACCGGCCGGAATGTCCCAGTTTTGAATGTCGTAATACGTAATTAACAGCGCTTTGTTCAACGTCTTTACCGCGTCGGGATTACTGAAATCTATCGTTTCGGTTTGATGCTCGTTGATCATCACGAAGTTTTTCAACTCCGGGCAATTTTGGATTAAGAGCTCAAAATCATAACGAAACCGATGTGGGTTTCGCGGATGTAAGCCTTTTTTTTCGGTGGTATTATGCGTTTTTTTCAAAGTGTTTTAGTTTAATCCCAACATTCCATTAGTAATAAATCACCATCAGTATGCGAAATCGAAACGATACCGTCAGCGGTGACATGGTTGCTGCTTCCGGTTCGGTAACCAATGGTTAGGTCTTCATTGTTCAAGGAATAAAAAAGATTTTGAGTAGTTATGCCGGTTACTTTTCCGATGGGAATTAATGACAAAATTGTATCGGCCGTGTACCATTTTTCGAAGGCAGTGGGTAATAGATACACTTTTGAATGATCATCGAGAATAACGACTTTCAGTTTGTTTCGGTACGCGACAATATTGGTCAGATTGGTAATCGTATGATCGGCGCGTCTTCCGGTGGCCCAAATGACATTGACAGCCTTGTGCCCTTTTTCGATTAAATAGTCAAACGCTTTTTCTAAATCGGTTTTGTCTTGGTTTGGCGCGTATACAATTTCAATCGGATATTGTCTTTCTTTGTAATAGTCAGCATCAAATCCTCTGTCAAAATCGCCCAAAAGCACATCCACTTTAATTCCTAATTCTAATACGCGTTCTATAGCGGAATCCAGGACAATCACTAATGGTGACCATTCGAGTAATTGACCCAATAATTCAGCACTGCAGGCTTCACCATTGGCAATGATTAAAGCCGGTTCCTGATCGTCGCGAACGATGTGGTGTGATGACATTTAAAGTACGAAGTTAAAAGTTTGAAGTACGAAGTTTACTTGTTGTAAAAGTAAATAAAAAAACTTCGTACCTCTTACTTTGTACTTTCTTTATTGGATTACATAATTCCGAAAATCGGTTTCCGAAAGATTGAAATAGCCCAAAGCGTAATTATCCGGATGTGTTTGGTTTATGATATTTCCATGAACAGTGGCTGGCGGTGTAGAGAACGGTCCGCCGCTTCCCATTGAGATTAAAATCAACTTGTTCATGTATTCTGAATAGCGTTTGGAAATGCCATAAAGCGTGATGTCAATATTATTGCCGCTGGCAATATCTTCATTGGTATAGTAACCAAAGAATTCATTGCCTTGAAAAAATTCATCGTCGTTCACTTCATAACTTGGGATGGCATTGATATTGGCTTTATATTTCAGCAAATAATAATTGTCCGCATCCCCTGGATCATTGAAATAAGTTTTGATTTCGACATCGGTGCCACTGAATCCGCCTTGATCATTTTGAGTGATATTGGTAATAGGCGATACACTTTTCAGGGTCTCCGTTGCGGTATAGGTTTCGCCGTTTAACACTACTGTTAACACATAGGTTTTCTCAATTTCGGGCACAAAATCGTGACATAAATATAAGCCGGAATTTGGTGTTTCTTCAGTAAAAGTGAACGTTACGTTATCACTATTGGTCACAAAAACCAATGCTCCGGAAACCGTTGGGATAGTCGTGTCATAAAATCCTGTAGTAGTGGATAATTTAATTTTTTGCTCATTACCGGCGGTTCCTTTTTGCCACTGAATGGAGCCATCAATGACTAATCGTGGAGCGGCAGTATCTAAATCGACATTGACTACGTCTTCACAACTGCTTACTAAAACAGCCATGATAATTGCAAATAAGTATATTAGGGTTTTCATAGAATTAAAATTTAAAGTTATAACTAACACCCGGAACTACCCCGAATATGGATAAACGAATCGCTTCATTAGCACCGGTGTCAACATTTTGTCTGAAGGAAATGGAAGCGGCATTTTTACGCCCATACACATTGTAAAGACTGAAGACCCATTCGCTTTGCCAGCCTTTTTTCTTGTTGGGTTTTGGCGTATATGTTGCCGATAAGTCTAAGTGATGGTAAGCCGGGAGTCGGTCACCGTTGCGCAAACCGTAACTCGGAATCGTGATACCACCGTATTCGTATTGACCGTTCGGATACGTCACCGGTTGTCCGGATTGTAAAACAAAGTTGGCTCCAAAGGTCCATTTCGGATTGAAATTATAGGAGCTGGTTACGGATAAATTGTGCAATTTGTCATAGCCCGAATTGTACCAGCTGCCATTGTTGATTCCGGTTTCAGTGGCATCTCTGCCTGGAGTTCTTTGTTGCGATTTCGAAAGCGTATACGAAATCCAACCGTTTAGTTTTCCGGTATTTTTTCGCAATAAAACTTCTAAACCATAAGCACGCATTTCGCCATTCAGAATTACTTGTTCGATAGCTTCATTGGCAATCAAATCGGCACCGTCAATATAGTCGATTCGGTTTTTGACTTTTTTATAAAAGGTTTCCACTTCCAACGAATATTTATCGTCTCTGAAATTTCGGAAATAGCCCAATGCCACCTGATCTGCAATCTGCGGTTTGATGTATTGGTCACTTGGCGTCCAAACATCCAAAGGCGTTGGCGATGCGGTATTCGAAATCAATTGCAAATATTGTGTCATGCGATTGTAACTCGCTTTTACCGATTGGTTTTCATCCAATTGATACGAAGCAGCAAATCGGGGCTCCAGATTGTCAAAACTTTCAATGACTTTGTTGTGACTGTAATATTTGGTGCCGATTGGCGTTCCTTTTTCATAAATCTGTAATTCGTGATTGAACACCACCGCTTGATTGTCCTGATAAAGATTGACGGTAGAGCTTCCCAAACGATAGAATTGACTGTAGCGCAAACCGTAAGACAAGGATAATTCCTTGGTTACCTTTTGTTCGGCATCAATATAAAGGGAAGGTTCAAAAGCGTATTTCTTCTCCAATTGTTTGTAGTTGATTCCCGAAGTAGCATCAGAAGGTTCAATAGTTCCCGGATTGAAGTTGTAATAAATCCCGCTAACGCCATAATTCAACTTGATTTTATCGGTTACATAATGTTTTAAATCGTATTTGATGTTGTAGTTTTTGATGCCCGAATTCCATAAAAAGCCAAGCAAATTCAAATCCAAACCATAATAGTAATCGCTGTAAATTACCGAAAGATTCGAGAATAATTTATCCGAATATAAATGGTTCCAACGCAGGTTTAACGTGGCATTGCCATAGGTGTTGACAAAGCTGTTGTTCAAACTAAACACATCGCGGCCAAAATACCCGGAAAGGAATAAGTTGTTGTTTTGGTTCAGTTTGTAATTCATTTTGGTATTCAGATCATAGAAGTACGCTGAGTTTTTGTTGTCTGATAATTTCAGAAACAAATGGGCGTAGGAAGCTCTTCCGGCGAAGAGGAACGAACCTCTTTCTTTTACGATTGGTCCTTCGGCCAGCAATCGGCTGGAAACGATTCCGATACCGCCGTTCATGCTGAATTTGTTGCTGTTTCCGTCTTTTTGATAAATGTCTAAAACCGAGGAAACTCTGCCGCCAAAACGGGCAGGAATGCCGCCTTTGTACAATTTCAAATCCTTAATCGCATCAGGATTGAATACCGAAAAGAACCCAAAAACGTGCGAAGAGTTAAAAATAGTAGCTTCGTCTAACAGAATTAAATTTTGGTCAGCCCCACCGCCACGAACGTTGAAACCCGATTGTCCTTCACCGGCATTGGTTACGCCTGGCAATGTCAGTAAGGCTTTAATGACATCAACTTCGCCTAAAACCACTGGAATTTTTTTGATGGTTCCTATAGAAAGTTTGTTGACACTCATCTCTGGTTTTCTGATGTTGGTAGCCGTTTTTTCGGTGTTAATGACTACTTCATCCAACTGCTGTCCGGTTTCGGTCAGAGCCAGGTTTTTCTTAATGTCTTTGGTTAGCGAAATGGTTTCTTCCACCGTTTCATACCCCATATAACTGATTTGAATGTTGTAGGTTCCTTTGGGAAGGGTGATGGAATAAAATCCATATTCATTGGTAGTAATTCCAGTTTTGGTTTCGGGAATAAAAATGTTGACACCAATAAGTGTTTCATTGGTTCTGGCATCGGATATGGTGCCGCTGAGCGTGAATTTTTCCTTTAGTGGCTCGGCAAAACTGGTGCCTTGGGAAAAGGAAGCTGTTGCTGTTATAAAAAATAACAACAGCATGATTTTTTGTTGCATGTGATTGATGATTTTGTTTTGATTGTGCGTTTGACGATTAAAGTTGTCAAATGTTACGGAATCCATGGTATGTTTTTTTTAATTTCGGGGCAAAAGTGGTAACAATAAAACGATTGATGGTTCAGATTTATAAATCCGAACGCATTTAAATGGATTTTGAGGGCTTATGTTACGCGGCTTTTTTAAACTCACTTGGCGTCTTTCCTGTGAATTTTTTGAAAGTAGTGTTGAAGACGGTTTTCGAATTAAAACCCACTTCGTAGGCAATTCCGATTAAGTTGAAGTGATCCATTTTGGGGTTATGAATCAGTTTTTTGGCTTCTTCGATTCGGTATCGGTTGACAAACTGATAAAAATTTTCTTCAAAACCGTTGTTGATGATATAGGATAAAATATGAGTCGAAACATTCATAAGGAAAGCCAATTTTACCAAACTCAACTCGCAGTCCAAAAAGGGTTTTTCAGTTTCCATCAATTGGATTAATTCGGTTTTGGATTCGGTTAGTTTTTCATCCGTCAGTAATTTTTTTCGATTTTCTTCCGGAATGTCGGTTTCGATTATGATTTCGTTAATCTCATCTCTTTCGGCTTCATTATATGGATAAATTTCTTTTTGTTTCATCGAATGATAGCCAATAAAAAAGAAGCTTACAAGGTAAATGAAATTACTGATAATATTTAAGATGATGCCCGCTGCTGAGGCCTGAAAAAGGATATTCATAATCCAAAAGCCAGCCATGACCAGAGCGCTGAGAATCATATATTCCAGCCATTTTAGGTCGACATTTTCCAAAGTAGAGGAAAACAACCGAACGTTCTTTTGGTGCCTAAGAATCTTTCGGTAAGAAAAATAAAAATAGGGCAATAATTGGATGCAAAAAACAATGCCAAATACAATATTAAACCATTCGCTAAAAAAAGCCTGATTAGTTTCGCCCGGATTTTTCAGAAAAAGCGTCGCCAGAAACAAGCCTAACATAAAAAATCCAAATGAAAAAAGAAGGAAGTTTTTGTTTTTCCATTTTTTGGTTGGATTTATGTAATAATCCACGCTTAAATAAAATATAGGCGCAATTAAAAAAGCAGGAAAATTAAGGAGGAAGCCTAAAATTTCATTTTCGGGATTCATTTTTGAAGCAACCAAAGCATCACTAAAAAGCAAAAAGAAGATGCACAAAATGAAACAGCCAAACCACGGATTTGCTTTTTTGTTTACTTTTTGAGGATTCGCAATAAGCAAAAACGCCAGTAAGAGTGACGACCCAACGGATAAATAGTTTATGATATGAAAGAGGTTGGTCAGCACTTTTTTTACAAAGCTACACATTAATTGCAAATCGCTGTAGTATTTGTCGTTGTTAAGGTTTGGTTAATTAAAAAGATTTTATAATTAGATTTTAAATACTTTTACACCTTAAAATAAAACCGATATGAAAGCAATTTTTGCTTTTTTGTTTTTACTATTACTTTCATTTAAAGGGTTTGCTCAGTTTGAGTTGCCCAGAAGAACTGTAAATATTGCTCCGGCTACCAATACTTCGGGACAAATTGCTCCCTCTTCTTCCAAAGCGATAAACTATCCCAGTATTTTTGATAAAAAGGATAAGTTGCTGGAGAGTGTTTCCTTGCTCAATAAAAAACCAGAGGAAGAAAAAAGCGTCATGGAAAAGGAACAGAAGTTTGAAAATCCGGCCAAGCAATATACCGAGAAAATGAATAACAAGATGAAAATGGAGGGTATTGCACGAGAGATTGTTGATACGGATATGTTCTTGGGAGAATTTAAAATTTTTACAGCAAAATTATTCATAGCCTGCAGAGATAATGGCGCTATAGATGGGGATAATGTCAGTATTTGGATAAATGACGAAAGAGTTATTCCTTTTATTGGTTTAGAAGCCGGATTCAGAAAATATGAATTTGCCTTAAAACCCGGAATCAATGTGATTCAGATAGAGGCACTCAATACCGGAGAGTTATTTCCGAACACGGGACAGTTTACCTTTTTTGATGGTAATGAAAAATTAGTTACCAATCAGAATTGGGATTTGAATGCCGGGTATAAAGCGGTCATTAGAATAGTCAGAATTGAAGGAATTGAAACCAAGAAAAAATAAAAAAGCGACCAATTTGGTCGCTTTTTTGTTGCTGTAACTTTAAATTTATTATGCTAATTTTTTATCCAAATTGGTTTTCAACGCTTGTAGAAAATCTTCCGTCGAAAGATAATCAGCATCCGTTAAGCCTTCCGGTTTTACCAGCATGGCTAAGTCTTTGGTCATTTTTCCGCTTTCTACAGTTTCCACACAAACGGTTTCTAACGCCAAACAGAAGTTGATTAATTCCTGATTGTTGTCTAATTTTCCTCGGTGCTCTAAACCACGGGTCCAGGCAAAGATAGAAGCGATTGGGTTGGTCGACGTTTTTCTTCCTTTTTG
>NZ_DAINRG010000025.1:0-38515 GCF_036741995.1 Flavobacterium sp. | reverse complement strand
GCTGCTGAATATGTGGATGTATTGCAAATCCCGGCCTTCTTAGTTCGACAAACCGATTTAGTAGTGGCTGCGGCCAATACCGGAAAAGTAGTTAATTTGAAAAAAGGACAATTCATGAGCCCGGAAAGCATGAAGCATGCCGTTCAAAAAGTATTGGACTGCAACAATCAAAGTGTAATGGTAACGGATAGAGGGACTATGTTTGGTTACCAAGATATGATTGTAGATTTCCGTGGCATTCCAACGATGCAACACTACGCCACAACCGTTCTTGATGTAACCCATTCGCTACAGCAACCCAATCAAACTGCCGGCGTAACCGGTGGAAGACCCGATATGATTGAAACTATTGCCAAAGCCGGAATTGCGGTTGGTGTAGACGGTATCTTTATCGAGACTCATTTTGATCCGGCTCATGCCAAAAGTGATGGGGCTAACATGTTGCATTTAGACTATTTTGAAGGATTAATGACACGCCTGGTTGCCATAAGAAAAACCATAAATCAATTTTAATATTATTACTTATTTTACTTTGAAAAAGAATATTTTATTTTCAATACTTACTTCTTGTGTTTTGATGCAAGTCATTTCGGCCCAAGAAACAACTCCGATTAAGCAAAAATTTACAGCTCACAACAAAGGGAAATATTTTATCGCTTTTGGTGGGAACAGAGAAAAATTCACGGACTCTGACATTCATTTTACCGGCAATAATTTTGATTTTACCGTAAACAATGCCGCTGCGGTTGATAAACCAAAAGGATGGCAGGTGGATTATATCAATCCGGGACGATTCACTATTCCGCAAACCAACATGAAGTTTGGTTATTTTATTACCGATCATTACTGTATTGCCTTAAACATTGACCATATGAAATATGTTTTTGCTCAAAATCAAACAGCTACAGTTACGGGGCACATTGATTTACCAGCAACAGAGCCGGGTTCCATCCACAATGGTGACTATAATAATACTCCGGTCAATTTTTCTGATGGAACTTTTCTTAAATTTGAGCATACGAACGGTTTAAATTATGTACATGCCGAAATTTCCCGATTTGATGACATTTCAAAGATTTTCAGATTGGGTAATACCGATAAATTTCAAATAAATATTACAGAAGGTGTAGGCGCTGGATTCTTATATCCCAGAACAGATGCCACTGTTTTGGAGAAGAAAGAGCATGATGAATTTCATGTTGCCGGTTATGGTCTTTCAGCCAAAGCCGGATTGAATTTCAATTTTTTCAAGTATTTTTTCATTCAGACAGAATTAAAAGGCGGTTATATCAATATGCCAGATATACAAATTACATATGACCATAGTGAAAAGGCTTCACAACATTTTATGTTTATCGAAAGCATCATTTCATTTGGATTGATTTATAAAATTTAGAGTATTTTTTATTAAACCCTTGACCAAAAACCAATATTTATGAAAAAAATTATTTTTTACGTTTTATTTTTATTCTTCTCTATTAGTGGTTATTCACAGCTTACAGAGGGATTTGAATCAACAACAGGTCCGGATGCACTTCCATCAACAAATTGGACTCTAGGTTCTGGAAGTACTGGAAATCAATGGGCTGTTTTTGACAATGGTGTCGGAACTGCTCAACGTTGGGGGATTAATGCTTTTGCCTCAACGCTTGCTTACCAAGGAAGTAATTGTGCATCCGTAAGTCGGGAATTTATTGGGCAAAATAATACTTCTGAAGACTATTTGTCTACCCCTTTGGTTACCATTCCAACAAACGGACAATTACATTTTTACACTCGTACTTTCACGACAGGAAATCAGGGAACGCTTTACCAAATTAAAGTAGCTCCGGCTTCTGCATCCCAAACAAATCCTGCTGCTTATGCTTTAGTTCAACAATGGACCGAAGTAACATTGACCGCTTTGTACAATGTTTATGAAGAAAAAGTAGTCGATTTATCGGCTTATGCCGGACAACAAGTGTATGTTTCCTTTGTAAAAGTATACACCCAACCCACAGCATCATTGGATGGCGACCGTTGGTTGATTGATAATGTAAACATTGTACAACAGTGTTTAGACCCAACAACGTTAACCGCTACCGGGATAACACAAACTTCGGCCAATTTAAGTTGGGCCAATCCAAGTGGCGCTACTTCTTGGGAAATTGAAGTATTACCAGCAGCAGCAACTGCAACGGGAGTTGGAGTGGTTTATAATGGACCTTTATCATATTTAGCTACCGCTACTGCAACAGGAACGCCTTTTACACCTTCAACGGCCTATAAATATTATGTAAGAGCGTTATGTAGTACGGGAGCCAACAGTCTCTGGGTTGGTCCTTTCCCTTTTTCAACTACATCTCCGGGATTATCTTGTGCTGCTCCTATAGTTATTGGAGCTTTACCTTATAGTACAACGGATAACACCTCCAATTACTCTGACAACCCAGCTATTGAAGGATCCCCGGGTGCTTCTGGTTGTGGTTCGACAAATGCCTATTTAAATGGAAATGACGTTGTTTATTCTTATACGGCAGCAACCACAGGTACCATTAATGTCGCTATGACACCAACCGCCACTTATTCAGGAATTTTTGCCTATAGTAGCTGTGCTAATATTGGTGTTAGTTGTTTGGCCGGAGCGGCCAACTCAGGAACCGGAGTAAGAACTTTTAATTTACCGGTTACCGCTGGGTCAACTTATTATTTTGTTATTTCTACATGGGCAACACCACAGACTACTGCTTATACTCTAACGATTCAAACGGTAAATTGTGCCCCTCCGACTACATTAAGCGCCAGCAACATGACGTTAACATCGGCTCAACTCTCATGGGCAAATCCTAGTGGAGCTACATCATGGGAAGTAGCAGTTCAGTCTGCCGGTTCATCCATACCGTCAGGACCAGGCACACAAACCAATGTGAATACGAACTATCCTGTAAGCGGATTGACAGCCAATACAGCTTATCAATATTATGTTAGAGCTGATTGTGGTAACGGTACTTTTTCAGCATGGGCTGGCCCTTTTCTTTTCAGCACTACACCTGGATTAAGTTGTTCTTTTCCAAACACCATAACTTCATTGCCTTATACGACAACCGATGACACTGCTAATTATTCGGACAATCCTGCAATAGAAGGAAGTCCGGGTGCTTCTGGTTGCGGTTCGACAAACGGTTATCTGAATGGTAATGATGTAGTATATGCTTATACAGCTGCCACCACGGGAATCATTAATGTAAACATGGCTCCTACAGCAACCTATTCCGGAATTTTTGCCTATAACAGTTGTTCGGGTATTGGCGCTAGTTGCTTAGCAGGGGTTGCCAATTCAGGAACAGGTCCTAGGAATTTTGATCTTAATGTGACTGCCGGTACAACATACTATTTTGTCATCTCCACTTGGGCAACGCCACAAACAACAGCCTACACCTTAACCATTCAGGCACTTAATTGCGCAGCACCAACAACATTAGCCGCAACAAATATTTCACAAACCGGGGCTCAATTATCTTGGGGAAATCCTAGCGGTGCCACTTCATGGGAAATAGCAGTTCAGAATGCGGGCGCATCAATACCGTCTGGTTCAGGAGTACAAACAAACAACAACACAGCATATCCGGTAACAGGACTAACTAGTGGTACCAATTATCAATACTATGTCAGAGCCGATTGCGGCAACGGAACTTTTAGTCCTTGGAGCGGTCCATTTCCGTTTTCAACTCTAGTAAATTATTGTGCCGGGAATCATTTTTATGATACAGGTGGACCAACCGGAAATTATCTTAATAGTCAAAACATAACAACTACCATATGTCCGAATAACCCAGGAGATCAGGTAACCGTTGATTTTAATTCTTTTAATGTTGAAAACACATACGATTTTCTAAAAATATATGATGGTGATAATGCATTAGCTCCATTATTAGGTAATTTTACGGGTACTACATTACCACCATCCTTTACATCAAGTGCTGCAAGTGGTTGTTTAACTTTTGTATTTACTTCAGACACCGTTGTACCAGCTCCGGGATGGGATGCTACCATAACTTGCCTTCCTCCTCCTACTTGTCCAAAGCCAAATACACTTATAACTTCGGCTATTACACAAACGGGAGCCTCAATTACATGGACTGAAGCCGGAACTGCAACACAATGGGAAGTATATATTGTAACAGCAGGGTCACCGGTACCAACAGCAAGTTCTGTTGGAGTCTTAACAAGTACTAATTCCTATACTTTCTCTAATTTAACTCCGGCAACCGGCTATGATGTGTACATAAGAGCGATTTGTAGTTCAACAGATATTAGCTTATGGTCAAACAAAAATACATTCTATACTTTAATCGCAAATGATGACTGTGCTACAGCAACAGTGGTTCCTGTTAACCCAACTACAGCCTGTGTACAGACAGCATTAGGGATTTTAATCGGGGCTACTCCTTCCGGTTTAGCTACAACTTGTGCCGGTACACCTGATGATGATGTTTGGTTCCAGTTTACAGCCACTAGTAATCAACATTCTATTTCATTAATTAATGTTGTTGGAAGTACTACCGATTTATATCATATTTTATATAGTGGTGCCTGTGGTACCTTAACCCAATTGTATTGTAGTGATGCAAACTCAAGCATCGCCACCGGTTTAGTGGTTGGTCAAACCTATTATATCCGAGTGTATTCTTATACAGCTACAACAGGTCAGACCTCAACTTTTAATGTTTGTGTGGGTACAATACCGCCTCCTATCGCTACCAACACCTATCAATATACTACACAGCAGCTTGTTGAAGATATTTTCTTAAATTCAAGTTGTGCGAGTGTCTCCAATGTAACTTCTTCTACAGGAACCAATTTTGGTTCTACCAATGGTATTGGTTATTTTAATCAAAATGGATCCGCTTTTCCTTTTACAGACGGAATTCTTCTAACAACCGGAAATGCCATAAATGCTCCGGGTCCAAATAGCTCCAATTTGAGTGACGGTGCCACGGGTTGGACTGGTGATGCCCAATTGGAAGCTATTATTTTGGCTGCGACAGGAAATGCTATGAATTCTAAAAATGCTTCAAAATTGGAGTTTGATTTTGTTCCTTTAGTAAATACCATCAACTTCAACTTTATCTTTGCTTCTGAAGAATACGGAACGTTCCAATGTGATTATTCGGATGCCTTTGCTTTCTTATTAACGAACATTGCAACTGGAACAACAACCAATTTAGCTGTAGTTCCAAATACCACTACACCTGTGTCTGTGGTAACAATTAGAGATCAACTCTATAACAATAGTTGTAGCTCGGTAAATCCACAGTATTTTGGAAGTTACTACGGCGCCGGTGGATTGGATCCTCTTGAATCTCCAACGAATTTCAATGGAAGAACTGTTCCTTTAACCGCAACCTCAACGGTTATTCCGGGAAATCAATACCATATCAAATTAGTTATTGCTGACCGATTGGATACTTTATATGATTCAGCTGTATTCCTTGAAGGAGGCAGTTTAAATATTGGTAACGTAGATTTAGGGACAGATTTCCTTCAAGCTACAAACAATGCCTTATGTTTTGGTGATTCATACACCATCCAAAGTGGTTTAAATCCGGCGCAGTACACGTTTACCTGGACGTTTAACGGAAACCCAATTCCAAACGAAACAGGACCAAATTTAACAGTCACCCAATCCGGAACTTATGGAATTGCAGCACAATTTATAAATACTACCTGTGCCGCTACTGATTCGATCACTATTGAATACTATAGCCCAATAGTTCCAGGAACTCCAAATAATTTAACGGCTTGTGATAACTCTGGGTTTAGTCAATTTGATTTAAGTCAAAACAATGCCGCCTCTTTAGGTAGTTTAGTACCCGCACAATACAATGTGAGTTATTTTGCTACTAATGCGGATGCCATTGCTGAAACCAATGCTTTACCAACTTTATACACTAATACTACAGCTAATTTACAAACCGTTTATGTTAGAATTGAAAACTCATCATCAGGATGTTTTGAAGTAAGACCATTCAATTTAATTGTCAATCCACTTGTAGATCCTACGTTTTCTATTACTACTTCCATTTGTCAAAGTGATGTGGCGCCAGTATTACCAACAACCTCATTAAATGGAATTACAGGAACCTGGTCTCCAAGTACGGTCAGCAATCTTCAAACTGCCGATTATGTATTTACACCTACTCCGGGTAGTTGTAATAATTCAAAAACAATTACCGTTACTGTAATTCCACCGACTGTTCCATCTTTCTTATCACCAGCACCAATCTGTAATGGAGATGTAGCGCCAACATTACCAACAACCTCATTGAATGGGGTTACCGGAACTTGGTCTCCAGCTGTAGTTGACAATACACAAACAGCAACTTACACTTTCACACCAAATCCTAATCAATGTGCGAGTCCAACAACCATGTCGATTACTGTCTTACAGAATTGTGCTTTTGGAAGTTACGCCAGTGCGGTTTGGTTGACTAACTGTGCTACCAATAATTTCTTTAATACGGTTGGTTCGGGAGCTTCGATAATAGGACCTGCGCAAAATATTTTCCCTAATACGTATTTGGGAACTTATATCCAGAATTCGAATACCTTAATTTTAAGAGGAGCCGAATTGAAAACATTTAAAACCACTACGGCCAACGTCTGTAGTGCTCGTTTAAATTATAGAATTTATCCGGCTTCAGGAACTCCGGGTGCCTTTACCGTAATGAACCTGCCGTTCTTTGACGACTGTAACGCCGGAACATTCCCTACCGGTGGTCCTTGTACCAATGGCGATCAAAAATGGCAAAGAGTTTTGGATGATTCGCAATCACCAATAAACTTGACGACCTATCCTGCCGGTAATTATGTTTTAGAAGTTTATTATGATGTAACCGGTGATGTCACTTCGGCTACAGAATGTGATGATACACTCTTTATCAATAATAATGGCAGCAACTTTATAGCTACTTTCTCAATCCAGCAAAATCCAACTTATGCAGCTACCCACCCATCAGGTTGTAATGCTACGGATGGTGCTATAACTATTGGAAATCTAACTCCAATTAACACTTATAGTTTAACCTATCTGGATGGTAGTACAACGGTTGGACCAATACCAATTACCGCCGATGCTTCGGGTCAATATGTTATAACAGGTCTGAATGCCGGTATTTATAGCAACTTCCATTTTGTAGTTAATGGTTGTACTTTCACTTCAACCGATGTTGTAACCTTGGTGGATCAACCTATCATTCCAACATTCACTAATTTCTCCATTTGTCTTGGAGATACTTCGGCAACATTGCCAACTGCTTCATTAAACGGAATTACAGGAACTTGGTCACCTTCAACTATTGATAACACACAGACCACAACCTATACTTTCAATCCTACTGCTGGACAGTGTGCTACAACCGGAAGTTTGGTTATTACGATTAATCAACCAATAGCGGCTACTTTCAATGCATTACCAACTGTGTGTAACGGCGGAACAGTTCCAACATTACCAGTAACATCCATTGAAGGCTATACAGGAACTTGGTCTCCGTCAGTTGTAGATAATACGCAAACTTTGACGTATACTTTTACACCAACGGCCGGTCAATGTGCCACTACAGGTTTTATAACCGTAACAGTCACTCCAACCACGACTCCTACTTTCCCAATTGGAACAGCAGTAACGGCTTGTGCCGGATTCTCGCCGCAAGTTCTATTACCGGGGACTTCTAATGAAGGAATTACAGGAACCTGGTTGCCTTCAACATTAGATTATTCTATTGTGGGTACTACCGTTTATACCTTTACACCAAACGCCGGACAATGTGCTACAAACACCACATTGACTACTTTCATTATTGCTAATGTTACGCCAACCTTTACTGCCGTAGCCCCAATTTGTAATGGTGACGCACTAAGTGCTTTACCAACTACATCGAATAACGGATATACAGGAACCTGGTCGCCAGCATTGAATAATACGGCTACTACTATTTACACTTTCACGCCTACTACCGGCCAATGTGCAACAACAGCAACATTGACAATAACTGTAAATCAAAAAGTAACACCAACATTTAATGCCATTGCTCCATTATGCATTGGAGATACTGCCCCTGCACTTCCAACTTCATCTATTGAAGGTATTACAGGAACTTGGTTGCCGGCAACGATTGACAACACTATTTCCGGAACCTATACCTTTACTCCGGATGCAGGCCAATGTGCTAATAATGGAAGTTTAGCGGTAACCGTACAAAGTAGTTTTGATTTTGCGCTTGACGGCAATTGTATCGGTAATGATTTCACCATAACCGTTAGTGCTCTAAACACTTCGTTTGATGTAACTACAGCAAACTATACTTGGTATAACAGTAACGGACAAAGTGTGGGAACCAATGCAAATACTTTCAATGTAACCGAATACTTAGCTTCCACTTCTGCAGCTGAAACACCACCAATTGATTTCTCAGTAACGGTAACTACCGTTGATGGTTGTTCAAAATCACACACCATAACGTTAGACCGAGTATTCTGTGAAATTCAAAAAGGAATCTCTGCCAACCATGATGGTCTTAATGATTACTTTGATTTAACTGGTTACAATGTAAAACACTTGAGTATTTTCAATAGATATGGTTTGAAAGTTTACTCGAAATCGGCTTACACTAATCAATGGGGAGGTCAATCTGACAAAGACGAAGAGTTACCGGATGGTACTTATTACTATGTCATCGATTTCAATGATAACCAATCAGCCAAAACAGGTTGGATTTATATCAACCGAGAACAATAACAACAAAAAAGTCCCGATAATTATCGGGACTTTTTTTATATCTAATTACTCTTATTAGTCTATTCCGTATTGGTCAATTAAATACATAAAAGAAGCCATGGTAGCGGCGCCCAATTCTAATTCTCTTTTGTTAACCGCATCAAATTTGTCGTTAGCCGCATGATGGTAATCAAAATAGCGATTAGAATCCGGTTTCAATCCTGCTTTTACAATTTTCACCGAAGTCAACGGTTGAATATCGGAACCGGAATGTCCTTTTACAAAACTGTGAATCAAGTAAGGCTCAAACAAGGGTTTCCAATTTGATATTTTAGCGAAATAAGCATCATCACATTCCAAAGAAAATCCTCTTGGTGAAAACCCTCCCGAGTCGCTTTCAAGAGCAAAAATGTGGTTTTCATTGTTTTTCTTTGACAATTCTTCATACTTCTTTCCGCCTTTGCCACCAAATTCTTCATTCATAAAAAGCACTACCCTAATGGTATTTTTAGGTCTGTAGTTTAATTTCTTAAAAATTTCGATCACTTCCATTCCTTGCACACAACCGGCACCGTCATCTTGCGATCCATCGGCCAAGTCCCACGAATCCAAATGACCTCCAACGACCATAATTTTCTCGGGATGTTCAGAGCCGATAATCTCACCAATGACATTATAGGAAAGTGCATCTTCATATTGCTGACAGGACAATTTCATGTAAAACTTCAGTGGTTTATTTTCTTTGAGTTTTTGACTCAAAAGTTCAGCGCCATTGGTACTGATAGCTGCGGTCGGGATGTATTTTTCTTTGGGCAAATCACCATAACTTTGGGCACCTGTATGCGGAAAATCATCTAATCGCAAATTCATAGAACGCACTATGGTTCCGGTGGCTCCGAGTAAGGCCGCTTCTTTGGCTCCATAAAAACGCTGGTCGACACAATTGCTATACGAATCGAAAGCTTCTATATTATAAGGTTCCATCGGACGATTGTAAAAGACGATTTTTCCTTTTACTTTTTCGGTTCCTAATTGTTTCAGTTCTGCTATGCTGTGAACTTCAATAACCTCAGCCGTTAGTCCATTTTTGGGAGTGGCTACTGAACCGCCAAGCGCACAAATGGGCACCGTAATTTTAGTTTTATTGTCTAAAATATAAGCCGTTTCTTTTTCGCCTCTCACCCACTTTGGCACCATGACTTCTTGCAGATAGACTTTATCCAAGCCAAGTGTTTCTAATTGTTGCTTGGTGTAGGTAACTCCTTTCTCAGCACTTAAAGAACCTGATGGTCGTGCTCCAATTTTATTAGACAAGTCGTCTAACCACGAATAGCATTGCGATTGGGTTAAAGAGAAATTGTAGATAGCCTTCAGCATTTGTTCGTCTTTGCTTTGGGCATGTATCAATGATGTGAACATCAATGAAAATAGGGCAATTTTTTTCATATCCATTTTTTTCCAAAAATAATTGAAAAAACATTTGGTACGAGAAAAATAATTCATTTACTTTGTTTTTCAAAGTACTTTAAAAATGGAAACAAAAGATTATCTTAAAGACATTCAGGACATCAAACAAATGATGTCGCAATCGACACGCTTTATTTCGTTGAGCGGTTTGTCCGGAGTACTGGCCGGCATATATTGCTTAATTGGTGCTTGGTTCACTTATAAAATCATCTACTTTGACACCACTTCTATGGGCTCTTATAAGGATTTGGTTATTTCCGATGAAGCCGTTGTCCAGCTTTTTAGTATTGCAGCTTCGGTAATTGTCTTATCCCTGATAACCGGCATTGTTTTGAGTTATAGAAAAGCAGCCAAAAGCCAGGAGAAATTTTGGAACACTGCTTCGAAACGATTAGTCATTAACTTCGCCATTCCTTTAGTATCCGGTGGGATTTTTATCCTTTTTTTGATAGAAAAAGAAGTGTTGAGTCTGGTAGCTCCATTAACCTTATTGTTTTACGGACTTGCCTGTGTCAATGCCAGTAAATACACGCTTGGTGATGTTCGTTATTTAGGAATTACTATGATTCTTTTAGGTTTATTATCCACTTGGTTTTTGGGCTATGGGCTCTTGTTTTGGGCACTGGGTTTTGGCATTTGCCATATAGTGTATGGAGCCGTGATGTATTATAAATATGATAGAAATTACTAATGCTATTAGTTTACCTATTATTTCTAATGATAGTACCCTTAACGGCTATACTGCTGCTGCTTTGGTTTATCACAAAAAAGAAAATTTTCGGAAAAATAGCTGGATGGTATTGGATAGGATTTCTTTTGTTTGTTGTTTTTCTTTGCATACTTGATGTTTTTACTTCAAAGAAAAAAATTGAAAAAGAAGATATTTATGGAGATTATATCATTGACAGAGAAAAATTTCCCGGTAAACAAGCCGATTGGCAGTACAATCATTACCGATACAGTATTACAAAAGACAACAAAATGTATTTTTACATAACCAATAAAGAAAAAATTGTTAAAACCATAAAAGGAACCATAAAACTTAATAATTATGCCAATCCCAGAATAGAACTGTTTTTTGAAGATCCGAAATTCCATATTATTGAAGAAGATCCAACACTTTACAGGGAAATTTGGTCGTTTTATTATGTGTTTTATTCCAATAAATATCAAAATGTATTTTTCAAAAAAGGAAGCTGGAAATCCATTGACTAACTAAAAACAAATGAAGAACATCATCCAAAATATCAACAAAGCCTTTGATCACCGAATCCGTTTGGGCATCATGTCGATTCTGATGGTGAACGAAAATGCCGATTTTAACATGCTGAAAGAGCTCCTGGGCGTCACGGACGGAAACCTGGCGAGTCATGCTAAAGCTTTGGAGACCGAAAACTATATCATGATTGAAAAACAATTCATAGGCAAAAAGCCCAACACCAAATACATCGCCACTGCTACCGGAAAGAAGGCATTTCAGGAACACATTGAGGCGTTGGAAAAATTGATTTCAAAAAGGTAACGCTATTTTTTTACATAATTACTTTGAATTTCAAAGTACTTTTAAATAATATTTATGAAAGACTTAATTCTGGAACAACTGTATGAAGTGAGCAGCCGCTACTACATAAAATACTTTCGCAAAAACAACCCTTGGAACATCACAACCAAAGAGTTACTGCAGTATCCACAGGAAAGTTTGGGATTTCATTTGTGTTGTTTCCATTTACAATACAATCTGGAAATGAAACCCAATCTGGAAGAACACGACATCATCCATGTATTGACCAACACCGGAGTTTCGGTGGCTGATGAAGTTAGTTTGCAGTATTACCTTCTCGGAAACGGGAAAAAAAGTCCGTATCAGTTTTTAGCGCTTATCACCGGGACAGTCTTCTATCCGACGCATTTGAAAACATTTTTAACCTTTTACAAACGAGGCAAAGCAGCCCATCAGTTTCATCATTTAAAATTCGAAAAAATGCTGTGGCAACCTGTAACTAAAATTCAAACAACCTTTAATATCATTTAATCATGGAAACTTACACTTTACAAAAACAATCAACCACCAGTTTCTCAACTTACCTAGCCATTGTTTCTTTCAGCTTCGGAACGTTACTGTTGCTGTTTCATTTGGTCTGTCCTCGGGTGTTGCTAATACTGATAATTGGCCTTTACTATGTGGTATTTGCCGTTCTGATTAATTTTTTGGCGTTGTTAGTCCTTTGTTATCAATTCCTGGCAAAACCTCAGGAACGGGAAACCGTTGCCATTCGAATCCTCATTCTTTTGTCCAACATCCCCATAGCACTACTCTATATTTTTATAGTATTCCGATAAATAACACTAAACATTTAATATTCAAACTCATGGAAATTCAAGAAAATCAACAACCGGAAGAAAAAACCTTTTTTCAATCGAATACCGCCAAAATGCTGATGGTGGGCTTCCTAACCTTAGTCCTACTGATACCGCTGTTTTTTGTGCAAAACTTAATTGACGAACGTTCCAAAAGGAAGGTAGAAATGCAGGATGAAGTAACCAATTTGTGGGGAAAAGACATCTTATTTTACGGCCCAACATTAAGAGTTCCGTACACTTCATACGAAAATTACAACGTAACCGATACCAAAACCGGAACCACCACCATTCAACGGAAAGCCACTACCAATTACGCGTATTTCTTTCCGGATGAATTGGCGAATACTTCCAATGTCAAAAAGAACGAATCCTTAAAACGCGGCATTTTCAATCATGTGGTTTTTACTGCCGACATGAATTTTAAAGGTAGTTTTTCGAATCCAAATTTTGCCAAATTAGGTGTAACTGATGAAAACCTGCAATGGGACAAAGCCGCTATTGTGGTCAAAACCACGAATCTGAAAAGCATCAAAAGCGAACTGAAAATTCAGGTAAACAATGAGAAATTCACTTTTGAACCACAAAACAGCGACAAGAGCAATTACAGTGTTTTAGCCACCAATACATTCAATTACAAAGAATTGTCCGCAACCGGAAAGATCAATTTCAATTTTAGCATCACTTATAACGGAAGCAACAGCATCAAATTCATTCCGGTAGGAAAAGTAACGACTGTGAGCGTTGATTCCGATTGGGAATCACCAAGTTTTGAAGGCTCTTTTGCCGCCAGTGATACCACAAAATCGGTAAGCAGCAAAGGCTTTCACGCCGATTGGAAAATCATGGACATCAACCGAACTTTTTCACAACAATACCTTAATGCTTTGCCCGATTTGGATGATTACTTATTTGGCGTAAAACTGATTCAAACCGTCGATGAATACCAACAAAACGAGCGGGCTTCCAAATACGGATTCTTAGTTATCGGTTTGACTTTCTTAATTTTCTTTTTAATTCAGTCGATTAGCAAAGTTAATATTCACATTTTCCAGTACACCATGATTGGCTTGGCGTTGATTATGTTCTACACCCTGCTGATTTCGATTACAGAGCACAGTAGTTTCAGTTTTGCATACGCCATAGCCGGAAATTCCGTTGTAAGTCTGATAACGCTTTATTCGATCTCTATTTTGAAAGATCGAAAATTCCCGATGTTTATCGGAATTGCGCTCTCTGTTTTGTATACTTTTATTTATGTGATTATCCAGTTGGAAGATTATGCGCTTTTGGTAGGCAGCATCGGTTTGTTTGCGATACTTGCCGGCGTAATGTATTTTTCTAGAAAAATTGATTGGAACAAATAACAACAGCTATGGAATTCTTTGTTGAACAAAATTCGGTGGTTAGAAAAATCTGGGGCAAAAGCGACACCGTGCTTTTTATTTTTGCAGGAGCTTCTGCTGAATTTGCACTTAATAAAGCGGTGGACTGGCTTTACTTTACTGGCAAACTACCTTCCGATCCTTTAGGAAGGTTGTTTTCCACCGTTAGCTATGCCCGAAAAATTGTTTTTTCGTCAAAGGATGATGCCAACAAAGCCATTGATACCATGCGGAAAATCCATGCAACTGTCGAAGAAAACCGAGGTGCAGTCATTCCCGATTGGGCTTATCGTGATGTGCTGTTCATGCTGATACATTACTCAATAGCCTCTTATGAGTTACTCGAGAAAAAGTTAAGTGATGCCGAAAAAGAAGAAGTGTACAATGTCTTTTATCGCGTGGGCCGCAGAATGGGTTTGAAAGACTTGCCGATTTCTTATACAGAATGGCTACCGGTAAGGGAAACACATTTACAGGAAAACCTGCAAAAAAGCCACTACACAAGCGATCTTTTTAAACAATACAAAAAACATTTAGGTCCCATACGGTTTAAGGTTTTAATCGAAAGCCAGAAATTAGTGGTTCCGTCAATAGTAAAAAAGCTATTGTATTTCGGTGTTTTCTCACTGCTCACTCCGGTAATTCCAATGTATAAAATCAGCCGCTTGATAAAGCTGGACTGGGTACTCAAAAGCATCTTGCTGCCTTCCGACTATAAAGCTCAAATAAATGAGTTGGATGTACATTCAGATTAAAGTGAAAACCAAAAAAAGCCCGTTCGATGGAATGGGCTTTTTTTATAAAGTGAAGTTCCAGCTTTTCGTTGTATCGTACCAAAGTTGACCCTTGGAAACGGTCAACGGGCAATCAAAATTATTGGTGTATAAACTTCCGGTTCCTAAACCTTGTGGCATTGGATTATTTTGCAAAAAAGTAAATTGCGCAATGGCATTCAAACCAACATTACTTTCTAAAGCCGAGGTAATCCACCAACCGATATTTAATTTTTCAGCCAAAGCAATCCACTCCAAAGTACCGCGAAAACCGCCTATGAAACTAGGCTTCAAAATGATGTATTGCGGCCTGATTTTTTGCAGCAACTTTTCTTTGGCTTCCAATGAAAAGACACCAATAAGCTCCTCATCCAAAGCTATAGGAATTGGCGTACTTTTACACAGCACTGACATCGTGTCAGTTTGATTTTTTTGAATAGGTTGCTCTATGCTATGCAGCTTAAAACCAGTTAATTGATTTAATTTAAATAAAGCTTCATTTGAATCAAAAGCGCCGTTCGCATCGACTCTGATTTCAATAGTATTCTCATCAAAATTTGCTCTGATAAAACGCAATAAATCCAATTCCTTATCAAAATCAATAGCTCCTATTTTGAGTTTTATACAGTTAAAACCTTCTGAGATTTTGGCTTCAATTTGTTGCTTCATGAAGGCTTCATCGCCCATCCAAACCAATCCGTTGATGGAAATGCTTTTGTTGTTTTTAGTAAAATCAGAAGGAAATAAATCGAACGGAGTTTCGCTCTGTAAAGACAAAAATGCCATCTCCACACCAAATTGTATCGATGAAAATTCAAGCAATAAATCCCAAAGTTGGTCTTTCCCGAGATGGATATTTTCGCAAGTCCATTTTAATTTTTCTTCATAATCAGGTCTGTCGTCAGCTGATAATCCTCGAAGAATGCCACACTCCCCAATGCCTCTTTTGCCGTTTTCTTCTAAGATAATAAACCAGGTTTCTTTGGTTGTTAAAACGCCGCGGGAAGTTCCGGAAGGTTGTTTAAAGTGGAGTATGTATTTGTGGTAAGTAGCTTTCATTTTAAAGCTTGATGCTCTCTCCTATTTCCAAAAGCATTAAATCTTTTCCGGCATCGAAGAATTTCTTTTTGGCTTCGTCATGATTGATCACAATAAAACCAAAAGTATCATAATGACAACCCAAAATCTTATCGCAATCCACAAAATCAGCCGCCATGATAGCATCTTCTACATCCATAGTAAAGTTATTTCCAATTGGAAAAATGGCTAAATCAAGCTTAGTTCGCAGCGGAATCAACTTCATATCAAAAGTCAGCGCCGTATCGCCAGAGATGTAGATGTTTTTGTGTTCGCCTTCGATAACGAAACCGCCGGGATTCCCGCCATAAGTTCCATCAGGAAACGAACTCGAATGCACCGCTGCCACATATTTCACTTTGCCAAAATCAAACGACCAGCTTCCGCCATGGTTCATCGGATGCGACTGAAAGCCTTTATTGCCGTAGTACGTGGCGATTTCCCAATTGGAAACAATCACGGCATTGGTGTTTTTGGCAATTGCTTCCACATCTAAGGTATGATCCTGATGCGCATGGGTGAGCAATATATAATCCGCTTTTAAAGTCTTAATATCAATGTTTGAGGCTTTCGGGTTTGCCGAAATAAAAGGATCAACCAGTATGTGTTTTCCGCTTACTTCTATTCCGATGCAGGAATGACCGTAAAATGTAATTTTCATGAGTTCAATTTTAAAATTAAACGTAATTCACAATGATGTCTGAAATAAAAAATATCAAGCACAACGCCATCAAAATCGAAAGTAAAAAAGTGCTGATAGCCAGTTTTTTCAATTCAGGATCCAAAAGTTTTGGGTTTTTATTTCTATAGACCGTTATCAAATGACTGACTAAAGGAAAATAAGCCACTATGAAAATATATTGGTCAAAATGAAAATCATTTAAAACTGCAAAAAGCAACATCAAAACCATAGCCGAAATCACTAGAAAAAAGTGATATTTCTTAGCCGCAGCACCGCCCATTTTTACCACAATCGTATTCTTTCCCGATTTCCTGTCGCTTTCTTCATCACGCATGTTGTTCAAATTCAAAACACCCACACTCAGGAATCCTATAGCGGTTGCCGGCAGTAATAACAACCAATCCAGCGTTTTAGAAAACATAAAATACACTCCAAAAGTACTCACCAGACCAAAAAAAACAAACACAAACAAATCGCCGTAACCACGGTAACCATAAGCACCTTTACCTACCGTATAGCGAATGGCCGAAGCAATCGCTAAAATCCCCAGAATCAAAAAGATAAAAGAGTACAGCAAATAACTTTCCTTGAAAGCAAAGTAAATCAGCAATACCGCGAACAGCAAAGTAACCAAAGACATCAACACCATAGCTTTTTTCATTTCTGACGGTGTAATCACACCGCTTTGAATGGCTCGCTTTGGTCCGACTCTGTCTGCGTTGTCTGTGCCTTTTACGCCGTCGCCATAGTCATTCGCAAAGTTGGAAAGAACTTGCAATCCCAAGGTGGTCAGCAAGGCAAATAATACTATTTTCCAGTTAAACATAGCTTGTGACATAGCATAAAAACTTCCCACAATAATTCCGGAAACGGAAAGCGGTAAGGTTCTCACTCGTGCGGCTTCAATCCAGTGCTTCATATAATTTAGATTTTTAGACTTCTTAGATTATTAGATATATTCCCAAAAATTATGGCAACCATTTCTTTTCAAAGTTGGGTTTGCGTTTCTCTAAGAAAGCATCTCTTCCTTCTTTGGCTTCTTCGGTCATATAGGCTAAGCGTGTGGCTTCGCCGGCAAAAACCTGCTGTCCTACCATGCCATCATCGGTTAAATTCATAGCGAATTTCAACATTTTAATGGATGTTGGTGATTTTGCCAATATTTCCTGAGCCCATTCATAAGCAGTATCTTCCAGTTCTGCGTGGGGAATTACGGCATTGACCATTCCCATATCGAACGCTTCCTGAGCATTATAATTTCTGCCTAAAAAGAAAATCTCACGAGCTTTCTTTTGCCCAACCATTTTAGCCAAATAAGCCGAACCATAACCCCCATCAAAACTCGTTACATCGGCATCGGTTTGTTTGAAAATAGCATGTTCTTTACTGGCCAAGGTTAAATCACAAACCACATGCAAACTGTGTCCGCCACCAACAGCCCATCCGGGAACTACTGCTATCACTGCTTTGGGCATAAAACGAATCAAACGCTGCACATCCAAAATATTCAATCGGTGGTATCCATCATCACCAACATACCCTTGCTGACCGCGCGCTTTCTGATCGCCTCCACTGCAGAAAGAATACACACCGTCTTTTGACGATGGTCCTTCAGCAGAAAGCAAAACAACTCCAATCGAAGTGTCTTCCTGAGCATCGTGAAAAGCCTGTAATAATTCAGCCGTGGTTTTAGGGCGAAAAGCATTGCGGACATCCGGTCTGTTGAAAGCAATCCGAGCCACGCCATTGCATTTTTTATAAGTTATATCTTCAAATTCTCTGACTGTTTTCCAATCGATTGTCTTCATAGCAAAGGGTTGCTGTTATAGTTTCTTATATTTTAGTTAAAAAAATAGCGCCCAAAAGGATTTGCATTATTTTAGCGTAAAAATAAATCATTTTTAACTCAAATTTCAAAACTTGCCGGAATACTTATGAATAAATCAATTTTTAGCGTTGTCTTTTTACTTTTAGGTTTACTTGGATTTTCCCAAACGTATGAATTTCAAACCATTAAAGACATCGAAGCCAATCCTGTCATTTCTCAGGATCACACCGGAACTTGCTGGAGCTTCTCCACTACTTCGTTTTTAGAATCCGAAATCATTCGCACAACTGGCAAACACATCGACCTTTCTGAAATGTACAATGTTAGAAATACGTATCCAAAAAAAGCGTGGGTTTATGTGATGCGCCAAGGGAAAGCACAATTTGGCGAAGGGGGGTTAGCACACGATGTGATTAATTCTGCCCGAGATTTTGGCGTAGTACCACAAAGTGTTTACAAAGGGAAATTGGATGCCGAAGGAAAATACAATTATGACGAAATGGAAGCCACTTTAGAAAACATGCTAAAGTCCTATGTAGCTAATCCTGAAAAAGAATTATCGCCCAAATGGAGAGAGGCCGTCAATGCCGTTTTAGACACTTACATGGGTGAAAATCCAACCGAGTTTACTTATGAAGGAAAGAAGTACACACCGAAGATGTTCTTTGAATCCACCAAAATCAATCCGAAGGACTATGTGACGATTTCTTCGTTTACCCATGAGCCGTTTTACAAACCGTTTTTGTTAGACATTCCGGATAATTTTTCCAATGGTCTTTTCTACAACTTGCCTTTAGATGAATTTATACAAAATATTGATAATGCATTAGATAATGGCTATACTTTAGCTTTGGATTGTGATGTGAGTGAAGATACTTTTGCCAAAAAAAGCGGCATGGCTGTAATTCCTGAAAACGAGGCTGACAAGAGAGCCATACTAACCGAAATCAAACCGGAAAAAGTAATTACTCCCGAATACCGCCAAGAGAAATTTGAAAGTTATGCCACTACCGATGACCATTTGATGCACATCGTAGGGAAAGTAAAAGACCAAAAAGGAAACTTCTATTACAAAGTAAAAAACTCCTGGGGAACCAATTCGGGGAAAGACGGCTATGTTTACATGAGCGTTCCCTACATGCGTTTGAAAGCCATCTCGGTACTAGTACACAAAGACGGCTTGAGCAAAAAAACCAAAACGACTTTAGGATTATAACAAGAAAGGAATAATCAGATTTGAGAAACCTGCAGAAATTAAATTCTTGCAGGTTTTTTGTTTTAATTGCTATATTTATCCAGCTAAAACCAACCTAATGAGAACCTTTACCCGCCAGGAAAAACTCAGCATTCTATTTAGTTTCCCTGTAATCATTGCCGCTCTGGGCTATTTTGTAGATATTTATGACTTGCTGCTTTTTGGCATTGTCCGAATTCCCAGTTTGAATGACATGCACCTGGATGCCGATAAAGTGGGCACTATGATTATCAACTATCAAATGATCGGGATGATTCTGGGCGGAATTTTATGGGGAATTTTTGGCGATAAAAAGGGACGGCTTTCGGTTTTATTCGGCTCCATCTTGGTGTATTCGTTGGCCAATATTGCCTGTGGTTTTTTACCGCAAATGAATTTTGGCGACAAAGCCATGATTTATGCCGGGTTACGATTCATCGCCGGAATTGGTTTAGCAGGAGAATTGGGCGCCGGAATTACTTTAGTTTCCGAAACATTGCCCAAAGAACTACGCGCAATCGGAACTTCTATTGTTGCCGGCTTTGGCGTTCTTGGCGCTGTGGTAGCACAATTTACCGTCGAATTAGCCGGCAGCTGGACAACCGCTTACATCATTGGCGGCGCACTTGGTTTGGTATTATTAGTACTTCGCATCAGTGTGGCCGAAAGCGGCATCTTTAAAACCGTCAAAGAAAATGCTTCCATTCAACGCGGTAATTTCTTTTATTTCTTTAGCAACAAAACGCTTTTCTTTAAATACATGCGCTGCATTTTTATCGGAATTCCTATTTGGTACTGCATCGGCATTATCGTTTTTATGGCCAATCAGTTTGCGCCCGAAATGGGAATAGCCTCCATCAATCCAGGGAAAGCCATTATGTGGACTTACATCATGACCTCCATAGGCGACTTTTCTTCCGGTTTTATATCGCATGCGTTGCGTTCCCGAAAAAAGACTATTTTATACATGCTTCTTTTCACGTTCATTGGATTGGCGTTACTCCTTTTTAGCGGCAATAAAAGTGAAAACATGTATTACTTCTACTGTGGCTGGATTGGGCTTGGCACCGGTTTTTGGGCCATGTTTGTTACCGTGGCGGCAGAACAATTTGGCACCAACATGAGAAGCACAGCAACCACCAGTGTTCCCAATATGGTTCGGGGCTCGGTTCCTTTGATGCTGATTGGTTTTGATTTCCTAAAACACACCCAAACCGTGATTATATCAGCGGCTATTATTGGATTGATTGCTTTCGGCTTAGGTATTTATGCTACGTTGACCATTAGCGAAACGCATAATTGTGAAATGGATTTTGTAGAATAGCGTTGTCAGTCTCCATAAAATTAAACTACTTTTGCGCTCTTTTACAAAATAGTATTTTTATGAGTTTAGACTTTTTACAATGGATTGGCTATGTAGCTTCGGTAATTATTGTCCTTTCGATGATGATGCCTTCTATCATCAAGTTCCGCTGGATTAATTTGGTGGGCGCTTTGCTCTTTTCGATTTACGGATTTTTGATTCATGCCATTCCGGTTGGCGTGTTAAACGGAATCATTGTATTGGTTGATGTTTATTATTTGGCCCAAATTTATTCCAAAAAAGAAACCTTCGAAATCCTTGAAATCAATGCCGGAAGCGAATACCTAAAGCGATTCTTGAAATTTCATGATGCCCGAATTCAGCAATACTGTCCTGGATTTTGTTATACTCCCGACGAAAATACCATTAGCTTTTTCATCTTAAGAAATATGGCCGTTGCCGGATTTTTTCTGGCACATCGAAGCAAGGATACTGTCCTCAATGTGGATTTGGATTATGTGCTTCCGGAATACAAAGACTTTAAGAATGGCAAATACATTTACTTTCAACTCAAAGACAAGTTCATAGCGGCCGGATTTACCCGCGTCGTGGCCGAAGGAAACAACAAAAGATATTTTAATTACTTGAAAAAACTAGGCTTTACCGAAGTAGCGCTTGGTGTTTTTCAAAAAGAATTATAAAACAAAATCTATTCGAATAAAAAAAGCCAGTCGATAATGACTGGCTTTTTGTTTAAACTGTGTTTTTATTTCCAACCGCCTCCAAGGTCACGATATACGTGAACGGCAGCATTCAGTTGTGCTTTCTTGGTTTCGATTAATTCAAGTTTGGATTCGAGCGCATCACGTTGTGTCATCAACACTTCGAAATAATCGGCTCTGGCCGATTTAAACAAATCATTAGCGGCATCAATCGAACGGTTCAGCGCCTCCACCTGTTTTGATTTCAAAGCATAACTTTTGTCCAAATTACTGATATTGGAAAGCTGATTGGAAACTTCCAAATACGCATTTAAAATGGTACGATCATAGTTATACAAAGCCTGAAGCTGACGTGAATTGGCACTAGCAAATTCAGCTTTGATGGCATTGCGGTTAATCAATGGTGCCGCAATATCACCAGCCAAAGAATACAATACCGATTCCGGAAACTTGAACAAGTACGACGGTTTAAACGCTTGTAAACCATAAGAAGCTGAAATACCCAGCGACGGATAAAACTCGGCGCGAGCTACTTTCACATCCAATTTGGCTGCAGCCAATTCCAATTCGGCTTGTTTAACATCCGGACGATTGGCCAACAATTGCGAAGGAATTCCTGATTTTACTTCTGTCGGTAACAAACTCAAGAAGTCGCTGTTATCTCTCTTAATTTCCTGCGGATAACGACCCAACAAAAAGTTGATTTTATTCTCGGTTTCTTTTATTTTTTGCAGTGTTTCAAACTCCATGCTTTGCGAAGCCAATACTTCCGCCTGGAATTTTTGCACAGCCAATTCCGTAGTTCGGGCGGCTTCTTTTTGCACTTTGACAATCTCCAAAGCATTACTTTGCAATTGGATATTTTGTCTTATAATGGCTAACTGACTGTCTAAAGCCAGCAATTCATAATACGAATCAGCCACCTCAGCAACCAAATTGGTAAGCACAAAATTTTTACCTTCGATAGTCGATAAATAACGACTCACCGCAGCTTTCTTGGCATTGTGCAGTTTTTTCCAAACATCTACCTCCCAGTTGGCATAAGCGGCCATCGTGATATCGGTCAATGCATCGGGTACTTCTACACCAGGTGTGATTTCGGTAGAAGCATCTCCGGCTCCTTGGCTGGTATACCTTCCCACTTTTTCAACACCGCCACCGGCTTTTACACCTACTGTGGGCAACAAAGCCCCTTTGCGGACACGAATATCATTTTTAGCGATTTCAATTTCCTGCAACGTAATCATCAATTCCTGATTATTTTTTACGGCAGTATCAATCAATGCTACCAAATTAGGATCTTTGAAATACGTTTTCCACGGAAGTGCTGCCATATTGGTGGTGTCAGTAGAGGCAACATTATAGGCTTCGGGAACAGCGGCATTCGCTTTGGTTGGCGCTATCGCCGGAGCTTTACAACTTACCACCACTAGGCATAAGCCTAGCGGGATAAGGAATTGATAGGATTTGAATTTATACATTGTTTTCAAGTTGTTCGGTTAATGGATTTTCTTCAGCTTTTTTAACAAACGTCACTTTTTCAGACATGCGACCAAATATGTAGTACAATCCCGGGATTAACAGCACTCCGAAAATGGTTCCAATAAGCATTCCTCCTGCGGAAGCAGAACCGATGGTTCGGTTACCCGTAGCACCCGGGCCTGAAGCAAATACTAACGGAATCAATCCGGCAATGAAGGCAAAGGAAGTCATCAGGATAGGGCGGAAACGCACAGCTGAACCCTCAATAGCAGCTTCTAATACCGAATCTCCGGCAGCGTGGCGCTGTACTGCAAATTCCACAATCAATACAGCATTCTTACCAAGCAATCCAATAAGCATTACCATGGCCACCTGAGCGTAAATGTTGTTTTCCAATCCGAATAATTTCAGGAACAGGAAGGCTCCGAAAATACCCACCACCAACGATAAGATTACTACGAACGGCAAAATGAAACTTTCATATTGTGCTGCCAAAATCAGGTAAACGAAACCAAGACAGATTAAGAAAATATAAATCGCTTCATTGCCACGACCTACTTCATCCTTAGAAATTCCTGCCCAATCAATTCCGTACCCTCTTGGCAATGCTTTTTCGGCTACTTCGTTAATGGCGTTAATGGCTTCACCACTACTGTAACCTGGTGCCGCCTGACCACTTATCTCTGAAGCATTATACATGTTATGACGGGTTATCTCTGACAAACCGTATACTTTATCCATTTTCATAAAAGCAGAGAACGGCACCATTTCATCGCGGTTGTTTTTTACATACAATTTCAGGATATCTTCCGGTAAGGCGCGATATTCCGGCGAGGCTTGTACCATCACTTTATATTGGCGTCCGAATTTGATGAAACTGATTTCGTAATTACTACCCACGAGTGTCGATAGCGTATTGGTAGCATTTTCGATAGAAACTCCTTTTTGCTGAGCCAAATCGTTGTCAATATCCAGCATATATTGCGGGAAACTGGCACTGTAAAAGGTAAATACCGATGATAGTTCAGGACGTTTATTCAATTCCCGAACAAAATCATTACTCACGGTTTCCATTTTCTTATAGTCGCCTGAGCCGGCTTTATCCAGCAAACGCAACTCGAAACCACCGGCAGCACCATAACCCGGTACAGCTGGAGGCTGGAAGAATTCTATAGTGGCACCCGAGATATCTTTGGATTTTTTTTCGAGTTCATCCATAATCTGCTGACAGGAACCTTTTCTATCTTCCCAGCTTTTCAGGTTGATTAGACAGGTTCCCGAATTGGAACCGGTTCCTTCCGTAAGGATTTCATATCCTGCTAACGAAGATACTGAAGCAACTCCTGGAATTTTTTGGGCGATTTTCTCTAGTCTTTCTGAAATTTCATTGGTTCGTTCCAAAGTAGAACCCGGAGGTGTCTGAATTACGGCATAGAACATTCCCTGATCTTCATTCGGAATAAATCCGGAAGGTACACTGCTGTTCAACAGCCATGTTCCTATACAAAATACAATAAGCATCCCGAATGTAATGGTTCTTCTGTTTACAATTTTGGTCAACAAGTTTCTATAGCGTTCCGAAACACCACCAAACCATTTATTGAAACCATCTACAATTCTGTTAATTGGTGTTCTCTTTTTAGGTTGTCCGTGCGTATTCTTCAACATCATTGCACAAAGCGCCGGAGTAAGCGTCAACGCAATAACACCCGAAAGGATGATGGAAGTCGCCATAGTAATGGAGAACTGTCGGTAGAAAATCCCCACCGGTCCTGACATAAAGGCCACCGGAATAAATACTGCAGCCATTACAAAAGTGATGGCAATAATGGCACCACCTACTTCATGAATGGCTTCTTTGGTAGCCTTCCTGGCGTTGAGATGCTTCGTTTCCATTTTAGCATGGACGGCTTCGATGACGACGATAGCATTATCTACCACAATACCAATAGCCAATACTAATGCAAATAATGTAATCAGGTTAAGCGTAATACCAAAATACTGCATGAAGATAAATGTTCCGATAAGCGATACTGGTACCGCTATGGCCGGAATCAACGTAGAACGCCAATCTCCCAGGAAAAGGAATACTACCAATCCCACTAGAATAAAAGCTTCAATCAGCGTATGGAGTACTTTTTCGATAGAAGCATCTAAGAATTTAGAAACATCGTAACTGATTTCATAGTCCATTCCTTTTGGGAAAGAGCTGGCTTTGATTTCTTTCAGTTTGGCTTTAACATCCTTGATAACCTGGCTGGCATTACTTCCGTAGGATTGTTTTAATACAATCGCCGCCGAAGGTTTTCCGTTCAAGTTTGAATAAATATCGTACATGGAGCTTCCAAATTCTACGTTGGCAACATCTTTCAGACGCAGCATTTCTCCATTAGGATTGGCTCTTAAAATAATATTTTGATACTGCTCTTTTGTGGTAAATCTTCCCGAATATTTTAATACATATTCAAAAGACTGCGAGCGTTTTCCTGAACTCTCTCCTGTTTTTCCCGGTGAAGCTTCCAAACTTTGCTGGGCTAATGCTTCCATTACTTCATCGGCAGAGATTTTGTAAGCCAACATACGATCCGGTTTCAACCAAATACGCATGGCATATTCACGGTTTCCAAGGATATCGGCAAATCCTACTCCGTCTACCCTTTTTAACTCTGACAATAAATTGATATCGGCAAAGTTGAACAGGAATTTTTGGTCGGTGTTTTTATCGGTACTATACAAGTTGATATACATCAACATGTTGGATTCCTCACGGGTAATTTTTACCCCTTCACGAACTACCAATGGCGGCAGTTTATTCACTACCGAGGCCACCCGGTTTTGTACGTTTAGGGAAGCTTGGTTAGGGTCAGTTCCCAGGTTGAAGATGATTTGAATGGTTCCTTCTCCGTCATTCCCGGCATCGGAAGCCATATATTTCATTCCCGGTACTCCGTTCAGCGCTCTTTCCAGCGGAAGGATAGCCGATTTAATCATCAGCTCGTTATTGGCTCCCGGATATTCTACCGTAACATTCACTTTTGGCGGTGATATTGATGGGAATTGCGTAACCGGCAGCGAAATAAGCGCCAGTGCTCCCAGGAAGACAATGATCAACGATATTACTATGGATAATACCGGTCTTTGTATAAATCTATTAAACATTGCTTTTGTGATTTAGGATTGATTACTCTGCTTTCAGTTTCAGGTTGGCTATTACCTCATCAGGTTTTTGGTAAACAAAGTTGATTTTATCATCATCCTTAGCTTTTTGCACGCCTTCTAGCAATATTTTATCGGTGGCGGATATACCGCTTTTAACTACATATAAATCAGGAATTTCTCCGGTAATAGTAATTTCTCTTGATTTCAGTGTATTGTTGCTGTCTACTACAAACACATACATCTTATCCTGAATTTCGTAGGTGGCTTTTTGCGGAATGATTAGGGCATTTTTAACCGGTACGGTCATCAACACTTTTCCGGTTTCACCATTCTTTAAGAGTTTATCCGGATTTGGGAATTTGGCTCTGAAAGCAATATTTCCGGTTTCGCTATCGAATTCACTTTCGATAACTTCCACATTTCCTTTGTATTTTAGAAGTTCATTGTTGGCCAAAAGTAAGCTCACTTTGTTCTCTCCACGATCTTTCACATCGGTTTGATACTGTAAATATTCCGGTTCAGACACGTTAAAATAAGCAAACATTTCACTATTATCCGAAAGGCTGGTCAGTAATTCTCCTTCATCGATAAGGCTTCCTAATTTCTTTGGAATACGGTCGATGGTTCCGGCAAATGGCGCTCTGATTTCGGTAAAAGACAGGTGCAATTTAGCCATAGCTACTTCGGCTTTGGCTTGCTCTAATTTGGCTTGAGCCATAGCCTGTTCGTTTTTAGACACGACATTTTTGTCGGCTAATGTTTTAGCATTTTGTAACTCGATAGAGGCCGCTTTTGCTTCAGCTTCGGCTCTTTGCAATTCGGCTTCATACAATTGAGGCATGATGCGGAATAAGACCTGCCCGGCTTTTACATACTGGCCTTCGTCAACATAAATGTTTTGCAGGTAGCCTTTCTCCTGTGCCCGGATTTCGATGTTTCGAACCGAATGTATCTGCGAAACATACTCCTTGGTAAACGAAGTATCGATTACGGCAGCATTGGTCACGGTAAATTTACCGGTTTCTTCTTTTTCTTCTTTTTTAGTGGTGCAACTAGTTAGGCACAACAAGGCTAATAAGCCCGTGAAAATTACATTTCTCATCATGGTTTTAAATGAAATTGGAGCGATTTATCGCAGTGAACTCAGAAAATTTTTGGGATGTAAAAAGCAGCAATTGTTAGGATGAAACCAAACAGTGTCGCAAAATGGAAAAAGGTTACTATACATCCGTCAGGTGTACGAACACACCTTAGGTAACCGATGTAGGGAATATCAAATCCTTAAAACTCTTTGAGTAATATAGATAGGAGTTGAATAGCCGCAATTGGGCTGAGAAGTTTTAAAAATTTGGTAGTACTGATTTATACCAAAAATATCTGTGAGTACTAAATAACAGCTATAGTGCCAGTTAGCTTTCTCTGCAAATAATTTAGCATCATTTCCTTCTTTAAGATCATCACCTCCGAGGTGTTCTTCTTCCGAATCGATATCAGTATCTTCTATTACGGTACTAATCTGATCTTTAGTTACCGATTTTATTGGTCTGTTTTTGGTGAAATTTTGAGAAGAAGTATGTCTGTTGCCACTTTGATGCGTACCGGCATAAAAATTATGTCCGCCACCCAGCAGTAGAAAAAATAGAAATATATAAAAAGTGACTACTCTCATTTGGGGTCAAAAGTAATAAAAAATTGCCACCCCAATTAAAAAAAAACATAGATGTAACAAGTAAAAACCTACGAAAACGATTGCGATTTGATTAAGAAATGCTTAAGTTTTTATATTGATAAACTTTTCATTAGTGATAACCAAAAAAAAAAGCAGCCTAAGCTGCTTTACTTAACTTTCAGTAACGATTATCTTTTCAGCGATGCCATATCAATTACAAATCGATAGCGCACATCACTTTTCAGCATTCGTCCGTAGGCTTCGTTAATATCCTGCATGTTGATCAGTTCAATTTCCGAAACGATGTTGTGTTGGCCGCAGAAATCTAACATTTCCTGGGTTTCGGCTATGCCGCCAATCAAGGAAGCTGCCACCGATTTTCTTCCCATAATCAATGGAACCGTATTCAGTATCGGATCCAATCCACCCAAATAGCCTACCAAAACCAAAGTTCCACTGATACCTAATGTAGTGACATAAGGATTCACATCATGCACATAAGGCACCGTATCAATAATCACATCGAATTTACCGGCTACCGTGGCCATTTGGTTATCATCTGTGGAAATGATTACTGCATCGGCTCCTAAATCCTTGGCATCTTTCTCTTTACCGGGAGTTCTGGAAAACAGCGTTACTTCGGCACCTAATCCTTTGGCTAATTTGATGGCCATATGCCCCAATCCGCCCAAACCTACTACTGCTACTTTACTGCCTTTCCCAACTTTCCAGTGACGCAACGGAGACCAAGTCGTGATTCCGGCGCAAAGCAATGGAGCCACAGCAGCCAAGTCTAAATTGGCCGGTACTTTCAATACATAGTTTTCATCTACCACCACTTTTTCAGAATAGCCACCATAAGTCATTCCACCAAGGTGTTTGTCAGCACTATTATAAGTTCCCACCCAGCCGTTCAAACAGTATTGTTCTAAATCTTGTTTACAGCTACTACAAGTGCGGCAAGAATCGACCAAACAGCCAACTCCGGCATAATCACCAACTTTGAGTTTGGTAACTCCGCTTCCTACTCTAGTCACTTTTCCTATGATTTCATGCCCTGGAACCGCTGGATAGGTTGTGAATCCCCAATCGTTTCGGGCGGTGTGTAAATCAGAGTGACAAACGCCGCAATACAGTATTTCGATTTCAATATCGTTGGCCAAAACGTCTCTGCGTTCGATGGTCATTTGTTTCAAATCAGCATCAGGGGCGCCTGTGCCGTATGCTTTTACTTTTGTTGTTGTCATTTTATATAGTTAGTTAAATTGTTTACAATATTTTACACTAAGTTACGGTATAATGTTCTTCCTTGGTCACTAGTTTTCATCATTTAACAAATTGAGTCAAATCTGAATCGCAATTGCTTTTCAAAAAGAAAAAAATCCAAACTTCCTTAACGTCTTTCTAACATTTGCCTTTGTATCTTTGTAGCGCTAAAAAAGGAAGCATGGAATCAGTTATTGATAATAATTTACCTATTGGAAAACCAAAATGGTTGAAGGTAAAACTACCTATCGGTCAAAAATACACAGAACTTCGCGGCTTGGTTGACAAATACAAACTCAACACCATTTGCACCTCGGGTAGTTGTCCTAATATGGGCGAATGCTGGGGCGAAGGCACAGCCACGTTTATGATATTGGGCAATATTTGCACGCGTTCGTGTGGCTTTTGCGGAGTGAAAACCGGTCGCCCGGAAACGGTAGATTGGGATGAACCTGAAAAAGTGGCGCGTTCCATCAAAATCATGAAAATCAAACATGCTGTGATTACCAGTGTGGATCGCGATGATTTGAAAGATATGGGTTCCATCATTTGGTTTGAAACAGTGCAAGCCATTCGCCGAATGAATCCGGAAACGACTTTAGAAACCCTTATCCCCGATTTTCAAGGGGTGGAAAGAATCATTGACAGAATTGTTGAAGCCAATCCTGAAGTAGTATCGCATAATGTAGAAACCGTACGTCGTTTGACACGTGAAGTTAGAATTCAGGCGAAATACGACCGTAGTTTAGCCGTTTTAAAATACTTAAAAGCGCAAGGCATTCGCAGAACCAAATCGGGTATCATGCTTGGATTGGGCGAAACCGAAGAAGAAGTAATTCAAACCATGCGCGATTTAAGAGATAATGATGTGGATATTGTGACCATTGGGCAGTATTTGCAACCGAGTAAAAAACACTTACCTGTTAAGGAATATATCACACCGGAACAATTCGAGAAATACGAGAAAATCGGTAAAGAAATGGGATTCCGTCATGTGGAAAGCGGTGCTCTGGTTCGTTCATCCTATCATGCTGAAAAACACATTTTATAATTCCCCTAAATGGAAATGACGCACGAACAATCGGCTATTAAAGCAACTTATTTCAGTTTAATTGGCAATGCTTGTCTGGCTTTGATTAAAGGTGTTGCGGGTATTTTTGGCAATTCTTATGCCTTGATTGCTGATGCCATTGAATCGACTACCGATATTTTCTCGTCTTTCCTTGTGCTGTTTGGTCTAAAATATTCTAACAAGCCTGCCGATGAAAACCATCCTTACGGACATGGCAGAGCAGAGCCTTTGATTACCTTTATAGTGGTGGGTTTCTTAATCACTTCGGCCACTATTATTGCTTACGAAAGCATTCAAAACATAGGTACTCCACATAATTTACCAAAAGCCTGGACATTAATTATACTGGGAATCATCATTGTTTGGAAAGAATTCTCTTTTCGCAAAGTGATGAAAAAGGGAATTGAAACCAACAGCTCTTCTTTGCGGGCAGATGCCTGGCACCACCGCAGTGATGCGATTACTTCGGTAGCTGCTTTTATCGGAATTTCTATTGCGCTCATTTTAGGCAAAGGATACGAATCTGCCGATGACTGGGCAGCTCTTTTTGCTGCCGGATTCATCTTTTACAACAGTTATTTAATTTTCAGACCCGCTTTGGGGGAAATTATGGATGAACATTTGTATGACGATTTAATCTTGGACATCCGACAAGTATCACACAAAGTAGAAGGTGTCATTGATACCGAAAAATGTTTTATTCGAAAAGCAGGCATGAAATATCATGTTGACTTGCATGCCACAGTAGATGCACACATCACTGTAAAAGAAGGACATGACATCGCCCATTTGCTTAAAGACACCCTACGATCTGAAATTCCACAACTGGGTCATGTTTTAATACATATTGAACCAAATGAATAAGAAAACTAGAATTGCTATTAATGGTTTTGGCCGAATCGGGAGAAATTTGTTCCGGTTGCTGCTAAACCATCCCACTATAGAAGTGGTTGCCATCAATGACATTGCCGACAATCGCACAATGGCACATCTGATAAAATACGATAGCATTCATGGGGTTTTGCCTTATGACGTTTCTTTTGATGAAGAGTCAATTATTATTGATGGGAAACCGTATTTGTTTTTCCACGAAAGAACAATTTCAAATCTAAACTGGGCCAGCCTCGACATTGACTTTGCCATAGAAAGTACCGGAAAATACAGAACCTTTGAAGACATCAACCACCATATTTTGGCTGGAGCCAAAAAGGTAATCCTCTCCGCTCCTTCTGAAGTGCCCGAAATTAAAACCGTAGTGCTGGGTGTAAACGAAAACATATTAGAGGGTACCGAAACTATAGTTTCCAACGCCAGTTGTACGACCAACAATGCCGCACCAATGATTAAAGTCATTAATGAACTTTGTGGCATTGAGCAAGCCTATATCACCACGGTTCACTCCTATACTACTGACCAAAGTTTACACGACCAGCCTCACAAAGATTTACGTCGGGCTCGTGGTGCCAGTCAGTCGATAGTACCAACCACAACCGGTGCTGCTAAAGCTTTGACAAAAATCTTCCCGGAAATGGACGGTAAAATTGGAGGCAGCGGCATTCGTGTTCCTGTGCCGGATGGTTCGTTGACCGACATTACTTGCTACGTAAAAAAACAAGTGACTATTGAGGAAATCAATACCGCTTTCAAAAATGCCGCAGCCACAAATCTGAAAGGAATTCTGGCTTATACCGAAGACCCTATCGTTTCCGTAGATATTTTGGGCAATCCAAACTCTTGTCTTTTTGATGCACAACTTACTTCTGTCATTGACAAAATGGTGAAAGTCGTGGGTTGGTACGACAATGAAATCGGTTATTCCTCGCGAATAATTGACTTGATTGTTTTGTTAAAAAAATAAAAACGCTACATTTATCATCCTAATTCTATTTAACTCTGCAATTTATGAGGTGGTTGTGGCTGATTCTGCTATTCCAAACTATTGGTTTTGGACAAAGAAGAGTTATCGATAAAGTCGATAGCACTTACTATTATATTCAGTTGGCCAGCTTCCATAAAAAAACCAACAACTATAAATTCTCTTTAGCCTTTTCCCAAAAAGCTTACAATTATGCCAAAAGTCATAACGATACCAAAGGCAAAGCAGATGCTTTATTTTCATTGGGCTCGACTTATTCTGAGTTAAAAAAAACGAACGATGCCGTAGAAACATTTTCTAAAAGCGCCGATTTGTACAGCCAGCTTCCACCTTCGGCCGATTATGCCTTGTGCTACTACAACATTGGTCTTTGCTATATGAATTTGGAAGAGTTTGCCAAAGCTGAGAATAATTTTGACAAAGCACAATCCATTTATGATTTATTGAAAATTGATACTTCAGAGTTTTTGAATTTGCAAAAAGGAATTTTATACAAGAACAATGGCAAAACCGAATTAGCGTCGAAATTGTTTAATGAAATTATCTCTAAAAATGATTCGAAAGATATTTTCAAAACAAAAGCAGAAGCACTATACCAACTCGGAACCATTGAAGAAAAGTTAAACCACAATAATTTAGCGGCAAACTATCTCAACAGAGCATTACAAATCAATGCCAAAGACAAAAATTTAGATCAGAAAGTAAAAATTCTTTTGGATTTAAGCAACACTTATGACAAGCTTTTAGATCTAAAAAAATCACACGAATACCTAAAAGCCCATCTGCAATTGAAAGACAGCCTTTCGCATTTGAACAATCAAAAGCTGGATGCCAATGATTATGTAGCTTTCAAAGACAGTGAGCGCATGAAAGCCATTGAGCAAATGACTAAAGAAAATGAAGCACAGCAAAAGACCAATAAATTTGCCAAACTCATCAGTATTTTGGCCATTGCCCTGATTTCGATTTTGTCGCTTTTGAGTTTGTCATTGTATAAAAACAACATCATCCGAAGCCAATCGAATGTGCTGTTGAAAGAGAAGAATTTTGAATTGCAAATTGCCAAAGACAAAGCCGAAAAAGCCTCCAAAGCAAGAGCCGAATTCTTATCGACCGTAAGTCATGAATTGCGCACACCACTCAATGCAATTAACGGAATTACGCATTTACTGATAGAAGACAATCCCAAGCAAAACCAACTGCATTATCTGAATTCATTGAAGTTTTCCGGGAATTACCTGTTGACTTTCATTAATGAAATTCTGGAAATCAACCGCATTGAATCAAGCAACATTGAAATTGAATACATTGATTTTAATCTCAAACAACTACTGCTTGATATTCAAAATTCAATGACTGAAATTGCTTCTAAAAACAACAACAATTTCACTCTGGAAATTGATAAAAACATACCCGAAACCTTATTGGGTGATCCAACCAAATTGTCACAGATATTCATCAACCTAATCAATAATGCCCTGAAGTTTACCAAAAACGGAGAGGTAAAAGTAATCGCGAAATTAGTAGAAAACGGGGATGGATTTTCGAGAATAAATTTTGCCATAAGCGACACCGGCATTGGTATTCCTGAGGAAAAGCAGGAAACTATTTTCGACAGTTTTTCGCAAGGTTCTATTGAAATCAATCGCAAATACGGCGGTACCGGCTTGGGATTAACCATTGTGAAAAAACTGGTTGATTTATTGGGTGGCGAAATTGGTCTGAAAAGTGAGGTCGGCGTAGGAACCACTTTTGCGTTTGAACTCAATTTGTTGGACGGGCATCATGAAATTATGCTTGAAGCTCCAAAACATTACTCGGATGAAGTGCTTATCGGCAAAAATATTTTGGTAGTAGAGGACAATAAAATCAACCAAATGGTCACCAAAAAAATGCTGGAAAACAAAGGCATGAAATGCAAAATCGTTGACAATGGTGAAGACTCTATAGAATTACTTCGTGCTGAAAATGATTTTGATTTAGTGCTGATGGATGTTCATTTGCCGGGCATTAATGGAACTATTGCTACGGAACGCATTCGGGAATTTGACACTCAAAAACCCATCATCGCCTTGACGGCAATTTCGCTGAATGAAAACAGGGAAATCCTAATGTCATTTGGCATGACCGATGTAATCACCAAACCTTTTGAACCGGAAAATTTCTACAGGGTTATTGCGCTGAATTTAGCTTAGTATTGCAGAATTAATTTTTTGATTAATTCTCTTACTTTAGGCTCAGCTCCTCTGGCGGCTTTCAGTACTTCTTCGTGCGTAATAGACTCTAAGTGTTCTTCACTGCCGATATCGGTAATTACCGAAATACCGAAGGTTTCCAATTCCATATGACGGGCTACGATAACTTCGGGAACAGTTGACATTCCAACGCAATCGGCACCAATCGTTTTTACCATTTTGTATTCGTGCAAGGTTTCAAACGTTGGCCCTTGCAATCCCATATAAACGCCGTCAAGCACTTCAATATTAGAAGCAATGGCAATTTCTTTAATTGTAGCAATCATCTTCGGGCTGTAAGGCTCGCTCATATTGACAAATCGAGGACCGAAACGCTCATCATTTTTCCCTCTTAGCGGATGCTCCGGCATCATATTGATGTGATCTGAAATGATTACTATCGAACCTACTTTATAAGCAGAATTCACTCCGCCCGAGGCATTTGACACAATCAATTTGGTTACGCCAATATATTTCATAACTCTTACCGGAAACGTAACTTCCTGCATAGAATATCCTTCGTAATAATGGAATCTTCCCTGCATAGCCACAACTTTTTTATCGCCAATGGTTCCGAAAACCAGAGCACCTTTGTGTCCTTCAACAGTGGAAACCGGAAAATTGGGGATTTCATTATAGGGCAACGTAAATTCGATTTTTAAATCATCGGTAAAACTGCCTAATCCAGAGCCTAGAATAACACCGTATTCCGGCGTGAAGTTGGTTTTGTTTTTTATGTAATTAACGGTTTCCTGTACAAGTTCCCACATAGTTTAAAATAATTTGATCAAAAGTTTCCGAATGCTTAACAAACTTGCTTTTGATAGGTAAATAATATAATTGTGCTTTTAAAATTTCAGCCTCCAAACGTACAAAATCCTTTTCGGTTGTAACAATAATTTTATCGTTGGCTTTGTTTTTTATGTTTAAAATTTCGCTTTCGCTAAAATGATGGTGATCCGGGAAGGTCATAATTTCATCATTTTCAGCTTGTAAATACTCGAAAAATGGTTTGGGTTTGGCAATTCCGGCTAGCACTATTTTCGGTTCATTTTTCACAGATTGAACATCCAAACTTCCGTTTTGACTATACATTGTATCATCATAATCAATACAACTGAAGAAAATAGGCATCGTTAAACCAATTTTTTGCTTAACATTTTCTTGGGCAAGTTCTGTTATATTTGGCGGACATTTAGTGACAATTATCATATTCGCTCTTTGGGCTCCGTTTCGACTTTCGCGGAGATTGCCTGTTGGCAACAAATAGTCATCGCAAAACAAATCGTCATAAGCTGTAAGCAAAATATAAAATCCCGCTTTTACTTTGCGGTGTTGGTAAGCATCATCCAATAAAATAATTTCGGGCTTTACTTTTTGATTTAAAAGCTGCGTAATTCCGTTGCGTCTGTTAGCATCCACTGCAACTTGAATTTGAGGGAATTTCTGAAAATACTGAAACGGCTCATCACCGAGAATTTCCGCATTGGCATTGGCTGCAGCCAAAATAAAACCTTCTGATTTTCTTTTGTAACCGCGACTTAACGTAGCTACCTGATACTTTGGGGAAAGCAACCGAATTAAATATTCAATCTGCGGTGTTTTGCCGGTGCCGCCCACACTGAGATTTCCAACAGCAATTACCGGAATGGTAAAGGAATAGGATTTTAGTATACCTTTATCGTAAAGATAATTTCTCAGAGAAGTAACAAAGCCATAAAGGATGGCAAAAGGGAAAAGTAATTTTCGCAACAAAATCATAGTACGAAAGTAACGATTTTTTATCTTTGAATGAAATTATTCAATTTACCCAATATAAATGAAATTTCGTTTTTTTAAAATTCTTTTTGTTTTGCTTTTGATTGCTCCTGTTGCTTTTTCGCAAGAGGCAGACAATGTGCCTATACTAAAAATCATTTTTACCAAATATTACAAAAACGAAAAGGTCATTGCCAAAAGCAGATTGCAACTGCTGAGTTTTTATTGCAAAAAAGCACCTAATAATGAAGAAACATTAGAAGTCATTTCGAAAAGTGAGTTTTTACAGAAGAATGCCGACGAAATCAAAAAACAAATCGATATTACTGTTGACGAAAACTGGTCAAAGGAATATGATATTTTATTTGACAATCAAAATCAATATTTGAAAAGCAAAGTCAATTCCTGCTTATCATTTGAAGAATATAAAATTGTGTCCGACAGATTTGGCGAAAACAATCAGCGACTAATGATTGTTAGTAAACCGATTTATTTTGCCAAAGGAAATTTTGCTTTGGTAAAAGTGGCGTTCTATCGCAGTATCGAGCACAACAGCGGCAGTTATCTCTTGTTTGAAAAAACAAATGGTATCTGGGCTATTAAAGAACAACTAAACGAATGGGCAACTTAACTATATGACTATAAAAGAAATCCTCTCCACCTTAGAAGAAATGGCTCCATTGGCCTACGCCGAAGACTTTGACAATGTGGGTTTGCTGGTTGGTAATTCAGAAACTGAAGCTACCGGAATCCTCGTTTGTCACGATGCTTTAGAAAGTGTAATTGATGAAGCCATTGCCAAGAAATGCAATTTGGTGGTCTGCTTTCATCCTATTATTTTCTCAGGTTTGAAGAAAATCACAGGCAAGAATTATGTGGAACGCGCCTTAATCAAAGCCATCAAAAATGATGTTGCAATTTATGCGGTCCACACGGCTTTGGACAATCACAAACAAGGTGTGAATAAAATTTTCAGCGATGCGCTTGGTTTAACGAATACAAAAATATTGGTTCCTAAAAAGAATTTTATTCAAAAACTGGTAACGTATACTATTCCCGAAAATGTAGAAGAACTCCGAAATGCCTTATTCGAAGCCGGTGCCGGGAAGATTGGCAACTACGAAGACTGCAGTTTCAATTCCAAAGGAATCGGAACCTACATGGGCAATGAAGACAGCGATCCGGAAATTGGCGAACGTTTCGAATTCGTGGAAAATGAGGAAATTAAAATTGAAGTTACATTCGAAAAGCATTTGCAATCCAAAGTCTTAAAAGCTTTATTCCAAAATCACGTATACGAAGAAGTGGCGTATGAAATTTATGATTTGCAAAATGCCCACCAAAACATTGGTCTTGGTATGATTGGTGAGTTGGAAAAACCCATGAGCGAAACTGAATTTCTTGCCTTTGTAAAAGACAAAATGCAATGTGGTGGCATTCGTCATAGCGCTTTGCGGGGAAAACCGATAAAGAAAGTCGCCGTACTTGGTGGCTCGGGAAGCTTTGCTATTAGCAACGCCAAACAAGCCGGAGCCGATATTTTTTTAACTGCCGATTTGAAGTACCACAACTTTTATGAAGCTGAAAATCAATTAGTTTTGGCCGACATTGGGCACTTTGAAAGTGAAAGATTTACAAAAAATTATATTGTTGATTTTCTTAAGAAAAAAATCCTTAATTTTGCCATCATTTTTTCGGAAGAAAATACAAATCCAGTTAAGTACTTATAAAATATGGCGACTACAAAAGAACTAAGTGTTGAAGACAAATTGAGAGCTATCTACGACTTGCAAATCATAGATACCAGAATTGATGAAATCAGAAACGTTAGAGGAGAATTACCTTTAGAAGTGGAAGATTTAGAAGATGAAGTTACCGGTTTAAGCACTCGTTTAGATAAATTAAAAAGTGATTTAGTATCTATTGAAGAACAAATCAAAACTAAAAAGAATGCAATTGATGACCACCAAGCGGCCATCAAAAAATATACAGAACAACAAAAAAACGTTCGCAACAACAGAGAATTCAACTCCTTGACTAAAGAAGTAGAATTCCAGGAATTGGAAATCCAATTGGCTGAAAAACAAATCAAAGAATTGAAAGCTTCTATCGAACACAAAAAAGAAGTGATTTCAAGTTCCAAAGAAAGATTAGACCAAAAATCTTCTCACTTAAAACACAAAAAAGCCGAATTAAACGACATCATGGCGGAAACGCAAAAAGAAGAAAGCTTCTTGATGGAGAAATCAGCCGAGTATGAAGGACAAATTGAAGAAAGATTATTAGCCGCTTACAAAAGAATTCGTTCCAGTGTACGCAACGGTTTAGCAGTTGTTTCTATTGAGCGTGGAGCTTCGGCAGGTTCGTTCTTTACCATTCCGCCACAAACCCAAGTAGAAATTGCCGCTCGCAAAA
>NZ_DAINRG010000024.1:19256-38861 GCF_036741995.1 Flavobacterium sp. | reverse complement strand
CTAAAAAAAGAAATGAAATAGTTGTAAATTATAGAATGATAAATTACATTTGCAACCGCTTAAAGAAAATGTTCTTTTACAAATTGAAAATTATAGGAGAGGTGCCAGAGCGGTAATGGAGCAGATTGCTAATCTGTCGACGGGTAACCGTCGCCAGGGTTCGAGTCCCTGTCTCTCCGCTTTTTAGGTTTTGTGTAACCTGATTATCTGACCACAGATATGAATACACGGGGTGTAGCGTAGCCCGGTTATCGCGCCTGCTTTGGGAGCAGGAGGCCGCAGGTTCGAATCCTGCCACCCCGACAATTTTCAAGACATTTACTTTGCATGGTTCCATAGCTCAGCTGGATAGAGCAACTGCCTTCTAAGCAGTAGGTCGAAGGTTCGAATCCTTCTGGGATCACGAATAAATACAATAGCCTTAAAAAAATATCCAAGCTTGCTTGAGTATTTTTTTAAGGCTATTGTATTTTCAAAGCGGAGCTTTGAAGGCTCTGCGAAGCAAATCCTTTTTACTTTAAATCCTTGTCTTTATAGTAATTAATCAACAGGTTGACATACTTGCTGTAACTTTCGATGCCGTCCTTTTGCTGATTCGTTTTCAAAAATTGGTCGTAGAAAATATGAAACCCTTTGTCAATAAAGGTGTCGTATTGTTCCCAAAAGCGTTCGCTTTCTTTATAGTTTTCAAAAATCCCCGGATTGACAGTTGGTTGTAAAATTTTGAATCGGGCTTCGTCTTTCATGATGAGATTGCCTAAGCAATAGTGCAGCGCTGCGGTATAAGCGGCATATTGAAAATACAAATCCTTGTTTTTAATGCAAGCCAGGAAACCGATGAAATTGCATTCGCTTTCGCTGGCATAGCCAATTTGATGCGCCATTTCGTGACAAATGACATACGGAAAACCATAGAGGGGTAATTTGTAATTCACCTGAGATTCATTGGTAAACGGATTCAAATAACCGCCAAACCCCATATAAGTAAGCGGTAAGCTAATCAATGATTTTTTTCGACTCGGAATTTCGTACTTGAAAAACGGGTATTCATTGGCTAAAACATCATAGCCATTTTGGGTCATGCTGAATATACTATCCTGCGAATACGGATTGGTTACTTTTTTGTTTTTATCGTGTGTGATTTGGAACTGCACCTCGTTGGTTTTGGCAATTAATTTTTTAGTAAAAGCGAACAAATTTTCGTTGGTATAATCCCGTTGGATGTTCATCTTTTCAAACAAAGGCTCGCGGTAATAATTGAAAGCCCAGAGCAAATGAAACAAAAAGTAAAACACCGAAAGGAAACTCAACACAGGCCATACTTTATTTTTCCAGGAAAGTTTTCTGTTTTTGTAAAACCAATGCATGCCATAAACAATTACGATTCCATAAAGAATATCGCCAATAGAGAAAGGAATTTTACCTAAAACGGTTCTCGAAAAACGAGAAACGTATACATACAAACCATTGCTGTAAAAGTGCTCTACAGTTTCGGGGAAAAAAGCTAAAAACCTCAGAAAGACAATCTGAAACAGTAAAAATGCAGGAAGAAGATGTTTGCGTTTCAAAGCCAATTTTTTAATTGTAAATATAATCACAATATCAATTCGTCAAGAAACTAAACTTTGTAACTTTGTGCCTCGACATTAAAAAATAACAACTATAATGAGCCAAGAAATTAGAAACCTTGAACCGAAAGCCCTTTGGAACAAGTTCGCCGATCTGAATGCTGTACCGCGTCCGTCAAAAAAAGAAGAGCGTGTGATTGAATTCATGAAAAACTTCGGAAACAGTTTAGGATTGGAAACTTTTGAAGACGATATCCGCAATGTAATCATCAGAAAACCTGCTACACCGGGTATGGAAAACCGTAAAACCGTTGTGCTGCAAGGGCATTTGGATATGGTGCACCAAAAAAATAACGACACCAATTTTGACTTTGACAAACAAGGCATCGACATGTATGTGGATGGTGACTGGGTTCGTGCCAAAGGAACAACGCTTGGTGCTGATAACGGGCTAGGAGTAGCTGCTATCATGGCGATTTTGGAAAGCAAAGACATTCCGCATCCGGCTATTGACGCGTTATTTACCATAGACGAAGAAACCGGAATGACCGGTGCTTTAAACTTAAAAGGCGGCATTTTGAAAGGAGAAATCCTATTGAATTTAGATACAGAAGAAGACGATGAAATTGATATTGGTTGTGCCGGTGGCATTGATGTTACCGCAACCAGAAAATACAATGAAGAAGAAACTCCAGAAGGTTCGGTTGGGTACACCATTACCGTAAAAGGCTTGAATGGCGGGCACTCCGGGATGGATATTCATAAAGGATTGGGTAATGCCAACAAAATCATGAACCGTTTATTATTCGACGGTTTTGAGAATTTTGGATTACAGATTTCGGAAATCAGTGGCGGTAGTTTGCGCAATGCGATTCCGCGTGAAAGTGTAGCGAAAGTAATAGTTGCCGGGATGTATGATGAAGCATTCGTGTTTGACATGCAGGAAATCATTACCGATATCAAAACGGAATATAAAACCATGGAGCCCAATCTTACTATCGAAATCGTGAAAAGCGATTTGCCAACTAAGGTTATGGATTTAGGCGTTCAGGAAGGCTTGCTGCGTTCGATTTATGCAGCGCATAATGGCGTTTACCGCATGAGTGCCGACATGGCTGACTTGGTGGAAACCTCTAACAACATTGCCCGAGTGATAGTGAAAGACGGTGAAATTTCGATTCAGAATTTGACGCGTTCTTCCGTAGAAAGTTCTAAAATGGACTTAGCCAACGGCTTGCGTTCGGCCTATGAATTGTTTGGTTGCGAAGTGGAATTCTCAGGAAGTTATCCGGGTTGGACTCCGAATGTAAACTCAGAAATCTTAGAGGTTTTGGTCAATATTTATGAAAAACAAAATGGCGCCAAACCCAATGTAGTAGCCTGTCACGCCGGATTGGAATGTGGAATCCTTGGAACGAATTATCCGGGAATGGATATGATTTCCTTTGGACCAACCATTCACGGGGCGCACAGTCCTGATGAAAGAGCTTCGATCAAATCGTCTCAAAAATTCTGGAAGTTTTATTTGGAGATATTAGCCAATATTCCGGTGAAGAATTAGATTAGAATATTAAATAGATAGAAAAACCGCTTAGTGATAGGCGGTTTTTTTATTTCAAATTATTTCTAAATTCACGAGGCGTTATTCCGGCTTGCTTTTTAAAGAGTTTGGTGAAATAGGAATAATTGTCAAAACCCAATGTATCCGCTACTTGGTTGACAGATTTGGTGGGATTAATCAAAAGCCGTTTGGCTTCCAGTATAACGCGTTTACTAATGAGTTCGGTTACGGTTTGATTGAGAATGTCTTTGCAGATTCGATTTAAATGCTTGAGCGTGATGTTCATTTTGGCAGCGTAGAACGAAGGTGATTTTTCGGTTTTGTAAAACTGTTCCAAAAACTGCTCAAACTGGTGGATTTTGTAATTATAGGAATGTGTAATGTGATTAGTTTCCGAAAGGTATTTTCTCGAAATTTCAATGTGAATGCAATCCAGTAAATTCAAAAGTTTGTCTTCTTTTTTTGGGAAATGATTTTGATTTTCGGCCAGCATTAAATCGAAGTAAGGTTTGATTTGTGCTAGTTCATTCGCTTCAAAAACGATTTCCGGTTGGTTCATCGCCAATTGGTAAAAAGGATAGTCTTCAATTTTTGTATTACCAAAATGCAAGTTGTAAATCTCCTGCGAATAAAAAACGATATAGCCTTCAATGTCAGGCGACAATTGCCAGTTATGCATTTGTCCCGGTTGTAGCACAAACAAACTTCCGGGTTTGATCTCGAATTTAGCAAAATCAATTTCGTGGATACCGCTTCCTTTGGTGAATAACACTAATAAGTAAAAGTTGTGCCGATGCGGTTTTTCAATGAAACTGTGCGTTTCCAGGTGTTTTTTAAACGAATTGACATACAAATCCTTCGGGCTTATCGGCGCCGTGAAATTTTGAATGCTATAAACGGGATTTTTTTTCAAAATGTCTTTATTGTGCTAGTATTGGCGAATTTACTAAACATTTGGTTACCAATTGCAACTTACCTTTGTATAAAAATAAATCATGTTAAATAGTCTGTACCATATTTTCCGCAACGAATGTCCCAATTGTCACAAAGGCAAAGTGTTTGCCGATAAAAGTTTCTTCTTTAGCTTTGGTTTTCCAAAGATGCACGAACACTGCAGTCATTGTCATTTTAAATTTGAAAAAGAACCCGGTTACTTCTTTGGCGCTATGTTTGTCAACTACGCACTGACGGTAGGGCAGGGCATCCTAACGTATTTTATCGCGAGTCCTTTTTTTAAAGAAACGTTCGACTTAAGAATCATTCCGATTATTGGTGTGGTCATAGTGTTGCTGAGTTGTTTCAACATTCGGCTTTCGAGGATGATTTGGATATATATGTTTAAAAATTATTCGATGTAAAATAAAAAAAGCTCCCAAATGGGAGCTTTTTTATTTTGGTGCGTTGACTAAATAATCATAAATCAATTGTTTCTGATTGTTGTCTATTTTGGAACGCAACTGCATCTCGTCAAGATTATGTTGCCAGGCTACAGCATCATATTGATTGGGTAAATACAACTGATGGCAACTAGAGCAACTGCTAACATACAATTCCCTTCCTTTTTTAAGGTTTTCAACCGAAACGGAATTCGCTTCCTGCACTGGTACATACAATTGTGAGCTACAGGAAATCAGCAATAAAGCAGGGAAAATTAATAGTTTTTTCATCGGATATTATTTAAACCAATACGAAAATAACACTCTGAAATTATTTTTGGTAAATTCATCAACATTTAATCCTTTTGATCCGTCAGGATTATGCAATCCAACAATTTGCGGGGAATAGGAAAGGTTGATCCAAAAACTATCCACATGATATTCCAAACATGGCCCTGCAAAAATAGCAGAATGCGTGGCATGATCTTCGTTATAGTACACATTTCGTTCTAAAAATTCAGCGCCAAGATTCCATTTGTTGGAAAGCATGTAAGAAGCACCATAATTGAAGTCGTATTTTGTGGCTTGATTCGTTTTCATTTTTCCGTCAACAGTGGTTGTTTCCCATTCTTCTTCTACCACTAAGTTTAAAGCATGAAGGGTATTGCCAATTTTTTTGTCAAAAATGGCTTTTAGTTCCAATTCTAATTCGTCTGTAGCTACTGTAATTTCAGCATAACCGGCAAATCCTATTTTGTTAGCCACCGGATCTGAAAATTTGTATTTCCATTCGTTAGAAAATGAAATTTCGGTTGGTTCCATAACTATTTCACCGGTAATGTCATCATAAAAAGCATTTTGTTTGGAATTCAGATAAAAGGACATTTGAAGATTAGAACCTAAACCAACTTCATATTCCACTCGGTTTTCCAATTGTCTGTAGTAATCATTTTTGCCGGTATTAACAGAAGTCCACACTTCAATTTCTTTCACGCCTTTATTCAAAACGTTACTCTGATAGGTGTAGTTAAAAACTCTGTCCTGAGCCATCAAACTCACCGAACTTAAAAGTGCAATTGCTGTTATTCTAAAAATCGTTTTCATTATATAAATTAAAAAAATTAAGGTAATTCTATTTGTGGTAGCCGTCGGTCAATGTTTTCAGGAATGCGACTAAATTTTGTTCATCAAAGAAACCGATGGATAACTGGCTTGAAAAATGAACTATGAGAATAAATTCAGCATTCACTATTTAGATTTATTAAAAATAAAGCGCAAATATATTTTCTCTTTTTGAAAACACAAATTTTATTTAGACTTATTTTAAATAATATTTTTAATCAATTGATTTCGTGTTTGTTGGAATTGTTAGTTTTAATTGGTTTCCAATAAAAGAGCTCCCGAATTCGGGAGCTTTATCTAAACAAACAATAAAATGAGCAGCGGAACCAGTAGCCCGGCCAGAGCCAGTTTCCAACCGCGTCTTTTAAAAGTAAACTTTCCAACAGGAATCATAATAGCGCCGGTAATGGCAATAGTTATCAGGGATACTCCGAAGATGTCCGAATAATAAATCCACCAGTTGGAAGTGTTTTTGTGCAGTTTCATCATTTGACTGATGATAGGCGTTTTGATATAAGAAACAATTTCACCTTTTCCGGTTTTCATGTCAATTTCCACATCGTGTTTTTCGAAAGAGATTTTAAATTGGTCTTCATCCACTTTGTTGCGGCGCATTTTATCGTCTATGCCCAATTGTTTGCCCAAAGTTTCGGCATACTCATCATTGATTTTATCTTTTGACGGTAATTTGACTTCTACTTTTTTGGTTTCAATCGTGTATTTTTCAGCATGCCAGCTTTCACGGTGATTCATCAGAATTCCGGAAAAAGCAAAGGAGATAATCAGGCCAATGTAAAAGTAACCCAGGTCACGGTGAAGATTGCGGATGGTGGCTTGTTTCATTTTTTAGAAATTATAATTAACAGATACGGAATAATTGGTTGGTGCTATTGGATTCACACTATTGTCATCGTGAACGTTATAACTCAAGACATCAAAAATATTACTTATTTTTCCTCTCAAAGTTAATTGATGGTATTTATAACTGATGGTTGCATCCGATTGGAAATAATCAGGTAGCTGAACCGGTTTTCTCGGATCGGTTGGTGTCGTTAAATTAGTCGAACGCCCGGCATAACGAACTCCAATGTACGAATTGATAAGTCCCAGATTCATACCTTTTAGTTTTCCTTTACTAAAGGTGTAATTGAAATTCAGGTTCGCCGTATTTTTTGGCATGTACAATATCTGACTGCCCACTATGTAGATATTACTGGCGGTGTATTTTATTTCGGTAAAGCTATACCCACCCATAATAGAAAGTCCTTTTACCGGATTGGCTACCAAATCAATTTCAACTCCTTGGCTTTTGGTACCGCCGGATAGTTCTTTATAGGTTGCATCAACTAAGGAAGTTTGTGCCAAATTGTTGTTTTCTATTTGATACAAAGTAAGGTTGGCAAACAATCGTTCTTTAAATAATTGGTTCTTAATTCCCAGTTCGTATTGTTTGATGATGGAGGGTTTCAAGGCTTCTTTAGTAGCATAATCCAAACCGGCATTAGGCACAAAAGAAGTAGAGTAGGAGGCAAAAAGGGAATGATTTTCGTTAGGCTGGTAAATAAGCCCCAATCTTGGAGAAAAAGCTTTGTCGTATTGTTTGGTAGTAACATCGGTTTCCGGTTTTGGAGATGGATTTACCACAGCATAAGTTAACACTTCATTTTCGGTATCCTGATAGCTGTAACGGATTCCAGCCAAAGCTTTGAAATACTTATTAAGACTTACTAAATCCTGTACAAAAGCACCAATTCTTTTTATCGGAGCGGTGGTTAATGACGTTTTGTCCATGTTCGGAATATCACTTCGGGCTGTGCCTAAATCGGTTGTGAAAATGTTTATGACATCGTATTCATTTCGATACGATTTTGTCGGATTTTTATAAGTTGACGCTAAGGTTTCGGTTTTATAAGTATCAGTATCAATGCCAAAAAGCAGTTGATGATTTACTTTCCAGGTTTTGAATTGGCCTTTAAGATTCAACTCTTGATACCAATAGTTGTCTTTAGCTTCCGAACGTTGCAATCCTCTTGTCCAGTCGCCATTGGCCTGCATAGAAGTAATAGGAGAATTAGGTCTGGTGTTGGCAAACAAATCGGTTTTGTAATAGCGCAACGAGTTGATGAAAGACAAATCCCAATTGTCTGATAACTGGTGTTTTACGGTGGTGGTCAACGACGCCTGCTCTGATTTTACATAGCCCCACGATACGCCCACAAAGCGGCTTCTGGGTAAATCAACCAATTCATAGTTGATAATTCCGGCACCAAAATCGGGAGTTCTTTGGTCTTTGATATAATCGGCTTCTACCAATAATGACGTCTTTTCTGTGAAATTAATCAAAAGAGATGGATTCACATATTTGGTTTCTGAACTTACGCCGGTTCTGAAACTATTGGCTTGTGTATTGGCACCATTTATTCTGAAAGCTATTTTTTTGCTGTTACCAATGGGGCCATAAACATCAAATGTTGTTTTATAAGCATCAAAACTTCCCACACCAATACCTACTTCAGCTCCGTAATCAAATTTTGGTTTTTTGGTCACCAAATTGATAACGCCACCGGCTGTAACATTTCCAAATAAAATGGCAGCGCTTCCTTTTAAAAATTCAACTTTTTCAATACCACTCAACTCTGTCGGCATGCCATTAAAATACCGGACACCATTTTTGAAAGTATTGGTGCTTCCCATTTGGTAGCCACGCGAGGCAATTTCTTCCTGATAGCCACCTGTATTTCCCATGATATAAACACCGTTGGTGTTTTTTAAAACATCGGTCATAGTGCTCACTTGCTGATTTTGTAATGTGGCTTGGGTAACAACGGCAACACTTTGTGGCAAATCCATTGGTTTTATACCTGATTTCCCAACGGTCACTGGTGATTTTTGTTGATTCGAAGTCACAATGACTTCCTGCAGAATTTCTCCTTTTTTGTTTTTTACGGTATCATTAAAGGCAAGTAATTCTTCTTTTTCGGATTTGTAGCTTTCTTGTGCAAAAGCGGATACACTAAGGATAAGTGTTAAGGCTAAGATTGGGATATGTTTTTGCATTTATTTAGAATAATTAAAAATAGTGATGCAAATATAGAAACCGAAATTGAAATCACAAAGCTTATTTAGACTAAATATAAATAATATTTTTTATCTGCTTGATTCCGTATATTTTACAAATGAAAAAAACCTCCCGACAACGAGAGGTTTGATGATATTGGGAGCAATAAAAAGCTTATTTCTTTTGCATCGGGTAGCTTTCCTGACTGTCTTTTCCTTGTTGTTTGCCCGAAATACTGGCCACTAAACTGGTTGCATTGACTTTTTTATAAGTGATTTTCTGCGGATAATCATGCGCAGGATTTTCGAACGTAAATACATTTTCGGTATCCGAAGTCAATTTGAAATCAACCGGCTCGTCATTGTTTTGTCCGGGAACGGTAGCGGTGTAAATCAATTCTTCGGCTTTTTGGCTTAGTTTGATGCTTTCAAAATGTACTGTGTCTTTTGGATTGATAAAATAACTATCCCCACTGAAGGTACTATCGTTCTCTTTTTTCCAATTTTCTACCAATAAGCCATCTGGTAATTTTTGTTCCCAATGGCCAACCAGCCAGTTCATTTTTTCAAGTTTGTCGAATTGTTTTTCTGATTTTTTTTGACAGGAAACCAATAATAGTATGGATAGTATAGCGATAACGGTTTTCATTTTCTTCTTTTTAAATTACTATACAATACTATAAAAAATCTGCCACCCGAACACCGCTTATTGTACAGTTTTTTTACTATTTTTGCACCCGAAATAAAGAACACAAAATGTTAGAGAGATTACAATATGTAAAACAACGTTTCGACGAGATTTCGGATTTGATTATTCAACCCGATGTTATCTCCGATCAGAAGCGTTATGTGCAGTTAAATCAGGAATACAAAGGGCTGAAAGCGTTAATGGAAAAACGTGATGAATATGTTACTCTTGACGCCAATATAAAAGAAGCCAACGAAATTCTGGCAGATGGCTCTGATGCTGAAATGGTTGAAATGGCCAAAATGCAACTGGACGAGGCCAAAGAACGCTTGCCGCAACTGGAAGAAGAAATCAAATTTATGTTGATTCCGAAAGATCCGGAAGATGCTAAAAACGTAATGGTCGAAATTCGTGCCGGAACAGGTGGTGATGAAGCTTCTATTTTTGCCGGTGATCTATACCGTATGTATACCAAATACTGTGAAAGCCGTGGATGGAGAACTTCTGTGGTGGATATGAACGAAGGAACTTCGGGTGGTTTTAAAGAGGTGATTTTTGAAGTAACCGGAGAAGATGTTTACGGAACCTTGAAGTTTGAAGCAGGTGTTCACCGGGTACAACGTGTACCACAAACGGAAACGCAAGGACGTGTACACACCTCAGCAGCAACCGTAATGGTTTTACCGGAAGCCGAAGAATTTGATGTGCAAATTGATATGAATGATGTGCGTGTGGATTTCTTTTGTTCGTCAGGACCTGGTGGGCAATCGGTAAATACTACGAAATCGGCGGTGCGTTTGACACACATTCCATCTGGATTGGTGGCGCAATGTCAGGATCAAAAATCACAACACAAGAATAAAGATAAAGCCTTGGAAGTATTGCGTTCACGTTTGTACGAACAAGAATTAGCCAAAAAACAAGCCGAAGATGCTACCAAGCGTACTTCTCAGGTAAGTTCAGGTGACCGTTCGGCTAAAATCCGTACTTATAATTATGCACAGGGTCGTGTTACGGATCACCGAATTGGACTGGATGTTTTTGATATGGATGGTGTGATGAATGGAAAAATTCAAAAATTTGTTGACGAACTTCAAATGGTCAACAATATGGAAAAACTAAAAGAAAGCGAAGTTTTCTAAATAAAAAAAAGGGCTAACATAATGTTAGCCCTTTTTTGTGCTTATCAAATTTATAGCCTAAATCCGTAAGCGATTCTCAAAGCAATTTGTCCCAAACCTGTATCTTCGACATCATTTTTTAGCACCGGAAAATCAGTATAATGTTCGTAACGCAAACTGATATCAATTTTTTCGGTAGCATATCCTATTCCCGGACTAATAAGGAATGAGGTTTTGTCATAACCATTGGTCACCGCAAAAGCAGCACCCACTTCGCCTAGCAAATAAAGTTTGTCTTTCAGAACAAAGGCTTTAAAACCACCTTTTACCGGAATATACCCCAAATCATTGTCTTTCCCGCTAACAAAAAAGTTGCTGAAACCCGTAGTGAAAGTCAATGAATATCGGGTAGATAAATCATATTGAATTCTGACATCGGCTCCCAAATTGTAATCATAAGGATCCTGAAGCGGAAGGCCTCCATTGATTCCAAATCCTAAACGAAAACCTTGGTCGTAATTTTTCTTTTCTGCTTCTTGAGCATAAGTTGTAACCGAGCCTAACAGACATAAGATTACAGCTATCTTAACTGAATTTCTAAAAATAGTTTTCATGGTGTTTAATTTAAATGATTTTTTAGTGTCGTTTTCTATCTATATCTCTTTTCCTTTTATGATTCTGAGCAATATGGCAATTACAGCAATTACTAATAATATATGGATTATGGATCCTAAATTGTAAACGAAGAACCCTAGAGCCCAAAGTATTACTAATACAACTGCTATGGTGTAAAGTAAATTTTGCATGATATTCTTTTTTTAAATGGTTACTGTTTGATTGTTTATTCTATGGATACAGTTGAATTTTCAGCATTCAATGTTTGTAAAGGTCTTTTAATTCTGCCTTTCGGATTGTATGGAAATTCTTTGCGGTGTTCTTTGATGTGTATTTGCGGCTCTTCATCGTTGGCGATAGTCACCAGTACTCTTTCATTTTTAAAAAGCGAATAACCACCATAATACTGAGGTAGTTCCTCCGATACTATCCAATCTTTACCTAATTGATAGTGATACCTCTTTTTTTCAATATCAAAATACACTTGCATGTTGGGAAAATAGTAATACGACGTTAGGCTTTTGAGAGTAGTATTGGCTTCGTCACACATTGATGCTGAATTTTCAGATTCATTATCTAATGCTTTTTGAGCTGTCCCAGTTGTTGCAAGAACTGCTAAAAACAAAAGGGTGATATACTTTTTCATGGGGGTGTTTTTAATGATTTAAGACACTACAAAGTTGCGAAGCATTCCTACGATTTGTGTTACAACAATTTTTGTAAATGTTATACAATTTCCATCAAAGCATAAAAAAATCCTATGGTTAGCATAGGATTAGGAAGTGAAAAAAGGGGAAAGTTTTAGCAGTTCTCAGACAGATAAATGGTAAAGACGGCACCCTCATTCGGTTCGCCTTTGGCAAAGATAAAGCCTTTGTGATTTTCTACGATTTTTTTGCAAATGGCCAAACCAATTCCGGTGCCGACATATTCATTTTTGTTGTGTAATCGATTGAATAGAATGAATATTTTCTCAGCGTATTCTTGCTCAAAACCAATGCCATTGTCTTCAAATGTAATTTTGGAAAATTTGTCTTTGGTGTTTTTCGGAATCAAATCTTCGTCTTGGGCTGTAACTCTTTCAAACGATATTTTAATTTCCGGCGCTACATTTTCTTTGCTGTATTTGAGCGAATTTCCAATAAGGTTAACAAATAACTGCTGGATTTGAAACGGAATTACCGTCATCGTTGGCAGAGTTTCACTGTGAATGACTGCCTTTTTTTCTTCAATAGATTGTGCCAAATCAAATTTGGCATTTTCCAATAAGTCGTTCAGATTTATGGTTTCAAAAGCTTTTTCAGTTTTAGTGGCCCGTGAATATTGTAATAAGTCATCAATAAGAATCCGCATGCGCTCTACCGATGAATTGATTCTGTCCATATAATCTTTGCCATTGTCGGTAAGATTTTGGTATTCTTTATCCGAAAGTCTTGAAACAAAAGTTTGAATTTTGCGCAAGGGTTCCTGCAAATCATGACTGGCCACATAGTTAAAGGCCAAAAGTTCTTTATTACTGGCTTCCAGTTCAATGTTTTGTTGTTCTAATGATAAAGAAGCCAGTACTTCCTCGGTTACATCGCTGGTAGTACCAATCAAAATCTTGTTGTCTGAGCGGTTGATAACGATTCTTCCGGTATTCCTAAAATAACGCAACTGATTGTCTTTTCTAATAATGCGATAAGTATACGGAGCCAAGTTGTCATTTTCGATGCGGTCTGTGGGTTCACCTTCAAAAAATGACAAATCTTCAGGATGCACAAACTTGATGAAATTTTCCCGATTCGCAATAAATGACTGTGGTTTGCAACCCAGTAATTGATAAACATTGTCCGAAAAAACAACTTCCTTAGTGTCTAAATTCAATTGCCAACTTCCAAAACTACCAACGATTTCTGCCAAATTACTCGACTCATTCAAAACTGTAAGCCGGTTATTGGCCAGTTGCATTTTATCCAAATCTTTGGTAATTCGGATATAAGAAACAGAAATTAGCAAAAGCGTAATCAGTAAGGTAATGTATATGAAAACCGGAGTGACTTTGATGGTGTCTTTATAACGCAATTCCCTTGCTTTTAATGTTTTTTTCTCAAACAAAATCATTTGATTTATCTGACTGCGAACACTATCCATGGTTTCTTTTCCGATGATTAGTTTTTCTTTTAAAGTTTTATCGGAAAGCGGTTTTTTCAGCGAAAGATGCAACGACAGGGAAAGATAATTTTGCCTTTTGCTGATGTAAAACTCCAATTTTCGCAGATTTTCTTCTTGTGCCGGATTGTCTTTCGTATAGCTTTTAACCAAAGCAAAAGAATGATCAATATTCTTTTTGGCATGTATATAAGGTTCTAAAAAGGTAGAATCTTTGGTAATCAAAAAACCGCGTTGCCCGGTTTCGGAGTCTTTTAAATAGGAAAACAATCGTTCTAATTCTAAGTTAACATCATAAGAATGATTGACCCATTTAGAAGAATTGTTGAGTAAGTTAATATGTTTAAAGGTTATGGCGGAAATGAAAAAAATAGCAAAAATAGAAACCACAAAAATACTCTTAAGAAAAACAGGCGATTTATAAAAGGTATTTAGTTTCATGATTCGGTTTTGTTATAATCGTAATAAAAAATTATCCTTGTTCAATCCCGAAGTATGATACTGCCAGTTAATGGTCACCACATCCGATAATACTTTTTTAAGTGTAGCAAAATCACTTGGTTTTTTGATGTAAATATTGGCCCCACTGACAAAAGTTTCCTCAATATGCTCCTCTGAAGAAGACGTTGAGAAGATAGCGATAGCAATATCATTGAACTTTTCGTTCTGTTTGATTTCGTGAAGACACTCAATTCCGTTTTTCTTGGGCATGTTCAAATCGAGAAACAGCACATTGGGTAAAATTGCATCGTCATGGTTTAGATAATCCATCAGTTCCACACCGTCATTAAAAGTGTTGACTTTGGTATTGATTTTTAATTCTTCAAAAGCATCGGTGAAAAATAACCTGTCGTCCTCGTCGTCATCCGCCAGGATAATATGAATATACTCCTTCTCCATAAATTATTATTTTTTGTTAGCTATTTCTCTTCGTTTGGTAATAATTCGCTGAAAAGCCGATGGCGTAATGCCGGTTACATTTTTAAATTGGGTACTCAAATGCGCCACACTCGAATAATTTAGTTGAAAAGCGATTTCAGTTAAACTCAAATCACTGCTCACAATCAGTTGCTTAGCGTGTTCAATTTTTTGCAGTATGATATAATTCTCGATAGAAGTATATGTCACATCTGAAAACAAATTGGAAAGATAGCCATAGCTGTGACTCAGTTTCTCGGCAAGATAAACAGAACTTTTTACATTGACTAGCTCCGGATTGTGAATCATTTCAATAATGGTGTCTTTTATTTTTTGAACCAAAATTGTTTTTTGATTCTCAATAATATCAATACCATATTCCTTTAATTCATTGGCGAATTCCGCAAAATTTGCAGTATCGATTTTTTCTAAAATTTCGACCTCACCAAAACCTAAGATTCGGTGTTTGATATGGTGTTTGATCAGCTTGTCTTCCAAGACTTTTCGGCAAACAGCATTAAAATCAAATTTGATGAAGATTTTCATAGCTTCGGATTTGGGTTTTAGTAATTGTAAAAGTAACAAAATAATTCCCATCAAAAAAGCCGTAACTGAATACGGCTTTTTTTTCTCTCTAACCCCAACTTTTTATTATTAGCCAAATGACAGTATGAAGTACTTATCGTTTGCTTTACAAAGATATTTCAGTACTGATTATCAAGGGTTACATAATTTCGGCGGAATGTTATAAAATTTTCACATTTCGGTTTCCAATTTGTAACTTTGCGCCACACAACTACCAAAATGACAACACAACAACTCGTTCAGCAAATCCGCCAAAAGCAATCCTTTCTCTGCATTGGTCTCGATGTAGATCTAACCAAAATTCCGCAGCACTTACTAAAATTTGAAGATCCCATTTTCGAATTCAACAAAGCCATCATCGATGCGACTCACGATTTATGTGTGGCGTTCAAACCTAATACCGCTTTCTACGAAGCTTATGGACTGAAAGGCTGGCAATCGCTGCAAAAAACCATTAATTACCTCAACGAAAAGCATCCGGAAATCTTCACCATTGCCGATGCCAAAAGAGGTGATATTGGTAACACCTCCACCATGTATGCCAAAGCTTTTCTGGAAGATTTAAACTTTGACAGCGTAACCGTGGCGCCTTATATGGGCAAAGATTCGGTGGAACCTTTTCTGGCTTTTGAAAATAAACATACCATTATGCTGGCGCTAACCTCCAATGAAGGGGCTTTCGATTTTCAGACTAAGAATATTGATGGCGAAGAATTATACAAAACCGTAATCAAAACTTCCAAAACCTGGAAAAACAGTCAGCACCTGATGTATGTTGTTGGCGCTACCAAAGCGGAATATTTCACCGAAATCCGCAAAATGGTACCTAACAGTTTCTTGTTGGTTCCCGGCGTTGGCGCTCAAGGCGGAAGCCTCTCCGAAGTTTGTGCTTATGGTATGAACGAAGACATTGGTTTGTTGATTAATTCCTCACGGGCGATTATTTATGCTGCTAACGGAACTGATTTTGCCGAAAAAGCCAGAGCAGCCGCTTTGGAAGTGCAGCAGGAAATGGCAACTATCATGAAATTCTAAATCAATTTGAAAACGTTCACAGACCAACTTGGAACTTTCCATACTTTTGAAACCGCCCCTAAGCGAATCGTTTCTTTGGTGCCATCGCAAACCGAATTGTTATACGATTTGGGTTTGGAAGAAAGCATTGTCGGGATTACCAAATTTTGCGTGCATCCGTTTCATTTCAAATCGACTAAGAAAATCATTGGCGGCACCAAGAAAGTTCATTTCGAGAAAATACGCTTGCTGCAACCGGATATTATTATTGCCAACAAAGAAGAAAATACTAAAGAAATTGTAGCAGAACTGTCTAAGATTTGCCCGGTTTGGGTAACAGATATCATTACCTTGGAAGACAATTTAAAAATGATAGCCGATTTCGGTCAGCTCTTTAACAAAAGAACCGAAGCCCAGAAATGGATAGACAAAATCAATTTTGGGTATCAGGATTTTCAGAATTTCATGACCGCAAAAGAACCACAAAAAGTGGCGTATTTCATTTGGGCCAATCCTTATATGGTGGCGGGTGGAGGTACTTTTATTAATGAATTGCTGAAGCTGAATAAGTTCGAAAACATCTACGACAATCATCCTAAATACGAAGGAAGATATCCGGAAATCATCATTCAGAAAATGCGAATTCAGGGCGATCCTGATTTAGTATTATTGTCTTCAGAACCTTTCCCGTTTACTGACGAACACGCTTTTGAATTGGGTCGTTTTACGCACCACGCGAAGACAGTTTTTGTTGATGGCGAAATGTTTTCCTGGTATGGCAGCCGCTTGCTCAAAGCGTTTGAATACTTCAAAAAAATCCACGAAAGTATTACATAAAAAAAATGCCGACACTCTAAGATATCGGCATTTTTAAACTAACCCTAACCAAAATAATAAAAAACCAAATTTATTACACCACAAAGATACTGTGACTATTTAGCTTCCGGTGTTAAGGTTATGTTATACTTATGTTATTGATTTCTAAAAATTTAGTTTTATTTTTTGTCCTGCATGGCAAACACTTGTTGCAATAGGGTTGAAGTTCTGGCTTTCAGATTGGTTCTGATGTCTTTTTCTTCCACCGCTATCATTTTGAAAACACCTTCCAGCGCTTTATTGGTAGTATAATCCGTCAAATCTGGATTTACTTTTTTAACTAATGGAAGGCTGTTGTATTTTGTAATAATGCTGGTCCAGACTTTATCGGCACCCACTTTGGCAAACGAATTTTTAATCACCGGATTAAATTTCGCGTAAAGCGGCGTAGTAGTAGTGTTTTGCAGATAAGTAGTCGCTGAACTTTCATTGCCCATCAATATCCCTTTGGCATCGTTAAAACTCATTCCTTTTACGGCATCCACAAAAATAGGAGTCGATTCTTTTACAGCATCTTCAGCAGCGCGATTCAGCATCAAAATACCTTTGTCTGCCAATGAACTTAATCCCACTTTTCTCAGTGTCTGATCTACTTTTTGTAACTCTTCTGGCATCAGAATTTTTACGGCTTCATTTTTATAAAAACCATCAACAGCCGTCAACTTGGATACTTGTTTTGAAATACCATTGTTAAGAGCTTCTTTTAAACCTCCGGCAATGTCAATACCGCCATTCGGATTGAGTTCCGGAAATTGATTCGCCATTTGTTGCATTTCGGCGCAACTCAACAATAGAAAACACATTGTAAAACCAAATGTAATAGATAGGAGCTTTTTCATAGGATAAATATTTTTTTCATTAGCCAACAAAAATAAAGCCAAAAATCCGAATTAGGCAAAAACAACGGTCTTATTATTATACACCATGGTCTTTCTTTCCGAATGTAATTTGATGGCTCTGGCCAATACCATACGCTCCAAATCCCTTCCTTTCATAATAAAATCATCAATAGAATGGCTGTGCGTAACTCGAGTAATATCTTGTTCAATAATAGGTCCTTCATCCAATTCCGCCGTAACATAATGACTGGTGGCGCCAATAATCTTTACGCCACGGTTAAAAGCCGAATGATAGGGTTTGGCTCCCGGGAATGCCGGTAAAAAGGAGTGATGAATGTTAATGATCCGGTTTTTATACTGTTCAATAACAGTAGGCGTAATGATTTGCATGTATCGAGCCAAAACAATAAAATCAACGGCATAAGCTTCTAAAATTTCGAGTTGCTTTTTTTCGCCTTCTTCTTTGTTGTCTTTGGTAAACGGCACATGGTAAAACGGAATGTCAAACCGGTTAGCTATAGGTTGTAAATCTTCGTGATTGCTTAGGATTAAAGGGATTTCGATGTTCAATTCGCCAGTACTGTAACGCGATAAAATATCATACAAACAATGGTCGTATTTCGAAACAAATAACGCCATCTTAGGTTTGTTTTGCTGCAAATGTACCGACCATGACATCGAGAAAGGAGTTGCCAGGTTTTCCTGAAAATTAGCTTTGATAGTTTCTAAATCGAAATGATTTTCGGTAAACTCACATTCCAATCGCATAAAAAACACATCCTGATCGCCATCAACATGCTGGTCAAGATAAACAATGTTGCCTTCTATAGAAGCTATGTAATTGGTTACCGCGGCAATGATTCCCTTTTGGTCTTTGCAGTGAATGAGGATGATGATCTTTTTCATAGGCCTAAAAAATTCGGTGTTGTTACTCTCAAATCTACTGTATTTTTTAAGAAATAAAAGCCTAGTGTTTATTTTTATGTTTTCTACGAAATCGTTGTAACAATTTTTATTTATTGCGTAAATTGCGGCACTAAAATTATCATATCCACAATATGGAACCACAAATCCCTTATATTCCAAAAAATAAAGTCCGAATCGTAACTGCTGCCTCTCTTTTTGACGGTCACGATGCTGCTATCAACATCATGCGACGCATCATTCAGGCCACCGGAGTGGAAGTCATTCACTTAGGTCACGACCGTAGCGTGGAAGAAGTAGTCAATACTGCCATTCAGGAAGATGCCAATGCCATTGCCATGACGTCTTACCAAGGCGGACATAACGAGTATTTCAAATACATGCACGATTTATTAAAGGAAAAGGGAGCCGGCCACATCAAGATTTTTGGTGGCGGTGGTGGCGTAATTTTACCAAGTGAAATTGCAGAACTACACGAATACGGAATCACCCGTATCTATGCTCCGGATGACGGTCGTGCCATGGGATTACAAGGTATGATTAATGACTTAGTTATGCAATCCGATTATCCTGTAGGTGATGTCTTGAATGGCGAAATCAATCATTTAGAAGAAAAAAATGCTACGTCCATTGCACGTGTTATTTCGGCCGCTGAGAATTTCCCGGATGTGGCTAAAGAAACCTTAGACGCCATTCACAAGAAAAACGAAACCACCCATATCCCGGTTTTAGGAATCACAGGTACCGGTGGTGCCGGAAAATCATCTCTAGTAGACGAATTGGTTCGTAGATTCCTGATTGATTTCCCGGAAAAAACTATTGGATTAATTTCCGTGGATCCATCAAAACGTAAGACAGGGGGAGCTTTGCTCGGAGACAGAATTCGTATGAATGCTATCAACAATCCAAGAGTGTATATGCGTTCGTTAGCCACGCGTCAGTCTAATTTGGCGTTGTCTAAATATGTAAACGAAGCCATTCAGGTATTGAAAGCTGCGAAATACGATATCATCATTTTAGAAACTTCGGGTATCGGACAAAGTGATACCGAAATTATAGAGCATTCAGATGTGTCGTTATATGTTATGACACCTGAATTCGGAGCCGCAACCCAATTAGAAAAAATCGACATGTTGGATTTTGCCGATTTGGTAGCGCTGAATAAATTCGACAAGCGCGGGGCTTTAGAC
>NZ_DAINRG010000024.1:0-19246 GCF_036741995.1 Flavobacterium sp. | reverse complement strand
CGATGTGAAAAAACAATACCAACGCAATCACAATTTGTGGGATGTCAATCCGGAGGATATGCCAGTTTTTGGTACCATTGCCTCGCAGTTCAACGATCCGGGCATGAACACGCTCTACAAAAGAATCATGGACAAAGTAGTGGAAAAAACGGGAGCCGATTTAAAATCGACTTTCGAAATCACCCGCGAAATGAGCGAAAAGATATTCGTGATTCCACCACACAGAACGCGTTATTTATCGGAGATTGCCGAGAACAACCGCAAGTATGACGAGACGGTTTTAACCCAAGTGGAAGTAGCACAAAAGCTTTACGGCATCTACAAAACCATCGAATCAGTCAACAAAAAAGCCATCCAAATTGACAGAGCCGGAATTGAGGCTAACAGTTTGAATGCTAGTAATGATAACAAAGAGTTTCTAAACTTATTGGTTAAAGAATTCGATAGAGTAAAAATGAACCTAGATCCATTCAATTGGGAAGTAATTCTCACTTGGAACGACAAGGTTAACAAATATAAAAATCCGGTGTACAGCTTTAAAGTGCGCGACAAGGAAATCAAAATCCAAACACATACCGAAAGTTTATCGCACAGCCAAATTCCAAAAGTAGCCTTACCAAAATACCAGGCTTGGGGCGACATCCTAAAATGGAACCTTCAGGAAAACGTACCGGGAGAATTTCCATTTGCTTCTGGGCTTTATCCGTTTAAAAGAGAAGGAGAAGACCCATCACGTATGTTTGCCGGAGAAGGCGGACCGGAAAGAACCAACAAACGTTTCCATTATGTAAGTGCCGGTTTGCCAGCTAAGCGTTTATCTACCGCTTTTGATAGTGTAACGTTATATGGAAACGACCCTGATTTGCGTCCGGATATTTACGGAAAAATTGGAAATGCCGGAGTGTCTATCTGTTGTTTAGATGATGCCAAAAAATTATATTCCGGTTTCGATTTAACGCATGCCTTAACTTCGGTTTCGATGACCATTAACGGTCCGGCGCCAATGCTGTTAGGCTTCTTTATGAATGCTGCCATCGATCAAAACTGTGAAAAATACATCATCGAGAATAACTTGCAAGTTGAAGTAGAAGAAAAAATCAACGAAATCTTTAAAAAGAAAGGCTTACCACGTCCAAAATACAACGGCGAATTACCACACGGCAACAACGGTTTAGGCTTAATGTTATTAGGGGTTACCGGTGACCAAGTATTACCAAAAGATGTCTATCAGGATATTAAAGTGCAAACTTTAACCCAGGTTCGTGGTACAGTACAAGCCGATATTTTAAAAGAAGACCAGGCGCAGAACACTTGTATCTTCTCCACCGAATTTGCTTTGCGTTTGATGGGTGACGTGCAGGAATATTTTATCGATAAGAATGTGCGTAACTTCTATTCGGTGTCTATTTCCGGCTACCACATTGCTGAAGCCGGAGCAAACCCTATTACGCAGTTGGCATTTACATTGGCGAATGGTTTCACTTATGTGGAATACTATTTAAGCCGTGGCATGAACATCAACGATTTCGGACCGAACTTGTCGTTCTTTTTCTCCAATGGTATCGATCCGGAGTATGCCGTGATTGGCCGTGTGGCGCGTAAAATTTGGGCGAAAGCCATGAAAAACAAATACAACGCCAACGAAAGAGCACAGATGTTGAAATACCACATCCAAACCTCAGGACGTTCACTACACGCTCAGGAAATCGACTTTAACGATATCCGTACGACCTTGCAGGCGTTATATGCTATCTATGATAACTGTAATTCATTGCATACTAATGCGTATGACGAAGCGATTACCACACCAACAGAGGAATCAGTACGTCGCGCCATGGCAATCCAGTTGATTATCAACAAAGAATTAGGCTTAGCCAAAAACGAAAACCCAATCCAAGGTTCGTTTATCATAGAAGAACTAACCGACTTGGTAGAAGATGCCGTATTACAGGAGTTCGACCGAATCACAGAGCGTGGCGGCGTATTAGGCGCTATGGAAACCATGTACCAAAGAAGTAAAATTCAAGAGGAAAGTTTATACTACGAAACCTTGAAACATACCGGAGAGTTCCCAATCATTGGGGTGAACACTTTCTTAAGTTCTAAAGGTTCTCCAACAGTTTTACCGGCCGAAGTAATTCGTGCTACCGAAGAGGAAAAACAAGAGCAAATCAAAACGCTTGAGAACTTACATAAAACCTATCACGACAAAGAAGACGAGCAAATTGCCGCGCTTCAGAATGCCGCCATCAACAACGAAAACATCTTCGAAGTATTGATGGATGCCACCAAATATTGTTCGCTTGGGCAAATCACAGCTGGTTTGTTTGAAGTAGGTGGGCAGTATCGTAGAAATATGTAATTTCATAATACTATATAAAAAGCCTTCTGTTTTCAGGAGGCTTTTGTTTTTCAAAAAAAAATATGGAACCTATAATAAAAATTCACCCAACCACAACCCTTATCGGCAAAAGCCAAGCCATGACCTTTGCCAATGATTTATCCGTAGCCATGTGGCAAAGCTTTATGCCGCGCCGTCACGAAATCAGCAACAGGCCGGGCGAGGAGTTGTATAGCGTACAAGTATATCCTGAGAATTTTGATTTTGGGTTGCATACTTCCTTTACCAAATGGGCCACAGTTCCCGTAAGTGAAGGCACTCCAATTCCCGAAGGCATGGAAATGTTAGTCATTCCCGAAGGCTTATATGCCGTGTTTCTGTATAAAGGCATTCCGGCTGATGCCGAACCTTTCTTTCGGTATATTTTTGGAGAATGGTTACCAACTTCTGGCTACAGTTTAGACCACCGCCCGCAGTTTGAAATCCTGGGCAGTAAATACAAACACAACGACCCCACTTCAGAAGAAGAAGTTTGGATACCAATTAAAACCCTATAAACACAGAGCGTTGGAACACCCACAAACAACGTTGAGCCACCTGCAAGTAGCGTTATAGCATCTGCACACAGCGTTGAAGCGCCCGCAAAGAGCGTTAAAGTATCTGCAAAGAGCGTTGAAGCACCCGCAAGTAGCGTTAGAGTATCTGCATACAGCGTTGAAGCACCCGCAAAGAGCGTTGGAGCACCCGTACACAGTGTTGAAGCACCCACAAAGAGCGTTGGAGTACCCGCTAAAAGTTATAGTAATACCAAATACTAATAAACCCCGTCCACATAATACCAACTTCCGTTTTCAAAAACAAAAGTCGAATGTTCCTGATGCATTTGCGCCTGCAGTTGGTAATCCAAATAATACGCTTTAAAGGTACGGTAGTTTCAGTAACCGCAAGTACTTCCAGTTTTATCCATTGGTTGCTTTTACTCCAAGCCAGGATATCCGCTTTCTTATGAAACTTCCGTGTTGAGGAGTGAGTGGTAGCTACTAAATAATCAGCAGCTCCGGTGGCAAAAGCACTGTAACGGGAACGCATCAAAGCTTCGGCAGTAGGCGCTTTTTGAGTGCCTTTAATATAAGGCTCGCAACAGTCTTTAAAGGAACGGGAAGAACCACAATAACAAGTTGCCATCCTAATTAAGAATTTTTATCCTCATTAAATTTTTTCACAATCGCTTTCAGTTTTTCAGCACGCTCAGCTTTTTGAGCTTTGGCCTTGTCCTGTGCTTTGTGAAGCTTGTCGTTGTGTGCTTTGATATTTTTCGGATTGTTTCTTCCCATGGGTCAAAAATACAAATTTTTGTTAAAATGAAACTTTGGCACAGTTAATGAATAGACCTTTATATCATTAATCATTTAATACATTATACCATGAGAAAATTTACCATAGTTTTAGCTTTTATCGGGATGATAACGCTACAAAGTTGTACCACCAATGATAACCAACAACCTATTACTGATAATGATACTATCAGTGAAGTATTTGAATATAGCAACAATATCAACTTTACTGCGGGAAATGGTTATAATTTGTTATTAACCTATCCGCACGCCATTTATACTTCGGACATGGTTTTAGTATACCGTTTATCAGGCATTACCAATCAAGGAGCTGATATTTGGAAACCATTACCGGAAACCTATTTCTTTGATGACGGAACTCTAAGTTTCAGATATGATTTTGACTTTACTCAATATGATGCCGATGTTTTTATAGAAGGATATGATATAGCCGGTTTAGATCAAAGTTATAAATTAAACCAAGTCATAAGAGTTGTAATAGTTCCGGCGTATTTTGGCAAACAAAGCAAAGTGAACCTTAAAGATTACGATGCTGTTGTAAAAGCATTCAACATTGATGAATCTAAAATCATCAAAGTACAATAAAGTATAGCGTTTAGATTTGAAAAGACAATAAAGAAAGCAGGCGAGAGTCTGCTTTTTTGCAGTTTCACAAATGTCTGTTTTAGGGAAATTATAGCATCACTTGTTATAGTAGCGGATTACATTATTTTGAAACGAATTCCTAGGTGCTGTTTTTTACGCAGTTATGTAAGAATGAGTAAATTCCTAAAAATTAAGGTTAATTTTGTGAAATCCTTAAAAAGAATAGCTAATTTTGCGCATTATTTAATAAACAACCCTTCAACAAAATGATTTCTTTTAAGAATAAAAAATTTTCTCTCTTACACATTATCGTAGTTTCATTGCTAACGGCAATCATTACTTTCAGCTTGACAGGTTTTTGGAAACAAAGACAGTTTAACGATCAGATGAATAACATGGCATCATCTTTTACTTGTAATTACAATGTAAAACGAATGAATGGCTATAAGTATATCAAACCATTAATGTTTGTAGATGAAGAATGTGAATCAGAACCATTGATGGGTATCAAACAAAAATTGACGAGTATTATTGATCAATATAAAACGGTTGGCGATGTAACAACAGCTTCTGTTTATTTAAGAGAATATGGGCATAATGAGTGGATGTGTGTCAATGAAACTGAAAAATACGATCCGGGCTCTTTATTCAAAGTTCCGGTTATGATTGCTATTTTGAAGATGAACGAACTGAATCCGGGATTCTTAAATAAGTTAGTCGTGTATGACAAACCAGTTAGTGCCGGAAAAAACATTACCTATGTTTCTAAGACTATTCAATTAGGACATTCCTATACCATCAAAGAATTACTGACCTACATGATTAAGTATTCCGATAATAACGCCACCATTTTGTTAGAGAAATATATGGACTCCAAAGTGCTTCAAAAACTTTTTGCTGATGTAGGATTGGATGTGCCTAATGTTTATGCTTCTCAATATCAATTTACTACCAAAGAGTATTCCTATTTTATGAGAGCGATATACAATGCCGGATATTTATCTGTTGATGATTCTGAATTTGCCGGTGAGTTACTAACTCAATGTGAATTCAAAGACGGAATTGTAAAAGGATTACCAGCTACAATAAAATTAGCGCACAAATTTGGAGAAGCCGGCAATCAGGTAGAAAAACAATTGCACGAATCGGCTATAGTTTACTTGAACAACAAACCATATTTACTTACTGTAATGACTAAAGGAAAAGACAATAACAAGCTATCACAATTGATTGGAGAACTATCACAGGCAGTATACACAGATATGTTGAATGAAGCCAATGCTGCGATGTAAATTTAAAAAAGGATACAAAAAAACCATCTCAATCGAGATGGTTTTTTTGTTTTATAATACTTCAGATTTACGAAACGTCAACCGTTGTAGCGTCAGCAATCTTTTTATAAGTTCCGTTTACTAGTTTTTCGCGGATAGCATCAAAAGCGGTAAGTGTTTCTTCGATATCGGCCAAGGTGTGGGAAGCCGTTGGTATCATTCTCAAAAGAATAATTCCTTTAGGAATCACCGGATATACTACAATCGATAAAAAGATACCGTAGTTTTCTCTTAAATCATTGACCATCACCATTGCTTCCGGAATAGAACCTTCCAGATAAACCGGCGTTACACAGGTATTGGTATCGCCAATGTTGAATCCGTGCGCTTTTAATCCGTTTTGTAAAGCATTTACGTTTTCCCAAAGTTTGTCTTTCAAACCAGGATTATCACGTAACAATTGTAATCTTTTCAAAGCACCAACCGTTTGTATCATCGGCAAAGCTTTGGCAAACATTTGCGAACGCAAATTGTATTTTAAATAATCAATAATGTCTTTATCAGCCGCTAAGAATGCTCCGATACTCGCCATAGATTTAGCAAATGTAGAGAAGTAAACATCAATTCCATCCTGACAACCTTGCTCTTCACCGGCACCGGCACCTGTTTTACCAAGTGTCCCAAAACCGTGAGCGTCATCAACTAACAAACGGAAATTGTATTTCTTTTTCATAGCCACAATTTCCTTCAACTTGCCTTGCTGACCACGCATCCCGAAAACGCCTTCGGTAATGAACAAAATTCCACCACCCGTTTCCGTAGCCATTTTGGTAGCACGCTGCAGGTTTTTCTCCATGCTTTCTAAGTCATTGTGCTTATAAGTGAAACGTTTTCCCATGTGCAAACGTACGCCGTCAATGATACAGGCATGTGCATCCACATCATAAACAATGATATCGTTTTTAGTCACCAAAGCGTCAATAGCTGACATGATTCCCTGGTAACCAAAGTTTAATAAATAAGCCGATTCTTTCATTACGAAAGCGGCTAATTCGTTTTCTAATTGTTCGTGAGCATCAGTATGGCCACTCATCATACGAGCTCCCATTGGGTAAGCGGCTCCGTATTTGGCTGCTGCATCAGTATCGGCCTGACGTACTTCCGGATGGTTGGCCAATCCTAAATAGTCGTTCAAACTCCAGTTTAAAATATCTTTTCCGTGAAATTGCATTCTTGGTCCCAGTTCGCCTTCCAGTTTTGGGAATACATAATATCCTTCGGCTTGAGAAGCCCATTTTCCTAGTGGACCTTTATTATTTTGAATTCTTTCGAATAAATCTTTTACCATAATCACTTTGTGTTTTAGTCGTGGCAAAAGTAATTATAAATTTAGTTTACTCCTAATCATTATAATTAGAAAATTGTAAACCATCAAATGTTGAAAAACTCCTAAAATTAGCTGACCAATAATTTAATGATTTCAAATAAAGTATCCTTATCTACTGGCTTTGATAGGTATTTGTTCATTCCAATTTCGATAACTCTGGTTTTGGTAGTTTCCATAACATCGGCAGTTAGCGCAATAATCGGAATTGATTTTTTCTCCTCGCCGGCTTCACCATTCCGGATAGCAATGGTGGCTTCATAACCATCCATAACGGGCATTTGTAAATCCATAAGGATAATGTCATAATCCTTTTCCATCAGCTTTTGCACGCCTTCTTGTCCGTTATTGGCAAAATCAACGGTTGTATTGAGCCATTTTTTGGTAATCATTTTAATCACCATTTGATTCATGGCATTGTCTTCAACCACCAGAATGGATTTTCCATTTAAATCGTAGTCAGTAGCTGTAGTTACTGCAGCAGTCTCTTTCTTAATTTCAACAGTTTCATAAGTCAAGTCGATTGTAACAACGGTCCCCAGGCCGGTTGTACTGTCTACTTTAATTTTACCGTTTTGTAGTTGTATCAGATGTTTGACAATGTAAAGACCAAGGCCTAATCCACCAAATTTTCGTTTGTTAGTAATGCCCTCCTGCGAAAAGGAGTCGAAAATACTGTTTATTTTTTCTTTCGAGATTCCAACACCGGTATCGCTAATGGTAAAGGTGATTATTACTTTGTTGGCTTTTTCTTTTTTAGCATCGAGTTTAAATTTCACAAATCCTTCCTGGGTAAACTTAAGGGCGTTACTCAGAATGTTTTGCAGTATTTGGTTCAGTCTTGCAATGTCTCCTTTAACTAGTTGCGGTAATTCATCACCTTTTATAAAAGTAAATTCCAAGCCTTTATCTTTAGCTTCCCTTGTGAAATTAGTAGCAATATGTTCTACCGTTTTTACTAAATCGAACTCTGTTATATCCAATGTAATCTCATTTTTCTCAATTTTAGAGAAATCCAGAATATCATTGACGGAATTCAGTAAGCTGTAGGTCGAGTATTTTATAATCTGACTGCCGTTTTGAATTTGTTCGTCTTTAGAATCAGTAGCCATCGACTTGGCGGTGTTCAAAATAGCATTCAGGGGTGTCCTCAATTCGTGACTGATATTGGATAAAAAATACGATTTCAATTCGTTCATTTCTTCCGATTTCTGGAGGGCAATGGTCTGCAGTTCCTCACGTTCGTCTTTCAGATTCCGAATTAAATTCGCCATTGAAAGTGATAAAAAGATGACTTCCATTCCTGTGCCGAGTTTGGAACCGTTTTCTGTCCAAAAGGTAAGCGGTAGCAGGCTGAAATTTTTTAAAATAAAAACTACAAAACCCGAAATCAGAAAAAATACACCTGTGGCAAAGAAGCGGTCTATGGTTTTGGTTCTTATGTAAATGACTGCTTGAGAAGCAATAATCAAAAGCAATAAAATCAGTCCAAGCGCATTAGCAATAGGATAGGAGAGTTCCAATGCTTTTGGGAAGATAAACAAAGACAGGAACAATGCTAAATCTAAGGCGTACAAAACATAAAACGCAATAGTTATGAGTCGGCTATAGTCTTTTATTTTTAAAAATATTTGAGCATACCGACCCAAAAAGAAATTGGCAATGGTAGCAAAAAGAATCACCGAATGTAACGACAACCAGCCTGATTGTGGGGTAATGAATTCATAAAAATAACCATCCACAGAAAACTGTAATAATCCGATGAAAACCACGTACAGGCTGTAGTATAAGAACGTTTTATCCCGCATGGCAAAGAAAAAGAACAAATACAAAATGGCCGCAATAATCAAAATACCATAAAAGAATCCGAAGACAAATTGTTCAAAAGAAGTTACCTGAATTAAGTCTTCTATAGTGTGGAGCAAAACCGGCATCGAAAGCATTTCGCCATCGCTTTTCACATGCAGGTAAAATTGCTGCTGCTCGTTGGGTTGCAGTTTTATTTTAAAAATAGTTTTCCGGTGATTAATACTCCTTTGATGGTAAGGAATGGCATCTCCGCTGATGAATTTCGTTACTTTATTATTTTGGTCAATGACATAAAGTTCAGCAACATCCGTAATCGGTCTGGCCGTTTCAAAGAAATAGAACAATTCTGTTGCAGTGGTGTTTTTTAATTGAAAGCGAATCCAAAAATTATGGGTTGTAAATCCTAAATCCGTATTTTCATTAGGCATTGGTTTGAAATGCAGGTCTTTGGAATGCATAACTTGTTCCAAAGTAAAGTTGTTTTGACCCACATCAACATAGGAAGATTTACTGTGGATGGATATTTTCTCGGAAAGGTTTCCTTTCTCTAAAAGAAACTGAGCCGCACTATTTTGAAGAGACAAAAGAAAGATACTAATCAGGCAAAACAATTTCCTACTAATGTGAATAGTAAATGGTTTATTCATGGGTTGGGGCTTTGTGATATTGGTTATACTTACGAATATATAGAGGTTGAAGATTCAACAATTCTTAAATTTTTAAAAAAGCAATGAATTCTGCTGTATAAGTAGTAATTTACTTTAGTATAAGTAAAGCATGTAATTTTTTCTGGGAACTTTACTACAGTGATTTGTTTGAGTTCAGCTAATGGAGGGTATTGATTTTCTTCTCATCTTTGTAATCTCTAAAACAACAGCACTATTTTCAGATGAAACTTGTCTTCGCATCCAACAACAAAAACAAAATCAAAGAAATACAGCTTTTGCTTCCGTCGTCTATTCAGGTTTTAAGTTTGGAAGATATCGGTTGCCAGGAAGAAATCCCTGAAACCGCCAATACCATTGAAGGCAATGCCATACTCAAAGCCAATTATATCACGGAAAAGTATGGCTATAACTGTTTCGCCGATGATACCGGTTTAGAAGTAGCAGTTTTAAACGGAGCCCCCGGCGTTTATTCAGCCCGGTATGCCGGTGAACAAAAAGATGCTAATGACAATATGGATAAATTATTGGCCAATTTAAAAGACAAATCCAACAGAAAAGCCAACTTTAAAACCGTCATCTGTTTGAATCTAAATGGTGAACAAACCCTTTTTACCGGAATTATCCATGGCCAAATCATAGAAGAAAAAATTGGTGCCAATGGCTTCGGTTATGACCCCATTTTTGTAGCTGATGGGTATACAAAAACCTTTGCCGAACTGACTATAGAAGAGAAATCCCTTATTAGTCATCGCGGCTTGGCAGTGAAGCAATTAGTCGATTTTTTAAAGTAAAAAGCACGCTGCTCGACTCATACCTTATCTCTTTTCGCGTGTCTCTTTTGTAACTAATTAATTATCAGTAGGTAACAAATTAGTTTAAACCGTTTTTAAAACCTACCTTTGCAGCCAATTTAAAATAATATATGAATAAATTTGAACAATTAGGTCTGAATGAATCGTTACTGCTGGCGATCAAGGATCTAGGATTTGAGAATCCGTCAGAAGTGCAAGAAAAAGCGATTCCAGTACTATTGGAACAAAACACTGACTTAGTAGCTTTAGCACAAACAGGAACAGGGAAAACGGCAGCTTTTGGTTTTCCGCTAATACAAAAATTGGATGCTGAAGACAGAAGCACACAAGCGTTAATTTTATCCCCAACGCGTGAGCTATGCTTACAAATCACCAATGAGATTAAACAATACTCAAAATATGTAAAAGGTTTACATACAGTGGCAGTTTATGGTGGTGCCAGCATTACAGAACAAGCCCGGGAAATTAAACGCGGAGCCCAAATTATTGTGGCTACTCCGGGTAGAATGCAAGACATGATTAATCGTGGTCTTGTGAACATTAAAAACATCAGTATCTGTATTCTTGACGAAGCGGATGAGATGTTAAACATGGGATTTTATGAAGATATCGTTTCGATATTATCAGACACTCCCGATGATAAAAACACTTGGTTGTTCTCAGCCACTATGCCTGCAGAGGTAGCCAGAATTGCTAAAAAATTCATGCACGATCCTGCTGAGGTTACTGTTGGACATAAAAATTCAGGTTCGGCTACCGTATCCCACGAATTTTACTGTGTGAATGCCCGTGACCGTTACGAAGCGTTGAAACGATTGGCCGATGCTAATCCGGATATCTTCTCGGTAGTTTTTTGTAGAACAAAACGTGATACTCAAGCGGTTGCTGAAAAGTTAATTGAAGATGGTTATAACGCTGCAGCTTTGCACGGAGATTTATCTCAGGCGCAACGTGATGGTGTGATGAAATCGTTCAGAGGTCGTCAAATTCAAATGCTGGTTGCGACTGACGTTGCCGCGCGTGGAATTGACGTTGATAATATTACACACGTAGTAAACTATCAATTGCCGGATGAAATTGAAACGTACAATCACCGTTCGGGCCGTACTGGTCGTGCCGGTAAATTGGGGACTTCTATCGTAATCATCACCAAAAGTGAGTTGCGTAAAATTTCGTCTATCGAAAGAATCATCCAACAAAAATTTCAAGAGAAAACAATTCCAAGCGGAATTGAAATCTGCGAAATCCAATTATTACACTTAGCCAATAAAATCAAAGATACCGAGGTTGACCACGAGATAGACAACTATCTTCCGGCTATCAACGAAGTACTTGATGGTTTATCGAAAGAAGAACTAATCAAGAAAATGGTATCGGTTGAATTCAACCGATTTATCGCTTACTACAAAAAGAAACGCGATTTATCAGGTGAAAAAGGAGAAAGAAGCGAAAGAGGTTCGGAGCCAAGAGAAATCAGAGCCGGAGATCCTGTTCGTTATTTTGTAAACATTGGTGCGCGTGACGATTTTGATTGGATGCAATTGAAAGATTTCTTGAAAGAAACTTTAGATTTAGGTCGTGATGACGTATTCAAAGTGGATGTAAAAGAAGGATTCTCTTTCTTCAACACTGACGGTGAACATACGGATAAAGTGATGTCAATCCTTAACGGATTTGATCTAAACGGAAGACGTATCAACGTTGAAATTTCCAAAAACGAAGGCGGAAGCAGAGACAGACGTGATCACAACGGAAGAAGTGGTGGCGGTGAACGCAGAAGCTCAGGTGGTTTTGGCGGTGGCGAAAGAAGAAGTTCAGCTCCAAGAAGTGGTGGCGGAAGTTTCGGACCAAGAAAAGAAGGTGGTTTCCGTAGCGACAGAAGTTCAGCTCCAAGAGAAGGTGGATTCAGAAGTGATAGAGATTCAGCTCCAAAAAGAGAACCAGGTTCTTTTCAAAGAGAAGAAAGAGCTCCAAGACGTTCTGCAGAAGGGAACTCAGACAGACCGGCTGGTCGTTCTTTCGAAGCTGCCAAAAGCAGAAGACCAAGAAAGAGCTAAGAAGCAATTTTCCAATTCCATCTTATTTGGAATATCATAATAAACTCCGCTTTCCCCAATAACTGAGGTGAACGCGGAGTTTTTTTAGGTGTTTACCTCATTTTGTTAATTTTGTTCTAATTCTGTTGGCAAACTTTACAATATCTTAAAAGAGTTTCATACTTTTAAACCATCAAAATTAGCCATGAGATATTTCGCCCTTTTCTTTTTATTTATTGTTTCCCTAAGTACAACGGCACAAGTTAATCCGGTGGTTCAAAAAGTTACAGGGACTATTGTTAATGACAATACATTGAAACCTATTGCCAATGCCAATGTTATCAATGTGAATAAAGTAAAAGGAGCCGTTACTGATGCCAAAGGTTTTTTCGAACTAGAAGTAAGCGTGAGCGACACGCTGCATATTTCCATATTGGGTTACCAATCGTTACGTATCCGAGTGACCAATGACTGGCTGAAAAACGGAACAGCCAAAATCCAATTGACTGAAAAAGCCATTGCACTGGAAGAAGTGATCGTTAAAAAATACGACTTAACCGGTTACCTCGAAATTGATTCCAAACTCATACCCGATAAAGAAAATTATCGCTATAGCATTTCCGGACTGTCGCAAGGTTATGAAGCTGGCGATACTTCGCCTAATGCCTTTTCCAGAGTGTTAGGTTCTATCTTTAATCCGGCGGATATGCTGCACAATTTTTTTGGAAAAAAACCTAATGAGTTGCGCAAACTGAAACAAATGAAAAAAGACGATACGGTTCGTAATTTGTTAGAATCCAAATTTGACAGAGAAACCATATCGGTATTATTAGGTGTGAGTAAAAAAGAAATTGCCGAAATTCTGCAACGCTGCAATTACTCGGAATCCTTTATCACAACGGCCAACGACTTGCAAATCATGGATGCCATCAGCGAGTGTTATGAGCAATACAAGGTGTTGAAAAAGAATTAGAGTTCTTTTTCTGAATAATACCGAGCTTCAATCCGTTTAATATCTTTTATAGTATTCTTGGCCCAAAGCAAGCGTTTTTCCAATAATTCCTCTTCCGATAATTTCCAATCTACATTCGATTGGCGTAGGCGAGTGGTAATGTCCTGAATGATAATAGCTGCCGAAACCGAAATATTCAAACTCTCGGTAAAGCCCACCATCGGAATTTTTAAAAAACCATCTGCCTGTTCCATCACTTCTTGTGAAAGACCTTCCTTTTCGGTACCGAAGAATAGCGCACTCTTTTTAGTTACATCAAATTCGTGTAACAAACAAGAATCATTATGAGGCGTAGTGGCAATAATTTGATAGCCTTTCGACTTCAAAGTTTGTATGCAATTGGAAATGTTTTCAAACTTATTGATATCCACCCATTTCTGAGCGCCCATGGCAATTTCTTTATCAATGTTTTTGCCAAAGCGTTGCTCTACTATATTGATTTCCTGTATCCCAAAAACCTCACAACTGCGCATCACCGCGCTGGTATTGTGAAACTGGAATACGTCTTCCACCGCGATGGTAAAGTGATTGGTACGGTTGGCCAATACGTTGGCAAATCGCTCTTTGCGGTTGTCGGTTAAAAAATCTTCAAGATAGTTGAGGTAGTCTAAGTCAATCATGGAAATAGTTTTGTCAAAAATAACAAAAAAGCGTAGTTTTAAATTTAAATTACAAAAATGAAAAAGAAATTAGTCGTTTTAACCGGTGCCGGAATTTCGGCCGAAAGCGGTATCAAAACCTTTCGCGATGCTGGCGGATTATGGGAAGGTCACGATGTTATGGAAGTGGCTTCTTATGAGGGCTGGCTCAGAAACAAAGAATTGGTGTTAGATTTTTACAACCAACGAAGAAAGCAATTGAAGAATGTAAAGCCCAATAACGGTCATTTGGTTTTGGCGGAATTGGAAAAAGATTTCGATGTGCACATCGTTACACAAAATGTAGACAATCTTCATGAGCAGGCGGGAAGTACTAAAGTGTTGCATTTGCACGGGGAGTTGCTTAAGGTTCGCGGTGACAGCCATTCGGCCAGACATGTTTTAGACTGGACTGATGATTTGCATCTCGGCGATTTAGATACTGACGGTCATCAACTGCGCCCACATATTGTTTGGTTTGGTGAAATGGTTCCTGCGTTAGATGAAGCCGTAAACATCACGCAGCAAGCAGATTATTTAGCAATTATTGGCACATCGCTTCAAGTGTATCCGGCAGCCGGGTTATTGCATTATGCGAATAAAAAGGTTCCTGTTTTTTATATCGATCCAAAACCGGCCACGATTTATGATTTGCAAAATCCGCTAGAAATTATTCCGATGAATGCCACCGAAGGCGTTCCGGTATTGCGAGAAAAATTAACCAAGTTGATTCAAAAAACTCCTGACTCATAACTCATAACTTATAAGGAATACTTATTTTTGCAGCACAAAAACAACAACACTACACCATGAGTTTATCTGAACTGAATGCCATTTCACCCATCGATGGTCGATACAGAAAAAAGACCGTTTCCTTAGCCCCTTATTTTTCCGAAGAAGCTTTAATCAAATACCGTGTTTTGGTTGAAATTGAATACTTCATCGCTCTGTGTGAAGCCGGTTTACCACAGTTAAAAAAGGTAAATCATTCCGCTTTTGAAGGATTGCGAAATTTGTATAAAAACTTCACGACAGCCGATGCCCTTTGGATAAAAGAAACTGAGAAAACGACCAATCACGATGTAAAAGCCGTAGAATATTTTATCAAAGAAAAATTTGAAACCCTTGGTTTGAGTGAGTTCAAAGAGTTTATTCATTTCGGATTGACTTCTCAGGATATTAATAATACCGCGATTCCGCTTTCAGCCAAAGAAGCTTTTGAAAAAGTGTATTTGCCAAGTTTGATTGCTGTAATTGCCAAATTAAAAGAGTTAAGTATTGAATGGAGAGACATTCCAATGCTAGCCAGAACACATGGTCAACCGGCTTCTCCAACAAGATTGGGGAAAGAAATTTTGGTTTTCGTTGAACGTTTGGAAGAGCAAATGCGTTTGCTGTTCAACATTCCATTTGCGGCTAAATTTGGCGGCGCTACTGGGAATTACAATGCGCATCATGTGGCCTATCCGAATGTGGACTGGAAGCAATTCGGAACCACTTTTGTAGAAGATACTTTAGGATTGCAACATTCGTTCCCAACCACACAGATTGAACATTACGATCATTTTGCAGCGTTCTTTGATGCACTAAAACGAATCAATACCATCATTATCGATTTAGACCGGGATATTTGGACGTATGTTTCGATGGATTATTTCAAGCAAAAAATCAAAGCCGGAGAAATTGGTTCTTCTGCGATGCCACACAAAGTAAACCCGATTGACTTTGAAAACTCGGAAGGAAACTTAGGAATTGCCAACGCAATTTTTGAACATCTTTCTGCCAAGTTACCAATCTCGAGATTGCAACGCGATTTGACGGATAGTACGGTATTGCGAAATATCGGCGTGCCTTTCGGACACACATTAATTGCTTTTGATGCGACACTAAAAGGATTAAACAAACTGTTGTTAAACGAATCCAAATTCGCCGAAGATTTAGAGAAAAACTGGGCAGTAGTTGCCGAAGCAATTCAAACCATCTTACGCCGCGAAGGCTATCCAAATCCGTATGAAGCTTTGAAAGGATTGACCAGAACCAATACTGTGATTAATAAAGAAGCGATTCATAGTTTCATTGGCACACTTGAGGTTTCCGATGAAATTAAAGTAGAATTAATGCAGATTACACCAAGTAATTATTTGGGAATTTAATGCTCAAAACCACATAAAACAAAAGGCATAAGTTGAATCTTATGCCTTTTTTGTTTTTTTTATATTTTGTCTAAAATTATCTTGAATAATTTGGTGCTTCTTTGGTAATGGTCACATTATGCGGATGGCTTTCAGTAATACCGCTGGACGTAATGCGAACAAAGCGCCCGGTATCTTGAAGTGTTGGAATATCTTTAGCACCACAGTAGCCCATACCGGCACGAAGGCCACCAATGAATTGCTGCATACTTTCGTTCAATTCGCCTTTGTAAGGAACACGACCCACAATTCCTTCCGGAACTAATTTCTTGATATCATCTTCTACATCTTGGAAATAACGGTCTTTGGAACCTTCCTGCATAGCTTCTACGGAACCCATTCCTCTATACGATTTGAATTTTCTGCCTTCAAAAATGATAGTTTCTCCCGGAGATTCTTTGGTCCCAGCTAATAAAGAACCCAGCATTACACTGTCAGCTCCTGCAGCCAAGGCTTTAGGAATATCACCCGTATAGCGAATGCCACCATCAGCAATCACTGGAATTCCGGTTCCTCTTAAAGCCGCAGCGACTTCTAAAACAGCAGAAAATTGAGGAAATCCAACTCCGGCCACAACTCTGGTAGTACAAATAGAACCAGGGCCAATGCCAACTTTTACGCCATCGGCACCATTTTCTACTAAATATTTAGCGGCTTCCGGTGTGGCAATATTGCCCACAATTACATCAATTTGTGGAAACTTTGATTTTATTTCCTTTAAAACAGTAACTACTCCAACAGTATGGCCATGAGCGGTGTCGATAATGATAGCATCTACTCCGGCATTTACTAAAGCTCCGGCTCTTTGCAAAGAATCGGCTGTAACACCAATAGCAGCGGCAACTCTTAAACGACCGTAGGAATCTTTGTTGGCAATAGGTTTTTGAGTGAGTTTGGTAATGTCTCTGAAAGTGATTAAACCAACTAATTTGTAATCGGCATTAACCACGGGAAGTTTTTCGATTTTGTTGCCTTGTAAAACGACTTCGGCTTGTTCTAAGGAAGTGCCTTCGGCAACAGTAACCAAATTTTGACTGGTCATCACTTCTACAATCGGACGGGAATTGTCTTTTTCGAAACGCAAATCACGATTGGTTACAATGCCTTTTAGGGTTTTGTGTTCATCTACAATGGGAATGCCGCCGATACCAAATTCTTTCATAGCCGCTTTGGCATCAATCACGGTAGCGGTTAATGGCAACGTCACTGGGTCAATAATCATACCGCTTTCGGCACGTTTTACCTTGCGAACTTTGGCAGCCTGTTGCTCAATCGTCATGTTTTTGTGCAGCACGCCAATACCACCTTCCTGTGCCATAGCTATAGCCATAGCGCTTTCGGTAACGGTATCCATAGCAGCGGAAACCACCGGAACATTGAGCGTAATGTTTTTTGAAAATTTAGATTGAATACTGACTTCTCGTGGAAGTACATTAGAAAAATTGGGAACCAAAAGAACGTCATCGTAGGTTAATCCTTCACCGATGATTTTAGTGTTGTGTGTGTTCATTGCAATTTGTAGTTGTAGTTAAATTGCGTGCAAATATACGGTAAAAGTTGCAAGTGCGAAGTACGATTTACGAAGTTTTTAACGTAACCGGAATTATTTTAATGATACTGGCTGAAAATTTTAGTGGCTTCATTATAAGCACTTTCAAAACTCATTGGGCTGGTGTTAGTATTGGTTTTCTGCTCTGTGAAATAGGAGAGAAGCTTCTCTGTCGGCATATTACCGGTCAGATCATCTTTGGCCATCGGGCAGCCGCCAAATCCTTGTATAGCGCCGTCAAACCTTACACAGCCTGCTTTGTATGCAGCATCTACTTTTTCGTGCCATTTATCCGGAGTGGTGTGTAAATGGGCGCCAAATTCAATGTTGGGATATTTTGGAATCAAATTGGAAAACAAATAGGTAATCACATCCGGAGTCGAACTGCCGACGGTATCGGAAAGCGAAAGGATTTTTACACCCATATTGGCTAATCGTTCCGTCCATTCGCCTACGATTTCAACATTCCAGGGATCTCCATACGGATTTCCAAAACCCATCGAAAGATAGGCAACGACTTCTTTATCGGAAGCGGCTGCGATGTCTAAAATCTCTTGCAATGTTACTAAACTTTCGGCTATGGTTTTGTGCGTATTCCGCATTTGAAAGTTTTCAGATATTGAAAATGGAAAGCCTAAGTACTGAATCTCTTTATGAATGGAAGCGATTTGAGCGCCTTGTGTATTGGCAATGATGGCCAGCAGTTTGCTTTTGGTTTGTGACAAATCCAGTTGTGCCAAAACTTCGGCGGTATCTTGCATTTGCGGAATCGCTTTGGGCGAAACAAAACTTCCAAAATCAATCGTGTCAAACCCAACCCGTAAGAGTGATTGGATGTATTGCACTTTTTTTTCGGTGGGAATAAACGTTTTGATGCCTTGCATGGCATCGCGCGGACATTCGATGATTTTGATTTTTTGGCTCAAAGTTTTGTCTTGTAAAGGGGCTAAGTTACAAAGAATTTTCAAGGATTTTTTTATTGATTTCTTTAACCAATTGTGGTCCTTCATAAATAAATCCAGTATACAATTGAATTAAACTCGCGCCTGCTTCTAATTTTTCTATAGCATCATCCGCCGAATGAATGCCGCCCACACCAATTATAGGGAAGGCTTTGTTGCTTTTCTCGGAAAGAAAGCGAATCACTTCAGTGGAGCGTTTGGTTAATGGTTTTCCCGAAAGACCACCAGTTTCTGTCTTGTTTTCCGATTGCAAATTGTTCCGGGAAATTGTTGTGTTGGTCGCAATAACACCCGCAATTTTGGTTTCGTTTACAATAGCGATTATGTCTAAAAGCTGTTCCTCTGTCAAATCGGGAGCAATTTTTAACAGGATGGGTTTTTGTTTGGGCTTGGCCAAATTTTGATTTTGAAGCGTTTGCAACAAAGCAGTTAAGGGTTCTTTATCCTGTAAAGCTCTGAGATTTGGTGTGTTGGGCGAACTTACATTCACTACAAAATAATCCACATAATCAAATAAAGTATCAAAACAAATCAGATAATCGGAAGTAGCCTTTTCGTTTTCAGTGAGTTTGTTTTTGCCAATATTGCCGCCAATGAGAACGCCTTTGTTATTCATCAATCGCAGCACAGCC
>NZ_DAINRG010000023.1:0-40488 GCF_036741995.1 Flavobacterium sp. | reverse complement strand
AAACAATTGATTTGTGTTGGAGTAGCGCTCAGTACCACTTGTGATGGTGCTGCATTAATGGTTGCCTCAGCCTGGGCTGAACATCCTTTTGCATCCGTTACTGAATACGTGTATGTTCCTGCTGTAAGTCCTGCCGTAGCCGGGTTGTTCACTGCATAAGTATATGGAGCCGTGCCACCTGTGGTGCTTAAGGCTACTGAGCCTGTACCACCAAAACAATTGATTTGTGTCGGAGTGGCGGTTAAAATCAGATTTGTATTTACCAAACCAGCGTCAATAGTCAAATTATTTTGACCCGAAGCTAAAGTAACGGCAGCTGTCATTCCACTAGTATTGGCATTGCTGTCAGTGGCTGCAGTTCCTCCCCCTTGCGGTGAAAACTTAAAGCATGGTAAAGAAGTGAATCCTACTGAATAAGTACCCGGATTTAAATTAGAAAATAAATAATTCCCGGTAGCATTTGTGGTAGTCGTTGCAATGACAACATTGGATGCGTTGTATAACGTTACGGTCACACCGGCAATCCCAGGTTCTCCTGCATCTTGTACTCCATTATTGTTCGTGTCATTCCAAACAAAATCACCAAGACTGGCTTGTTGGAATAAACCGGCATCGATAGTAGGATTGCTTTGTCCGGAAACTAATGTAAAAGTAGCTGAGTTTCCAGATGCATTGGCATCACTATCAGTAGCGGTAGTACCAGCTCCTGTAGGAGATTGCAAATAACCTGAAGGCGTTGCAAAATTCACATAGTAACTACCCGGTACCACATTGGAGAAAGTATAGATACCACTCGCATTGGCAGTAGTTGTAGCTACTAAAGTTCCACCTGATGTGTAAAGATTTACGGTTACATTATTAATTCCCGGTTCTCCGGCATCTTGTATTCCATTGGCATTTAAATCATTCCAAACAAAATCCCCAACACTAGCATATTGGAATACACCAGCATCGATAGTAGGATCATTTTGTCCTGAGATTAATGTAATGGAACCTGTTACTCCACTGGCATTTGGGTTACTATCCGTAGCGGTTGTTCCTGCTCCCTGAGGAGAGAATGTATATCCTGCCGGAGAAGTAAATGTTACTGTATAAGTTCCCGGGATCAATCCTGTGAAAGAATAGCTTCCACCAAATGCAGTTGTTGTAGTGGCAATAGCAACATTCGACGCATTGTATAATGTTACGGTTACATTGGCTAAACCAACTTCACCACCTTCAAAAATACCATTCGCATTGGCATCCACCCAAACATTGTCTCCAAGGCTTGCTAATTGGTACAAACCGGCATCGATAGTTGTATTGTTTTCGTTTGCTGCTAAAGTAAATACAGCCGAATTTCCAGAGGCATTGGCATTACTATCCGTAGCTGCAGTTCCTGCACCGGTTGGGGAATAAGAATACCCGGCACCGTTTACAAAATTCACATAGTAGCTACCAGGAGCTACGTTTGAAAATAAATAGGCTCCATTAGCATCTGTAGTAGTCGTTGCCACTAAAGCACCTCCTGAAGTATATAAGTTCACTGTTATATTGGCTATGCCCGCTTCTCCAAAATCCTGAACACCGTTAGCATTGGTATCGTTCCAAACAAAATCTCCTACTGAACCAGTTCCTTTCAAACCAAAGTCGATATTAACTGAGTTGGAAGAAAGTACGAACTGAGCTGTTCTGATTTCGGTTGCTGTTACTGCATTACCGTCATTGTTATTATCGGTAGCGATACTCGTTCCTGATGAATTTGTATTTTGGTAACCTGGTGCTAATACTAGACCAACGCTATATGTTCCTGCCGCCAAGTTGGTAAACAAATAATTACCATTGGCATCTGTTGTAGTTGAAATACCGGTATACACTCCGGCACTGTCGTATAATTTTAAAGTTGCGCCGGCAATTCCCGGTTCGTTCGCTTGTTTAATTCCGTCGTTGTTATAATCATACCAAACCTGATCTCCCAAAGAGAAAACCGTGATTTGTCTGAAGCATAAATCATCTAAAGCCAAAAAGTGACTTTTCCCAGCTGCACCATCTGTTCCTGCATTTGGATCTTTAATCGAAATTTCCATCGAAGTAACTCCGACCGGAACCTGATACGATCCGCAAACTTGAGTGTAAGTCGGATTGCTCTGAGAAGTTGTAATGGTTGCTGTAGTAACCAACGTACCATTCATGTAAATTTGAATTGGCAAACTTGCCGGATTCGCTTTAATATTGGCTATGTAAAAACAAAATTGGTACGTATTGTTAGGAACAACACTAACCGTTTTGTACCACAGTCTGTCATTATTGCTTTTAGGGTGGGCTATCAATAAATAGCTGCCCGAATTAGGAGCAATATTGGCTCCTCCGGAAATAGCGTTCCCATTGGTGGCAATTACACCTTGTCCTGAACTCGTGTTTCCACTGGAAATCATCACCAAATCGGTGCCGGCGTTGCTTCCAAAGTTGTTAGACGTTGGCACAATTTCAAACCCTCCGTAGTAATTCGGAGAGACTGTTGAGCCCGAAACCAATGTCAAAAGGTTATTTGGACACGATTGTCCCAATGCCACTGATGGCATAAAACCTAAAAACAAAGCAATAAAAAAGTAAAAAAGGAATTTTGCTTTCATAATAATCATTAGAATTAAAAAATTTACTTGGCTTTAATTATTTTTCCATGTTCAAAAAATTACTCGTGAACATGGCCTGCAAAACTATAACGACTTCTAAACTCGAAAAAAATAATATCGGCAACTAACCATAAAACTCGTCGTAATTTTTTTTGTAGTTTTTATTCTACTTTTTCATCTGTATTTATATGCCTTTCGTCGATTATGGTCTCATAAATATTTTTTATACAATGCTTTATGCTACAATTTTTGAGGATAAAAAAAGTTTTTTTTAACCACTTTCGTCTTACTAATACCAAAAAGTGCGGAGGGCAAACTAAAAAACAAGGACAGTTTTTAATTTTTTTTAGCTTGATTTTTGACTCCTATATATAATACCTTATACTACTATTTGGCAGTGACAGAAACAGTATTGGTATTTCCAATCGAACACACAAAGGAAACTCTGATGGTTTATACAAACCGCCAGAGTAAATTTATTTTTTAAAACAGGGGATTAAATGAGCAAAGTCTTTTATCTCACTTTGAATTTTTCACGGTATTCCAATGGTTTCATTCCGACTACTTTTTGGAATATTTTTCGAAACGATTTCGGATCCGTGTAACCCGATTTATCAATGATTTCCGAAACCGAAAGCTGGGATTGTTCCAAATGTTTTTTGGCGGTTTCTATTCGGATGTTTTGCAAATATTCAATTGGCGGAATCCCGGTGGCGAGTTTGAATCGGCGCACTAAATTGCGGCGGCTAGATGGCACATCACTTAAAACCGCTTCCAGATTTTCTATTTGATGGAATTGCTTTTCAATCTTTTCCTGCACCATTGAAACCAACGCATCGTTATGTGCATAATTGGGTCTAAACGTGCCAAAATAACTCTGTTGGTATCTATCCAAATCAATAGCAAATAGTTTCGCAACCTGAATGGCGATTTCGTGTCCACAATATTTTTGAACCAATAAGATAATCAAATGAAACAATGAAGTGGAGCCGCCACTGGTAAAGGTTCTCTCATCAGCCGTTACGGTTTCATTGGGTTTCAATTTCACCTCGGGAAAAATGCGGGCAAATGCCGAACAAGCATCAATATGTGTGGTGGCACTTTTGCCGTTTAACAAACCCGAAGCCCCAAACAAAAAAGCGCCCGAACAAAAACTAGCCACTTCCGCCCCACTGCGATATTGTTGTTGCAACCAGGGAATAAAAGGTGAGTTTTTGACAATTGTAAGCTGCATATCAGTAGTCGTAAAAGCCGGAATCAGTATCATATCCAGAACTCCCTTTACCGTTGCCGTGGATTGAATTGCATAGTCATGAAACTGGGTATTGCCTTCTTGAAGTTGCTGTGGCAATTGATAAATCTGAATAGCAAAAGCGGCGGCTTCTCCTTTTTGCACCACTAGTTTATTGGCGGTTTCCAGCACATCCAACAACGCGGCTACACTCAATAATTTGTAATCATACGGCAATACTAATCCTATACGTTTCATACCTCAACTATTTATATCAAAAATACTGATTTTGTCCTAAATGACCCTAACTTTTACTTTTTTGCTTATCCTCGGCACAAATTTCTAATTTATTTTTGTTACACTAAACCATAAAAACTATACTTATGAAAAAAGACAAAATCATTTTTTGGACGGCCACCATCATTATCTTTCTTTTTGAAGGGTTGATGCCGGCACTTACTTCGCAAACAGAAATGGCTAAAGAAGGCATTCGTCATTTGGGTTATCCTGAGTACTTTGGCAATGCCTTGGTAGTGTTCAAAATTTTGGGCGTGCTAATTTTAGTGATTCCAAAAGCTCCTAAAAATGTAAAAGAATGGGCGTATGCCGGATTTGGGTTTGATTTCCTGTTTGCCAGCATCAGTTATGCCTGCGTGGAAGGCTTTAACTTTTTTGCTATATTTCCTTTGATTTTCTTGGGACTATTGGCAGTCTCTTATACCTATTATCACAAACTAAATTCACCAAAACAATAAATTCATCATGTCATTTCAAGCCTATATAGATAACATTCAAGCCAAAACAGGAAAAACTCCGGAAGACTTTCAACAATTAGCTGAAGCTAAAGGATTTATGGAAAAAGGAATTCTTAAAAAAGAAACCAAAGCCGGGGAAATTGTTTCCTGGTTAAAGGAAGATTTTGATTTGGGTCATGGTCACGCCATGGCTATTGTAGCTTATTTCAAAGGAAAAAGAGACTAAACAAATATGATTGAAGTATTTAAAACCAATGTTCAAAAAGTAAAACAAGTAGCCTCGCTGACCGCTATTTTATCCGATAAGTTTGCTAACTTTAGCATCCATTTTGACTTGGAAGATTGCGATAAAATACTACGGGTGGAAGGTACTAGTATTCCATCAGAAATGATTATAGAACTATTGAATTCCAATGGATTTCAATGTGAAATACTAATGTAATAATACAAAAATGATAACCGTAAAAACTATTGTCAAAGCGCCTATAGAAAAAGTATGGAACCTTTGGACACAACCCGAACACATCACCCAATGGAACAATGCTTCCGAGGATTGGCATACGCCGAAAGCCAGTAACGATTTAAAAGCAGGCGGCAAATTTAATTTCACGATGGCTTCTCGTGATGGAAAAATGAGTTTCGATTTTGAAGGGACTTATACTGCTGTAAAGGAACATTCGGTAATAGAATACAATATTATTGATGGTCGAAAAGTGAGTATTACTTTTGAAGCAACACCAAATGGCGTAACTATTACTGAAAGTTTTGATGCTGAAACTGTAAACCCAGAAGAAATGCAACGCCAAGGCTGGCAAAACATCTTGGATAATTTCAAGAAATACTCAGAACAATAAAAACAGAATCATGACAAAACAAGTATGGCTTAATCTCCCGGTGAAAGATGCCTTAAAAGCAAAAGAATTTTACACCGCCATAGGATTCACCTTTTTGGAAGAAAGAACAACACCCGATTCAGCCTGTATGTTGGTAGGCGAAAGCAATTTTGTAGTAATGTTATTTGCCGAAACTATGTTTCAAAACTTTATCCAACACACGATTACAGATACTAGCCAATCTGCCGAATTTTTGATTTCTATTGATGCCGAAAGCCGGGAAGAAGTTGATCGTTTAGCACAAAAAGTAAGGGCAGCCGGCGGCAATGTATTTGCAGCTCCGGGTGAAAACCAAGGCTGGATGTATGGCTGTGGGTTTTGCGATTTAGAAGGTCACCGCTGGAATGTATTGTATATGGATTTCAGCAAAATGCCCAAACATTAAAAAAAGTAAACGTTAAACAATTTAAACAATAAAAAATGGCACAGGTTAATCCTTATTTAATTTTCAACGGAAACTGCGAAGAAGCATTTCTGTTTTATCAATCGGTTTTTGGCGGTGAGTTTCCTTATATGGGAAAATACAAAGAAATGCCCCCAATGGAAGGCTGCGAATCGGTTTCGGAAAAAGATGCCGATAGAATCATGCACGTATCGCTACCAATTGGCAACACTGTTTTGATGGGTGGCGACAGTAACCAACAAAGTGGCGATGTGGTTATAGGTGGTAACTTTCATGTTTCTATCAATGCCGAAAGCAGAGCTGAAGCCGACCGAATCTTCAATGGCCTTTCGGCTGGTGGTACTGTATTTATGCCAATGGACAAAACTTTTTGGGGAGCCTACTTTGGCATGTTCAAAGATAAGTTTGGCATACACTGGATGGTCAACTTTGATGAGAATGAGAAATAATAAAGTAAAAACCCTGAATGAAAGTTCGGGGTTTTATTTATTTATGGATTTATTTTTTTTACAAAAATTTTCTTATTTTTGAAAGAAAAAAATGAAACTAAAACTTTTACTTATTTTTTTATTGTGTTTTTTTTCCGGCAAAATACTCTCTCAAACCAATCCACCCTATGCGCCCGAAAATTATTCTTATTCAAAAACAACATTTAGCATAACAGATAATATCTGTTCTACATCGGTTGTTCCTCCTGCCACTATCAATGGTGTTGGAGTTACGGCGACAAGTTCAGGTGATGTTGGAAGTTATCCTAGCCCATTTGGTACTTGTAACAATGCTTATAGTACGCCCGCGAATTCCGTTTATTTGGGACAACAAGGTAGTTATGTTTACACTTTGAATTTTAATCAACCTGTCAACAATCTGGTATTTGTACTAACCGGAACCGGAATGAGCATTGATGAAACATTTATCTTTAACACCAATGCTGGTGTTCCATCAATAACTACCATTGGTTCATGTTTCTCGACTATAGTGGGAAATACAATATATAGTGGTGCGGGATCTGGAATTGAAGGCGGCGGTGGTGTTTTTACAATAACTACAGCAAACGCTTTTACTTCAATAACTATTAGTGGCCCTGGAGGCGTTAATGGTTCTTTAATTGCTTTATGCTCCAACTCAGTCATCCCAAATACCTGCAACGCCGGTATAGCTGCACCAACATTATCGACTACAAGTCTGACCAGTCTTTGCGGAGTAAATACTATTAATTTAACTACTATTACAGCCAGCAACACACCGGTTCCTACTGGGGTTTCTTTGGCCTGGTTTACAACTGCAGTTCCATCAGCGGCAACACAGTTGACAGCAACACAAATAGCTTCTCTGCCTTCGGGAATAACCTATTATGCCGCGTTTTTCGATAGTGTGAATAATTGTTTTAGTCCATCAACACCGGTAACGACAGTTCTTAATCCCATCATTACACCAACATTTACACCGGTAGATACTATTTGTTATGGAGAATCGATAACCAGTTTGCCAACGCTATCTAACAATGGTATTAGCGGAGTTTGGAGCCCTGCCATAAATAACACACAAACCACTGCGTATTTGTTTACGCCTAATACAGGAGAATGTGCTACAACGGCTTCCATGGGAATAACTGTTTATGATGATTTTGATTTTACAGTTAATCAATATTGTTTAAACAATAATTTCACGTTGGATGTGCAACCTGTTGCTGCAAGTTTTATGCTTGACAATGTCACTTTTAGCTGGAAAATCAATAATGTTGTTATTGACACTAATTCTATATTTAATGTTACCTCTTACTTAAATTCTACTTCAACTACAGAACAATTGCCTATCGATTTTACTGTAACGGTTACCAATACTAATGGCTGCAGTAAAACTAAAACCATAACGGTAAAGTCTGTTTTTTGTGGTATTCAAAAGGGAATTTCTCCTAATGATGATGCGCTAAACGATTCCTTTAATTTGAAATTATTAAACGTAAAACACCTGTCCATATTCAACAGATATGGCGTTAAAGTGTATTCTAAAGCCAACTATTTAGACGAATGGCATGGACAAACCGATAAAGGAGACATTCTACCGGACGGTACTTATTACTATTCCATAGAATTTGAAAATGAACCGACAAAAACAGGTTGGATTTATATCAATAAAGAAAGCTAAATCAATCTTACTCAAAAAAAGAAAACCCTCTCCAATTGGAAAGGGTTTTTCTTTATAATCTGTCGCGATTTAAATTCCAGCCACAGTCTTTATTTCCTCTATAATTCTTAAAGCCAGTTTATCTGCTTCCACTTGGGTTGGTGCTTCCGTATAAATACGGATAATCGGTTCCGTATTCGATTTGCGCAAATGCACCCATTCTGTTGGAAAATCTATTTTCACTCCGTCAATCGTAGCGATATTTTCATTCTTGTACTTTTCTGTCATCGCTACCAAAATGGCATCTACATCAATCTGAGGCGTCAGCTCTATTTTGTTTTTACTCATATAATACTGAGGATAAGAAGCTCTTAATTCCGCCACAGTCATATCTAAACTAGCCAAATGCGTTAAGAACAAAGCCACGCCTACCAAACTATCGCGACCATAATGCAACTCCGGATAAATGATGCCGCCATTGCCTTCGCCACCAATAATAGCATTTGTCGCTTTCATCAATTCCACCACATTCACTTCTCCTACAGCGCTGGCTTGGTAACTGCCATTGTACTTGTTGGTAATATCGCGCAAAGCACGGGAAGAAGACATATTGGAAACGGTATTTCCGGGAGTTTTGCTCAACACATAATCGGCACAGGCTACTAAGGTATATTCTTCGCCAAACATTTCGCCATCATTGGAAATGAAAGCCAAACGATCCACATCAGGATCAACCACAATGCCGAAATCGGCTTTTTCTTCTACCACTAATTTACAGATGTCACCCAAGTGTTCCTTCAGCGGTTCCGGATTGTGCGGAAAATGACCATTCGGTTCGCAGTATAATTTGACACACTCCACGCCCATTTGCTCCAATAGTTTCGGAATGATAATGCCACCCGAAGAATTTACACCATCCACCACTACTTTGAATTTTCTTTTGGCTACAGCTTCGGCATCCACCAATGGCAGTTCCAAAACCTCATCAATGTGAATATCCATGTAGGCATCGTTCATAGTGATTTCGCCCAAACTGTCCACATCCGAAAAATCAAAAGCTTCGGCTTCGGCAATTTCTAAAATTTTGGCACCATCAGCACCGCTCAAAAATTCGCCTTTGGCATTCAACAACTTCAACGCATTCCATTGTTTCGGATTGTGTGAAGCGGTTAGAATAATACCACCATCGGCTTTTTCCATCGGCACCGCCACTTCCACTGTTGGCGTAGTAGACAATCCTAAATCAATCACATCGATTCCTAAACCGATTAAAGTGTTCACCACCAAATTGTGAATCATCGGCCCCGAAATACGGGCGTCGCGGCCAATCACAACCGTTAACTTTTCTTTTTTGATATTATTTTTCAGGAAGGTTCCATAAGCCGAAGCAAATTTCACAGCATCCACCGGCGTTAAATTATCGCCCACTTTGCCGCCTATAGTGCCACGGATTCCTGATATTGATTTTATAAGTGTCATTGTCTTTAATTTTGTTTGACAAATATAAAAAGTTACTGAGGTACTAAGGCGCTATGACGCTAAGTTTTTATAAACACCATGAAAAAAGATAAACTTTTTCTATATTTACGAAAGCAACACAGAGCAATTCTTAGTTTCTCAGCATCTTAGAACCTCAGCGCCTAAAAAACAAACATGAACTTCTTAGCGCACATCTATCTTTCCGGCGATAACGATTTGGTAAAAATCGGGAACTTTATGGCGGATAGTATTCGGGGACACAGTTATGAAAACTATCCTGACGAAATTCGAAAAGGAATCCTACTCCATCGCTCCATTGACAGTTTTACTGACACGCATCCCGTTTACCGCCAAAGCAAACACCGACTGCACGAGAAATACGGACATTACTCCGGTGTGATTATGGATATATTCTACGATCATTTTTTGGCCAAAAACTGGAAAACCTATTCCGATGAAAAACTCGAAGACTATGCGGAAAATTTTTATACGCTTCTGACAAACAATCAGGAGTCATTAACCGAAAGAGTCAAAGGAATGCTGCCTTATATGATTGGCCGAAACTGGCTGGTGAGTTATGCCACGATAGAAGGTTTGGAAATGATTATGTTCCAAATGGATCACCGCACCAAAAACCGGGTCGCCATGCACGAATCCATCGTAGAATTAAAAGAATTTTATACCGAATTTGAAAACGAATTCACGTTGTTTTTTGAGGCATTACGCCAACACTGTAAAGAAAAATTAGCTGCTTTATGAAAAAAGGATTCTTGCTTTTTTTACTGATTGCCAACTCACTATACTCCCAACAAAAAGGACTGATTGCCAACAAAGCCATGGTCGTTTCGGCGCGCGAAGAAGCTTCGCAAATTGGTGTCGCTATTATGAAAAAAGGAGGCAATGCTTTTGATGCCATGGTGGCTACCCAACTAGCGTTGGCTGTCGCTTATCCGTATGCCGGAAACATTTCCGGTGGCGGATTTATGGTCTATCGCAAAGCGAATGGCGAAGTGGGTTCGTTAGATTTTCGCGAAAAAGCACCGGCGAAAGCTTCCAAAAACATGTATCAGGACAAAGACGGCAATGTGATTCCCAATCTGAGTACCGATGGTGCTCTGTCTGTCGGCATTCCCGGAGCCGTGGCCGGAATTTTTGAAGTACATAAAAAATTGGGCAAATTACCTTTGAAAGACTTGTTCCAACCTTCCATAGACTTAGCCAAAAGAGGCATAGTCGTTACCGAAAAAGAAAAGGCAAAACTAGACGAATATCGGGCGATTATTGTCAAAATCAGTGGCGATAAAACACTATACCACAAAACGTTTAAAGTGGGTGACACCATTAAGTATTTGGCGATGGCCCACACTTTGGAACAAATTCTAAAGAACGGCAGCAAGGAATTCTACCAAGGCAATACTGCCAAGAAACTGGTTTCCTTTATTCAGCAAAAAGGAGGTATTATTTCGATGAAAGACATGGCGAATTATAAAGTCGTTTGGCGCAAGCCGATTGCTTTTCACTACAAAGAGCTGAATGTGATTTCGATGGCACCACCTTCGAGTGGCGGGATTACTTTGGCACAAATCATGAAAATGATTGAACCGTATCCGATGACTTCCTTTGGACACAACTCTGAAAAATACATGCAGCTGCTAACGGAAGCGGAACGCAGAGCTTATGCCGACCGGAATTATTTCCTTGGCGATCCTGATTTTGTCAAAATTCCACAAAAAACATTGCTAAACGAAAACTATCTCAAAAACAGAATGGGCACTTTCTCCTTTGACAAAGCCACCTCTTCTGCTGAAGTCAGTCATGGCGAGGTTTCCGTTTACGAAAGCAATGAAACTACTCACTATTCTATTGTAGATGCGGATGGCAATGCCGTTTCGGTAACCACAACACTGAATGGTGCTTATGGTTCTAAGTTGTATTGTGACGAATTGGGTTTCTTTTTAAACAACGAAATGGATGATTTTTCATCGAAACCTGGTGTTCCCAATTATTATGGTTTGGTCGGTGCCGAAGCCAACAGCATTGCGCCACAAAAAAGAATGCTAAGTTCGATGACGCCAACGATAGTAGAGAAAAACGGAAAGTTATTCCTGTTGCTTGGTTCGCCCGGTGGTTCCATGATTATCACTTCGGTGCTGCAAACGATTTTGAATGTAACCGAATTCAACATGAGCGTGCAGGAAGCCGTTAATGCTCCGAGGTTTCACAACCAATGGCTGCCCGATGAAATTCAGGTAGAGCCTACCCGATTTGATAAAACCTTATTGGAAAAACTAACCGCTAAAGGGTATAAAATCAATGAAAAAGCAGCTCCTGTAATTGGAAAAGTAGATGCCATTTTGGTATTGCCCGACGGGAAACTGGAAGGCGGTGCTGATTTTCGGGGCGATGACAAAGCCGCCGGCTATTAAATTTAACTGCTTATTTTTATGAAATCCGTTTTTTAAAAAGTATTTTAGCATTTCAAAAGTTTGAATAAATGCCGTCGAACAAAGCTTCCAATTTTAAAATTGTTTTTAGAAGTGTTTTCAGAAGAGCCGAGAATTTGGTTTTCCTGCTGAAAGACAAATTAAGCGAAAGAAATTTTATCTATTTTGCCAGTGTGGCTGTGGCCATTACTTGTTCGTTTGCCGTAATTATTCTAAAGAGTTTTGCGCACAACATTTTCCTTTGGGCCAATGACATCAATGGTTTTTTGAAGTTGCCTTATATCAACAGTTTATTGCCTGTGGCCGGAATTTTGCTGACCGTTTTTGTGGTTCGCAATTTTCTCGACAATCACATCGAAAAAGGAAGTTCCAAAGTCCTTTATGCCGTAGCCAAAAAAGGCGGTATCCTTCCCAAAAAACAAATGTATGCCCAAATCGTAACCAGTTCCTTAACGGTAGGATTAGGAGGTTCCGCCGGATTGGAAAGCCCGATTGTGATTACCGGTGCTGCTTTTGGTTCCAACTTTGCGCAGAAATACCATTTGTCCCAAAAAGACAGAATCTTATTGTTGGCTTGTGGCGTAGCGGCCGGAATTGGTGCCGCGTTCAACGCTCCCATCGCCGGCGTTTTGTTTGCCATTGAAGTGGTACTGACCGATATTTCCATTTCGGCCTTTATTCCGATTATCATTTCGGCCGCGACTGGTGCTTTGATTTCAACAGTAACGTTAAGCCACGACGTGATTCTGAATTTTGAACAAACACTGAAATTTGATTACCACAATGTGCCTTTCTATATTTTGCTCGGCGTTTTAGCCGGTTTGGCTTCTATTTATCATGCCCGAAATTTTCAAAAAGTCGAGAAGTTTTTTGGAACTTTTAAAAACAAAGGCTATCGCAGAGCGTTATTTGGCGCACTCATTTTGGCCGTTTTGATTTTCTTTTTCCCCACACTTTTCGGGGAAGGTTACGAGAGTATCAAAACCTTAGCATCCAAAAATCCCAGTATTTTATTAGACAATACCATGCTCGAAAAATTCAAAAGCAGCGAATGGGTTTTGCTGTTATTTGTGGGGGTAACGATGTTGTTAAAAGCATTCGCGACTGGTTTAACGTTGGGCAGCGGCGGTAACGGAGGGAACTTTGCCCCTTCGCTTTTTGTGGGTTCCTATCTTGGTTTTTTTGTAGCCAAAACAGTGAATCTGTTAAACTTTACCCATCATTTGCCAATTGCCAATTTCACCATCGTGGGCATGGCCGGAATTTTGAGCGGTTTGTTTCATGCGCCATTGACAGCGATTTTCCTTATCGGCGAGATTACTGGTGGTTACGATTTGATGGTGCCTTTGATGATTGTGTCTTCGGTGAGTTTTGCGGTTTCCAAACAATTTGAAAAACATTCGATGGATGTGAAAAGCCTGGCCGACAAAGGCGATGTATTTACCAGCGACAAAGACAAAAACATCCTGCAAAGCATTGATTTTTATAATTTGGTACAGCAAAATTACAGAACGCTAACGCTGCAGGATTCTCCTGGTGAAGCGGTAACTATTTTTGCTACCACCGACCAAAAAATAATTCCGATCATTGACGAACACAAAGTACTGATGGGTCTTATTGATTTTGATGATGTCAAAGCTTTTGTTTTCAATCCGAATCATGTGAAATTTATGACCATGAGCGAAATCATCAGCCAGCCCAAAGAGTTAATCCTGTTTGAAGACAAGCCTGAGAAAATAATAAAGTTGTTCGAAACATCCAAAACTACTATTTTGCCGGTCATTCACAAAGGAAAATACTTTGGGTTCCTATCCAAAATTGACGTACTCGAAAGCTATCGCCAGCGACTGAAAGAGATGATTATTGAGTAATCTTTTTTAGTAATAACTTCCTAACTCAGCGTTTAAAATTTCCCTGTAAAACACTACCTTTGCGTTTTGCCAAAAATGCTATGCTAGATACAGAAAATACTATTGAAGTACTCGGCGCCCGGGTGCACAATCTGAAGAATATTGACATTACCATTCCGCGCGAAAAACTGGTTGTGATTACCGGTCTTTCGGGTTCGGGAAAATCGTCTTTGGCTTTCGATACCATTTATGCCGAAGGACAACGCCGCTACATCGAAACATTCTCAGCTTATGCGCGTCAATTCCTTGGCGGACTGGAGCGTCCCGATGTAGATAAAATTGACGGACTTTCTCCGGTAATTGCCATTGAGCAAAAAACGACCAGCAAAAGTCCGCGTTCTACTGTGGGAACCATTACCGAGATTTATGATTTCCTGCGTTTGCTGTATGCTCGTGGTGGCGAAGCCTATAGTTATGTAACCGGCGAAAAAATGGTTTCCTATTCGGATGATCAAATCAAGGAATTGATAATTCAGAATTTCACCGGCAAACGCATCAATATTTTGGCTCCGATAATCAGAGCCCGTAAAGGACATTATGCCGAATTGTTCCAGCAAATTACCAAACAAGGCTTCCTGAAAGTACGCGTAAACGGTGAAGTGCAAGACTTGCTTCCCGGCATGAAACTCGACCGCTACAAAACGCACGATATCGAAATTGTCATTGACCGGATGGTGATTGAGCAAAATGAAGAGAATGAAAAACGCTTAGCCGAAAGCATCAAAACGGCCATGTATCACGGCGAAAATGTATTGATGATTTTAGACCAAGACACCAATGAAGTGCGCTATTTCAGCAGAAACTTAATGTGTCCGACTTCCGGAATTTCGTATCAAAATCCGGAGCCGAATTTGTTTTCATTCAACTCTCCGAAAGGAGCTTGCGAAGAATGTAAAGGCTTAGGAACTGTGCACGAAATCAATCTGAAAAAAATAATTCCGAATCCAAAGTTATCCATCAAAAATGGTGGCTTTGCGCCTTTAGGCGAATATAAATCATCTTGGATTTTCAAGCAGTTGGAAATCATCGGCGAGAAATTTGGTTTCACATTGACCGACCCAATCGAAAAAATTTCCGAAGAAGCGATGCAGATTATTTTGCACGGCGGTAAGGAAAAATTCTCGGTCGAATCCAAAACTTTAGGCATTACCAAAGAATATAAAATTGAATATGAAGGCATTTCGCATTTCATTAAAAACCAATTTGATGAAAGCGGCTCTACTTCCATTAAGCGTTGGGCCAAGGAATTCATGGATGAAGTTGAATGTCCGGAATGCCATGGTTCGCGTTTGAAAAAAGAAGCGATGTATTTCCGCATTCACGAGAAAAATATCTTCGATTTATCGACAATGGATATTTCGGATTTGTCTGCTTGGTTTGATGATTTAAGCAAACATCTTTCTGAAAAACAAACCATCATTGCCTCTGAAATCGTTAAGGAAATCAAAGACCGTTTGCGCTTTTTGGTGAATGTGGGCTTGAATTATTTATCGATTAACAGAAGTTCTAAATCGCTTTCGGGCGGGGAAGCACAGCGCATCCGACTGGCAACCCAAATTGGTTCGCAATTGGTTGGCGTGCTGTATATTTTGGATGAACCGAGTATCGGTTTGCATCAAAGAGACAACGAAAAACTGATACATTCTTTGGAACAATTGAGAGATATTGGCAACTCTGTTTTAGTGGTCGAGCACGACAAAGACATGATAGAACGCGCCGATTATGTGATTGACATTGGTCCCAAAGCTGGAAAATTTGGTGGCGAAATCATTAGCAAAGGCACACCGGCCGAATTGCATAAAGAACACACCATGACGGCCATGTACTTAAATGGTGAAATGAAAATAGAAGTGCCGAAAAAACGCCGCGAAGGCAATGGTAAATTCCTAAAACTAACCGGAGCCACAGGAAATAATTTGAAAAATGTTTCTATCGAATTGCCATTAGGAAAACTGATTTGCGTAACCGGAGTTTCGGGTAGCGGGAAATCGACATTGATAAACGAAACGTTATATCCGATACTAAACGAGTATTATTTCAACGGCGTTAAAAAGCCACAACCTTACAAGAAAATTGAAGGATTGGAGCACATCGACAAAGTCATTGATATTGACCAAAGTCCGATTGGCAGAACACCACGTTCGAATCCGGCGACGTATACTGATGTGTTTTCGGAAATCAGAAGTTTGTATACGCAGACTCCGGAAGCGATGATTCGCGGGTACAAAGCTGGTCGTTTCAGTTTTAATGTTTCTGGTGGAAGATGCGAAACCTGTGAAGGTTCCGGTGTAAGAACCATTGAAATGAGTTTCCTTCCGGATGTGTATGTGGAATGCGAAACCTGTCAGGGAAAGCGTTTCAATAGAGAAACTTTGGAAATTAGATACAAAGGCAAATCCATTTCGGATGTGTTGAACATGACCGTGGATGAAGCCGTACCGTTTTTTGAAAACATTCCAAAAATCTACCGAAAAGTCAAAACGATTCAGGATGTTGGATTGGGTTACATCACTTTGGGACAACAAAGCACCACGCTATCGGGCGGAGAAGCACAACGTATCAAACTGGCTACCGAATTATCCAAAAAAGACACCGGAAATACGTTCTACATTATGGACGAACCTACCACCGGATTGCATTTTGAAGACATTCGCGTGCTAATGGATGTGATTAATAAATTGGTTGACAAAGGCAATTCCATTTTGATTATCGAGCACAATATGGACGTGATTAAACTGGCCGATTACATCATTGACATTGGTCCCGAAGGCGGAAAAGGCGGTGGCGAAGTCGTGGCCAAAGGCACTCCCGAAGAGTTGGTGAAAAATAAAAAAAGCTATACCGCGCAGTTTTTGAAAAAAGAATTACTTTAGCGCGTTTGCTTTAACAATAAAAAAATAGAATAAAAAGATATAAAATGATGAGAGAAGAATTTCTAAATGAAGACGATAAAATCCAGGAAAAACTAAAACAAAAAACCTGGAACGAGATAAGAACCAACGATTCCTGGGCGATTTTTAAAATCATGTCCGAGTTTGTAAACGGTTACGAAAGCATGGCCCGAATTGGTCCGTGTGTTTCAATTTTTGGCTCAGCCCGAACTAAACCGGATACCAAATATTATTTATTGGCCGAAAAAATCGCCTATAAAATCAGTAAGGCCGGTTACGGAGTCATCACAGGTGGTGGTCCCGGAATCATGGAAGCCGGAAACAAAGGCGCCCATAATGGCGAAGGAACTTCGGTAGGACTGAATATTGAATTGCCGTTTGAGCAACATTACAATCCGTATATCGACAAAGATAAAAACCTGAATTTTGACTACTTCTTTGTGCGCAAAGTAATGTTTGTCAAATATTCCCAAGGATTTGTGGTAATGCCGGGTGGTTTCGGAACTTTGGACGAATTGTTCGAAGCGGTTACTTTAATCCAAACCAAAAAAATTGGCAAATTCCCGATTATCTTGGTAGGAACCGAATTTTGGTCAGGACTTATCGATTGGATAAAAACCGTGATGATTGACAAAGAACACAATGCCAATCCGGATGACATGAACCTGATTAAAATTGTAGATACCGAAGACGAGGTGTTGGAAGCGTTGGATAATTTCTATAAAAAATACAACCTCAGCCCGAACTTTTAATTAGTAAAACACTAAAAGCCTGGACTTAGGTTCAGGCTTTTTCATATACCGCTTTGCTGACGCTATGTTTTTCAATTCGTTTCATTTTGCCGCTTTCCTGCCTATAGTTTTTATACTGTATTGGTTTGTTGGGCATAAATCGAAAATCAATCAGAATTACATTTTAATCCTGGCCAGCTATTACTTCTACTCTTGTTGGGATTGGCGATTTTTGTTTCTGTTGGTTTTCTCCACGCTGTTGGATTACAGTTGTGCCATGAAAATTGAAAACAGTCAAAGCACCTCCTACCGAAAATTTTGGCTCTGGCTCTGCATTTCGGTCAATGTTGGCTTTCTGGGAATTTTTAAATACTATAACTTTTTCGCTGCTTCTTTTGCTGATTTGTTGCATTCCTTTGGTTTGAATTCGAGTCCGATTTTGTTGCAAGTGATTCTGCCGGTCGGGATTTCGTTTTATACTTTTCACGGCTTGTCCTATATCATTGACATTTATTACGGACGCATCAAATCCGAGAAAAACTTTGTCGATTATTCGTTGTTTGTGAGCTACTTCCCTTTGCTCGTAGCCGGCCCTATTGAACGGGCTACGCATCTTTTGCCGCAATTAAAAAGAAGACGCAAATTCAATTTTGAAAAAGCCAAAGAAGGCATGTACCAAATCGTTTGGGGCTTGGTCAAAAAAGTGGTTATTGCCGATTCGTGCGCCACTTATGCCAATGCCGTTTTTGATCATTATACTTCGATGAATTCGTTGTCGTTACTTTTGGGGGCAGTTTACTTTGCTTTCCAGATTTACGGAGATTTCTCGGGTTATTCCGATATCGCTTTGGGAACTTCCAAACTCTTTGGCATTGATTTACTGAAGAACTTCAATTACCCTTATTTCTCCAGAGATATAGCCGAATTTTGGCGCAAATGGCACATTTCCTTAACGACTTGGTTCCGCGATTATTTATACATTCCGTTGGGCGGCAGCAAAGGCTCCAAATGGCTGAAAGTGAGAAACACCTTCATCATCTTTTTGGTCAGTGGTTTTTGGCACGGTGCCAGTTGGACGTTCATCGCCTGGGGATTCATCAATGCCTTGTATTTTCTACCGCTGTTGTTGTTAAATAGAAATCGAAGAAACTTAGAGGAGTTTACTTTGGGTTTCAATTTAGAGTCAGTCAGGATCATTTTCAACATTGTAATGACCTTCGCAATTACTTGTTTTGCCTGGATATTTTTCAGAGCCAAAACCATTACCGATGCGGTGCAATACATCAAAAGACTGTTTGAAAACCGCGTGTTTACCGAACAATATTTCCCCATCGAACGATACAATTACGAATTAATCGCTTTGATAGCCCTATTCATTTTGGTAGAATGGAACAGCCGCACTAAAATAGAACCCATTTCAGGAAAATTCAGCTGGTTAAAACTGAGCTTGTGTTTGGCAGCCATACTGGCGCTTGGCGTGTTTTCGGATTATAAAGAATTTATTTATTTCCAATTCTGATGAAACAGTTTCTTTTCTTCATACTAAAAACGGTAGCGATACTCCTCATCACGATGGGATTGCTCGATGTGCTGTATACGACTGTTTACCTGCAATCGAATTCGAGAACCAAAATCGATTATTTATACAATTCCAAAGACAAGAATTATGACGTGGTTTTCTTGGGTTCCTCCCGAGTGAACAATCATTTTGTACCAAAGATTTTCAACGACCAAGGCTACAAAACGTTCAACTTTGGTATCACCCGCTCGCGTTTAGACGAATCCGCTTTGATGCTGAAACTAATGGTGGAGCGTCATTACAAAATCAAAAATCTTATTCTTCAGGTCGATTTGAATATCAATACCAATGACCATTCCGAAGCGATTCGCTCGTTGTTTATGCCCTATCTGCATCGCTCGCCAATCATCCGCGACCATTACAAAGACATTCCGGAGTACAACGAATTGCTGTATATTCCGTTTTACCGCTACATGCATTATGATGCCCGGGTTGGATTTAGGGAAATGTACTTCTCACTTGTTCATAAGAGAACCAACAATTTAGACAATGACGGTTTTCATCCATTGGAATCCCATGGTGGGAAAATGATTCCGGCGGATTTGTCCAAATATTATCCAAAAAGAAATGTGGCTTACGAAGAAATTAAAGCCATTTGTAAAGCCAATAACATCAACCTGATTGCCATGACAACGCCTATGTGTATGAGTACGATAAACCGAGACTATTTCAATCATATCCGCGAAGTGTATCCTGAAATTCATAACTTTGAAAATGCCGTGACCGATGACAAATATTTTGCCACTTGCGGACATATGAATGAAGCCGGTGCAATCGAATTTACAAAAGTGGTCTTTAACACCTTTTTTAAACCCAAATCCAACCCTTGAAAAAAGTAACCTACATAATTTTCCTCTTCGGCTTTATCTCTTTTGCGCAACACCATTCCAATTTGGTGGTGGAAGTCAATGAAGAGACCAAAACCCTGAACGTTATTCAGGAACTGACTTTCTTCAACCAAACCAAAGACACCTTGACCAATATCGTTTTGAACGATTGGGTGAATGGGTATGCCGATAAAAATACGCCTTTAGCGGCGCGCTTTTCGGATGAATTTGAACGCAGTTTTCATTTAGCCAAAGAAAAAGAAAGAGGCCGAACTTCCAACATCACTATCATTGATACCAACAAATCGTTCCTCACCTGGGAACGCGATGCCAACCATCCTGATGTGATTCAGATTCGACTAAAGGATAAATTACTACCCAATCAAAAAGTAACGTTCTCGCTTACTTATGTTGTCAAAATTCCGAGCGATAAATTTACCAAATACGGCTATGGCGACAACGGCAAAATGAATCTGAAAGACTGCTTTCTGCTACCGGCACGCTATGAAAATCATGGCTTTATTAAGTATGACAATCTAAACTTAGATGATTGCGCCAACGGGCTTTCGGATTATGATATTACCATTACAATTCCGCAAAACTTAGCGCTGAGTTCTGATTTGAATACCATTCAGAATGAAGAAAAAAACAACCAAAACAGCTATCAGCTTTCGGGCAAAAACCGAATGAATTTCAATCTCTTTATTGATAACAAAAAAGAGTTCACTGTATACAAAAACGGCGATTTAGAAGTAGTCACCGATTTGAAAGACACACGCATCAATGACATTCAAAGAGCCATTCTTATTGATAAAATTGTCAATTATGTGGGCGATAATTTGGGTAAATTCCCCAATCAGAAAATCACGGTTTCCCAAGCCGACTATGACCGGAATCCGTTTTATGGGTTGAATCAATTGCCGGCTTTTATCAGTCCGTTTTCGGATGATTTTTTATACGAAATCAAATTTCTGAAAACCTATCTGAACAATTATTTGCACAGCACGTTACAACTCGACCCAAGACAGGACAACTGGATTTACGACGGCATCCAAGTGTATATCATGATGAAATACATCGAAGAATACCATCCCGATAGCAAGATGATGGGCAGCGTGGCTAAGTTGCGCTTGGTGCGTGGCTATAACCTAGTAAGCCTTGGTTTTAATGGGCAGTACAGCTATTTCTACATGCTGATGGCGCGTAAAAATCTAGATCAACCACTCAGCAATCCGAAAAATACTTTGATTAAATTCAATGAGAAAATAGCGTCCAAATACAGAGCCGGCCTGAGTTTGAAATACCTCGATAGTTATTTGGAAAAGGATATCGTGCCCAACAGCATTCGGGAGTTTTTAGCATTGAATGCCACAAAGCAAACCAACCGCAAAGATTTCGAAACGATATTGACGACCAATTCTCCCAAGAAAATTGATTGGTTTTTTGATAAAATCATTGCCTCACGCGACATTATCGATTTCAAATTTGAAAAGGTGACCAAAACCAAAGACAGCATCACTTTTTCGCTGAAAAACAAAACCGAAACCAACGTTCCGATTCCGGTGTATGGAATTAAAGACAAGCAAATCGTTTTCAGAAAATGGATTGACACTTTCCCGAAAGACAGCGTTTTTACGGTGCCAAGAAACGACGCCGAGAAAATCGTTATCAATTACAAAAACGAAGTGCCGGAATACAACTTGAGAAATAATTGGCAATCCCTGCGCGGTTTCCGACTGAACAATCGTCCGATTAAGTTCAATTTCATGAAGGATTTGGAAGATCCTTATTACAATCAGATTCTGTATGTGCCCACCTTGGAATACAATTTATACGATGGTTTTTTACCGGGTTTCCGTTTTCACAACAAAACTATTTTGGACAAGCCGTTCATCTTTGATGTCAATCCGACTGTTTCAACCAAAACCCGAAACATCTCTGGGAAAGCCCTATTTTTTGTCAATCAGTACAATCGCGACAGCAAATTATATAATGTAAAATACATGCTGAGCGGCCATTACCTGCACTATGCACCCGATGCCTATTATACCAAAGTAGCGCCAACGGTCTTTCTGAATTTCCGTCCGGATGATTACCGCGACAATCAAAAGTCTTCCATTATCATCAAAGAAATTATGGTGGATAAACAAAAATCGGCCTACACCACTTCGGAAGACACTCAGAATTACCAGGTGTTTAATGCCAAATACGTAAACACCAAAACCGAGCTGACCCATCATTTTCACTTCTTGGGTGATTTCCAATATTCAACCCATTTCAGCAAACTGGCAGCCGAAGCACAATACCGCAAACTCTTTGACGACAACCGCCAGCTGAACCTGCGCGTTTTCGCCGGAACCTTTTTACACAACAAGACCGATAGTGATTATTTTGATTTTGGCTTAGACCGCCCGACCGATTATTTGTTCGAAAGCGAATACCTGGGTCGTTCCGAAAAAACCGGTTTGTTCAGCCAGCAATCCATTATAGCGGATGGTTTCTTCAAGTCGAAATTGGAAACCCGTTCGGCCAACCGATGGATGACTACCGTTAATGCCAGCTATGGCATTTGGAACTGGATTGAAGCTTATGGCGATATTGGTGCCATCAAAAACAAAGAAGCTTCCGCTCAATTTGTTTACGACAGTGGGATTCGTTTGAATTTGGTTACCGATTATTTTGAGTTGTACTTTCCAGTGTATTCCAATAACGGTTGGGAAATTGGTGATAAAAATTATGGCGAAAAAATCCGTTTTATCGTAACTTTCAGACCGGAAACCCTTATCAATCTTTTCACCAGAAAATGGTTTTAACTGCAGCTTAACTTCGTTTAAAATTACATAATTCTTTACAAAATTTAAATATCGTTGCATATTTTACAATCAACTTGCTTTATCTTGGTTTAAAATTACAGATACTTAAATTATATTTTTTGCCCAGAATAGCAAAAGTTACTTCTTTTTATTTAAATTTGTTACTTCAAGAACCATTTCCATTATGACTGAAGCACAAACCAAGACCGAAATTACCTTCGACGATTTCAAAGCAGAAGTACTTAACGATTATAAGATTGCCAAAATCAGCAGAGAATGCAGCTTGTTGGGAAGAAAAGAAGTGCTGACCGGAAAAGCCAAATTTGGTATTTTCGGGGACGGAAAAGAAGTCCCACAATTGGCCTTGGCGAAAGCGTTTCAAAACGGGGATTTCCGTTCGGGCTACTACCGCGACCAGACGTTCATGATGGCGATTGGGCAATTATCCATCCAACAATTCTTTGCCGGTTTATACGGGCATACCGATTTGGCACACGACCCTATGAGTGCCGGGCGTCAGATGGGCGGACACTTCGCTACGCATTCGTTAGACGAAAACGGAAACTGGAATAACTTGACCCAACAAAAAAACTCGAGTGCTGACATCTCTCCTACCGCCGGGCAAATGCCTCGTTTGTTAGGATTGGCGCAGGCCTCCAAAATATACAGAAACGTTCGGGGTTTAGAAGAGTTTACCAACTTTTCTAACCAAGGTAACGAAGTCGCTTGGGGAACTATTGGTAATGCCTCTACTTCTGAAGGCTTATTTTTTGAAACCATCAATGCGGCCGGAGTGCTTCAAGTACCGATGGTGATGAGTGTTTGGGATGATGAATACGGAATTTCCGTGCACGCGCGTTACCAAACCACCAAAGAAAACATTTCAGAAATCCTAAAAGGATTCCAACGCGACGAAGACAATAAAGGCTATGAAATCATGACCGTAAAAGGTTGGGATTATCCGGCTTTGGTGGAAACTTATCAAAAAGCAGCGGCCATTGCCCGGGAAGAACACGTTCCGGTCTTAATCCATGTAAACGAATTGACACAACCACAAGGACACTCTACTTCGGGTTCGCACGAGCGTTACAAAAATGCCGAGCGTTTGGCCTGGGAAGCAGCCTTTGATTGCTTGGCACAAATGCGTACTTGGTTACTTGATAACAATTTGGCCACAGCCGAAGAGTTGGATGCTATAGATGAGCAAGCTAAGAAAGACGTTTTAGAAGGCAAAAAAGCCGCTTGGACTGCTTTCGTTTCACCCACCAAGGAAGAGCAAAACGAATTGGTTTCGTTACTAAATTCGATTGCAGCCTCTAGTGCTAACAAAGTTTTTATCGAAAAACACGCCAATGATTTAGCGGCTATCAAAGAACCTATCCGCAAAGAAATTCTAACCACAGCTCGTAAAGTATTGCGATTATTGGTAAATGAAAGCGGCAGGCAACAACTGGCTGCGTGGATAACTTCTTATACAAATAAAATTCAACCGAAGTTCAGTTCGCATCTGTTCTCGCAATCGGCTAAGAACGTGTTGCAGTCCGCTGAAGTAGCGCCTACTTATGACGCTTCGGCTGAGGAAGTTGATGCCCGTTTGGTATTGCGCGACAACTTTGATGCGATTTTCAACAAATATCCTGAGGCTTTAATCTTTGGCGAAGACAGTGGTAACATTGGCGACGTAAATCAGGGATTGGAAGGCATGCAGGAAAAATACGGAGAACTCCGGGTAACCGATGCCGGTATTCGTGAAGCTACCATCCTTGGACAAGGAATTGGCTTGGCGATGCGTGGTTTGCGACCAATTGCCGAAATTCAATATTTGGATTATCTGCTCTACGCCATCCAAATCATGAGCGATGACTTAGCGACCTTACAATACAGAACCCAAGGCCGTCAAAAAGCGCCTTTAATCATCCGCACCCGTGGTCATAGATTGGAAGGTATCTGGCATTCTGGTTCCCCAATGGGCATGATTATCAATGCCATTCGTGGGATTCACGTGTTGGTACCGCGCAACATGACCAAAGCCGCCGGTTTCTACAACACATTATTGGAAACTGACGAACCGGCTTTACTAATTGAATGTCTGAACGGTTATAGATTAAAAGAAAAAATGCCAACCAATTTGGGCGAATTCAAAACCCCAATTGGCGTGGTAGAAACCATCAAACAAGGAACCGATATTACAATTGTTTCTTATGGCTCAACGCTAAGAATCGTAGAACAGGCCGCCAAAGAATTACAGGAAGTGGGCATTGATTGCGAAATCATCGATGCACAAACCTTATTGCCGTTTGACATTAACCACGACTGTGCCAAAAGCATAGCCAAAACCAACCGTTTATTAGTCGTTGACGAAGACGTACCGGGCGGGGCTTCCGCTTACCTATTACAACAAATCATAGACGAACAAAACGGCTACCAACACTTAGACAGCCAACCGCAGACACTGGCTTCCAAAGCCCACAGACCGGCCTATGGTACAGACGGAGATTACTTCTCGAAACCCTCAACCGAAGACATCTTCGAGAAAGTCTACGCCATTATGCACGAGGCCAAACCGGATCAATATCCAAGTTTGTATTAACAATCAAAACCATTAATTATGAAAAAAATATTTTTATTCATAGCTCTCGTGTCTTTGACTTTTACTATCAATTCCTGCTCACATCAGGATGATAATAACAGTAAAGGAGTCATAACGTTCAAGGTTGACGGAGTTCAAAAAACCCTAAATAAGATAATCGTAAATGAACAAAAGTATTTAGAAGGAACTGCTAATGAATATACACAGATAGTGATTAATGCAAGTAACAAAAACTCAGCTGACTGGATGATATTTTCAGTTAAAAAAGGAAATTTAGAAGATACTATTGATGACTTTATTTATGCAACAGATTTAGATACAGGACATGACAGAACAGATAATTTTGCTTTCCATATCATTACTAATGGTGAGGACAGAAAAATAACCGGGACTTTTTCCGGAGACATGACCAACGGAGCTGGAACCATTTCTATTAGCGAAGGCTCTTTCAATATTCAATACTAAACCTAACCATACCCGAGAGTGTATAGCAATACAGAAAGGAGCCAATCGGCTCCTTTTTATTTGAATACTCTGAAACACTCTAAAATCCAACTTCTCAGCATTTTCAAGGCTTCGCAGCCTTCAAAGAGGCTTCGGACTCTTACGAACGGTCTTCGGACTCCTGCAAAAAAGCTTCGGAACGTTACTCTTTGTCTTCAGACTCCTGCAAAGCTACTTCGGAAGGTTTCGAACGCTTTACTAAGTGTTACCAATAGGCTTCGGTATCCTTCAGATGGTTTTCGAATAATTGCAAACTCATAACTCATAACTTATAACTCCTAATTCTTATCTTTACCAAAAAAATTAAAAACATGCAACATATCATTGACCGTTTCATCAGTTACGTCACTATTGACACCGAATCGGACCCTAACTCAACTACTACCCCAAGCACCAAAAAACAATTCGATTTAGCTAATAAACTGGTTGACGAACTGAAAGCTATCGGCATGACCGAAGTGACGATTGACAAACATGGCTATGTGATGGCTACCTTGCCGTCAAACGTTGACCATAAAGTACCCACCATTGGCTTTGTATCGCACTTTGACACTACTCCCGATTTCACCGGAAAAGATGTAAAACCACAAATCGTTAAAAATTATGACGGTGGCGATATCATCTTGAACAAAGAGCAAAACATAGTGCTTTCGCCAAATTATTTCAAGGATTTATTGTTGTACAAAGGGCAAACTTTAATTACTACTAATGGTCTAACCCTATTAGGTGCCGATGACAAAGCCGGTATCACCGAGATTATGACTGCCATGGAATACCTAATCCAAAACCCGCAAGTGAAACACGGAAAAATCAGAGTGTGCTTTACGCCTGATGAAGAAATTGGCCGTGGTGCTGATTTATTTGATGTGAAGAAATTCGGTGCCGACTGGGCTTACACTATGGACGGTAGCCAGATTGGCGAATTGGAATATGAAAACTTCAACGCGGCCGGAGTGAAAATCACTTTCAAAGGAAAATCAGTACATCCAGGCTATGCCAAAGGCAAAATGATCAACTCGATGCTAATCGCCAACGATTTCATCAACGAATTACCCAAAGGTGAAACACCACAGGAAACCAAAGGTTACGAAGGATTCTTCCACGTAACACAATTGCAGGGAAGCATTGAGGAAACCAAACTGGAATTGATCATTCGGGATCACGACATGAAGTTGTTCAAACAACGTAAAGCCTTAATCGAAAAAATCACCGATAAATTCAATAAAAAATTTGCCAAGCAATTCGGTGAAGATATCGTCATTACCAAAATCACCGACCAGTACTACAACATGAAAGAAAAAGTAGTACCGGTAATGTTCATCGTAGATTTAGCCGAAAAAGCTATGAAATCCTTAGGCATCAAACCATTAATCAAACCGATTCGCGGTGGTACTGACGGTTGTCGTCTATCCTATATGGGTTTACCATGTCCGAACATTTTTGCCGGTGGACACAACTTCCACGGAAAGTACGAATACGTTCCGGTAGAAAGCATGCAAAAAGCTGTAGACGTAATTGTAAAAATTGCCGAGCTAACCGCTACTACAGATTTTTCTAAAAAAGAAAAAGCCAAGAAGAAAAAATAAACTTTCAGCAGATGAAGGAAGAAACTCGAGGCAAGGCCGAACAGAGCGAAACTAAACACACTTGGGACAAAGTCAACCAATGGGAAGACGAGTTGCGAATGCTGCGCGAAATCATTCAAAAAACCGAATTGGTGGAAACCACCAAATGGGGCGGCGAAGTGTATACCTTGAGCAACAATAAAAATGTGTTGGGCATTGGTGGTTTTAAGAACTTCTTCACCATTTGGTTCTGGAACGGCGTATTTCTGAAAGACGAAGCGAATGTTTTGGTCAATGCTAACGAAGGCGTAACAAGAGGGCTGCGACAATGGCGTTTTACTTCGGCTAAAGAAATCAACGAAAAACAGATTTTACATTATATTCACGAAGCCATTGCCAACGAAAAAGCAGGTCTTTCCATTAAGCCTGAAAAGAAAGAAGCGATGAAGTGTGATTATTTTGAAAATGAATTGAAAAAGGATGCCCAACTAAATGCCGCTTTTGAACAGTTCAGCCCCTACAAACAAAAGGAATTTTGGGAATACATGGCAACAGCCAAGCAGGAAAAAACCAAAGCCACTCGTTTTGAAAAAATCAAACCCATGATTTTGGAGAGTCGAGGTTTGAATGACAAATACAGATAAACAAAAAGTCCCGATAACTCGGGACTTTTTTATTTTACTAAAGAAGATTAGGCTTTCTTGTTCAACGCGGCTGTCATTTCAAGAGAAATTGCAGAACGTTCAATTTTTAATTTGCCTGACATCGTTTCGATTATGGCTGTGGTTTCAGTAAGCTCAGCAATTTTACCGTGAAAACCACTTTTAGTGATAATCTTATCGCCTACTTTCAAACCCGATTCAAATTCTTTTTCCTGTTTTACTTTCTTTTGTTGTGGTCTCATGATAAAGAAATAGAACACTGCCGCAATAGCGACCATTTGCAATACAAACATTGAATTCATAGTATACTTTTTATTTTGTTCCTTTTGGAACTATGTTAGATTTAATATTTAAAACTTTACTTCCGCCTTTTACGTTACACATCAGAGTAACCGTTTTCGAAGTTTCTCCGATTTTCCCGGCGGAATTGAACGACACTTTAATGTCACCTTCTTCTCCTGGTTTGATATCGCCTTTTGGATACTCGGGAACCGTACAACCGCAAGAACCTTTAGCATCCGTAATCAGTAAATTGGAAGTTCCTGTGTTTTTAAATTTGAAATCGTAAGACACTTTATCCCCTTGTGTGATGGTTCCAAAGTCGTGCTCTGTAGTATCAAAAGTGATTTCCGTTTCCGTATAGGCTTCTTTTTTACACGATGTTGTCAAGGCTAAAGTAGCGACTACAAACAACAAACTTATTTTTTTAATCATAACGTAATTATTTACAGTAAACCTCGGCCTACCTTTTTAATTTTATTTTCGGTTTCAAATTCTTTCACCAAATTATCTAAGATGCCATTGATAAAGATGCTGCTCTTTGGTGTAGAATATTCTTTGGCAATCTCCAAATATTCATTAATCGTCACTTTAACCGGAATAGAAGGGAATTTCAAAAATTCGCAGATGGCCATTTTCAAAATGATGGTATCAATTTCGGCTATCCTGTCGGCATCCCAATTAGGGGTTTTGTCGATGTATTCTTTGGCCAATTCAATTTCGTTAAGCACTGTTTTTCTGAACAACAAACTCACGAATTCTTTGTCTTCTTCGTCTTTGTAAAGCTTAACCACTCTAAAATCATCCTTCTCCGAAATTTGCTTCAGCTGTTTCTGAATTTGCGTATTCACTAACGGAATATCGTCTATCCAGGTCATTTTATGGTCTTCCAGATATTCGTATAGTTTTTCATTTGGCGCCAAAACTTCGGTAAACATATCCACCACAAACTGCTTGTCTTCTTCGAAAGTGCTTTTTTTGGTACTCATGTATTTTTGGTACAAAGCGCTTTTTTTGATTTCGGTAAGCAAAATCAAAATGTAGTCATCATTCAAAGACCAGTTATCGATTTTTCTTTTTTCTAAAGCAATGCTCAACGAGTTGTTTTCCTCCAAAAGTTGCAGGACCGCATTATTGATAAATTTTTTGTTGGGATTTTTTTCTTCCGGTGTGGCTAAGTGCTTTTTACTGGAGGTTTCCAAAAAAACAACTTCTTTTTTTCTGATTTCAATCAGGGAAGACAACATGATTAAATACAAATCCTGAATATTGTCGATACTTTGAATCAAAAACTTTTCTTCTTTCTCTAATTCGTCAGAACTTTTTTGATGCATGGCATAGATGGATTGCATCACTTTCACTCGAATATGTCTTCTGTTTAACACCTGTAAGAACTTTTTAAAATTAACAAAGCGAAAGAAGTTCTTTCGCTTTGCAAAAATAGTAATATTTTAAAAACGGCTATTATTTATTAGCGTTTTCTTTTTTTCTTTGGTCAATTCGGTTTTGTGCAATTTGCATCGCCGCTTGCTGTGTAGTCAAGTTATTAATATCCGCAAAGTTGAAAATTTCCAATGTAGTATTGTAGATATTTTCGGTTCTTCGGATAGCTTCACCTGGTTCGTATTTCACAATTTCCGCATACACATTGATGATTCCACCGGCGTTGATTAAGAAATCAGGAGCATAGGTAATGCCTCTTTCTCTTAATATTTGTCCGTGAACAGCTTCTACCGCTAATTGGTTATTGGCTGCACCGGCAATTACTTTAGCTTTAATTTTATAAACGGTGTCATCATTAATCGTCGCACCTAAAGCACACGGTGAATAGATGTCTACATCGGCTGTATATAAATCAGCACCTGTGAAAATTTTAGCGCCATATCGGGTCACCATATTTTCCATTTTATCTTGGTGAATATCCGAAACGTAAACGATAGCGCCTTCTTTGGTCAAATAATCAATCAAAGTTTCCCCAACGTGTCCATTTCCTTGCACTAAGATTTTCTTTCCGTCTAAACTATCCGAACCAAACTGGTATTTGGCTGCGGCTTTCATTCCCATGTAAACGCCATAAGCCGTTACCGGAGAAGGATTTCCTGAACCTCCTTTTTCAACAGAAATTCCCGTAACATGTTTGGTTACTTCATGAATTCTGTCCATGTCTTCTGTAGTCGTTCCAACATCTTCAGCCGTGATATATTTTCCGCTTAACGAGTTCACAAACTCCCCAAAACGTGTAATCATTTCCGGTGTTTTATCCGTTTTAGCATCTCCGATGATTACGGCTTTTCCGCCACCCAGATTCAACCCAGTAATAGCTGATTTGAAAGTCATGCCACGCGACAGACGCAACACATCATTCAAAGCTTCCCATTCGTTGTTGTATTTCCACATCCTTGTCCCGCCAAGAGCCGGTCCCATAACCGTATTATGAATACCAATAATTGCTTTTAAACCTGTATCTTTGTCGTTACAAAAAACAATTTGTTCGTGATTGTCAAAAGAAAGCTGACCGAAAACCGGATCCATCTTTTGCAACTCTTTTGGGGTAGTGATTTCTGAAGTCATTATATAAATATTTAAATTTAGACTTTTTTAAAAAGTCATGACAAAATTAAAACTTTATTCAATAAAACTCACCCAAATCAGGAATAATTAGTAATTTGTTAATAAAATCAATTTAAATCAAGAATACAATAATTTAATTATTTTTAACGATTTAACACAAATCAGATTTTAAAACCCAATTCTGCCAGATTACCATGAAAGAACTTCAGTATTTAAACAAATATTTTATCAAATATAGATTCCGTTTTTTATTAGGTATTATCATCACCATTGTTGCCCAAATTTTCTCGCTTTTCACTCCGAAGCTCATCAGCAAGTCATTCAAAGCCATAGAAGATTTTCACAAAAACAACATCAGCGCTGAAGTCATTAAAACTGAATTAATTCATAACATTCTATGGATCATTGGTACCACACTGATTGCCGGCATTTTAACGTTTCTGATGCGTCAAACATTAATTGTAATGTCGCGTCATGTGGAATTTGATTTGAAAAATGAAGTCTTCCAACATTATGAAGTGCTTGACCAAAATTTCTACAAACGGAACCGAACCGGAGATTTGATGAACCGAATTAGTGAAGATGTTGCCAAAGTTCGCATGTATGTAGGGCCTGCCGTAATGTATACCATCAACACCATTATTCGCTTTGCAGTGGTTATCATTTATATGTATAATGTTTCTCCGCGACTGACATTATATACGATACTGCCGTTACCGATATTATCCTACATCATTTTCAAACTAAGTACCGAAATCAACAAACGCAGCACTATTTTCCAACAATATCTATCGAAAGTTTCGAGTTTCACCCAGGAAATATTTTCCGGAATTCGAGTAGTGAAAGCTTATGCTTTGGAAGAACAATACCAAAACAATTTAGTCGATTTGGCCAAAGAAAGCAAAACCAAAAGCATGAGCCTGGCCCGAGTACAATCGCTTTTTGGACCACTGATGATTGCTTTGATTGGGGTGAGTAACTTGGTGGTGATTTATTTCGGTGGAATAATGTATATCGATGGAACGATAAAAAGCATTGGAACCATAGCCGAATTTATACTATATGTCAACATGCTGACTTGGCCCGTGGCTTCCATTGGCTGGGTTTCATCTTTGGTACAAGAAGCGGAAGCTTCCCAAAAGAGAATTAATGAATTCCTGAAAATAGAACCGGAAATCAAAAACAAAACAACCGAAAACACTAACATTCATGGAGAAATCGAATTCCACAATGTAAGTTTCACTTATGACGATACCGAAATTACAGCCTTACAAAACATTTCTTTTAAAGTAAAAAAAGGAGAAACGCTTGCCATTTTAGGGAAAACCGGCTCCGGAAAATCGAGCATTTTATCGCTGATTACCCGCATGTATGACATCAAAGAAGGAAGCATCACGATTGACGGGAAGAAAATAGACCAAGTCAATTTATACGATTTGCGAAACAGCATTGGCATTGTGCCACAAGACGCTTTTCTGTTCTCGGATACTATCAAAAACAACATCAAATTCGGAAAAGAAAATGCTACGGATGAAGAAGTAACCAATGCTGCTAAAAAAGCCATCGTGCATGACAACATCATGAATTTCAACAAACAATACGAAACCATTTTGGGCGAAAGAGGCATCACGCTTTCGGGAGGGCAAAAGCAACGGGTTTCTATTGCGCGCGCCATTATCAAAAATCCGCAGATCTTGCTGTTTGACGATTGTTTGTCTGCCGTTGATACCGAAACCGAAGAACAAATTCTGAATAATTTACTCGAAATTTCAAAAGACAAAACCACCATTATCGTTAGCCACAGAGTCTCCTCGGCCAAAAATGCAGACAAAATTATTATCCTTGATGAAGGTCAAATCATCCAAGAAGGTTCTCATAATCAATTAGTAAACCAAGAGGGCTATTATGCCGAATTGTATTTGAAACAACTTTCGGAAAAAGAATTAAATTAAATGTTGTTTCGTAACAAAAATTTTACCATTTTTGAACTGTACAGAAACACCATTAATCGACTGAAAGAATATGAGAGAAAATGATATGTTAGAAAAAGATGAGATTTTTTCTAAAGTTTTAAGAGCCGGAAGAAGAACTTATTTCTTCGATGTGAGAGCTACCAAAGCTGATGATTACTACATCACCATTACCGAAAGTAAAAAGTTCACTGAAGAAGATGGTTCTTTTCACTTCAAAAAACACAAAATTTATTTATACAAAGAAGACTTCGCCGCTTTTACTGATATATTAGAAGAAATGACTGCTTATGTTTTGAACCACAAAGGCGAAGAAGTAATCTCGGAAAGACACCAGAAAGATTTCAAAAGAGAATTCTCTTCGGAAACCGAAACTGACGAACCAGCCAAAATTGACAAAAGTTTCACCGATATTGATTTTGACGATATTTAATAAAAAATAAAAGTCCGGAGCTAGAGAGTTTCCGGACTTTTTAAATATATAAAACCATGCAGAAAATTGTTGCTTTTTTAAACAAATACGCCATTCCTTTCAACATTGCCAGTATAGCATTTTGGAGTTATATAATTTACACTGCCTATACAGACATGGCGGCTAATGATAATTTCGATAAAAAGAAATACTTTTTTATACTGCCAGCAGTTTTTATTTTACTGTCATGTTTTAATCTTTATATGGCTGTAAGGAGAAAAAAAAGCAACTAACCAATCCGCAACCCGTTCTCGACTTTCAAATCTGAAGTCAGTAAAACGATATCATTATCATTCCCCACAGAACCTAGCACCAGGCATTCACTCATAAAAGTGCCGATTTGTTTCTTCGGAAAATTGACTACCGCAATAATTTGCTTGCTTATTAAATCTTCCTTAGCATACCGCTTTGTGATTTGCGCTGATGATTTCTTAATTCCGATTTCGGTGCCAAAATCAATCACCAATTGATACGCCGGTTTTCTGGCTTCCGGAAAATCGGTAACTGCTATAATTGTGCCCACATGCATGGCTACTTTTTCAAAATCCTGCCATTCCAATATATTTCCCGATTGGTGCTCCATAATAACCTGTTGTTTAAACTTTAATAGCGTTTTAGCCATTCAAAAGTTGAATAAATTTTATACATTTAAGAATTCAATGCAATGTATAAAAATCAAGTACCGTTTACCAAATGAAAATAGCTCTTTTTACCAATGAATTTCCACCGAATATTTATGGCGGCGCCGGTGTGCATATCGATTTCCTCAGTCAGGAATTGGCGAAATTGGGAAAAGTAGAAGTGCGTTGTTTTGGGAATCAGGAAGCAGCAACAGCATCCATGAACGTATTGGGCATTCAATCTTCTTTAAACCAAATGGAAGACGAGCACAATCCGCATCTTAAGATGTTTCACAATTTGAGTCGGAATGTGGAAATGTCACAACACACTTTACAAGCCGACATTGTACATTGCCACACTTGGTACACGCATTTAGCCGGTATCTTTTCGCGCGAACTTTTACAGGTTCCGTTGATTTTGACCACCCATAGTTTAGAAACGCATCGCCCTTGGAAAGTAGAACAATTGGGCAATGGTTATTTTCTTTCCCGTTGGATTGAACAACATGCCTACAATACCGCAGACGGAATCATTGCCGTAAGCGAACAAATGAAAACCGATGTCATAGAAGCCTATGACGTAGCTCCTGAAAAAGTAACCGTGATTCACAACGGCATTGATCCTGAGTTTTACCAACCAACGTTTGACTCTGAATTACTAAAAGAATACGGCATCAATCCGGATATTCCGTTTGTGCTTTTTGTGGGTAGGATTACGCGCCAAAAAGGAATTTCCCAATTGATCGCCGCTGCGAAATATTTCCATAAAAACTGTCAGGTGGTGCTTTGCGCCGGTGCGCCGGATACCCCTGAAATTGCAGCAGAAACCGAAACCCTTATAGCCGATTTAAAAGCCAATCGCGAGGGTGTCATTTTGATTTCGGAGATGCTTCCGAGAGAGAAAGTCAAAGTGCTTTACAGCCATGCCCGGGTTTTTGCCTGTCCGTCATTGTACGAACCGTTTGGCATCATTAATCTCGAAGCGCTGTCGTGTGAAACTCCCGTTGTGGGAAGTGCTGTTGGCGGTATTCCTGAAATTATTACGGAAGGAGAAACCGGTTATTTGATTCCGTTGGAAAGTGTTTCCAGAACGGACTTCAATCCAAAAAATCCCGAAGCTTTTCAAAGAGCATTTGCTGCTAAAATAAATCTTTTATTGGAAGATGAAAATTTGGCCAACCAAATGGGAAAAGCCGGAAGAAAAAGAGTTTTAGAAAAATTCAGTTGGGAATCCATAGCCAAAACAACTTACCACTATTACCAAACCGTTATTGCCCGATTTGAAAAAGAAAAAGCTTGATGCTACAACCACCAATATTACTTTGAGATATGATAAATAAAAGCACATTGGCCATTATTTTAGGCGGCGGACAAGGTTCAAGATTAGCTCCATTAACCGAAAATCGTTCCAAGCCCGCGGTTCCCATTGCCGGAAAATACCGTTTGGTGGATATTCCGATTTCTAACTGTATCAATTCGGATATTAAAAGAATGTTTGTGTTGACGCAATTCAACTCGGCTTCGCTAAACCAGCATATCAAAAACACCTATCATTTCAGTCATTTCAGTACGGCTTTTGTTGATATTTTGGCCGCGGAACAAACACCGGACAACGTCACTTGGTTTCAAGGAACAGCTGATGCTGTGCGACAATGCATGCACCACTTTATGAACCATGAGTTTGATTATGCTTTGATTTTATCGGGTGATCAATTGTATCAAATGGATTTTAACGCCATGATAAAAGCCCATCACGATTGTGGAGCCTCCATATCCATTGCCACCTTGCCGGTAACAGCCAAAGAAGCTCCGGAATTTGGGATTCTGAAAACCGATTCCGAAAATTTTATTTCTTGTTTTATAGAAAAACCAAGCGTCGATTTATTGCCGCAATGGACTTCAGAAGTAAGCGAAGAATCGAAAGCGGAAGGCAAACATTATTTGGCTTCGATGGGAATTTACATTTTCAACAAAGACTTACTGGTGGACTTGATGAAAAATCCGGACACCAAAGATTTTGGCAAAGAAATCATTCCGCAAGCCATTGGCAAAGAAAAAATACTGAGCTATCAATATGAAGGCTATTGGACCGATATCGGGAATATTGATTCGTTTTTTGAAGCCAATTTAGGATTGACCGATGACATTCCGAAGTTTAATCTTTTTGATAATTCGAGTAAAATTTACACTCGGGCCAGAGTTTTGCCTCCTTCTAAAATAAGTGGTGCTTCTACTATTGACAGATCAGTAGTGGCGGAAGGCTGCATCGTTAATGGCGCGACAATTGAGCATTCGGTTGTGGGCATTCGAAGCCGCATAGGTTTTGGTTCTACCATCATTCATTCGTATCTGATGGGAAATGATTATTACCAGAATCTGGAAGAAATCAGACTGAACGACATGCATGACATCATCAACATTGGCATTGGCGAACGCTGCTTTATCAACAACACTATAGTAGATAAAAATTGTAGAATCGGCAATGATGTCCGACTCAACGGAGGCAAGCATCTCCAGGACACCAATACCGATTTATATACAATTAAAGACGGCATAATTGTGGTAAAAAAGGGAGTTACTTTACCTGATGGCTTTACGGTATAAAACAAAAAACACTCTTTTCAGAGTGTTTCATGATTATTTCATCGTAAGATAGTTGTAAATTTTCTGTCCTTGTAAATCCTCTAAATGCGCTTTCTTCTGCATACGGGCGACAATCGGTTGCCACTCTTCGGCTGAGAATTCTTTGGCCTCATAAAGTCGATGACATTTAGCACAATTGTTTTCGTAAAGCGATTTTCCTTCCGCTAAATCAGCCGTTAGCACAACTGTTTTTGGTGGTGCAGGTTTTGTTGGAACATCGGCTGTCGGCACACTCGATTTGGAGGCACACGAATAAATGAGTACGGCTAAAACGGCTAGTGCCATTACTTTATATTTCATAAGTCTTGCTTTATTGGTTTTAGTAAATCTATAAAAAAAATCCCAACAGCGAACTATCGGGATTTTAAATTTAACTAAATCTTAAATAAATACTATTTAACATCCATTAATTCTACATCAAAAATCAAAGTAGCATCTGGTGGAATAACACCGCCCGCGCCACTTGACCCGTATCCTAAATAAGAAGGAATGACAAAACGTGCTTTGTCGCCCACTTTTAACAGCGCAATACCTTCGTCCCAACCTTCAATGACATGACCTTTTCCTAATGGAAATTCGATTGGTTTTTTACGGGTATAAGAACTGTCAAATACTTTTCCGTTTTCTAAAGAACCTTGGTAGTGAACGGAAACTGTTTTCCCATTTTCGGCTTGTTTTCCGCTGCCTCTTTGGATGAATTGGTAACGCAATCCGCTTGCTGTTTTATCAAAACCGGCCGCTAATTTTTCCATGGCAGCTTCGGCTTGTTTTTTGGCTTCTTCTATTCTTTTTTGTCTTGATCCTTCAAATGTTCTGAAAGCTTCGATAGCATTCCATTTTTGAGCTTCCTCACCTACTCTTACGATCTCTAAACTTTCAATCAAATCGCCTTGAGCTACAGCATCAACAACATCTTGTCCTTCTACTACGTGACCAAAAACCGTGTGCTTTCCGTCTAACCAATTTGTTGGTACATGCGTGATGAAAAATTGAGAACCATTACTTCCCGGACCAGAGTTTGCCATTGACAAAACGCCTGGTTTATCATGTTTTAAAGTTGGATGAAACTCATCGTCAAAGTTGTAACCAGGACCACCGGTTCCGATACCTTGAGGACATCCGCCTTGTATCATAAAATCAGGAATTACTCTGTGAAATTTTAATCCGTCATAATACGGTTTCCCCATCGGTTTGGCTGAATTCTCTAATTGCCCTTCGGCTAATCCAACAAAATTCCCCACTGTTCCCGGAGTTAAATCGTGTGTTAGTTTTACTAAAATCGAACCTTTAGTCGTGTTGAATTTAGCGTATATTCCGTTTTCCATTGTTTGATTTTTTATTTTGTGATGCAAAGATAATATTTAAAATTGTAATTTTGGACACCTATTAAAAACGAAAACATGAGCTCTATTTACAACAAAACCGACAACGAAATTATTATTTCCAGAATCAACAAACTTTCACCGGAAAGCAAGGGACAATGGGGAAAAATGACGGTAGACCAAATGCTATCGCATTGTCAGGCACCCATGGATTTTGCTTTTGGCAAAACACCAATGAAAGCCAATTTCCTAATGCGCCTTTTGGGAAAAATGATTAAAGGTAAAATGCTAAAATCGAAAGAGTTCAAAAAAAACAGTCCAACGGCTCCAGCCTTTATCAGAACCGGTGTGTACGATTTTGACCAAACCAAAAACGAACTGATTCAGAAAATTGAATTTTTTTCGGATTTGGGACAAAAAGCCATCAAAACCACTAACCATCCATTCTTTGGGGAGATGACTTATGACGAATGGAGTCAATTGCACACCATGCACCTTGATCATCATTTGAGACAATTTGGTGTTTAACAATTAAAACCTATGGAAAACCAACCCGATTACATCAAAATCAACAAACAAACCTGGAATAACAAAACGGACGTTCACATTGCTTCCGAGTTTTATGATGTGGAAGGTTTTCTGAAAGGGAAATCGACTTTGAATGATATTGAATTGCAATTATTGGGCGATGTTTCTAATAAAAAAATACTGCATTTGCAATGTCATTTTGGGCAGGACACTATTTCGTTTGCCCGAATGGGAGCTCAGGCTACCGGTGTTGATTTGTCAGACAAAGCTATTGAAAGAGCCCGGGAATTTGCCGAAAAATTACATTTGGATGTCACTTTTATCTGTTGTGATGTTTATGAAACGCCCAACTATTGCGAGGAGAAATTTGATATTGTTTTTACCAGTTATGGCACTATTGGCTGGCTTCCCGATTTAGACAAATGGGCCAATGTTATTTCCCATTTCTTAAAGCTTGACGGGAAATTTGTCATGGCCGATTTCCATCCCGTGGTTTGGATGTTTGACAATGATTTCGGCTCGGTTTTTTACAATTATTTCAATATAGAACCTATTTTTGAAGAAGAAGCGGGAACTTATGCCGATCGTGAAGCAGAGATGACAACCAAAACCATTTCATGGAATCATCCGATTTCTGAACTATTAAATGCTTTAATAAAAAACGGCTTGGAAATCAATTCATTTGATGAATATGATTATTCGCCATACAATTGTTTTAATCAAACGGAAGAATTTGAAAAAAACAAATTTAGAATCAAACATTTAGGCAATAAAATTCCAATGGTGTATTCCATTTTAGCAACTAAAAAGTAAAACTTATCTTTGCGCCATGCGAATAGACATCATTACCATATTACCTGAATTATTACGAAGCCCTTTTGAAGCCTCGATTATGAAGCGCGCCATTGAAAAAAAATTGGTTGAAGTGCATTTTCACAACTTAAGAGATTACACGACCAACAAGCAAAAAAGCGTGGATGATTATCAGTTTGGCGGCGGCGCAGGAATGGTCATGATGGTACAACCCATAGACGATTGCATTACGCATTTGAAAAGTCAACGCCATTATGACGAAGTGATTTATATGACACCCGATGGGGAAACGCTGAATCAAAAAATGGCCAATTCTATGTCGATGGCTGAGAATATTATTATTCTTTGTGGGCATTATAAAGGCGTAGACCAACGCGTTCGCGATCATTTTATTACCAAAGAAATTTCGATTGGCGATTATGTGCTTTCGGGTGGCGAAATTGGTGCGATTGTTTTTTGCGATGCCATTATCCGATTAATTCCCGGAGTGTTGAGCGATGAGACCTCGGCACTGACTGACAGTTTTCAGGACAATTTATTATCCGGGCCAATCTATACTCGTCCGGCAGATTACAAAGGATGGAAAGTTCCCGAAGTATTGACCAGCGGTCATTTTGCCAAAATTGACAAATGGCGCGAAGACATGGCGTATGAACACACTAAAAACCGACGCCCGGATTTACTTGAGGACTAAATAACAGCGGTAAGAAGCAAAACACAAGTCTTTTTTCTGAAAATAAAATCCATAACCATCTGATTTCTTGAACCTTGATTCATTCTTCTTTTTTCAAAAATACACTTGCAACTTTAGATTTTTTACTTATCTTTGCCCCCACATTAGACCAACCTCTGGCGAAAACCGTGAATGTTGCTTTGATTTAAACCATAATTAGCATTAAAAATGGCAAATTTAGTAGATTTCGTTAATAACGAATTATCAACAAGAAAAGATTTCCCTGAGTTCGGAGCTGGTGATACTATCACAGTGTACTACGAAATTAAAGAGGGTGAAAAAACAAGAACACAGTTTTTCAAAGGAGTTGTTATCCAAAGAAAAGGTTCTGGAATGACCGAAACTTTTACCATTCGTAAAATGTCTGGTGCTGTTGGTGTAGAGCGTATCTTCCCAGTGAACATGCCAGCGTTACAAAAAGTAGAAGTGAACCAAAAAGGTAAAGTTAGAAGAGCTCGTATCTACTACTTTAGAGAACTTACTGGTAAAAAAGCAAAAATCAAAGAAAGAAGAAGATAATT